>NZ_JACSEU010000001.1:1200000-1800000 GCF_014334335.1 Treponema sp. Marseille-Q3903
CTGCATGAGGAAGGAGTGATTCCTGTTGTTTCAGTGTCGAATGCAGTGAAAGATACGCCGTCTTCGTAAAGACGGCGTATTCGTTTCATGTCCGTAATCTTTTTATTTTGATGCTGCATCTATAAATTTTTTAATATCAGCTGCGATTCCGTCACAAAGTTTTGCAGCTTTTGCCTTAGCGTCTGCAAACCATTTGTCCGAACCGTCTCCGGCAGGAACCATGGAGTTGATGTAGAACTTAATCTTCGGCTCTGTTCCTGATGGACGCGCACTTACGATTGTACCGCTTTCCAGGTAGAACTGTAGCACGTTTGATTTTGGAAGTTCAGGGTCGTTCATTACATCGCGAACTTTGAGAACTTTTTCACCGCCGAGAACTTTTGGCGGATCTTTTCGCAATGAAGCCATCATTCCATTCATCGTCTCAACGCCTTGCATTCCGGGGAAGTATTGTGAAATTGAGCGGTCTTCAAAGTAACCGAATTCTTTGTACATTTCATCGAGGTGCTCGAGAAGGCTCTTACCTTGCGAACGCCAGTAAAGAATCATCTCCGCACACATTGCGGCTGCCGAAACTCCATCTTTATCCATAACTTCTTTTTCAATCTTGTAACCGTAGCTTTCTTCAAAACCGAACACGTAGTTGTGTGAATTTTTCTTTTCAAAGTCGTCTTCAATCGCTGCAATCCATTTAAATCCGGTAAGACATTCCATCATTTTTACACCGTATTTTTTGCAGATGTAGTCACCAAACGGAGATGTTACGATAGAGCGGATACATGCGGGATTTTGAGGCATTTTGTTTAATTCTTTTCGAGAGAGGAATACATACTCCATCAGCAAGGCACCCATTTGATTTCCTGAAAGCAAAATCCAGTTCCCGTCTTTGTCAGGGAAAGCAGTTCCGAAGCGGTCAGCATCAGGGTCTGTAGCCATTAAGCCGTCAGCCTTTTCTTTTTTTGCCAGTTCAACAGCGAGTTTAAGCGCTGGTTTTTCTTCAGGATTCGGTTTTTCTACAGTAGGGAAGTTTCCATCAGGTTCAAACTGCTCTTTTACGTTTATGATATTTAAGCCGAGGTCACCTAAAACTTTGTTTACGTGCATTCCTCCTGTTCCGTGAAGCGGTGTGTAAACTATGCGGACGTCTTTTGCTTTTTCTTTTATTAAATCAGGACGGAAAAGCTGCGATTTACACATATCCCAGAATTTTGTATCAATCTCTTTGTCTATTAAAACGAGTTTTCCTGTCGAAATCGCTTCAACGCGAGTCATCGTTTTTACTTCTGTGACTTTGTTTACTTCTTCGATAATTCCAATATCATGCGGCTCTATAACCTGAGCTCCGTTGTCCCAATATGCCTTGTAACCGTTATAAATCCTCGGGTTGTGCGACGCTGTGACTACGACTCCTGTCTGTGCTTTTAGCTGTTTAATTGCAAATGAGAGTTCCGGTGTAGGGCGGAGTCCTGAAAAAAGATACGCTTTGATACCGTTTGCAGCAAAAATCAACGCTGTGGCTTCGGCAAATACATCTGAATTCAATCGGCTGTCATATGCGACAACGGCGCTCAAAGTTCCATTTTTAGCTTTGTCAGGGAATGTTTTGATAACGTAATTTGCCAATCCCTGTGTAGCGAGATTTATTTCAAGAGTGTTCATACGGTTTGTGCCGCCACCCATAATCCCTCTCAGTCCGCCCGTCCCGAATTCAAGTGTCCGATAGAAACGGTCTTCTAGTTCCTTATAATCTTCTTTTGCGATGAGTTCTTCAACTTCTTTGCTGAACCTTTCGTCTTTTTCTGCGGCAATGTATTCTTTTGCCCTCTTTAAGATTTCATTTTTATCCATACTTGTATTCTCCTTATATCAGGCCTTATCTGCTTTGCCTAACATTTTAGTTTCCCAATTTAATAAATCTTTTTCCATTTCCGGTCTGTTGCCGCAAACATCGCACATGATTCTAAAAACAGGTTCGGTGCCGCTTCCTCTCATCCAGATAAATGCAGTTGGCTTTTCGTTTTTGTCTTTAAATAAAATTTTAAGACCGCCTTTGCCTGAAAGCGAAAAGTCTTTTACGTTGTGCGTTTCTTTTGTTCCGTTTGTGATGACAGCTTCCCAGCTGCATATACCGTATTTCTTTTTTAATTCGGAAGATTTTGCTTTATATTCTTTTTCAAAAACGTTTTGAAAGCTCTTTTTAAGTTCCGCATGATCTGTGTTCTTTACATGAAGAAGTGCACGAGGTTCTGAAACTCCTGTCGTCGTGTATTTCGGCAGTGACTCTAAGACGTCTGTCAGCGTGAAGTTCGGATTATATTTGATTCCTGTTTTTTTGCACCACATTTCAAACAGTCCGTTTTCCCTCATTATCAAGAGTTTTAATATTGCAAAAACAGTGTTCAATGGGTCTCTGACTGATGATGGATAAGTTATCGTTCCGCCGTTTGAACCTTCTCCCAAGATTCGAATCGTATAACCTTCCGAACGTTTTTCGCGGGCAAGATTTACTACATTTGCTTCACCGACTTCTGCACGGAAAACTTTTGCACCGAGTTTTTCTGCAATTTCCTCGATTCTCATCGAAGTCGGGCAGTTCACCGCAACTGCTGGTTTAAAACCGTCTTCTGTGCCGTGCTGCCAGATTGAATATGTGAGTTCCGCAAGAACCGAAAGGCTGAAAACTTCCTGCGCTTTTAGAATCACAGCTTTTTTGTTCTTTTCGTCCCAAAAGACGATATTTCCGCGGTCTCCGTCGCAGTCAGGCATGTAGCCAAGCACAACTTCTTTGTGTCCATCAGAATGAAGTCTTTCCATCTCTTTCGCGAGTTCTACAAGGTTTTCCGCTTCAGGGATAATCTCGTGCACGATCTGCGCATCGTTCATAGAATAAAAGTTTATTCTGTGTTCCCTAAAATATTCGCGGTCAATGCTGCGTGAACGTGAACTTCCATTAAAATCTGCGACAACGCCGATTGGGTTTTCAGCAGTCAGCGTGTTAAACATTCCAAAAAAATCATCTTGGTATTCTTTGTTGTCAGTTCCTGTTATTGTTTCATTTATAAAGTTTTTGTAAGCATAAAGTGAATTGTGTTTTGAACTTTCAGAAACATCGTAAACTTTTTTGAGCTCAGATGCATAGCATGAATAAGCGACTTTCACAGCCTCTTCAACAGCTTTGTCATCGCTGAGGCGTGAAATAAAATCTTTTACAAGTTTTGCATTTTCGCTTCCGCACAAAACTCCGCCATCGTTTGTCCCGAATTTTATTCCATTATGCCCGATAGGGTTATGGCTTGCCGAAACGTAAATAAAACCGTCCAGTTTTTTTGCATAAGCCATGATTTCCGGTGCAGCAGTGACTGCTGAATATTGAATGATTGCGCCTTTTTTTACAAGAGCGTGAATCATCGCGTCTGCAATTGCAGGACCGGTAGGACGTGAGTCGATTCCAAGTGCAATTACAGGAGCTTCCTGGCCGCTGACTTCTTTTATATAATCAAAAAAAACGTTTGCAGCGATAACAGAAATCGCTTTATTTTCTTCACTTATCTGTGGATTTTTGTCCTGTTCATTCCCAGAGACTGCAAATATTTTTCGCCAGCCTGAGGCGGAAAGAATCATGTTATGTTCCAAAATTTACAAAACCTCCCAATGAATGTAAAAAATATATGAATATTTTAACATAAATCAGCATATTACTCAAAAAAAATATAATTTATTTTATTATTATATTGTAATTTAGCTGTTGTACATTTCCAAAAAAGTCTGTTATAGAAAGACCAAGATTTACACGTCCCGGCGTAAACATCGCTTCTCCGAGCAGTTGAAGTTGCCCATCAGGAAACACATCAGCACTTGTATATTTTTTCTTTCCGTTTACGCACAGCTTGTTGTCTCTTTGCGTGATAGTATCGTAAGAAATCTGATCTACAAGTACGCCGTTTATTGAAACAGCTGTCTTATACGGAACTGCAATTTCATTTCTTTTAAAATAGACTCTATACAAACCGGACTTATATGTTTTGTAAATATTTGCGTCGTAAATATCTTTGTCTTTACTTTCAATCATTATACCTGCAAATCTTAGAGGTAATTCGGATTCTGTACGCGGCATCAGAATCTTCGGATTGATAGCCGATTTATTATTTGTGTCGATGATTTGAAATTCTAAGTTTCCTTTTTCAACTTGATATCCTGAAATGCCGACTTGCCCGATTATTTCTCCAGCATCTACAGTTTTACTATTTCTATAGTTGAGAGTTAAAGTCTCCTGGTCGATATTCCCATAGACAGAAAGCATGTTGTCTTCGTGTGAAATAATTACAGCCGTTCCCAAAGTTGATGGGAAAAAGTCCATCTCATCTTTGTCTTCTGTGAGAATGGCGAGAATAAATCCTTTTTCGGCAGCTTTTATCTCTGTTGGCTCTGTAAAAATCAACGAAGTGCTCAATATGCTGTCTCTGTTTTGTCCAAAATATGATTTAAATGAATTTGCTGTGATTTCACTTTGCGGCCAGTCAAAAGAATAAACTGATTGTGCAAATAAAAAAAGCAGCGCTGTAAATACAAAATTTTTCAGATTTTTCATTTTAATTTTCTCCATGACTACTTTTTTTTATATTATTCTTTTGAAACTTTTATGCGAGAAATTGAATTGTCTCTTCCGACGTAAAGATTGTTGTCGTATGTATTGATAAATGCAGATTCTGCTGTAAAAGAAAACGAACCCTCAAGAGTATTTGTAGAGTCGACCAGAGAAACTGTGTATTTTTTCTTTTCTTTACTCAAAAGAAAAATCATATCGTCAGTCTCTTTTACCGAAATGATTTTATCTTTTATGCCTATAAATTTTGATTTTTTATCTTCAATATCATAGATGTCGAGCCCTTGCGGAAAGTTGTATAAAATGCGCCTAGAGTCTTTGCAAAATCTCACAATAGTCCTGTACGGCAAATCGTTTTCAAAAAATTTATGATATATTATTTTCTGTTGATTTCCTTCGCGGCGTGAAAGAACAAAACGCTGCTTTTTGTGACCGGAAATCGATGCGACGTATTTTCCATCAGGTGAAATATCGAGACCGAGAATTACAGGATAGTCGCTTCCTCCCGGAGCAAAGTTTACTTCTGTCTGACCGTCTGCGTTGTTTAGCACTTTTATTGTGCCGTCGGCAAAGCCTGCTGCTGTATGATTATCGTTTGCAGCAAAAGCCGTGATTGGAATAGTCCCTTCATACGTCCACTGAATATCGCCTGTCTGTGTACATTTTGAAAAACTGCATCCGCCGGGGAGAAACACATATATAATCTGCTCTGCAAAATATGGAAACCCTTCTGCTTTAATATACCCGGCAATCTCGCCGTTGTTGTTAAAAAATTCAGTGTTTTTGGCCCCTGAATTGTATATTGCAAAATAGTAATCGGAGATATCTGCTTTTGCCGGAAATGATTTTAGCAATGTTATTTCTCCATCTTCTGAGAAGTAACCGACTGACTGCCCGAGATGAAATGCAAGCTTTTTTTTGTCTTTTTCAACTGTCTGTGTGATTGGAGCCGAAATATTTATTTTCCAGATTGGAGTAAATTGAAATTCTTCTGTGAGAGGTTTTGCTGCTAAAGCAATGTAGACGATTGTTATAAGCACAGCGAAAAGTAAAAAGAATGGAATGCCTTTTTTGTTTTTCATATCGTTTAATATATATTAAAAATATGTAAAATTCAATTCAAGAAGAAATCGCTGTGTGCCGCATAAATATAATAATATGTTGAATCTTGACAAAATACCGTAAAGTATGCAAAATATTCTAAGAATTTCAAGCTGATAACAGTGATTATCAAGTGTTTAGAGAGGTAAAAAGATGGAAGATAATATCCTTACCATAGAAGAAGTCGCAAAATATCTTCGTGTTTCTGACAGAACGGTATATGATTGGGCTCAAAAAGGTGAGATTCCGGCAGGCAAAATCGGAACTGTATGGCGTTTTAAAAAGTCGGAAATCGAAAACTGGGTAAATGTAAGGCTTTCATCGGATTCTGCAAAACAATCTGATATGCAGATTCAGGTAAGAAATATCCTCTCTCCAAACCGCGTTGTTTTTATCAATCAGTCATCAAAACACGATGCTCTCGTAGAGCTTGCCGATGTATTGGCGACAGCTCCTCAAATTAAAAACGCTCAAGAACTAACAGACGAAATCTTAAAGCGCGAAGAGCTTATGTCCACAGCAATCGGAAGAGGAATTGCAATCCCACACGTAAGGCTCTCTTCTGTCACCGATCTTGTGATGGCTGTTGGGGTTTGTAAGAAGCCCATATCGGACTTTGCAGCAATCGATGACCAGCCTGTAAGTCTTCTGTTCATGATAGCAGCTGCATATAATCAGCATTCATATTATTTAAAGACGATTTCACATTTCAGTTCAAAACTTAAGCAAAACGATTTTCGTGACTCTCTGAACAATGCAGGTACTGAGAAAGATATCTTTGATTTACTTTTGCGCGCTTAGTCAGAAAAAGCTACGGGAATCCATTTAGTTCTGTCGGCGTGATTTTTGGCAATCATTCCCCAAGTGACTTTTGCCGTAGTTTCTCCAAACAAATATTTTGTTCCGTCTTCGGTAATGTAACTTTGTCCAGGT
The DNA here is from genome assembly GCF_014334335.1 of Treponema sp. Marseille-Q3903. Lineage (NCBI taxonomy): Bacteria > Pseudomonadati > Spirochaetota > Spirochaetia > Treponematales > Treponemataceae > Treponema > Treponema sp. Marseille-Q3903. Next base: position 1,206,638 of record NZ_JACSEU010000001.1, read on the forward strand.
GCGTTTATTTTTGCTGCCGGCATTGCGTGAGAATATTCAGGTGAAAATAAAAACAGAGTTTCAACTCCAATTGAATTGAGAAGAGAGCATACGAGCATGCTTCGGCTGTCACAATCGTTGCCGGTTCCTGTCAGTACAGCCGGAAGACTTGTGAAGTCAGATTCTCTTTTCGATTCCGCCCGCCTGTATTCAAAATTCTGTACCCAAGACAAAAGCATTTGCGCGTATTCAATGTCTGGATTTGAATGATTTTTGTTTTTGCATTCTTTGTAAAGTGTATTGTAGATATCTTTATTTACGTTTTGAAGCCTGCCATAATTGTCGCGGTAAATCGTTTTGTAGTAGCGAATCCAAGCATCTTTGATAAGTTTGTGATTTGCATAAAATGTTAAAACCGAATATTCAATGTCAATTACAAATTTAGAAGCCTCTTCATCTGATTCATTTATCGATGTTTTGATTTTTTTACCTCCTATGTTCAGCAAAATTTCTTTTTGAGAAAGATTAGGAAATGCATAAGAAACGATTATGCCGGGTGTGTTGTATTTTTTTTCATCGATGCAAAGAGAATTCAAAATTGACATCATAAAATGTTCACATGTTTTTCCTTTATCTGATGGAGAATAGCAAAGTAAGACTAGATAACTTCCTGCAATTTGTGTAGGGGCAGAAACACCCCAGCCGCTGTAAATTTTATCGAGGTTGACTGAAAAAGTTCCGATTGCACATTCAGTATCATTCCATAAAAAGTTGTCTATGTTATTTTGGGCTTTTAATTTTGAAAAGCTTTGTTCGAGCGCCATTTTAGAATCTTGATAAGAATTGTCAGTTGTAATTTTCATCACAAACGTGACAGGAATATCAGGGTGCTCAAAAAAATATGAAAGTCCATCATCAGTGTTGTCAGTTACGTTGAATCCTTCCGGAATGTCGAGTGAAAATTTAAAATCATTATCTACAATCTTTTCTGCAAATATAGATGCGAAACTCGAAAATAAGATGATTAAAAGTAATGTGATTTTTAATTTTGATATTCTTGTCATTTTTGAACACCTCTATTAATATAATCGGATGAATATGGTGCCAATTATATATGAGAATGATGAAATATACATTATAAATAAACAGTCCGGTCTTGCCGTACAGGGAGGAAGCGGAGTCTCTCATTCGCTAGACTCTGATTTTTCCATGCAGACCGGTCAAAAAGTTTTTCTTGTTCATAGGCTTGATAAAGACACATGCGGATTGATGATTGTAGCAAAAACTCCGAAAGCGGCATGTAAATGGACAAAACTGATAAGTTCAAAGCTGGCTCAAAAGGAATACATCGCTGTTTGCGCAGGCTCTCTTAAAAAGAAAAGTGGAGTCATCAAAGAAGATGTCGTTCAACACGGCGAAGCAAAATCCGCTATCACAAATTACAACGTAGAAAAGGAATGGGAAGTTTCATTTTCTTCTAAAAATGAGAACTCAAAAAACGAAAACGAAGAATATGATTTTGAACACATGCAGACAATAAAAATGTCTTTGGTCAAGCTTAAGCTTGAGACGGGACGCATGCATCAAATTCGCATCCATTTGGCAAAACAAGGCTGCCCTGTCGCAGGTGATGATCAACACGGTAATTTTAAAATAAACAAACTTCTCAAAAAACACTTTAAGATAAAGCATATGCTGCTTGCGTCTGTAAAACTTTCAGTTCCGTTTGAAGGAAAAGTGAACGTTTTTGAGATAGAATTGCCTGATGAGTTTAAGAAATTAGAAAATAGAGAACCTTATCTATGACAGTCTTTGCGCTATGACAGTCTTTTTGCGGCTTTATCTAAGCTTGTTTATAATGAATAGCGATACAGGTATCGGGCAGTAGTTATTTATTGCATATTATGATACAATGCCTATCATGAATAGAAAATTACATAACATTTTGGTGACAGGAGGAGCCGGATTTATCGGCTCTAATTTTATTCGTTATTTGTTTGGACTTTCTTCGGCAGAGAAAAATCTTTTTAACGATGCGGACTTTGGCGGAAAAGTTGTAAACGTAGATTGCTTGACTTATGCAGGAAACCTCGAAAGCCTTTCTGATGTTGATGCAAAATTTGGAAGCGGTGCTGAAAAAGTCAACAAGCGGTATTTTTTTGAAAAAGTTGATATATGTGACCGCAAAAATATTGAGCGGATTTTTAAGCAGTATGACATCGATACTGTAATTCACTTTGCTGCTGAAAGCCACGTTGACCGCTCTATCTTAGGTCCTGAAGCGTTTATGAAAACAAATGTTATGGGAACTTTTACGCTTCTTGATGTCGCACGCAATTACTGGAAAAAAGATGACGGCACAATCCGCGACGATGTTCTTTTTCATCATATTTCAACTGATGAAGTTTATGGTTCTCTTGGCGAGACAGGATATTTTAGAGAAGACACACCTTATGACCCGCGCAGTCCATATTCTTCTTCAAAGGCAAGCTCCGACCATATCGCAATGGCATATTTTCACACATACGGGCTACCTGTGACGTTGTCTAACTGTACAAACAACTACGGACCATACCAATTCCCCGAAAAACTCCTTCCGCTGATGATTTCAAATATCCGTGACGGAAAAAATCTCCCTGTTTACGGAAAAGGCGACAATATACGTGATTGGATTTATGTGGAAGACCACAACCGTGCAGTCTGGCTGATTGTGAAAAATGGCATAGCCGGCGAAAAATATAACATCGGCGGTGAAAACGAATGGCAAAATATAAAACTTTTGCATAAAGTGATAGAGCTGACAGCTGCACAAATAGGAAAGCCAGTTTCAGATGTAGAAAAGACAATCACTTACGTAAAAGACAGACCCGGCCACGATAAACGATATGCTATAGACTGTACAAAAATCAAGACAAAACTCGGCTGGGAAAGAAAGATGACTTTTGAAGAAGGGTTGAAGGAAACTGTAAAGTGGTATTTGAAAAACAGCGACTGGATAAATCACATTTTGTCAGGTGACTACAAAAACTGGATCAGCAAGAATTACACTGAATTTGGAAGGTAGCGTGTTCAAATTTGTAAATAAAACTCGACAGTAAGCGAAAAAAAGGGGCGAACGCAATGAAAGGAATTATTTTAGCCGGCGGAAGCGGAACTCGTTTGTATCCGATAACAAAAGCTGTATCAAAACAGATTTTACCGTTGTATGATAAACCTATGATTTATTATCCATTGTCTTGTCTCATGCTCGCAGAAATTCGTGAAGTCTTGATTATTTCAACTCCGCGCGATATCTCTTGCTTTAAGGAATTATTCGGAGACGGCTCTTGGTTTGGGATGAAATTTGAATACGCAATTCAGGACAAACCGCGCGGTCTTGCAGATGCATTCATAATCGGTAAAAAATTTATCGGAAACGACAGCGTTGCTCTTGTGCTCGGAGACAATATTTTTTATGGGCAGAGCTTTACTCAAACTTTAAAACGTGCTCGCAAAAAAGTTGAAAGCGGAGACGGCAGCGTGATATTCGGTTATCTTGTAAAAGATCCTACATCATACGGAGTTGTCGAATTTGATAAATCAGGAAAAGTTTTAGGAATTGAAGAAAAACCCGCAAATCCGAAATCAAATTATGCTGTTCCGGGACTTTATTTTTACAGCAACGAAGTTGTGAATATTGCTGCAAATGTAAAGCCAAGTGCCCGTGGAGAAATCGAAATAACTTCAATCAACAATGAATATTTGAACCGCGGAGAACTTTCCGTAGAGCTTTTGGGACGAGGAATGGCATGGCTCGATACGGGAACTTATGACGGGCTTTTGGAAGCGAGCAATTTTATCGCTACAATCCAAAAACGACAGGGGATGTATATTTCTTGCATAGAAGAAATTTCGTTCAGAAACGGCTGGATTACAAAACAGCAGCTTCTCGATATGGCAAAAGGCTATAAAACCGATTACGGCAGATACTTGGAATATATTGCAAACAGTTGATGTCGTTCACTGCAAAACGGAGATGCTATTGTGTAAGTAAATGCGGCGGATCCAAAGAAATGCATGTACGTAAACTGTAAATTGTAAATTGTAAAAATGAAGGAATTTATATGAGTTTTGAATTTAGACAGTGTGAAAAAGAAGGCGTAAAGTTTGATGGACTTTATGAAATACAGCCGAAACTGTTTGGTGATTCACGAGGATATTTTGCAGAAACTTACAGCGAGCGAGATTTTTTTGAAGCTGGACTCAAGATGAAATTTGTGCAGGACAATCAGTCAAAATCAAGCAAAGGAGTTCTTCGCGGTCTTCATTTTCAGACAAATCATCCGCAGGGAAAACTCGTCCGCGATCTTCAGGGAAAAGTTTACGATGTCGCTGTCGACATCCGCAACGGTTCAGACACTTTTGGAAAATATTACGGTGTAATTCTCGACAGTGAAAAACAGAACATGTTTTACATTCCTGAAGGTTTCGCTCACGGTTTTTATGTTTTGTCGGATGAAGCAATTTTCACATATAAATGCACTGATTTTTATGACCCGAGCGGAGAAGGCGGTCTCATGTGGAACGATCCTCTAATCAATGTAAATTGGACTGAAATCGCCCCTGATGTAAATCCTCTCCTGTCGGAAAAAGATGGAAAACATCCTGCATTCGACCCTGATAAAAAATATTTTGATATAAAAGGTAAATGGCAAAAATAATATGTTTGACGTAAAAGATACTGATTTTTTTGATTTAGACGACTCAGCTTTTGATACAATTGTTGAAGATGACATCTCTTTTACAGGTGAAATCAAAATTAAAAAGACATTTATGATTCGCGGCAAAGTAAATGGCAAAATCTCTTCAACAAGTGATATTGTGATTGATTCAAATGCAGTCGTAAATGCCGATATTGAGGCAGAGCGTGTCCTGATTCGCGGAAAAGTAAAAGGAAATGTAATTGGAAACAAATTGATCTTCATCACTTCATCAGGTGCTGTGGACGGCGATATTACGACAGGAAAAGTAGTGCTTGAACCGGGCTGCGTATTTTCCGGCAAATGCACAATGGTAAAAAATGAAAATGAAAAATAAATCTATACTAATTATCTCTTTATGTTTGCTATTTTCTTCACAATTGGTTGCACAGGTATCTAATGCAAAACAAGATGCGCTTGTCCTTTATCACAACGGAAAATATCGAGAATCTATTCAAGTTTGTGAAGAGGAACTGAAGTTAAATCCAAACCGCATTGAGTCGTATGTTGTCATGTGCTGGGCGTTGATCAAAAACAAACAGTATGCCGAAGCCGAAGAACGTGCATCTGAGGGGCTTGCAGTCAGTCCTTATGATTTACGTCTGATTGAAGCGCTCGGTGAAGCTAAATACTATCTTGGAAAAAACACAGGTGCGATGGAACAGTTTCAAAGATATGTCGCAGGTGCTTCTGAAAGCGGTTCTCGAGTTGGCGTTGCATATTATTATATGGGAGAGATTTTTATTCGCCAGGCTCGTTACCAGCATGCAGATATAGCGCTTTCATCGGCTGTAAAAAAAGAACCTCTGCTCGATACTTGGTGGGTTCGACTTGGCTACGCTCGTGAAATGGCAAAAAATTATCGCAAAGCACTTGAAGCGTATGAAGAAGCTCTCAGACTGAATTCCTCTTCGTCAGATGCTTCTCGCGGTTATGAGCGAGTCAACGCAAAATTGCAGTAAAATTACCGGAAGATAACGTTAATTGCCAAACTATAACACAATCAGAATTGAAACTCTTGGATGTCGCCTGAACCAGATTGAAAGTGAAGGAATGTCAAGATTTTTTTTAAGCTGCGATTTTCTTGTCGATATGTCAAATATCACATCTTCTTCTGCTGAAAATGAAGATGTAGTTCTTTGTGTTGTAAATACATGCACAGTAACGCAGAAAGCGGAACAGAAAGCGCGCCGAATAATTAGATTGCTGTTGACTAAATGTCCTAATGCTGCTGTCCTTGTCACTGGCTGTTACGCGCAATTATCACCGGAAAAAATAAAGCAGATTGACGAAAGAATCTGCGTGATAGGTGGGCAGATAAAAAGCCGTATAGCAGAAGTCCCACAATTAATCAAAAAATATTTTGATAATTTACTTGAAAAAAAACTTTATAACCCTGTAAAGCTCGCAGAGTTAATCGATTCAGAAATCGGTAAAACGCCGCAAGAAAAACCAACCTATCCTGAAAATTCATTTAAACTTTCCGCAACTTCTTTAATTGCGCATTCGCGTGCAAGCCTGAAAATTCAAGATGGCTGCAACAATAACTGTTCTTATTGTGCAATTCACATGGCTCGTGGGCACAGCGTTTCAATAGAAGTCGAGACGGCAATTGAGCGTGTGAAACAGATGGAAAAAGAAGGGCAGTCAGAAGTAGTTCTCACGACAGTCAATATTTCACAGTATCATGGGAAATATAAAAATGGTTATTGTAATTTTTCAAAACTTCTAAAAATTCTTTTGGAAAATACAGATAAAATCAACTTTAGAATTTCAAGCCTCTATCCAGAAATTGTAGATGATGAATTTTGTGCTGCAATTTCAGATAAAAGAGTTCGCCCTCATTTTCACATTTCTGTACAAACAGGGTCAGATAAAATCTTACGATTGATGAACAGGACTTACACAGCTTCCGATGTCGTAAATGCGTGCCGTAAGTTGCGTCAGGCAAAAACAAACCCTTTTATCGCATGTGATATAATCACCGGTTTTCCCGGCGAGACTGACGAAGACTTTGAGAAGACGATGAAGCTCTGTGAGCTGTGTGATTTCTCTTGGGTTCATGCATTTGTGTTTTCAGAGCGTCCGGGAACGCCTGCAGCAAATATGAAAAATAAAGTCGCTCAAGTGACAGCTGACGAGCGCTCAAAACGAGTGACTGCATGGGCGATAAAAAATAAGATAAAATATATTGAGAATTTTATAAATGCGGAATTAGACGCAATTTTTGAAACTGTAAAACGCCCTGCTGTTTTGTCGCCTTTTTCATCAGATTTCATATATCACGCTGTAACAGAAAATTTTATTCACTGTGAGATTCATTGTCAAAATGGAAATCTTTCAAATCAACAACACCGAGTAAAAATACTCAAAACGCTAAGAGAAAAAATATCAAAAGGCGGTGAAATAGAAGCCGCCGCAGAATTGCTGAATAGTTGCACTTGAACAAGTTTTTACCGGATATTATTTAAAATAAAAAAAACACTTGCAGCTTTACAAGTGTTTTAAGTCGGGCAGACAGGATTTGAACCTGCGACATCCTGGTCCCAAACCAGACGCGCTACCAGCTGCGCTACTGCCCGATGTGATAACAAATATATACTAAATCATGTTTTTAATCAAGTACCCTAAATGACTTTTCGTAAAATTATTCTACTTCAGATTTATTATATGATTTTATCACTTACAAAATTATATGCCAGTTCCTCTTTCTTCATTTTTTGTAAGAACATATTTTATGAAGTCTGAAATTTTCATTGTTTCCTGCGGTTTTTTGCTCGAAAAACGATAGCGGACACAGACTGAATTTTCCGATTTTTCTTTTTCGCCTACAACAAGTACATAAGGAGTTTTGTGTTCCATAGAAACTTGTTTAATCTTTGCTTTCATGTTTTCATCACCAAGGTAAACGTTTGAACGGATATCTGCTGACAACATGGCATCATTGACTTCTTTTGCATAATCGTTAAATTCTGATGAAACAGGAACTACGGCGACTTGTTCAAATGCAAGCCATGCAGGAAATGCCCCTGCAAAGTTTTCAATCAAAATACCTAAAAATCGTTCCAATGACCCAAGGACAGCGCGATGGAGCATGACAGGGTGGTGTTTTTGATTGTCGGCACCGATATAAGTTGCATCAAGGCGCTCTGCAGAAGGGAGCTGATAGTCTACTTGAATTGTACCACACTGCCATTCGCGTCCAAGACAGTCGAACAGCTTGAATTCGAGTTTTGGTCCATAAAATGCACCTTCACCCGGCTGAATTTCATATTCAAGTCCGGCGGCGTGACATGCATCTGCAAGCGCTTTTTCTGCATGCTGCCACGTTGCAAGGTCTCCAACGTGATCTTCCGGCATCGTAGAAAATTTTACGACTAGATCTTCAAATCCAAAATCATGATAAACAGCTTTTAATAGTTTACAGAATTTTGCAACTTCTGAACCTATCTGTTCTTCTGTGCAGATGATATGTGCGTCGTCCTGAACAAAACCTCGTACACGCATGATACCATGCAATGTTCCCGACGGTTCATTTCGTACACAGTGCCCAAATTCTGCAAGGCGAAGAGGAAGGTCTTTGTAAGAACGCTGCTTTGAATTAAAAATCTCGAGCGCTCCTGGACAGTTCATCGGTTTTATTGCAAATAAGCGCTTTTCAGATTCTGTTATAAACATGTTTTTCTGATAGTGTCCCCAGTGACCAGAACGTTCCCACAATGTACGCGGCATGATTGCAGGAGTGTTGACTTCTTTATACCCGTCGCGAATAGTCATCTTTCGCATATAGTCTTGAATAATTGTATAAATTGTCCAGCCGTTTGGATGCCAGAAAATCTGTCCTGGATCTTCGGGCTCTAGATGGAATAAATCCATCTCTACACCGATTTTTCGGTGGTCACGTTTTTCAGCTTCCGCAATCATATCAAGATATTCTTTCAGTTCTCCCGGTTTTGTAAAACAAAGGGCATAAACTCGCGTCAACATCTGACGGTCGGAATCGCCACGCCAATATGCACCTGCAACGCGGCTAAGTTTAAATGCCTGTCCGTTGATTTCTTTTGTGCTTGCGACATGAGGTCCGCGGCACAGGTCTATAAAGCCATCCTGTTCGTATGTTGAAATAATTTCATCATCTGGTAAATCGTTTATAAGTTCAACCTTATAAGGTTGGTCTGAAAACAATTTGAGTGCCTCTTGCTTTGAAACTTCTCTGCGGACAAATTCGTGGTTGCCGGCAAGAATCCTTCTCATCTCTTTTTCAACAACGGGAAAGTCAGTCTCGGTGAATCTTGTGCCGTTTGGAAATTCAAAATCATAGTAAAATCCGTTGTCAATTGCGGGTCCGATTGCAATTTTTGTCCCTGGATATAATTTTAAGATTGCTTCTGCCATCACGTGTGCGCAGCTGTGTCTTACAGTCTGCAATTTGTTATCAACAGCCATTTTTTTGCTACTCCTGAACAAGGATGGAATTTTTCACCCTTTGATTATAAATTTAATTCCCCGAGACGGGTTTATAATTTTTTTATTATATAACTTTGAATTACTCTATTCAACAAAAAAATCAGCAGATGTCTGCAGTCAGACTGACAGAAGTTTGCAATCAATCTGTCAAAAAAAATCTGCTGACGATCTTTCTTTTAGTTGTGATTTTGTTTATATTAAGCATTATGATTAAATCAGAATTAAACAGTGAGCTGCAGACTTATCTTGGTACTTTAGAAGATGATAAACTTCATATTTTTACAATGGCTGACGGTCGCCTTCGTGGCGCATTATTTCACGGCACTCGTTTTGTAAACAGGATGAGGGCACAGCATAAACTCGGCATTCTTGAAACTTATATTTTGGGGCAGGCGAGCTTGTGCGGCGCTCTTACAATTCCAATGATGAAAGACCTAGAGCACAATGTTATCCGTTTTGAAGGAACCGGTTCTGCAGAAGGATATTCCGTAGAGGCAGATTCAACCGGCTACGTGCGCGGATATATCTACAACAGAAATATCCCTGTATTAAAACCTCTTGAAAACTGGGATTTAAAGCCTTTTCTCGGCGCCGGAAATCTGACGTTTTCTCGCATTCATAAAGATGATAAATTTCCGCAAAGCTCTACCGTCGATGTAGATGGAAAAGATATTGCAGCTGATTTCGCTTCATATTTCCTGCAATCAGAACAGATAAACACAGCATTTCAGGCGAGCATAAAATTCGACAGAGATGGGGCTGTGATTGGAGCCGGCGCAATGTATCTTCAAGTTATGCCAAAAACCGGTGGAACTGCAAAATTGGGAGCACAGGTAGACAGCCACGTACAGGAAAGCGATTATGAAGAGGAAATCCTTTTAAAAGCTGAAAATGCTTTCAGAGCATGTCCAAGTCTCGGGCTTTTATACAGCGAAAAAAAAGTGACATCTGCCGACATAATAATAGGAATGTTCCGTGAATTTAATCCGGAAATCACATTAGAGCGCGATATAAGATGGGACTGCCCTTGCAACAAAGATTATTTCATCAGCTATCTCAAAAATTTACCGAAATCTCAAATCGAAGACTTCAAAAAAAATGGACCGGATCCATTGGAAATAACGTGCCGCAACTGTGGCAGCGTTTACGAAATTCCTGTCTCTGAAATTTAATTTATTGATTTTTGCATGTTTATACTGCTTTTACAGCGCTGCTGCGAACTCATTTATCTTTATGATTTAATTTTATCGCAGATTCGAATAACAGTTGACTAATGAAAATTTTATGATTATATTTACTAGTGGTAATGGGGGTGTCCCGGTTTCGACGGAATTGGGAAATCTTGTATTGCAGGTGAGGGTGAAGGTCCTCTAAACTGACGAAAAAATAACTGCAATTTTCGCAAGAAAAGAAGAAGAAGCTGAAGAAGCTTCTTTCGAAGCAGAAGCACTCGCTGCGTAAGCAGCTGTGCAGGAACTCAACCGACTCTGTTCCGCGTTGGATGATGTTCTTTCACTTTTCGGGACTCGCTTGCTATTGTGTCCGGTCTTTAGCAGGGACTTTTAATCGGAATACGGAGACGACGCTTGTTATGCTGCTACCGTCTCTCGACAAATACCTCGCATAACTAAACTTGTAGATGTACCTGGTTTACTTTTTCGGACGGGAGTTCAATTCTCCCCACCTCCAACATTGCGTTAAACAAAAAGAACTCGGACAAAACCGAGTTCTTTTTTTATTCATAAATAAATTAGTTATTCGCCGTCGTTGTTTGCGTTGTGAAATTTCTGCTGGAATTTTTTCAACATAGCAACAGCATTTCGTTTTGCATTGTAAACAAATCCACCGTTCCAGTATTCCAGAGCAGCGAACAAAGCGTTTCCGCCGTCTTGACTGTCAGATTCTTTTGTACGGAATGACACATAATTAGCTAATTCCATAAAGTCATTTTTGTGAAGGCATTCGAGACGTTTTCTATTGAATTCGTTCCATTTTTCAAGTTCTTTAAATCCTTCACCTTCGTCTTGTACTATGATATGTGCGTGAGTAGGGCTGAATGAATACCATACAGTAACCTTTTTGTTGATATCACAGTGATTTCCGTGTTTTACAGCATTTTTTATAACTTCGCTAATCTGCTGTTCAAGAAGGTTTAATTCCTTAATTTCTGTCGGTGCCGACTGAACAATAAGCAATGTGAAATAACGAATTTGTCTGAAGTCAGAAGGAAATTCCTTCTTAAGCATATTTGTTTTGTCAAATAATGGATCATTTTCATCCGATCTAAGTTCTTTTATTTCCTGAACCATTTTTTAGTTCCTCCAAAAGCGTCAAATTATTAAATAAACTCTCTTTTTTTTATTCTTTTACCATAAGGAGAGCTTCTTCAATGCTGTTAGCGATAGGGAAGTACCCCATCAATTTTGTAAGCTCAATTACCTTTTTTACTGAACCGTGAATGTTTGCAATCGCAAGACTCAAATTCATTTTTTTAATTGTTGAGCAAATGTAGATAAGAGCACCGATTCCAGATGAGTCGATATAATCTACCTGTTCAAGATTGATAAGGAAATATTTTACATTTTTTTCAAGCATTTTCATAACAAGTTCTTTCAACTTATATGAATTGTAAAGATCCATTTCACCTGTTACGTCTATAATGTAAACGTCTCCATTCTTGCGTATTTTAAGTTCCATACGAAGCTCCTTACTTGTTTATTATTGAACTTTGACAATCAAAAGTGACTGATCATCATATTGTTGTGCTGTTCCACAGTATCTCTTCAAATTATCTTTTACACGATTTGAAATATCTTTTGCGGATGCATTGCTATTTTTAATAATCACTTTTTTTAGATTTTCAAGTGAATATTGTACACCATTTTCGTTGAGAGATTCAAGTAATCCGTCTGTACAAGTCACAATGATATCTCCGGGTGATAAATGAATAGTATCGCTTTTATAAACAGTGTCTTTAGTAACACCCATCGGCTCACTTGGAATTGAAATCTGTTTAACTGTTTTATCTGATGCACAGTAGTGGAAAACAGGATTATTTCCACATGTACAGATGTCAGCTTCTTTTGTGAGAGGATTATAATCTATCAGAGCAACACTTGCAAAATGGTCGATTTTTGAATTTTCAAGACAAATTCCTCTGTTTACCCAAGACATAACTGTTGATGCTGATTGTGCTGTATGAACAGCAAGGCGGAGAACTGCACGAATCATAATCATCACGATAAGCGAATTCATTCCTTTACCTGCAACATCTGCCATTACAAATGAGATTTTGTCTTTCCTTGAAACTAGAATATCGTAATAATCTCCGCAGACATTTTCCATCTGGTTTGTAAAACATCCAATTGAGAGTCCGGGAATAACTGGAAATTTCTGAGGTAACATGTCTTTTTGATATTTAGAAGCTATGCTTCCTCCCTTGTGCAACTCTGTGTGTTCAGCATAATCAAGGAAGCTGTACAGAGGCTTCATAGAGGTTGAAATTGCATCTGCAAGAATTATTGCGCTGTCAAAATCGGCTTTTGTAAATTTTTCATTGCCGTAATTTCGTGAAAGTGCGATAAGTCCAATTACAGTATCAAACTGCTTTAGCTGCACAAAAATATAACTTCCGCATTTTAAGAATTCTTCCGGACCATTTTGAAAAACACGAGAATCTTTTACCGAGTCTTCAATTAAAACAGGCTGTCCGTCTGTGAAAATCTGACCGAAAATATTGTCTGTCAGAGGAAACTGCGCAAATTTAAGGTTTGTCTCAACTCTTATAGGTTTGTGCGGCAAGTCTTCCGGCAATTTATATGGAGGTGGAAAATTTCCTTTAAATGATTTTACAGAGAGAGTGTTGTCGTAATCATCAGCGATGATGAAAATACAACCGTCCGCTTTTACCTTTTCCGTAACAAGATTATTACAATATTCAAGGAAGTTTTCCAGTGAGTTATTGCTTGAAAAAAATGTTGAAAGTTTAAATATCAAATCTTTATTGATGTTGAGAAGTCTCTTGTATTTTTCTTCAATTTGAGCGACTACTTCTTTATTTACCATATCGCTGTCGTGCGAAACATTGATTTCTGTCTGTTTTTTAGAAGCGCGTTTTTCTTCTCGTTTTTGAGGATTGTCGAATGCTTTTAATATTAAATAAGGAAGCAATAATACCTGTGCAATTATTATTGTAACTGCAAGGTAAAAATACTGTTTATTAAACAAACTATAAACAGCTCCTAAAGCGATAATTGCCGACATAAAAAAGAAAATAAAACTGACTTTTGCGGTTTTTTTTATTCGAATGAATAAGAGAAAAATGAACAAAAGTACAGCAATGCCAGCAATTAAAATAAGTGGTACGTTTATAAATGAATCAATATATGGCAACGTTGTTCTCCTAAGTTAAATAGATATTCTATTATCGGCATTATTAGCTAATTTTAACATTGAAATTTTTTGCCGTCAAGTTTTTGTTCTGTAGGAAAAGGATGTGAAGTTTCGATTGATTTCCTCAGAATGATGCATTTTATTCTGTTTAGAATTCGGCGTAGAAATGGAATTCTGTATTTTTTATTGAAATCTGAAACAGCTTTGTCCATAGGAATATCATCACCGAATTTTTGTTTTAGATCATCCCAATAACGCACAGTCCATACGTAAAGGTCTCCTATAGTTCTGCGTGGAAAACGTCTCAACATGTGTTTTTTATTTATGATAGATGCAAGCGGCAAATAAACATTGTTAAACCATGAAAGAATTGCATCTTCCATAGAGATTTCAGTCTTTTCTTGACAGGACATGTAATATTTATGTGTCATGATGTGGTTGTAAATTACGTCGTATTGTCCTGGTGTTGAAAAATCAAGCACCCAATAATCTGTGATATCGCCAAAACATGTCATGCTGTAAAATTCACGCTTTTCGTAATTGATAATTTGTTTAACTATATCTTTCAAATTTTTTGGACGACGAAGTTTTATTTCACTTTGGAGAGATACAACTTCTGCATCTATAAATTCTATTCCGCGTGCTTTTGCAACTGAAACACGGTGGTTTCCATCGCGCACAAAATAAAGTCCTGCAATTTCATATACTTTAATCGGTGGGAGTGTTATCGATTCTATTGCAGCTTGATCTACATGTTCCCATCTGTTTTTTAGATGTGTGTGCTTTGGAAAAAACTTGTTATCAAAATCATTGTAACGCCCTTCGCTTCCTACTATTTTATCGATAGGAATCTCTTTCATTCCGATGTAAGTCTCTGCGTTTGACTTAATCATCTGTTTTACATCGTTTAACGATATAAGAGATGCTTCTTCGGGTGAAAGCAAGTGCTGAATTGAGTTAAAAAAAGCTTTTGTATGTGCTTTGTAAAAATCATCTTCCGACTGAGCTAAAGTAAAATTCATTTCCCATCCTTATCCTGAAGGTAATTCTATAACTGTATGTGCATAAGCGTTGACAATTGTTGTATCAAAATATTTACCGATGCGTTCTTCGCGCACATCGTATAGATGGATGTGCCCGTGAACCATAAATGTCGGTTTAAATTTTTTAATGAACCAGTTATAGCATTCAAAACCTTTATGGCAGGGATCTTCATGATCGTGAATGTGACGAGGAGAAGCGTGCGTCATGAAGATATCAAGATATCTGCCATATTTAATTTTATTTTTGATCAATTTTGGAATCATTTTTAATAATTTTAATTTCATTGCAAAATCCGTGTACTGATTTAAGCCGTGGTTGTATTCGATTGAACCTGAACACCCGGCTATCAAAAGCGGAGTCTTTTTTCCGGTTTTAGGGTCAATATACGATAAATCATGGTTTATAAAAGTTTTGAATCCAAGATATATTGCCCCGTGACCGGGAGAACATATTTCTCTGCTGTTAAAATTTTTTTCGTTTAGATTACAGCTTTTATTGTGAAAATAATGGAACTCATTGAGGTTGTGATTTCCGAAAATAAAGTAAGTCGGTTTATTAAAGACTGTTACTATAAAGTCAACGTAATCCATCGGTAAGTCGCCGGCACACAATATTAAATCAACATCAGAAAAAGTCTGCTTGACATCCTGATTGTATATTAGAGGATCTACATAGTCAGATACACATAATATTTTCATTATTTACCAGCTTTTGCCAAAAGAGCTTCCAGTTTTGCTTTTTCTATAAGTTCAACAGGTCTGTTTTCTGCAAATCTCTTTGCTGCTGAATGATAATCAGAGCTCGAGAACATATATGCTTTTACACTGTTTAATGTTTTCATTTCATCAAGACAGTTGTGTATTTCTTGTTCGGGAACAGGTTCGGGATCACGGTAAAAACGAATCATCATAACCTGTTTGCGTACTGCCATCCATGATTCGTCGCTTTTGTTGACACATGTAATCTGACAGCCCCATTTTTTTAGATCGCAGCTTAAAACCTGAAATCCGAGCCCTTTTATTGTCGCATTCTTGCAGATTTCTGCAAATTCGTCGTTGCTGCATGTCAGATAATCTTTTAGATAATCGTTTGATTGTAAATCTTTGTATTCGGAAATTTTTGCTGCCACATCGCGAAATCCTTTGTTTTTCTTGTAAATCGATTCCCACTGTTCAATCGCTTTGTCGATTTTGCGTGATTTTTCGTAACAACTTGCAAGAAAGTAACGAGCGTAAAGAGTTTCCGACTGGGTGTTTGTTTTGTCGAGTTCAATCGCTCTTAGAAAATCTACAATTGCGTTATCGAGCCGTCCAGCCATCATATAACATGAACCGTGTTCGATGATTGCCTTTTGTTTATATTCTTGATCGCGCTGGGCTTTTTCGAACGCCTTTATCGCACCCGGCAAATCTTTTGCATCTTTGTAAATCTTTCCAAGATAATAATATGAAGAATAAGTTTCCGGACTCAACCTTATAGCAGTGTCGATTTCTTTTTTTGCATCGTTGAAATTCTTTGCGCGATAAAGCATAAGTCCGATTTCGGCATGCGCTTTTGCGTGCTTTTTATCGAGCATTGCACATTTTTTCATAAATCCCAAAGCGATGTCATATCTGTTCTGCATTTCATAGAGCCGTCCAACCTGATAGAAGTTTTCAGCATTTCGCGGATCGAGTTTTGTCAGAAGAAGATAATTTTTTAGAGCTTCATTTTGATTGTTGTATTTTAATAAAATCTGAGAATACTCTGTGCGGAATGTAAGTTCATCGATTGAATCTCCAAAAAGAGCGTTGTCGTTGACAGTTTTGTATTCCATCACAGCGAGTTCGGTTCTGTTTTCTTTTAGATATGCTTTTCCAAGATAATAATGAGCAAGATAATTTTTAGGATCTTTTGAAATTATCTGCTTTGTAAGCTTTATTGCATTTGTAGTTTTTCCCTGCTTTAAGAGACGAGGAACTGCTTCGAGCCTTTTTGGAGATAGAAAACCTTTGAAAATGAAAAATATTAAAACTAAAACAACAACTGCAAAAATAGTAATTAAAACAAAAATCACAATATATTCCTTAAAATAAAAGCAAAATGTTACTATAATTTATTAAATACTGGAATTTCGTAAATCGTTAAAGCAGATTAAGTATTAACAAATTCACTCGATAATAAGAGTAGTAAATTTATGTCAATATGTCAAACACGAAGGTTGTATAAAAGGTTATATGAAGCAGAAATCTAAATTATTTATCGTCGTATTTTTATTTATATTGTCAGGTGTAAACGTTTTTGCGCAACCTGCAGATGGCTCAAATAACAAATCTGAGTTTCAATCTCAAGGTGAACTTTTGTTCAAACAAAACAAAACACAAGATGCCGTCGAAGTTCTTGAATATGAGATTTTGAATGGTCAGATTTTTGAAAATACATATAACATACTTGGATTGGCTTATTATCAGCTTGGAGATTATGAAAAATCAGTAGATGCTTTTAAACGCGGATTAAAATATGGAAAAGTTGATGTAAAAATAATAAATTACAATCTTGGAAATACATTTTACGCAATGAAAGATTACAATTCTGCAAAAGAATGTTATTCGCTAGCCCTCGCCGAAGATGATAAATTTTACGATGCGATTTTAAATCGAGCAAACGCACTTTTAATGTCAGATCAATTGAAAACGGCACATGACCAATACGTCGATTATCTTAAAAAAAATCCCACAACAGAACAAAAAGATTCTATAGAACAGATGATTCAAGCATTGGAAGAAGATATTGCACGGCGCGAAGAAGAAGCTAGGCTTTTAGCGGAAAAGAATAAATCAGTCTGGGAAGAATACGATGCGTCAATCACTGAAAATCAAAGCGGTTCAAAAGGACCGAAATGGGAAAAAATAGAAAATGAGTTTAAAAACAAGCAGATAACCGAAGAGTCTTCGCAATGGGAACCTATCAATCATGATGAGAAAACAGGCGAACGCAAAGATTATGAAAATCTCGTTGGAGAAAAAAAATGGGAAAATATCGGTGTAACCGATAACGGGAAAAAGTCAGCGATGACAAAAAAAACAGATTGGGAGCACATCGACTCTAAAATTGCAGAAGCATATAAAAATGAAGATGACAAACATGTAGACTTTGAGCAGTTTAAAAAATCGCTTCAACCTTCTGATTTATTGAAAGCTAACGGCGAATATATATCTGATGAAGAACTTGAAAAATATTTCTACGAAAACTATAAATCGGATAGAGAAAACGGCGAAAGATGGTCAGGTCTGAGCGATGAAGATATACTCGAACTCGAAGAACTCGACGCAGATTCGAAAGCCGCTCATCAGCGATGGCTGAACGAACAAAAAAGAATTAAAAAACAAAAAGAAGAAGAAGCCTTAAAGCAAAAAAAACTTGAAGATGAGAAACGAAAACTCGAAAACAGACAATTGATTGAAGATATGATGGAAGCTGAAGACAAACGCCGCAAAAAATTGCTTGACGATATGGCAAACTCTCTGCAGAATTCCGACAATGCGAACAAATCGTCAGGAACTGAAAATGCTTTTGAATATGATATAGAAGGAGAACTCGATTGATGAAGTTTTATCGCAATTTTACAAAAGAGCAGAAACGTCAGCTGAAAAGGAAATCAAAGTATGTGTGCGGAATTGCTGCAATTATAATAATTTTGCTTTTGATTTTTAAATGCGGCATTCGAGATGATAAACAAAAAAAATCAAAAGCTCAGGCGCCATCTGAGCAAAAAATATTAGAATTTTCTGAAGATTCAAAGATAATTGAAGAAGACAAAGTCGGTGAAAAAATATCAGGAAGAGAAAAAACTGATGAAAAAGGGAAATCTGATGAAAAAAAATCAGACGGCAGAGAACTGTCTGACAAAGAAAAATCTGGCGAAAGCCGCAAAGGCATCGAAAAAAAAGACGATGTAAATAAAAATACCGCCGAAAACAAAGGAGACAGCAAGCAAAAGTCCTCTGGAAAATCCGCAGAAAAAGCGGAAAAACAATCCGCAAAAAAATCTGCGGGAAAATCTGAGGAAAAATCTGCCGAAAAAAAATCCCGAGAAAAATCAGATAAAACTTCCCCCACCGAAAATAAAAAACTTGACGAAGCTCGCTCAACCGAAAATAAAAGCAGTCAGAGCGGTCGCCTTGAAAATCTTATTGAAAAATTAAATGACGCAGAACTTCCCGCAGAAAAAAACAAATTGATTGACGAAGGCGCGGAACTTGCAAAAAAAATCATTGAAACTGAACCAGAAAACGAGTCAGCGCATTACATGCTTTCTGTTGAAGCTCAAAAAAATAAAAATTATGAACAGGCGTTGCGAGAACTCGAAAAAGCCATCGTCAAAAACGAAAACAATTACCTTTATTACTACGACAAAGGCAAAATCGAATATATTTTGAAAAAATATGAAGATGCAATCAGCTCTTTTAAACATTCGATGAGCCTAAACGATTCTTTTGCGCAAACTTGCTATAACCTCGGTTTGTCTTACGTTAAGATTGGCAACGAAAATGAAGCGCTGATATATCTCACTCGTTCAACGAAAATAAATCAAAACTATGAAAAAGGTTATCTTGAGATTGCGAGAGTGTATAATCGGCTTGGCAAATTTGAACAGTGTGTAAAAGCGTACGAGACTGTAATCCAAAAATTCCAAAATAATTTTCAAGCGATGATGGAGCTCGGTTCTGTTTACTATCAAAATGGAAAACTTGCAGAAGCTGAAAAACAATATAAATCTGCCCTTTCAAAGCTTCAAAAAAGTGAGATGCAGACTTTGACTGAATACAATCTTTCAACAGTTCTTTTCGATGAAAGAAAATATGAAGAAGCACAAAATTATGCCAGACTTGCTTATGAAAAAAAAGATTTTATCTCAAATAATTCCGCAAAAGCAAATATTGTCTACAACTATGCTCTGATTGAAAATACGCTTGGAAAAACAGAAGCTGCAATAAAATTGTATAACGAAGCTTTAACTTTAAATCCCAATCATGTAAAAGCAATGATAAATTTGGCTTCATCGATGATGACATTAAAAAATCCTGATTTTGATAGAGTTTATAAACTTTTGTCACAAGCGTACAGCGCAAACAAAGATAATTTTGAAGTGAACAACAATCTAGGAAGCTATTATATTTTAAAAAATGATTTTGCAAATGCCGTAGCGTTTTATGAAAAAGCTTCAAAAATTAAACCTAACGATACTGAAGTTCAGTCAAACCTCGGGAATGCATATCTGAAAAACGGAAATCTTGAAGAGGCAAAAAGAGTTTTTAATGAGCTTATTTCAAAAAATGCAAAAGACTGGGACTCTTATGTGAATCTGGCTAAAGTTTATATTCAGCTGCGAGACAAGGAAAACGCTCGAAAAAATCTTTTGTTTGTAAAAGCGAATCAGCCTGATTTTAGGACTGAAGAAGTGAACAGCCTTATTTTGCTTCTTGTTGAATTGTGATTTTTTGTGAAAGACATGTTTTGCAAAAGCAGGACAGAGACTTTTAAGTTCTTTTTACAAGCTCAAACAATTTTTGACGGCTTATCACAGTGTAGATTGGGCGTCCGTGAGGGCAGTGTGGATCTTCAAGCTCAAAAGCTTGTTCCGCAAGCCTAGTTGCTGTAACTTCGTCTAAAACGTATCCGTCTTTTACAGCTGCTTTGCATGACGTCATCGCGGCAATTGAACGGATTATCTCTTTCGGTTCAACATTCTTCACAAAAATCATCGTGCGCAGTTCGTATTCAGAGCCTGTCCATCGTTCCGGAATTGAAGTGATTTCCCAATATCCGTCTGAAATGTGACTAGTTGAAAATCCAATTCTATCTAATTCCGGCTTAAGCTTTTCAAGGAGATTGTCTTGAGTCTTTGATTCCGTATGTATTTTATATGGGATTAAAAGCGGCTGGCTTCCTTTTCCATTTTGATTGCTTATGATTTTGTCGAACAAAATGCGTTCGTGTGCAGCATGCTGGTCTATTATAAAAAGATTGTCGTTTTTTTCTACAAGCAGGAATGTCCCAAGACACGCTCCTATGTATCTGATTTTTTTGCTTTCGCTTGCATCTGAAAATTTTGAAAATGTTCCAAATGCTGAGCCTTCATTTTCTCGCTGACTTTCTTTTTGCGCTGATATATTTTTGCTTTGAGCTTGAATTGCCGCTTCTGCAAGAGATTCTATTGAGCTTGATGAGCCTGAGCTTTTGATTCCAAGATATTTAGAACGAAAATCGCTCATGCTGTGTGCTTGAGTCTCTGAAGTTTTATAAGAGATATGTTTTTGGTACGTTGGATTGGAATTGCTTTTTTCCCAAAAATCAAATTCTTCATTTCTGATT
This sequence comes from Treponema sp. Marseille-Q3903, assembly GCF_014334335.1. Classification (NCBI taxonomy): domain Bacteria; kingdom Pseudomonadati; phylum Spirochaetota; class Spirochaetia; order Treponematales; family Treponemataceae; genus Treponema; species Treponema sp. Marseille-Q3903. The sequence continues at coordinate 1,227,613 of NZ_JACSEU010000001.1, forward strand.
TCTCGTATATCATCTGCAGGTCTGTCTTCTGCAAAATTTGAAAAAGTATACTGGCGGAAAAACTGTTTGATTGTAGAACTTAAACCGTGATGAAGGGGAGAGATATCGAAAAATCGTGCTTCTTTTTTTGCAGGATGGATATTAAAATCGACTAAATCTGCCCTTACGTTTGCAAATACAGCCGCCACAGGATAGGTCCCGTTTGGAAAAAATCCCTGGCTGCCGTATTCAACAGCCTGAACAAGCGAATATTCTTGAATTCTTCTTCCGTTTGCGTATATAAAAATATCTTTTTTATTTGAACGGGAGACAGCAGGCTCTCCGATAACAACATCAAAACTCCATTCATCGTTTTCTTTGCCGTCTGCGTCTGAGCCTGGGCATGAACTTTTTAATTCAAAAAACAGTTCCGGAGCTTCGGAATAACTGTTTGCGCCGGTAAATCTGTCTTTCAGAGATTGTCCGGCAGGCAAATTGATTTTTGTCTGACCGTCTTGAATAAAGCGGAATGCTATGTCTGGACGTGCAAGCGATTTTTCTACAAAAGTGTTTTTGCACATGATTCCTTCTGTAGCAGCCCGTTTTAAAAACTGACGCCTTGCAGGAAAGTTTTCAAAAAGCCCTTCAGATTGCACAATTGACCCTTTTATATCTGCAACAGGTTCAAGGATGTGATCTTCTGTGATGCTCGCAAGCATCTTCCAGCCACCGCTTATGATTGAAAGTCTTGCAACTGCTGCAACAGATGCCAGTGCTTCTCCACGAAAACCTAAAGTTGAAAGATTCATCAAGTCAACTTCTGTCGCTATTTTGCTTGTTGCGTGGGGGCGGGCGCAATTGTACAAATCTTCCTTTGTCATTCCGCAACCGTTATCTATAACCCTGATTTTTTCTATTCCACCACCTTCAATTTCTACAGTTATGCTTGTAGCGCCGGAGTCAATTGCGTTATCTATCAGTTCACGGACAATTGCGTTAGGACGGTCGATAACTTCGCCGGCTGCAATTTTGCGTGCAACTTCTGGATTCAGTGTTTTTACAGGATTATTCACACTCATTTTTACTACCGAATATTTGAGAAATTAAAATCATTTCCTAGTTCCGCTGATTTCACCTTCATCAGCAAACAAGTCAAACTGAGGAGGATTGTTTTTTGTCATCGGTTCCGGCTCGTTCATCAAAATCTGGATTTTCCCTTCGATTTCATCAAGCTGTTTTTCCATCCCTGACGCGAGCTTAATTCCCTCTTCAAAATCTTTCAGCGCATCTTCAAGGCTTATATCGCTTCGTTTTATGTCTGACGTAAGTTCTTCGAGTTTTTTTAAGTTTTCTTCAAATGTATTTTTCATTTTTTTCCTCTCGTAAAATAAATTGTCATCTGTTTTATTTTATTGTTTTACAACAGCGACTATCTTTCCTTCTGCCGGTTTTATGATGATTTCATTTCCGACTGCGACTTGAGCGCTGCTTCTTATTATGTTTCCGTTTTTATCTGTCACCATCGAATAACCTCGTTTTAAAATTGTCTGGGGACCTGCGTTTTCAAGAATCGTCATGCTGTTTTTAATTCTCGTTTTCAAATCTTTTATTTTGTCCTGCATATTTTTTACAATGTTTTCGCGTGCGTTTCCATAGCGGTTCAACAGCGGTGTCTGAATGTTTCGGAACTGAATTTCCATATTTTCAGGATTAAATGATTTTATCATCAGCCTTGTTTTGTATACATGCTGCTTTATGGAATTGTACAAATCGTCTTTATACGAAAAAATATTTTGTTGAACATCTGCCAGGACAGGGACAGCCATTTCAGCTGCCGCAGATGGAGTTGGAGCACGCCTATCCGCCGCATAATCGCACAGCGCCCAGTCAATTTCATGACCGACTGCGCTTATCACTGGAATTTCAGATTTTGAAACTGCCCGCACAACTGATTCTTCGCTAAAAGGCAGTAAATCTTCCAGAGAGCCGCCGCCGCGTCCGACAATTAAAACATCGCACAAATTGTAGAAATTTGCCAATTCGATCATCTTGACAATCGTCTGAGCGGCTCCATCTCCTTGAACAATTGCCGGGAGAACTACAACATTTACACAGCGGTTTCTGCGTTTTGTGACGTTTAGAATATCCCGAATTGCAGCCCCTGTCGGACTTGTCACTACGCCGATTGTGTTTGGAAACAACGGAAGACTTCTTTTTTTGCTTTCGTCAAAAAGTCCTTCCGCAGCGAGTTTTCGTTTGCGTTCTTCAATCATCTGAAGAATGTTCCCAAAACCTGCGAGTTCCATTGTGTTTATGATAATCTGATAATTTCCTTGAGGGGCATATACTGAAATGCTTCCCAAGCAGCGGACTTTGTCGCCGTCCTTTGGTTTGAACGATAATTTTGATGCAGAGCCGCGGAAAATAACCGCTTTAATCTGAGCGTTGTTGTCTTTTAATGTAAAATAAACGTGTCCCGCTGCGCTTGGTCGCCAGTTTGAAATTTCACCTTCTATTGTGATTGTGCGAAACGAAGTCTCGAGAATCTCTTTTATTAAATCTGTAATCTGTGAAACTGTAAAAATGACATCTTGATTTGCGGCATCGTTGTAGGTATTCATCTTATCTTCAAAATATCTTATTTTATTAACTTATTCAATAAAATGCCGATAAACAAAGCGATGAAAACCATTGTAATTTTATACAGTCAAAAAACAGATTTTACAGATAAAAAAGAATTCGGCGGAAAAAGCGCTGTTCAACTTTGCTCGGAGAACATCGAAGTTTTAAATCTTCCGGTATTTACAATTTGTGCAGAAAAGATAAAAACGCTCTGTTCTCTTTTGGGCGAAATAAAATTGCTCTGCGACAAGCAAAAAGCAAATTCTGTTGTTTTTTCTTTCGACGACCTTCCTTTTTTTGATTCAAAACTCGCTGAAAAATTGATTGATTCTCACACAACTTACAAATCGGAATATACATTTGCCGACGGTTATCCGTACGGTTTTGCGCCGGAGTTGATAAACACAGGAACTGTCGGGATTCTTTTTCAACTCGCTTCAACAACTCAAAAAACGCTCGGAGATGCTCCGGTTTCTCGCAATTCAATTTTCAATCTTATAAAGACAGATATAAATTCATTTGATGTAGAGACAGTTTTAGCAGACTCAGACTGGAGACTCTTGAGGCTCGCTTTTCACTGCGGCTCAAAAGATAACTTTATGCAGTGCAAGGCTCTTTTTGATGTAGGCGTTGAAAATGCAGATTCTGACAAAAAATCAGAAATTGCAAGTAAAACTATCGGCTGCTTAAAAACAGTTCCGTCATTTTATAATATTCAGATTTCAAATAAAACTTCATCGAAACCGATTTATCTTCCTGACTGGCAATTTGATACACAGGATTTTATGCCGTATTCTCAGTTTTCAGATTTAGTTGACAGGATTGCAGATTTTAGTCAGAAGGCTGTGATAAGTCTTTCAGCTTGGGGAGACCCGCTTTACAACAGCGAAATCTTAAAAATGATAGAAAAAATTTTGTCACACGACGGACTTTCAGTTTTCATTGAAACTAGCGGTCTTCTTGTCGATGAAAACTTTTGTGCCAAAATTAAAGATATTTTTGTCTCCGCAAAAGAAAGGATAAACGGCTGGCAAAAAATCATGATAGCTGTTTCTCTCGATTCGTTTACAGCTCAAACTTATATGACGATTCATCGCAATTCTTCAGAAGATGCATTTGACAGCGCTGTGAAAGCAGTCGGTTTGCTTTCAAAATCGCTCCCGGGCTGCGTATATCCTCAATTTGTCAGAATCAATCAAAACGAAGCTGAACTTGAAAACTTTTTTCGCTATTGGACTGAAAAATCAAACTGCTCGGAAGGAAATCTCATAATTCAAAAATATGATGATTTTGCAGGCGAACTCCCTCCTTTTAAACCGGCTGACCTCTCTCCTGTTGAACGATATCAATGCTGGCACTTGCGCCGCGATATGATAATCCTTGCAGATGGAAATGTGCCTGTTTGCCGCGCGGTGATGAACTGTGCAAATGGAAAATCTTGTAAAAGCGAATTCTCTTTAGGAAATGTTTTTGAACAATCATTGGAAAAAATCTGGCATAAATCTGACGATATTCTGACGGCGCATATCGAGAAAAAATACAACAAAAAGTGTGGAAAATGTGATGAATGGTATACCTACAACTTTTAATGAACATCAGATAAATTGCACAATTCTTGGCGGAAGAGAAAAAAAATCTGAAAATGTCTTGAACATCTCTGTGATTCTTTTGAACAGCAGCGGAAGCCATTATAAACTTCACGTGTTTGAAAAGCTGCTCGAAACGAATTTTAAATCTATCATATCTGTAGAACACAATGCTGAAAATTTTACAGATGATATATCAAAAAAATATCCGGAGATAAAATTTATTGTTCCGCAGGAAAATGCAAACGATGGAGAACTCATAAATCTTGCAATCAGCGAAATCAGCTCCGAATATGTCCTTGTTCTTAGAGATACATTAAATATAGACTCAAATTTCATCCTACCACATCTTGCAGAATCTCTTACAAAAGATAAAACTTTTTGCATTGTCCCGCGACTTTTTGATGCTTTCAAAAACGGCATCTCATGTACTTTTAATCCAAGCGTACGGAAATCTCATTTCATTGTTGAATCTTCCACTGCAATGACTGACGGAATTAAAACTCTCTATCCGTTTGATTCAATTGCCTTATACAATAGAGAAAAGTTTATACAGCTGGGAGGTTTTGATTGGACAATAACTTCTCAGTACTGGCAAACTCTTGACCTTGCCTTGCGCTCATGGCTTTGGGGCGAGCAGACAAAAGTCACTTCATTTTTGCAATTCTCTTACATAAAAGAACCTCCTGTAGAAGATCACACTTATAACATCGATTATTTAAGATATTATTTAAAAAATGAACTTCCTAAAATTAAAATAGAGCAGGGATACATAAAAAAATCATCTTTTTTTACTTTTTTGCATCATTCTTCTTGTGGAGTTCTAGAAGCATTCAAGCAATTTAAAGAAGCTCGCATTTGGGTAGAAAAAAACAAATTCAGATTCAAGACAGATTTACAAAACCTCGTTCATAATTGGAGTAAAGATGAAAACAAATAGGACTGTCATAGTGCAATGCAGATTATCATCGACAAGACTTCAGGGAAAAGCTCTTAAGATTCTCGGTGATAAAACTATTTTTGAATGGGTGCTCGCTTCAATGAAAAAAGTTCGCGCTGATTCGTATTATGTCGCAACAGACGAGGACTCTTATGAAAAATTAGCCCCATTGTGTAAAAAAGCAGGTTTTCATTGCTTTAAGGGCAGCCTTGAAGATGTCTTAAAGAGATTTGCAGATTTGCTTGATACAATAAAAACTAAAACCGTGATTCGTGCGACGGCAGACAATCCTTTTTTGTTTTACGAAGCAGCGGAAGAATCTGTCGAACTTTTTGAAGAAAAAAATAAGGGAAAATCTCACTGCGATTACCTTACGTACAAAGGTCTTCCTCATGGAAGCGGAGTAGAAATATTTTCTGCCGACTCAATAAAAAAAGCGGCAAAGGAGACAGACAACCCTTACGACCACGAACATGTAGGTCCTGCTCTTTACAATCACAGAGATAAATATATATGTGAATTTGTTGAAGCTCCACGCCGTTTTAGACATCCTGAACTTCGCACGACGATAGATACATATTCTGATTATATTCATGCCATTTCAATCGTAAAATATGTTGGGCTTAAATCTGAACCTTATACGACAGAGCAAATTATAGAAGCGTGCAAGTCGAACAGTGTAAAATATCCTGTAGTTTTAGTGCCGTCTGTAGTAAAAGGTCACGGGACAGGTCACCTCAGAAGGTGTTTAGGCGCTGCGATAAAAAATAATTTTTTTGTATATATCCCGCAAGATAAAACTCTCTCTGAAACAGATAAAATCGTAGAAGAATATTTAGAAAAAGGATTAGATTCAAACCAGATAATCACATCGCTACCTGATAAAACTTTTCCACCTATAATGATAACAGATACTTTTGAACTCACTCAAAAACAGCTCAAAGAGTTTTCAGAAAATAAAAGTTTGATTTCCATAGACGAAAGTTCATCTTATTCTGATTATTGCGACTATCTTTTAGACATAATTCCTTCATATAACTGCCTGAGAAAAGCTAACAGATTTGACACAAGCTTTATCACAAAACCTGCCAAAGTAAAACAAGAGAAATGCAACTCAGTAAAAAATATTTTGATATGTCTAGGCGGAGAAGATCCTGCCGGGTTTACAATTCCAGCCTCTAAAGCTTTTACCAAATCATTTCCTCAATCTAAAATCACAGCTATCGTTTCTGGCAATGAAAATTCTTATGAAAAATGTTTTAGTGAATCAGAGAAGAAAAATATCGAGATTGTAAAACCAATTCCAAATTTGCGCGACAATCTTTATAAATATGATTTAGTCGTAACTCATTACGGGCTTACAGCTTTTGAATCTGTTTATGCAGGCTGCGGCGTAATTTTGTTGCCCACAACAAAACTCCATAAAAAACTTGCAGAAAAATATGATTTTGCATTTATCGGAGATGAAAAAATTACAGAAGATGCGGTGAAAAAAGTGTTCAATTCAGAAAACCTTTATCCGAAACTTAATATCAAAGGTGATTCTCTTTCGCTCGGAGATTTTCTTAAAGATATTTCAAAGGGAACTAGAATCGAGTGCCCTGTCTGTGGAAAAAAAGCTTCAAAACTTAGTCCTGTCGTTGCAAGAAATGAAAAACGCACTTACCGCCGCTGTGCAGAGTGTGGGATGATTTATCTTTCGTACTCAATCGATGAAGAGAAAAAATATCAAAAATCATATTTTTTTGAAGACTATAAAAAACAATACGGTAAAACCTATAAGGAAGATTTTCAATCTATAAAAAAACAAGGGCTGCGCCGAATAGGAATCATAAAAAGTATTGAAAAAGATCTCAAAGATAAAACGATTCTAGATATTGGCTGTGCATACGGACCATTCCTTTCTGCAGCTTTAGACAGCAAGATGATCCCTTTTGGAACAGATATTTCATCAGAGGCAATAGACTACGTTCAATCGGAATTAAAAATCCCGGCTGCCTGCTCTGCCTATCCTGATATCAACGTTGCTGAGGAATTTGGAATTGCCCAGTTTGACGTTTTAACAATGTGGTATGTAATCGAACATTTTAAAGACTTGGACAGTGTCTTGAGAAAAACAAGTTCAATAGTCCGCAAAAACGGAATATTTGCTTTTTCAACTCCATCCGGCGAAGGTGTATCTGCAAAAAGCGATAAGGATAACTTCTTTGAAATAAGTCCGTCAGATCATTATACTGTCTGGGAACCGTCACGATGCGGTTCAATTTTGAAAAAATACGGATTCAAAATCGAAAAAATAGTTTCAACAGGTCATCACCCGGAGCGTTTCCCTTCAATCAAAAAAAGCGGAGCAAAACCGGGAAGTTTGCAGTGGAAGATGATTGAAAACATCAGCCACATAAATAAACTCGGTGATACAGTAGAAATTTATTGCAAAAGGGTTGGAAAATAAATGAACATTCTTATACTCGGTGCAGGTTTGATGCAAAGACCGGCAATATTGAGCGCAAAAAAAATGGGATACACAGTTCACGTTGTCGACGCAGATTCTGACGCAGTTGCAATTCCATGTGCAGACATATTTAAAAAAATAGATTTAAAAGATAAAGACTCAATCCTCAAATACGCCGATTTTTTGAAGAAAAGCGAAGGCGGTCTTGCTGCTGTTTTTACAGCTGGAACAGATTTTTCTTCAAGCGTAAGCTACGTTTGCGAAAAACTAGGTTTAAACTCACACAGCTTTGAAGCGGCAGTGAATGCAAGCGTAAAAACTCAGATGCGTGAATGTTTTGAAAAACAGGGAATCCCATCTCCGAAATTTTTAAAAGCTTCAAAAGGCGATGTAAATGAATTGTTTGTTGAAAAAGTTTGTGGAAAGCTCTCGTTTCCGATTGTCGTAAAACCTGTAGACAATATGGGAGCTCGAGGCTGCCGCATGGTTCGCTCAAAAAAAGAATTTCTTCCTGCGCTGAAAATAGCAACAGAATGTTCTAGAACGGGATTTGCGATTGTAGAAGAATTTATGGACGGCGCTGAATTTTCTATCGATGCACTTGTTTATAAAGGAACTTTTACAGTTACAGGGTTTGCAATCAGGCATATAAAATATGAACCGTATTTCATTGAAGTCGGACACACGATGCCAGCCGGAGAAAAAGATATCACTCAAAAAATGCATGACGAACTTATTTCCGTATTTGCACTTGGGGCAAAATCTCTAGGACTTTCCTGTGGAGCTGCAAAGGCTGATATCAAGTATACAAAAAACGGTCCGATGATAGGAGAAATCGCAGGTCGCCTTTCAGGTGGCTATATGTCGGGCTGGACTTATCCTTATGCTTCCGATTTAAATCTGACAGAACAAGCTCTGCAAATTGCATGCAATAAAGAACCAGTAGATTTGGTTTCGCTCAGAAAACACGTTGAGTATGTTCCACCTGAAAGCTGCAAAAGTCATTCAAAACCATACGAACTATACGAAGTTCCTTGCAAACGCACTTCGGCAGAACGCGCATGGCTCAGTATACCGGGGACTGTAAAATATATAGAAAACATAACAGAATACACAGATAAAGCAATTTTTGATATTTTGCCACGTTCTGTTGTAAAAATTGGTTCTGATGTAGATTTCCCAAGAAACAATGTTGAAAAATGCGGAAATATAATTGCAGTGAGCAATCAGCGCGATGTTGCAACAAGCGCCGCAGAAGACGCTGTTTCAAATATTTTTATAACTCTTGAACCGAACAACAAAAAAACAGATGATTATTTAAAGTATTCCGAAGCGGAATATGAAGCAGCTTTTCCTCCATCTGCATTTGGAAAACTCTCGGCTGAAGAGATTGACCAGCTCTCAGGGACAATTCCTGCAAACTCAAAAGTGTCCGACGAAATTCCTGAAGTTTTAAAAAAATCAAAATATAAAAATCTGTGCGACTGGAATTACAATACAATAGAAAAAACAACTTTGAAGTTCGATATTCTTCGTGCAAAACATCCAAAGCTCGATGCAAAAAAATTTTGGACAGCGCTTATGCGCGGCGGAATTCAGGCAGCTGTATATATTTGTGATTCGGAGACAAAATGAAACGACTTATATCATTTTTTATTTTTTTACTTTCAGCGATAAACTTTTTTGCCGCAACAGATATTTCTCTTTTAGATAAAGGTGAGAAATCAGGGATGACAATCTATTGGGATCCTCTTTCGGAAAGCGGAATGATAGAAAAAAACGGACATCAGCTTTTATTCAGAAAAGGAGAACAGATAGTCCTTTTGGACAGCATGAAGATGATGGTGACAGATGCCCCCGAACTTCGCGACAATAAAATATTCGTTTCAAAAAAGTTTCTCGATGATTCTGAAGAATTTTTTAATCAAAAGTCGGAACTGCCATTTAAAGTCGGCGCAATTTTAATCGATGCAGGACACGGCGGAAAAGATCCTGGAGCTTTGAAAGCTTATAAAATAGGCGGAAAGACAATCACCATAAAAGAAAAAGATATAAATTTAAAAGTCGCAAAACTTCTCGGAGAGAGGCTTCAGTCAAGTTATCCGCAAAAACAGATAATTTTAACGCGCAATTCCGATGTTTTTTTGTCTCTTGGAGAGCGCACTGACATCGCAAACAACGTAAAAGTCGGGGAAAACGAAGCTGTTTTGTTTATTTCAATTCACGTAAATTCTTCGTTGAACAAAAATTCATCTGGTTATGAAGTGTGGTACCTATCGCCCGGATATCGCAGAACTGTTTTAGATAAATCTACAGTTTCCGATGACAAAAACTTGTTCCCAATATTAAACTCAATGCTCGAAGAAGAATATACAACTGAAAGCATCATGATTGCAAAGTTTATCATGGACGGATTACAAGCTCAGATAGGAAAAGAATCGACAGCTCGCGGCATCAAAGCGGAGGAATGGTTCGTAGTGAGGAATTCAAACATGCCGAGCGTTTTGATAGAACTCGGGTTTGTTTCAAACGAAAAAGAAGCGCTTCTTTTAAATGATGAAAAATACTTGAAAAAGGCGGCGCTTGGAATATATAATGGAATCGTAGCGTTTATCACACACTTTGAACGTTCTCAAGGGTTTACTTCAATAAAATGATTTTATCAAACATAAAAAACAATATGACTTGCAAAGAAAATTTTTCAAAAACAATAATTTTTTCATTAATTATACTTGTTTTTATAATTTCTTCTTTCACGTTTTTAATAAAAAGAAAGGGGACACGGTATACTTTTGTATTTCCTTCTGCAAACAATGGAAAATACATAATAGAAGCGAGAAGACTTACAAAGCAAAAAAACAAAGATAATGTCAATATATATGCAGATGAAATTCTACTCGGCTCGACATTAGAACGTACAAAACTCTTATTTACATCTGGCACAAAGTTGATTTCATGTTTTCAACGTGGCAAAGTGCTTTACTTAAACCTTTCAGCGAAATCGCTTCAGATGGGGGAAGGAGTGATAGAACTTAAAGAAGGCGTTGAATTATTAAAGAAAAATATAAAAAGAAACTTTAAAGACATTGATGTAGTTGAGGTTTTTATCAATGGGAAACTCGCTTTTGAAAAATAAAAGCGTTGACAAAACGATGTAGTTATTAGATAATTAGTTTAATACAAGGCTACATCGAATATAGAATAAAAAGGAGCTTCAATATGAAGAAGACTTTGGGTTTATTTGCAGCTGCTATGCTGCTTGTTGGTGGCGTTGCTTTCGCTGAAGAAGCTATGCTCATCGATTTTACACTTCTGGATGCTGACTGCTGCGAAGATGACAATGGCAACAAAACTCAGAATAGCCATACAGTAATGGACTATTCAGTTAGTGCAGGTGCTACTTTCACAGAAGATCAGAAGAACCTGATGAAAACATCATTGGCTCTTCCAGAATGGGAAGTTAAGTTGAACTCTTCTGCAAAAACAGTTGGAAGTTTGGCTGATTCGACAATAGTTGCTGCACCTGTAAAAGGTGAAGCTGACGTTCCGTTCGCAGGAAAAAATGTGATGGGTGTTCGTGTTGTTTTCCCAACATGGAATTCTAACGCAAATGCTCGTATCGAACCTCCATTTGTTATCCCTGCTTATGAACCGTTGGCAACTGCTGACGAAAACGGTAACCGTCAGAAACAGACAGATGAAGAAAAAGCAAGCGGTAAGACTCTTTTTGAAGGTGGTTACGGACTTGTAAAAAATGTTGGAACATTAAAAGCTGTTTCTGTAACAACAATGGGAATGAACTATCCTCATGGACTTTATGTTCTTATCTCTGACACTGACGATGTTGAACGACGTTATTTCATGGGATTCCTTGAATTCGATGGTTGGAAATCACTTCGCTGGAACAATCCACAGTACATTTCTGAAATCCGCAACCGCGAAATTCGTGTTTACCCGATTTATCCACGCGGAATGCCATTTGTTAAGTTTAAGGGTTTCCAGATCACACGAGATGCATCACACATCGGTGGAGATTTCATCGGTTACTTCAAAGATGTAAAAATCATATATGATAAAGCACTTCTTACAAGCGATCGTGACATCGATGATGAAGATATTTGGGGAATCATCGCTAAAAAAGAAGATGCTCGCCAGAATGCAGAAATGCAGAGATTCGGTAACAAACAGGTTAACCGTTATCTCGAACGTGTAAAACTTGCTAAAGAAGATGAATTTACTTCAAGCTTAAAAGAAAATTCTAATTCTAACGCACAGGTTTCTGAGTAATCTATCTGATAAATAGTTCAAGCGCTTTGGAAATTATTTGTAAATGGTAATTCCAAAGCGTTTTTTATTTTAAATTTACACAATCCGATAATATAATATCAAAGATGGATACAACAACTTTAATTTCAAAAAAACAGCTTAAAGAAAATTATGAATCATATTCAAGTTATTTTACAGATATAATGAATGGTATAGTTGAAATTTTGCAAGACAAAATAAAACTTTCAACTCAGCCAACATATAAAAGTCGTGTAAAAAGCTTTAACAGTTATTATAAAAAAATATTGCGGTTAAAATCCGACCAGATTGAAAAAAATGAATTGCTGATTTACCTTTCAGACATGATGGGAATCCGCATGATTTGCGCATTCCTTGAAGATATAAACATAGGTCTTGAACAGATAAAAAAAGTATTCGAAATAGAAGAAGTTGAAATAAAAGGTGCCGAAAAAAAATTCAGCGAATTCGGATATGAATCAATTCACGTTTTAATAAAAATTCCAAAAGAATTAAAAAGCAAAATCGATAGCAAATATAAAGGGCTTCCGTCAATTTCCGACCAACTTGTTTGTGAAATTCAGATACGAACAATTCTTCAAGATGCATGGGCAGAAGTCGAGCATGAATTGATTTACAAGACAGAATTCAATCCTTTTGATATTCCTCTCCGACGAAAACTTGCATCGATAAACGCTTCATTGACTTTGGCAGATATAACATTTCAGGAAATACGCGATTATCAGAATAAGCTACAGAGAGAACTTGATGAGCGACGCCGTTCCTTTTACAACATTGCAGATGGCTTTTTGAATGAGAAAAAAGAACGACTTGATGAAAATATTTCGAGAGTAACCCCTTACGTTCAGGGGACAATAGACGATCTGCTTTTAAGGGCGATACAAGCTCATAACGAAGGACATCTATTTGAAGCTGTCGAAATCTATACTCGTATTATTGACGTAGTTCCTAAAAGCGATAAAAACATCCTTGCTGTCATCACAAAACATCGCGGTATGGCATATTTTGCTATGAATAAACTCGACGAAGCGCTTGCTGATTTTGAGGAGAGCATCAAAAATGATCCAACTGCGTTCCGTTCTTATTATTACAAGGGAATTGTCTATTCAATCATGAAAAAATATGATCAAGCGATTGAATGCTACAACAAATCTCTTGAAATAAATGATTTTCAGGCTCATACGCATTTCAGGCGTGCAATTGCGTGGTACGAAAAAGGCGAGTATGAAAAATCGATGAATGACCTTGATGTATCTATTAAACTTGGAATTGATACTGATGAATGCAAAACACTTCAAGATAAACTTGTCAAAAAGTTCGGTATGAATATGTAATTTTATAGAAAAATGGCATTATACATATTGACGAAAAAAAAAGTATCTGCTATATTAAAGCAGTCGTAATAAATGATGCTTGTCTCCTTCGTCTAGTGGTTAGGACATCGGGTTTTCATCCCGACAACAGCAGTTCAATTCTGCTAGGAGATGTTTCAAAGCCTTGTGAGTTTTCTTGCAAGGCTTTTTTTTTGCTTAAATTTAATTTAATGCATATGGGTGGAAAATGGACGTATCAAAATATCTTTCAAATGAAGTCAGAAAGAACCTCAAAGAAGGAATAGAAGACGCTGGCGGAAATGAAGTTTTTTTTACCGGCGATATAGATGAAAAAGGGCTTGTTGTAAGAGCAAAAATCGGTTCGCGTGGAACAGAGAATACAGTTCCTGTCAATTTTTTTGATGCCTGCGAGTCTTCTGTTTTAATTCACAATCATCCAAGCGGAAATCTTAAACCTTCTGATGCTGATTTGGCTGTTGCTTCTAAGTCATCTCAAAAAGGTCAGGGATTTTACATCATAAACGATGATGCGTCTGATATTTATGTCGTTGTAGAACCTGTCCTTCCGCGAAAAATCACAAAGGTCGATGCAGAAAAGGCTGGTGAATATATTTCAGATGGAGGCCGGCTTTCAAAAATCTCTGAAAACTTCGAGGAGAGACCTGTTCAGATAGAGCTTCTTGAAAATATCGTAAAAACATTTAATGAAAATAAAATCGCAGTGTTTGAGGCTGGCACCGGTGTCGGTAAATCATTTTCATATTTGATTCCATCAGTTCTTTGGGCGCTTGAAAACAACGAACGTGTTGTAGTTTCGACAGGAACAATCAGCCTTCAGCAGCAGCTTTGCGAAAAAGACATTCCGTTTGTTGAAAAGATACTTGAAAAGAAAATCAAATATGTTTTGATGAAAGGACGCCAGAATTACATCTGCCGTCGACGCCTTGTAGATGCAGCTTCAATTTTAGACTTGTTTGAAGAAGATACGCAGGAACTGAAAAAAATCGCTGAATGGGCGGAAAATTCTGCTACCGGAAGTAAAAGTGATCTTTCTTTTATGCCGTCAGAAAATGTTTGGACAAAAGTCAATTCGGAAAGCGATGCATGCATGGGAATGCGTTGTCCTTTTCACAAAGACTGCTTTGTGATGAAAGTTCGAAAAGAAGCAGCAGGGGCAAACTTGATCGTTGTAAACCATCATCTTTTGTTTGCAGATATTCAATCGCGTATCAATGGTTCGGGTTACGATGATGCAGCAGTTTTGCCTCCATACAGGCATATTGTTTTTGATGAAGCGCACGGAATTGAAAGTGCGGCAACGAGTTTTTTCAGCGAAAGCGTAAATAAATTTAAAATATACAAGCTTGTCAATCCGATGTATAGAAAGCGCAAGAACAATGCATCGGGATATCTGTGTACAATCGCATTGCTTTCATCGGAAGAAGAAAAAGCAGACAATGCTCATGAAATAACAGTGGCAATCAAAAATTCTCTGTTGAATGTAGAGTTAGCGGCAAAAGATCTTCTTGGTGACGAATATACAATGCGCCTTTTTGAAGGGACAGCGCGAAATTTCGGTCCGCTCTTGGTTTCTCTGAATGAATTAATAAAAAATATTTCACTTTTCAACGATCTTGTAATGCAAATCATGGAAGGCGTAAACGATGACGACAAAGATGTCCCGGCTTTTTTTGAAGCAAAAATAATTTTACGTCGCCTTCAAGATGTTGTCTGTCTGTTAAAAGATTTCATAGTTTGGGACGAAAAGCGTGATTGTGTCTTTTGGGTTCAGAAAAAACATCTTTCACCTGCGATGATTAAGGAAAAAGACGACGAAAATTCCGATTATTTTACGTTTACACAAACTCCGCTTGATATATCAAAACTTATGAGCAGCGGTGTATTTGAGCAGATGGAGTCTGTAATCTGCACTTCTGCTACATTAAAAACAGGACGCGATTTTAATTACTGGATGCGCAGAACAGGAGTAAATTATTCTGAATGGGAAAGGGTTCTCTGTGGAGAATATACATCTCCGTTTCCATATCATAAAAATATGCTTTTTGCAGTTCCAAGCGATGCTCCTCTTTCTGGAAGCATGGAATTTCAGCAGTATATAGAAACTGCATTATCAGCTTTAATTCAGGCAGCGGAAGGAAGAACTCTTGTTTTATTTACATCGTATGAATCATTAAAAAGTGCGCACAAAACAGTCAGCTTGAAACTGCGTGGGTTTACAGGGCGCATAATGAAGCAGGGCGATGATGATAACGGAAAACTCCTCGATGCATTTAAAAAAGAAAAAGAAAGCGTGCTTTTTGCGACAGATTCTTTTTGGCAGGGCATCGATATTCCGGGAGAATCTCTATCGCAAGTGATCATTGTAAAATTACCGTTTACCGTTCCAAACGATCCTGTTTTTGTGGCGCGTGCAGAGGCGATTGAAAAAAAAGGCGGCAGCTCTTTTATGGAATTAAGTGTCCCTGAAGCTGTCATAAAATATCGTCAGGGAATAGGTCGTTTAATCAGGCGGTCTGATGATAAAGGCGTAGTTGTAGTTCTCGATCGCCGTATTTATGAAAAAAGATATGGCCAGATTTTTATAGCAAGCATGCCTGATTGTAAAAAAGTTTATGAGCCGTTATCTGAAATAACAAAAAAAATAAACGCCTTTATTTTTGAATAGTTCTGATATATAATATCTTCGTCTAAGATGTTTGGATAGTTGGAGTTCTTATGTTAAGTATCATTACATTAATATGTTTATTTTGTTGTGTAATTCCAGCGAGTGTTGGAAATATCATTGCATATCCTGTATCAAAAAAAATTAGCCTCAGGATTTCAAAATATATAACTAAAGTCTGTGCTCCACGTGTATTTGCTATTCTGAAAACATATAGACATTTTAACTTTTGGGGATACAAAAAATCAAAAGAAGGTCTGCCTCAGCAGTTTATTGCAATATCAAATCATCAGAGTTTGCTCGATATTCCGGTTTTTATGAATTTTTTCCGTGAAAAAAATCTTCGTTTTGTTTCAAAAGATACGCTTGGGCGTCACATTCCGCTTGTATCGGAGATGCTCAGGGTAGAAGAGCATTGCCTTATTCCTCGCAAAGCAAAACCTATGGAAGCCATGGAATATGTTGGAAAATTTGGCAAAAGATGTGTAGAGAGAAATCAGATACCTGTTTTATTTCCTGAAGGCTCGCGCACAAAAAACGGCAAAGTTGGAAAATTTTATTCTGCCGGTTTTAGAAGGTTAGCTGAATCTTCGCATCTGCCGATTGTCGTGTTTGCTCTCGACGGCGGATATCAAATTAGAGACTTAACAAAACTGACAGCAAACCTCAAAAGAGGCTGTTACAGGATTAAGGCGTTAAAAGTTTATGATAATCCAAAAACTAAAGAAGAGTGCAATATAATACTTGATGAAGCACAAAATATGATTCAGATGCAAATTGACGAGTGGCGAAAAATGCCTTCAACTGAAAAATAAATTGTCTGCTGTAAATTGCCTGTTATTGAAAGAAGCCTTGTTTTCAAACTAAAGTGCAGTTTCATTTAGAACATTAAATGCATTTAAAACAAAAAAAACGACACAGCTCATGAATCTGCGTCGTTTTTTTTATGTCCAACAGTAAATCTTATTTGAAATCCTTAGGACGTCTTTCAACACGTTTACATTTTTGGCATTCAGCTTGGTTTTTTAGTCTGCCATTTTCAATCATTGTTTTCATTATGATTTCGCCACCACAATCAGGGCAAATGAATTTTTGTGTTGCAACAGTTGTACGAGAGTTTTTACTAGCTCCTGCCATTATGTGCCTCCAAATCGAATATTCGCAATTAAACATAATAATGAGAAGAGATATTTCTGTCAATAATTACGGTCTAAAATCGACAAAACTTTCATTGACACAGAATGTTCAATTTGATAATATAAAACACAGTTAACTATTTTTGGGGGCTTCAATTGGCTAAAAAACAGACATCTGCAGAAAAAAGATACGCTCAGAGTGAAGTTCGTAGACTTCATAATAAAGCTATAAAAAGCACTTGCAGAACTTATGCAAAACAGTTTGTTCAGGCTGTTCAGGCTAAAGATCAGAAACTCGCTGAAGAAACATACAAAAAACTTCAGAAAGAACTTGACAGTGCTCGCAGCAAAGGTGTTTTAAGTAGAAATGCCGTATCTCGCAAAAAATCAAGAATGATGAATCTTTATAATGTTAATTTTGCAGCAAAATAAGTTGTAAATCAGATTATAAAAACTAGTTGATTTTTTAGAAAGCCAGTTGTCTTATATTTCAACTGGTTTTTTTTATCTTTTTCCGATAATCAGAAGTGATGAAAAACAAGTTATTAGTTTTAATAGCAGCTATATTATTTTTTATTTCAAACCCAAATCCGATTTTTCACAACGGGCTTGGTTTTCTCGGATTTTTTATCTACTTACCGATTTTGTTGTGCGTTCACAGAGCAAATCTGAAAAATATTTTTATTGACGGCGGACTATATGGAGCGCTTTCGTATGGAATATATGCATATTGGCTTTTTGCATACGAACCTCTTGGACTGTTGATCGTCTGCGTTTGTTATTTTTTTATAATGATGGCCGTTTTTGCCGGCTTAAAAGTGATCGATGTTTTGTTTGAGAAAAATGGCTGGATTGTTCAATTGTTTTTTATCTGCGGATATGAATACTTAAAAACTCTAGGATTTTTTGGAATGGGGTATGGAGTTACAGCGTACACCCAATGGAAATTTCTTCAGCTCATTCAGATTTCGCAGATTGTCGGAGTATTTGGCTTAAATCTCATTGTGATTTTTCCATCAGCTTTTTTATATTGCTTGATGATTAAAGATTGTGTCAGAGGGAAAAATACGTATATTGTGGGGAGTATATGGTGCATTCTATTTTTGCTTTCGATATTTTATGGGAATCAAAAGATAAAGCACACTCATTTTGACAATTATGTAAAAATTGCAGCTATTCAGAACAATGAAGACCCTAGAAAAAATGGGATAAGTGAATACACAAAAAATGTCCGGCAACTTATTTCTCTATCCGATGAAGCGTTAGAATTAAATCCTGATATAGACATCATTGTGTGGCCGGAAACTGCTGTAACGCCATCCATCATTTATCAATATTATTCTAGAAAAGATGCAAGGCGCTTTGATTTGATAAGTTATCTTTTGAAATATATAGATTCGAAAGATGCCGTCTTTGTGATTGGAAACTCGCACGAAGTTGATACAAAAAAAGCTTTCCGTGACAGATATAACAGCGCTTTTGTTTTTGAACCGAAAGCAAATGTAATTCCTCCTAACCCGGAAATATATTCAAAAATCCATCTTGTACCATTTTCAGAAGATTTCCCGATGAAAAAATATTTTCCCACACTTTATGAAAAGTTTTTAAACGGAGAGCCGCAGATGTGGGAGAAAGGAACAAAATATAAAGTATTTACAAAAAAAGGATTGTCGTTTTCAACTCCCATCTGCTTTGAAGATACTTTTAGCGAAGGATGTAGACAGATGGTTTTAAATGGTTCCAGATGCTTTCTCAACCTCAGCAATGATTCGTGGTCAAAAAGTATTGCATGCCAGAAGCAGCATTTAGCTATGGCAGTTTTCAGATCTGTTGAAAATCGTGTTCCATCTGTCAGAAGTACTTCAAGCGGTCAGACTTGCGTAATCGATGTTAATGGAAAAATTATTGTTGAAATTCCTGCATTTTGCTGTCTGTATACATCAGCTCTCGTCCCGATTATTGATTCATGTTATAAAGCTACCTTATTTACAAAATTTGGCGACATAGCCGGGATTTTCGAAGTTTTACTAACTGTTGTGATATTGATAATTCAGTTGATTCGCACTATAATTAAAAAAAACGAGTGAAATAATGGCAGAAAATAAAGATTCAGAAAAAAGAAACATCACGATTTTTGGAGCAGAAACAGAATTCTATGGAGTTCTCGAATTTACAGATAGACTCGTTATAACCGGAAAATTCGATGGAAAAATTATTGCGCCTTCAGGAGATCTGGAAATCGCAAAAAATGCTGTTTGCACTGTTACTAACATCGATGCCAATTCTATTGTTGTTTCCGGTACTATTGAAGGAAATATGAACGCTCCTGAACGCGTTGAAATCTGCGCAGGGAGCTCTGTTACTAGCAACATCACTACGTCAAGAATAAGAATTGCAAACAATGTCGAATTCAGTGGGGAAGTTAATATGCTCGAAAAAGAGCCAGACGTTGATTTGTTTTCTGTAGCTTCATCGGAATACAAACAGGCTATGGTTATTCATTCTGATTCAATCAAATAAGTAAAATAATTTTAATTGACAGAAATGATAAAAAACTGTAATAATAGATATAGTAACTTTCAGTAGGTTACCGGTCTTATTTTTTAATCAATATTATATTTAGAGTATTTTTATAATCATAATTTAAAATCAATTATATTTTAATCATATTTTAATTTTTTGGAGTATTTTTAATGGCACCATTAAGAAGACGACGCACTACAGAAGTTAGTGAAGAGCAGGAACAGACAGAGGCTCAGGCAGCTCTTGATTTTGGTTCTGAAACGGAAGGTCAGCATGTTGAGGCTATGTGGGAAGAATCTCAGCAGCCTGAAGAACCACAAGATGTTGAGTCATCGCAACCGAGAGACGGAAATGAAACTACTTCAGAACAGGAAGAAACAGAAAAAGTTGTTGTAAGAAAACGGAGGGTTGTAAAAAAAGCAGATGATTCTGATTTATCACAATCTGTTCAAAATCAAAATAATCAGTCTGATCAGACAGACGATCATCAAGCTTTCAATAACCACAGGAAAAACAATCAGAGTTTTCAAAAATACAATAAAAATAACAAAGGTTCAAAAAAATCGTTCGCGCGTCCATATTATCCGACACCAAACGGAGAAGTTGATGAAAGCATTGGAGAATCAACTGCTGCAGAAGATAATACAGACAGACCACGCCTTGTTATCAATAATTTGACAATAAAATCTATGCCGGAGCTTCGTGAACTTGCAAAACAGTACGGTTTTACGGAAGACGATTTGGCTCCTATGAAAAAGCAGGATTTGATTTTTGTAATCTTAAAAGCTCACACAGAACGAGGCGGAATCATCTTTGCGTCTGGTGCGCTTGAAATTTTGCCTGATGGATACGGATTTCTTCGTTCCCCACAAAATAATTATTTACCTGGTCCTGATGATATTTATATCAGTCCAAGTCAGATCCGATTATTTAATTTAAAAACAGGCGACACTGTTTCCGGTCAGACACGTTCTCCAAAAGAAGGCGAACGCTTTTTTGCTTTGCTCAGAATTGAATCTGTAAACTTCGACGAACCTCGCGTTGTGCAGACTCGTGTTCCTTTTGAAAATCTCACACCTTTATATCCGAATGAAAAACTTCGCCTTGAAACTGTTTCGACAGAAGTTTCCACTCGAATTGTAGATTTATTCGCTCCTATTGGGAAAGGACAGCGTCTCTTAATTGTCGCTCCACCTAAGGCAGGTAAGACAATACTGATGCAGAAAATTGCTAACGCCATCACGACAAACAATCCTGAAGTTTATTTGATTGTATTGCTGATCGATGAACGCCCAGAAGAAGTTACTGAAATGGAACGGGCGATCAAAGGTGAGGTCATCTCTTCAACTTTTGACGAACAAGCTACACGCCACGTTCAGGTTGCAGAGATGGTGTTGGAAAAAGCAAAGCGACTTGTTGAACACAAACGCGATGTTGTTATTTTGCTTGATTCTATCACTCGTCTTGCACGTGCATATAACCAGACAGTTCAGACTTCCGGTAAAGTTCTCTCAGGTGGTGTCGATTCAAATGCTTTGTTTAAGCCGAAGAGATTTTTTGGAGCTGCCAGAAACGTAGAAGAAGGTGGTTCATTGACAATCATATCAACAGCTTTGATTGAGACCGGTTCTCGCATGGATGAAGTTATATTTGAAGAGTTCAAAGGAACCGGAAACAGCGAAATTGACCTTGACCGAAGACTCGCGGAACGGCGTTTGTTTCCTGCTATCAACATCAAAAAGTCGGGCACTCGCAAGGAAGAATTGCTGCTTACAGAAAATGAACTTCAAAAGATTTGGATTTTGCGAAAAGTTTTAAATCCGATGGAAGATGTAGATATCACTGAGCTTATACTTGACAGAATGAAGAAGAGTAAGACAAACGAAGCGTTTTTAGCAAGCATGAATGCAGGAACCGCAGCAGAACAATAGTCATAAATAAAATATGGATTTAAATAAAAATACAGTTATTTTTGCCGGTGGTGGTACCGGCGGTCATATTTATCCGGGACTTGCCGTCGCTGATGAACTTCGTGTTTTGGCTGCAAAAAACAACCGTGAGCTTAGAATTTGTTGGATCGGAAACTCTAGGGGAATGGACAGAAATATTGTTGAAAAAGCCACCGAAGAGAAACAAACAAAGACTATCGATATTTTTTATGGTATTTCTTCCGGCAAGCTTCGTCGTTATTTTTCTGTTAAAAACTTTTTTGATCTGTTTAGAATTCTTTTTGGCTTTTTTCAGGCATTCCATATTCTACGCAGAGAAAAACCAGCCGTCCTTTTTTCAAAAGGGGGATTTGTCAGTGTTCCGCCATGTTTTGCTGCACGTATATTAAAAATTCCTGTTTACACACACGAATGTGATTTTACTCTCGGTCTTGCAAACAAGTTGAATCTCAAATGTGCAACCAAGATGTTTGTTTCATTTAAAGAAACTAAAAACAAATTGAGCGATATCGACCAAAAAAAAGTGATTGTAACAGGAAATCCTGTGAGAGCCGTTTTTTATAATGCCGGCAAAGAAAAAGGGTTGCATTTTTTAGGAATAGACGATTCTCGCCCAGTTTTATTGGTTCTAGGCGGTTCTTCCGGTGCCCGTCAGATAAACGAACTTGTTTATTCTAATATTGATTTTTTGTGCCGGCACTTTACTGTTGTTCATCAGACAGGACTTGTCAATTCTGATGAATGCAAAGCTTTGGAACTCTCAAAGAAATATTCTGATTATAAGCCGTACAGTTTTATCTATTCGCAGATGCCTGATGTTCTAGCTTGTGCTGATGTAATTTTAAGCCGCGCCGGAGCAAATTCGATTTGGGAAGCAGCTGTACTTTTAAAGCCGATGATTCTTGTTCCTCTTTGCGGAAACGGTACTCGCGGAGATCAAGTCGATAATGCCGAGTTTTTTAAAAAGTCGGGGGCGGCAGAAGTCTTGCTTGGAAATCATGCTGATGATGACAATTTAAAATCAGAACTTTCTAAAATGCTTGATAAAAATACACGTGCAGGTTATGTTGCGGCAGTCAAAAAACTTGTTGCCGGCAAAAAACCTGCCGAATATATCGCGGAAATTATTTATTCGGAGGTCTCAAAATGACTTTTGCTGTAATTGACTGGATCTTTGCAGGTGTTATTCTTTTGTTCGCTTTGGTTGGTGTGATCAAAGGATTTATCGACAATATTTTTGGTAAACTCGCATGGATTTTAGGGATAATCTTTGCGTGTCTTTTTTATGATGAAGGCACTGCATATTTGCTTTCATTTGTAAAAAATCGGACGGTGGCAAATGTTTTGTCATTTTTAGCTGTTTTTATAATTGTCTTCATAGTGATAAAAATAATCCAAATTATAATTTCAAAAGTCTTTGAATGGAGCATTTTAAAAAGCCTTGACCGCACGCTTGGTTTTTTCTTCGGAGCTGTTGAAGGGCTTGCCGTTGTTGGATTGTTTATATTTTTGGTTTCAGCACAGCCTTTTTTTGATATAAGCAATATTTTTGAAGGAAGTTTTTTTGCTGCTCTGATTGGGACTATTGTCGCAAACAGAACTCCGAAAGGATTTGGTTCTAATGTTTGAAAACTTATGCAATCAGGATGCGGGAAATGCTCTTTTATCCGATATAAAAAACGATCGTTTTCCGCGTGCAGTGCTTTTTTCCGGCAATGAAGCGAGCGGAAAATTGACAGCGGCTCTTGAAACAGCGCGGATAATCTCGTGTCGTCAACATCCTTTTGGAAAGTGGACTTGCAATTGCAAATCATGCAGTCAGCATAAAGCGTTGATATGTTCAAATCTCATGATTTTAGGACCGCGTGATTGTTCACTTGAAATAAATGCCGCTAAAGATACTTTTTTGAACGCTATCAAACAAAACGTACCTTACATAGACGCAGCTCGCTATCTTTTTTTGCGGAGTATCAGAAAATTGACGCTGCGATTCAATCCCATAATATGGAATGATGATAAAGATTTAAGCAAAATCGGAAGCATAATGCAGGAAATCAACGAAAATATTGAAGAACTCGACTTTCCTCACAATCTTCCGAATTTTTTCGAAGTTGAAAAACTTTCTTTTGACATCGCAAAACTCGCTTTTAAACTTGAAAACGATTACTTTTATGATTCAATACCAATCAGCCATATCCGCAACATGGAAACGTGGGCAAACATAAAATGTGATGAAGGAAAAAAAACTGTAATTATTGAAAATGCCGATAGAATGCAAGTCAATGTACGCAATGCTCTTCTAAAAACTCTTGAAGAACCGCCGGAAGGTTGTGTTTTTATTCTTTTATCCTCTAAAAGAAATTCAATCATACCTACGATTTTGTCTCGTGTCCGCACGTACAATTTTAAAGAACGAACGCTTGAACAGCAGCAAGATGTCATAAAACGCGTTTTCCATAATGACTATTTTAATGGAAGCATCAACGATTATCTTTTGACCTTTTTGCCTGTTCCTCCTGCTGAAATCAAAAATCAGGCTGAATATTTTTATAAATCAATCGCACGCCATCAGATTCCGGACGTTGCAGAGATTGTAAAAAACTGTGGAAATTTTACACCAAGACTCGAGCTGCGGCTGTTTCTTCATTACCTTGCAGTTATGCAGAAAAAACTTTTGTACAGCCAAAACGGTGTGGAAGCCAGTGCTCAATGCATGGAACTTTTGCGAAACTGTTGGGATAACATCACTTTGTATAATCAGACTCCGGTTGCTTCACTTGAAATATTATTAAGAAATATGTCATCATTGAATGTTGCAAATGGAGGCGTATTTTGCGTGGATATGTAAAACGAGCAGCTCAAAAAGCCGCGAAAATGTCGAAAGAGCAGGTTTTAAGCCTTCTCGACGACGTAGTTGAAGAAAACGAAAGCTTATATTCACTCTTTGAATCTATTTCAGCCGGACTTTTGATCCTAGACGACAATTTTTGCCTTCAAAGATATAATACGATTGCAGAAAGCCGCCTTAACTTTACAGAACATCTCGATAATATCGTCGATACCGGTTTTGCGATTTGGGAATATATCGATGATGAAGAGATATGCGAATTCTTAAAATGCTGCAAAGAAAAAAATATCACAAACAGTACGGAAGAATTTTCTACAGTTACTTCAGGCGGTTCTGTTAGGTTCATCAGCCTTACTATTTCTCCTTTGATTACGGAAAACAAAATAAACGGAAAAGTCGTTTTAATCCGTGACATCACCGACAAAAAAAATCAAGATGTACTTGTCCATCGCATGGAAAATATGGCGAACCTTACAAACCTTGCGGCAGGAATGGCTCATGATATTAAAAATCCGCTTGGCGCAATAAGTATTCATATTCAGCTCATTCAAAAAGCGCTGAAAAAAGCTCGTGACAATGAAAACATTCTTCCTCCAAAGAAATTCATTGAAGATCACATAGATATTGTAAATGATGAAATCGACCATCTCAATCAGCTTGTAATGAACTTTTTGCTTGCGGTAAGACCGGTAAAAGCATGTCTTGAACTGAAAAATCCTGATAAACTGGTTAGCGCTGTCGTTGATTTTTTTTCGCCTGAGTTTAAAAAAAATGGCGTAGATGTGAAATTTATTGAAAGCGGTTCAAATCAGAGAATTATGCTCGATGAAAAATTGTTCCGTGAAGTTATATTAAATCTTTCTCAAAATGCACTTTACGCGATAAAAGCAAAATTTCGCAACATAAAACAATTTGAAGAAAAATCTGATTTTTCCTCAGGTATTTTTAAAATTGAAAACTCTATTCGAGAAAATAAATTTTTGATTACAGTTAGTGATAACGGTTGCGGAATGCCTGAAGATACTGTCGCAAGAATTTTTGAACCGTATTTTACGACAAAGGCAAATGGAACAGGACTTGGAATGACGATGGTTTACAAAATTGTAAAAGAATTTTCTGGAGAAATCAGCGTGGAGAGCCGTGTAAATGAAGGAACAAGATTTGTCTTGACTTTTCCTATTCCTCAAAAAAATGCAAAACTTCTTGGGAGTGATAAATGAAAAAGTTTACAATTTTGACAATCGACGATGAAGAAAATATCCGTATCGGGCTTGCAGATTACTTTGAACTCGAAGGTTACAATGTAAAAACGGCATCGAGCGGTAAAGAAGGGCTTTCAATCATAGAAGAGGGCGGAATAGACATAGTTATCACTGACCTCAAAATGGACGGAATCTCAGGGGAAGAAGTTGTCAGGCGAGTAACTACAGAACATCCTGGAATCCCGGTCATCGTGTTAACAGGGCACGGCAGCATTGATGATGCGACTGCCTCTATAAAAGCAGGTGCTTTTGATTTTTTGACAAAGCCGCTTGACCTTGATCACTTGTATATTGTTGTAAAAAATGCACTTCATGGGAAAATCCTTGCAGAACAGAACAAGGAGCTTAAGGAAAAACTATCGAAGTCGATATCAGGTTCTGATGACGATATGATTGGAAAAAGTTCTGAAATTGCCAAAGTTCGTCAGATGATAGAAAAAGCCGCTCCTTCGAAAGCCAGTGTTTTGATAACAGGGGAAAGTGGTGTCGGAAAAGAACTTGTCGCAAGAGCGATTCACAACAAAAGTGAGCGAAAAGATAAGCCGTTTGTCATCGTCCATTGTGCCGCACTTTCAGAAAGCCTGATTGAAAGCGAATTGTTCGGGTTCGAAAAAGGTGCATTCACAGGAGCGGAGAGTATGCACAAAGGCCGTTTTGAATTGGCAGACGGCGGTACAATCTTTTTAGATGAAATCGGCGAAATAAATCAGGCAACGCAAGTAAAACTTCTGCGTGTTTTACAGGAGCGAAAGTTTGAAAGAGTCGGCGGCGAAAAGACAATCGAAGTCGATGTGCGAGTTGTAGCTGCAACAAACAAAAACATTGAACAGGAAGTAAAGCTAGGTAATTTTCGAGAAGACCTTTACTACAGGCTCAATGTTATCAGGATTGAGATGCCGAGCCTCCGTGAACGAAAAGACGATATTCCGCTTTTGATGCATTCATTTTTGAGGCGATTCAATATTGAGAACGAAAAAAACATCACGGGATTTGACAACCGTTCAAAATCAGCGATGATAAAATACAATTGGCCGGGCAATATCCGCGAATTAAAAAACTGCGTCGAAAGTGCAGTTGTCATGTGTACCGGAACTCAGATTAAAATTGAAGATTTGCCTAATTCTGTAAGAGCAAAAAGCGAAGAACATACGATTCAGATTCCTGTAGGTATCACGATGGATGAAGCTGAAAAAATCATAATTCAGGAAAATCTCGCTGCAAATAATGGAAACAAAAGTAAAACAGCTGATATGCTTGGAATAGGGCGAAAGACACTCCATCGAAAGCTTGATGAAATCAATATAAATAGCTAAATTTTCTTGAAAAAATACTGTATAGTAAAATATACGGTCATATTGTGTATAAATTTTAATACATGTCTATTATTTTATCTCAAAATAGTTTTTAAGAGTTTCGTATGCAGTCTGTATCTCGTCTATTGAAAGTTGTCTATTTTTGTATACATTTTCAGTGTTTTGTATAGTGCTTTTGTAAAAACTCGTGTCCGGATGATGTTTTTTCAATGCGATGTGATATTGACTTTTTAATTTACTAGACGTGAATGGGTACGCTATATCTAGCGTATACATTGCGTGTAATATCTGTGTTGGAAATTGTATATTTTGTGTATATTTATACATTTTTATGACGGTTGCAGTATGTTTTTGAGTGTTTTTCCTGTTATCACATTGATTTTTTTGTTTTTTTGTATCTTTATTTTTTGTGTAGACTTTTGATTTTTCAAAGTCCTGTTCATTTTTTTGTTTTTCTTTTTGATTTTTAAAATTAAAAAGACCGGATTTCATATTGTCTTCACTGAAATTCCGGTCTTCATCTGTCTGTCTTGTATGAGCATTTTCATTGGGAATCTTACCGTTTTCCAGAGCTTGGTTCAGTAAGTCCCCTAGTTTGTCATACATATCAGTCATAACTAAATTTCTGTTCCAGAAGGAATTACGGCATCTTTTCGGATTACGATGATTCCATCTGCACTGTAGAATGCGCCGTGGTCACCGTCTTCATATTTGCAACCTGTTATACCTATCTTACAGTTGTCGCCGATTTTTGCATTTTTATCGATAATTGTGTTTGAAATCTGGCAGTTTTTGCCAATTCCTGTAAAAGGTTTTCCTTCTTTTTTGAACTCATTTATTTCTTCTTCAGAATCGTAATAATCGGCACCCATCATGATAACTCCGGAAAGTTTTGTGCCTTCTTTTATTATTGAGCGCACACCTATTACAGATTTTTCTATTTTTGCATCTGTAATGATACATCCCTCCGAGAGCAAAGAGTGATTTACATCAGCACTATTGATTTTGGATGGTGGAAGATTGCGCATGTGTGTGTATATCGGTTGTTTTTGATATCCGACAAAATCAAATTCAGGGTTAGGACCACACAAAGCTATATTTGCGTCGTAGAAACTTCGGATTGTTCCGATATCTTCCCAATATCCGTCAAAAATATATGAATTTATTTTCTTTTTTCCGATAGCAAGCGGCAAAATCTCTTTTCCAAAATCAGTATATTTTTCGTTTTCGCCGCCGAGCATGTCTTCCATCGTCTTTGCGTTAAAAATATAAATACCCATTGAAGCGAGGTATTCTTTTTCTTTCGGCAAACTTCCGCGCGCTTCTTGTGGAATTTTCCATGCATCGATGTTCATATCAGGTTTCGGCTTTTCCATGAACTGCGTAACGTTGTTGTTTTCGTCAATCTTCATTATACCGAATCCAGAAGCATCTTTACGATTTACGGCTGTTGTAGCTATTGTGATTTCTGCACCTGAGCGAATATGCTCATTCATGAATGCGCGCAAATCCATTTTGTAAAGCTGGTCCCCGGAAAGGATGATGTAATGTGTTGGTTTTTGTGTTTTAAAGTGAATAAAGTTTTTGCGAACCGCATCTGCTGTTCCTTCATACCATCCGCTGTGTTCGAGAGTCTGTTCTGCAGCAAGGATTTCTACAAATCCGCCAGAAAAACGGTCAAAATTATACGACTTTGTGATGTGAAGGTGCAGTGAAGCCGAGTTGAACTGTGTCAGTAAATAAATCTTTTTATATCCGGAATTGATACAGTTGGAAATTGGAATATCAACTATTCTGTATTTTCCACCAAAAGCAACTGCCGGTTTTGACCGTTCCTTTGTCAATGGATAAAGGCGTGTGCCTTTTCCTCCACCCAAAATAATTGCCAAAACTCTTGGCTCTTCGTCTATAGGCATAGTATGACTCCTTTTTTGCATGATGCCGGATATTTATTTAACATCAGTATAAAACCGAAAATCAGTATTTGCAAATTTATTTAGAGCTTGCAATGTTATGCTACAAAGTTACAAAAGTTACCATGTGGCGCTAGTTTCAGAGACAAAATTAACTTTTTCATTTTGAAGAATTTACCTAAACAATTTTTTTTCATTTCCGATGATAAAAGAGATGTAAACAAATTTTTAGGGTAGTAAAGCAAACAGAATGCTTTGCTATCTGCAAAAGACCGTTATTAAGGTCAATGCAGGAGGCAAAATTATGATTCGTGGCTGGTACATTGGTGCTTCAGGAATGAATGCCGAGCAGAACAGACTCGATGCAATCGCAAATAATCTTGCAAATGTTGATACTGCAGGTTATAAACGCGATGTCACTGTAAGCAAGTCATTTTCAGAACTTTTACTTCGACGTACGAATATGGACGGGGTAAATCAGATTCCCAATGGGATGGGCAGCTATGATACGGCTCCTGTTATCGGGAAACTCGGACTTGGTGTAGAGACAAATGAAAACTACACCGATTTTTCACAGGGGTCTTTCAAAATCACAAATACTAAGACCGATGCAGCTTTGAGCGGAAAAGGGTTCTATGCTATTGAGACACCAAACGGTGAGCGGTATACACGCAACGGAAACTTTTTGGTCGGCAAAGAAGGAATCCTTGAAACTAAGGATGGGTATCCTGTCCTTGGAGAAAATGGATATATTTTTGTAGATGATGATAAATTTACTATAAACGAGGATGGAATCATAACACGCTCCGATAACGGAGAGCAGATCGACCGTTTTAAGATTGTTCGCTTTGACAACGAACGATACCTAAAGAAAATGGGAGAAAGTTTTTATTCCTCTAACGATATTTCGGGTCCGGCTCACATTGCGGAGGGAGCTGAGCGTCCAAAGTTTTTACAAGGATATTCGGAAACTAGCAACGTAAATGTTGTGAATGAAATGGTTCAGATGATTGAAGTAAATCGTGCATACGAAGCAAATCAGAAAACAATTCAGTCTCAAGATTCTATGATGAGCACACTCTGGCAGAAAGTTGCCGAATTAAGCTAAGGTGGGTAAAAAATGGTAAGAAGTTTATGGACAGCAGCGACCGGGATGAACGGTCAGCAAGCAAATATTGATGCGATTTCAAACAATCTTTCAAATGTAAATACGACAGGCTACAAACAACAGCGTGTAGAGTTTGAAGATTTGGTTTATCAGAATTTAAAACTTGCAGGAACTCCTGCAACTGAAGATACAGTTACTCCTGTTGGAATTCAGCAGGGGACAGGCGTTAAAGTCGGTGCGACACAGAGAATAATGAATCAAGGTTCATTGCAAAACACCGGCGTAGATACAGATGTTGCAATTGTTGGGGAAGGTTTTTTCCGCATTCAAAAATATGATGGAAGTTTTGCCTACACTCGCGACGGCTCTTTTAAAGTTGATTCAAACGGTCAGCTTGTGACAAGCGGTGGGCTTCGAGTGCAGCCGGAGATTATTCTGCCGGAAGGTTACGACGTTTCAACTTTGAACATAACACAGACAGGTCTTGTGAGCGTAAAAGTGAACGGCGGCAATGACCCTGTTGAAGTTGGTCAAATTGAGTTGTATCGTTTTCCAAATGCAGTCGGTTTGCAAGCGGAAGGCGACAACATGTTTAAAATTACGGCTGCAAGTGGAGAAGCGATTGCAGGTCGTCCCGGCTACGAAGGATTTGGCGACACCCGCCACAAATTCTTGGAAATGTCAAATGTCAGCGTCGTAAATGAAATGGTTCAGATGATTGTCGCACAGCGTGCATACGAGTTCAACAGCAAAACAATTCAGACTTCTGATAATATGTTGAGCAGTGCGGTAAATCTTAAGAGATAGTGTGATTCACGCATATACCGCAGATAGACAAAGATAGACAAAGATATATGTAAACGATTAATCTTGTCGACAATATAAATCAGCGGGAAAGCGTGAGCAGTGCACTGAAAATTGTTTACTGTTTACGAATAAATTTTTACAGGAATTTTTTATATGAATGTAGGATTAGTTGGAAATACTTTTAGCGGCATAACAAACGGAAACGGTGCCCTCTCGTCTGTTAAAAACAATGCGGATAGCGCAAAATTTTCGGAGCTTTTAGAAAGATTGACTTCGCAAAACGACAGACGGGGAACTGTTTCATCAGAGCAGATTGCAGAAAAAGGTCGTTTGAATGGCGATTACACATCTGGTTTTAAAGGCACTTTTACAGCTAGCAGCGACAAAAAATCAAAACCGACAGGAGCAGCTGTCAATCAGGCGAATTCTCATGTAAAATCTAAAGATATTGACAGAACATCTGAACTTTACGAAAAATCTATGGAGCTTGAAAATTATTTTGTAAAACAGATGATTTCAGAGATGCGCAAAACTGTCATGCGCGGTAAAGATTCTGATTTTGCAAGGCAGACTTATGAAGACATGCTATACGATGAGTATGCGGCTTCTATGACAAAAAATGCAGGTTTTGGACTTGCAGATCAGATTTATTTAAGTTTGGTATAATATATTGCTCTAATATATTTGTTTACATTCTTTCTAATCCCATCGCGTCGTCGACCGGTGGGATTTTTTTTACGTTATAATGTCGTTTTCAATCTTCATTTTTCGCCGCAGTTTTCATTATAAGCTGCATGCGATTTCCATTGTGCCGACACGCAATTTTCATTGTGCTGTATATTATATTTTAAATGTGATAAAATACTTTTATGGAAATCAAAAACAATACGACTTTGTCTTTGCCGAAAGTGATACGCAATGTTCATATACATTTTGTCGGGATAAAAGGGACTGGGATGGCAGCGCTTGTTGAAATTCTCTTTCACAACGGTGCAATTATCACAGGTTCTGATGTAAGTGAATATTTTTACACTGACGAAATTATTGAAAAACTCGGTCTGAAGGCGCTTCCTTTTGATAAAAAAAATATCACAGATAAAACTCTGTATGTGATATATTCATCGGCTTACAAACTCGATAAAAATCCTGATTTGATTGAGGCAACTCGACGCGGAATTCCATGTCTGCTTTACACTCAGGCTTTAGGCTCTTGGAGTTCTCGCGCATATTCTGCCGGCGTCTGCGGAGTTCACGGAAAAACATCTACGTCGGGCATTATAGGCACTATTTTGAAGGAAATAGATTTGCCTGCCCAAGTTCTTTCAGGCTCGATGATAAATTCTTTTGGAAACACTTGCACTTATACATCGCCTTTAATCTCTGAAAATCACGAAGGCAAAAATATCTTTGTTGCTGAAACGTGTGAATATCAGCGTCATTTTATGAGCTTTTGCCCTCAAAAAATTCTTTTGACTTCTGTCGAATCTGACCATGAAGATTATTATCCGACTTATCAGGATATCAGAGATGCATTTGTAGACTATGTTTGTAAATTGCCGGATGGCGGTGATTTAACTTACTGTGCAGATGATGACGGGGCTGTGGAAGTTGCCGAAATCGCAAAAAACAAAAGAAATGATATCAATCTTGTTCCTTACGGTACAAAAGCTGATGGTGAATTTAAGCTCACTTTTGGAAACGTTGAAAATGAACGGAATAAATTTAAAATTGCTCTTTTTGATGATGAGTTTTTTCTCCGTGTTCCCGGTCGCCACGAAGTTATGGATGCATGTGGAGCAGTTGCCCTAGTGTGTAAGCTTTTGCGCACTTATGGAAAAGAACCAATCGATTATGTTAGGCAGATTGCGCTCGGTCTTGAAAACTTTTCCGGCGGCAAACGGCGCAGCGAGATTGTCGGAACCGGAAAAAATAAAAATGGAGATTCTGTCATCGTAATCGACGATTATGGACATCATCCGACTGCTGTTCGGACGACGCTCGAAGGGTATCGTGAATTTTACAAGGGACGTAAACTGATTGTCGATTTTATGAGCCATACGTATAGCCGCACTCAGGCGCTTTTAAAAGAGTTTGCATCGAGCACAGAATGTGCAGATGAAATTATCCTTCATAAAATCTACAGTTCAGCTCGTGAAAATGCATCTGATTTTAAGATAACAGGGCGCTCTCTCTATGAAGAGACTGTAAAACATGCAAAACTCTCCGGTGCGGAGCCTAGTAAAGTTCATTATTTTGAAGAACCGTCAGGTGCTGTAGATTTTATATATAATAAATTAAACGAACCACTTCCTAAAAAATACAATGATGGATATATATTTGTTACAATGGGAGCCGGAGATAACTGGAAAGTTGGAAAAGCTATTTTGGAGAAATTAAAATGACATCTATGACAGGATACGCCTGCGAAGAAGTTTCTTCTGAAAAGGCGATTGTTTGCGTTGAAATAAAATCTGTGAATTCCCGTTTTCTTGATTTGACGATAAATCTTCCGCCGTATCTCAATCAGCTTGAAAGTTTATATCGGGCTAAAATCAGTGAAAAAGTTATGCGCGGTAAAGTTGATGTTTTTATCAGAATAAAAGAACTCGAAACTGATGTACAGATATCGAGCGATACTGTCGCTGCAAAAGCGTATCTCGACGCAATAAAAAAAATTGCGGAAGCTACAGGATATTCATCAGATATTCCGCTGAGCCTTTTGATTGCTCAGCCCGGTGTGCTTAATTCAAATAAAGTTTACGATGTTGAAAAATACAAGACGATGATTGACCCTGTTTTTGATGTTGCTTTCAAAAAATTTATCTTTGACCGGCAGCGTGAAGGCAAAAATATGAAAAAAGACCTTGAAGAAAAGCTATGCAAACTTGAAGAATGCGCGTTTTTTTTTAAAGAATGGCTGCCGAAAATGGAAACTTATTTTAAGGAACAAATTACAACCAAGTTTAAAGAGCTTCTTGGAGAGCATGCCGATGAAAACAGAATCATGTCAGAAACTGCCGCGATGCTTGTAAAATATACAATCAACGAAGAAGTTGTCCGCCTTGCCAGCCATATTGAGGCGATGAAAAATGAAATAGAGAACAATCATGCTCCTGGTAAAAAACTCGACTTTATATGTCAGGAAATGAACCGTGAAATAAACACAATCGGCAGCAAAAATCAGTTTGCAGAAGTTGGAGCGATGGTGATTACAGCGAAAGACAGCCTTGAGAATATCCGTGAGCAGAGTAAAAATGTTGAGTAGATGAGGTTTTTATGAAATTAAACAAAGATATCAGAGTTGCGATCAGCGGAAAGTCAGGTTGCGGAAATACTACAGTTTCCTCATTGCTTTCTAAAAAACTTGGAGTAAAACTCGTAAATTATACATTTCGTCAACTTGCTAAAGAAAAAAATATGACACTTGAGCAGGTGATTGCCGCTGCAAAAAATGATGACTTTTACGATAAATACGTAGATAAACATCAGGTTGAACTCGCTCTTGAAGAGCCTTGTATTCTTGGAAGCCGCCTTGCAGTCTGGATGCTAAAAAACGCAGACTTGAAAGTTTACCTTCATGCAGATGATGAAACTCGAGCAAATAGAGTCTTTATGAGAGAAGGCGGCGATCTGAATCAGATTAAAGAATTTACTGCAATGCGTGACAGAGAAGATACGTCACGATACAAGTCATTTTATGGAATCGACAACAACGACTATCAGTTTGTAGATATCGTCATCGACGTCAATTCAAAAACTCCGGAACAGATTGTCGATATCATCATTGACAAACTTGAAGAAAAGGAGCTCATAACAAAGTAAACACGGTGAAAAAAAATCACCGGCGAAACTCTGTTTTATTATAATATGAATGTGACTGCTATAGACGTTTTTCAAGAGTGGCTCGACGATTATTTAAATTTTGAACGTGCCCCTCAAAAAAATATATTTTGGTTAGATACAATTGATTATCTATGTAAACGCTTTGATAATCCTCAGGACTATGCTCCTTGTGTTCATGTCGCAGGTTCAAAAGGAAAAGGCTCCGTCTCTCGAATGATTGCATGTATTTTGCAGGAAGCCGGATACAATGTAGGTCTTTACATGTCTCCTCACATCACTGATTTTAGGGAGCGTATATGTAAGCCGACTTGTTTTTTGTCTGAAGAAATATACGAAAAGACTATAAAGGAACTTATTCCAAACATCAATTCCATTATTCCTGAAAGCCTTCCCGCAGAGCGACCTATTACGTGGTTTGAATTGGTGACATTGTATGCATTTTTATGCTTTAGAAACGCCAAAGTTGACTGGGCTGTGTATGAAGTCGGACTTGGAGGCAGACTAGATGCGACCAATATCATCAGACCAAAAATATGCTGCATAAATGCTATTGAACTTGAACACACGGAATTTCTTGGCGACACTCTTGAAAAAATTGCTGCGGAAAAAGCCGGAATCATAAAAAACTGTACGCCTGTCATAATCGCCCCACAGCAGTCTGAAAATGTAAAAATTGTGTTGCGTGAAAAGGCAATAGCGCGGCATGCCCCTTATTATTTTGTCGAAGAACTCATAAATCATTCATCTTATAAGTTTGATGAAAAATCTAAGAAGATGAATATTCATCTTGAAAGCAATCTTTTTAATCACCAGATTGATGCAAGCTTGCAGATGCTTGGAAAAGCTCAGATTCTAAACGCATCAATGGCAGCGATTGCAGTTAAAAAGATACTCCCAAACCTCGATGAAGATGTTATCAGACGTGGGCTCGAAAAAGCAAAATTGCCAGGTCGCTTTGAAATTGTTGAAAAAATAAAAAAGTATGACGATATTCCTGCTGTAATTCTCGACGGTGCACACACTTTAAACAGCATCAGTCTTACAATCGACACTTTGAATAAACTGTACGGCGCAAAAAAAGTAAATCTATTATTCGCTTGTGCCGCTGATAAAGATGTCAAAGATATATCGATGTTGTGCAAATATCGGTTTGAGCACGTGTATGTCACGCGCCCTGGTGATAAAAAAGAATCAAATCTTGATTCTGAAAAAGAGGCTTTTAATGCTGCCGGAATTGATTTCACAGCAGATGCTGATTATAAAACGATGATAAAAAAAGCTTTTGACGATTCTGCAGAGAATGGAAACTTGCTTTTAGTGACAGGTTCTTTTTATCTTGTCTCAGAAGTAAAACAGTTTATAAACAGCATATAAAACTGTTTATTTTATTTTATTTTATTTTATTTCTCGCTTTACACGCTTGCTCAACGAAGTTAAAACTTCATAAGAGATAGTGTCTCCGATTTTTGCTAAATCATCGGCAGTGTTCAAAGCACCGCATTCTTTTGGTCCAAAAATAACAACTCTATCCCAGAGTTTTACATCTTTATTGTCTTTTCCAATATCTACCATGCACTGATCCATACATATTCTGCCGATTACAGGGTAGTTTTTTCCGTTGATTGTGACTTGTAATCCAGGTGAAAAACGGCGCAACAATCCATCTGCATATCCAACAGGAAGAACTGCAATATCAGTGTCATTTTGGGCCTGCCACGTCCTTCCGTAAGATACAGATTTTCCTTTTGCAATACGGCGGATTGCGACAACTTTTGTTTCAAATGAAAGAACAGGTTTTATTTCAATTTTTTTTCCAATCGAACTTAGATATTTTTCTGTTATTTCATCAGGATAGTAGCCGTAAGTTATGATTCCGGGTCTGACCATGTCAAAATGCATGCGTTCGTCGTTGAGTAAGGCTGCACTCGCACTGCAAGAGCGAATACCTGGTTCAAGTCCCATATCGCAGACATTGTTCACAGCTTTTGTGAATTCGTCGTACTGCTGAGCTGTATATTTTTTATTGTCTTCTTTAAGAGAATCGCTCACTGCAAAATGTGTAGTCATTCCTCCGAGTTTGAGATGTTTTGAACTGTCAATCATTTTTGCCTGAATGCCGGCTTCATCAGGATAACAGCCGATTCTTCCCATCCCCGTGTCGACAGCGAGGTGAACAGGGAATCTAGAATCACATTTATCAGTTTTTATGCAAGTTGCAGGGGAGTAAAATGCGTCAGCGATATCGGAAATCAATTTTATGTATTCTTTTGAAAATACAAGAGGCGTGATATTGTATTCAAAAAGGCTTGGCATTTCTTCTGGAGTGCACAAACTCAAAAGCAAAATGTCAGTTTTAATCCCATTTTGTCTAAGTTCTGCGCCTTCTTCAACAGTTGCGACGGCGACAAAATCTATTCCTAATTCTTCAGCGAGTTTTGATGTCAAAACTGCGTTGTGACCGTAGCTGTCGGCCTTTACTGCGATGCAGATTTTTACATCAGTCTTTACATATTTTTTGATCTGTTCGATGTTAAATTTTAGATTTTCTTTATAAATAATTGCTTTTGTACAGCGTTCCATTATCGTAAATCCTGAAAAACGGCGGCGATGACGTCATCAAAAATTAATTTTTTTGACAGATTCATTAATTTCCGGTGCCAAAAAAGCAGCTGATTTTGATTTTTCATCTGCCTTGATTTATATATTATGCTTTCTTCTCATTATAATGTTTATGATAAATAAATCTCAATACTTATTGTAAAATTTATAAAATAAATTATAATATAGTGCTATATAGCGTTATAGGTATTAAATTATGAAATTAAAAATCAAAAGTATAATTGTTGTATCGTTAGTTGTTGCACTTGCAAGCTGTGTATCTGTGCCTTCAGATAATAATGAAAAAAATCAATCGAATAAAGAGCATTCGGTTTATAAAAAAACAGCTGCCAATTCAATAGATTCCGCTGAAAAATCTTTTACAGCATCTCTTGACAACATTAAAATTCAATTGAAATCTTTTCCAAAAAAAACTTCGGTAGGTGAATCTTTCAAATCAGGATTTACAGTTCTGGCAACAGATAAAGACGGAACTCCATTGAGCGGTTTTAAGCTTACTGTCGATTATCCGTCTTCAAAAAATGATGATGTGATTTCTTATTCAACAATTGATATTCTTACTAATTCTGATGGAAGTTACACATTTGTCCCTGATGTTCCTTCTTTTTCTGCAAATGCAGTTGTCAACTTTTATCCGACGCCTATTTCTGACAATAAAGAAGTTTTAGA
Source organism: Treponema sp. Marseille-Q3903 (assembly GCF_014334335.1). Lineage (NCBI taxonomy): Bacteria > Pseudomonadati > Spirochaetota > Spirochaetia > Treponematales > Treponemataceae > Treponema > Treponema sp. Marseille-Q3903. Next base: position 1,265,504 of record NZ_JACSEU010000001.1, read on the forward strand.
CAAATGCAAAAAAATGGGGGTATCTGCTGGATGGAAAGTTCAATCAGATATCATAAAAACTGGGGCTGTTTTGTTCGTTTGGGATTTTAACGAAAAAGATAAACCTGTAAATAATTCTTATGAGATTCTTTCTGAATTCAGAACACGCGGAATGACACTTGTAGGAAATGCCCCTGTAAATGAAACGTCATACATAGGAAAATCAATTCAAACTCTATACAAAGAAAATTATGAAATTATTGAAAATGCATACGGGTATTTGATTGTCGGTACAGTTAAATATTTAACGCCTGTCGCAGCTCTTGAAGATGGAAACGGATATTCATGCACATTTTCTGCTGATATAACTGCGGTCAGAATGAAAGACGGTGCAGTTGTATTTAATAAAATATTTAAAAAAGAATCGTTTGGAAAAAACTGGACAGAATGCACTTCAAAAGGTAAAGAACAGCTTTCTAAAGAAGTTGTCGATGCCTTAGTATACGGGCTTTGATATACGGCTTATATACGGCTTATAGATATAAATACTGATTATATTTTTACGAGGACTGATATGATTTATACAGACACAAGGGACAGCAGTGTAAAAGTTACTTTTAAACAGGCTGTGATGGGAGGTATGAATCCTGCAACCGGCGGATTGTACATGCCTTTAAGTTTTCCAAAACTTGAAAGTTGTCTTTTGAATAAAGATCCTGCCCCTTCTTTTAGAGATGTAGCTTTTAATATGGCAAAACCTTACGTTGAAGGTGAAATCCCTGATAACGATTTGGTTTCTCTTATTCAAGACGCATATCCGTTCCAGCCGAAAATTGTTCCACTTGATTCAATCTCTTATGTCCTTGAATTGTTCCACGGACCTACATGCGCTTTCAAAGATTTTGGTGCTCGTTTTATGGCTCGGGCAATGTCGTACTTTAATAAAAGTGAAGATACTCCGCTTCATATTTTAGTTGCAACATCAGGCGACACAGGTTCGGCTGTCGGAAGCGCTTTTCATGGTGTATCAGGACTTGATGTTACAATCCTTTATCCAGACGGAAAAATCAGTCCGTTACAGGAAAAACAACTTTCTACTTTTACAGGAAATGTCCGTGCGCTCAAAGTGAAAGGTACTTTTGATGATTGCCAAAAACTCGTAAAGACTGCGTTTACAGATGATGAACTTCGAAAAAAACTCAGGCTTTCTTCTGCAAATTCAATCAATATCGCACGCCTTTTGCCGCAGAGCTTTTATTACATGTATGCTTCGTTAGTTGTCAGAAATCGCTGTGCTTTAGACAATAAAATCTCCAACCCGTCAATCATAATGGTTGTACCGTCGGGAAATTTTGGAAACCTTACATCAGGTTTGATAGCAAAAGAGATGGGAGCTCCAATTGCAGGTTTTACGGCAGCAACAAATTCAAACAGGACAATTCCTGACTGGATTGCTACAGGTGACTATAATGCACGTCCTTCTGTTGAAACTTTTGCGAATGCCATGGATGTCGGAGCTCCGAGCAATTATGAACGAATAAAAGCAATGTACACGCTTGAAACAGTCCGCTCTTTGTTCGCTTCATACTGGCAGAACAATGAAGGAATCATCGCCGGTATAAAATCTTGCAACGATAAAACAGGTTATATCATAGACCCGCATGGAGCAATCGGTTGGTCTGCATGGAACGATATAAGAAATGGCGCTATGGAGCAATTGATGAACGGTCAGAAAAATGATTTCAATGTTCCGGGTCTCACACCAAATGTTCCTGTTTGGGCGCAGGCAGTAAAAGATAAAAAAGCAGTCGGCATAATCCTCGAAACAGCTTCTCCTGCAAAATTCGGTTCAATCGTAAAAGATGCAATCGGCAAGGAACCTCCAATGCCGTCTCGCTTGGGACAGGTGATGCGTTTACCGGACATGGCAGTTTCAATGGAAAACGATTACAACATGTTCAAAGATTGGTTGCTGGCTAACCGCTAATTTATTTTATTTTGTTATAGAGTTAGTCGGCGTTCCGTTTATAAAGTTTTTGAGATTATCGTAAGCGATATTTTGCAGCCTTTTCCTTGATTCAAGTGGTGACCACGCTATGTGCGGCGTGATTACACAGTTTTTTGCGGTCAAGAGAGGAGAATCTTTGTTCATCGGTTCTTGGGAAACGACATCAGCTGCATAACCTGCAATTTGCCCTGAGTTCAGGCAGTCTGCAAGTTCTTGTTCAACTACAAATCCTCCGCGCGCAGTGTTTATCAAATACGCCGATTTTTTCATCAGTTTTAATGAAGCCTTGTTTATTATATTTTTAGTTTTTTCTGTAAGAGGGGCATGAAGTGTGACTATGTCGGACAGCTGCATCATCTGTTCAAATGTTACAGATTTCGGCATTCCGTCCTGCGCTGTCCTTGTGCAACAGATTACATTCATCCCGAATGCTTTTGCAATTTCTGTGACTTTTTTTCCTATCATGCCGTATCCGAATACTCCAAGAGTTTTTTCTGACAATTCCATCAAAGGTGATTTCCAGTAACAAAAATCCGGGCAAGTGATCCACTCGCCATTGTGAACGGAGTTGTTGTGAAGTTCAACTTGATTTGTAAAATTTAAGATGAAGCTGAATACATGCTGGGCGACGGAATTGGTAGAGTAAGAGGGAATGTTTGTCACTGTTACTTTATGGCGTTTTGCCGCTTCAATATCGACTACATTGTAACCGGTTGCAAGAACGCCAACGTATTTCAGATTTTGACATGTTGCAAAGACTTCTTCCGTGATGTTGACTTTATTTAACAAAATCGCATCGGAATCTCCAATGCGATTTATGACAAGTTCTTGAGGAGTGCGTTCATATACGGTTATATCAACCAAATCACTAAACTTATCCCAAGGCAAATCTCCTGGATTCACCGCATGACCATCAAGTATCGTGAGTTTCATATTGTTCCTTGAATCGGATAGGGGAAATTAATCTAAAACTTCAACACCACAACCGGAAATTGCAGAATTGATTGAATCGATTACACTGTCATTATCGTAATCTACAAGAACTTGTGATTTTTCACAGCTTGCAACGCAGTTTGTAACTCCAGCAACGGCTGCAACAGCTGCCTGAACTTTTCCAGCCGTCCCATCATCAAACATACCAACTACGTAAATCTTTTTCTGCATATTTTACTCCATAAAAGCATAATATTTAAATTTTTCATTTTTTATAGTTTTAATATATATTAAATGAATCCTTTTAGCAATTGCAATCAGTTTCAATAATTGCTCATAATGTGGTATAAGCCTCTATTTTATTTGAACTTTTTGAATTCCATAAGCGTAAGGAGCGACGGAATACGGTTCAAAATAAACGTAGATTTTTTTTCCATCTACACAAAATATTTCAAAATTACCTGCTTGCGGAAAAGCACCTGTATTGATCATCTCTTGCATAAAATCTTTATCTGCAATATTTTTCAAGGCTTTATTGTCGTCTATAAGTTTTTTTGTCAGATATTTCCTGCTGATTGAAGAAATCTCATCGATTGTAAGCCCGGACGCTTGCACAATATTGATAAACTTGTTCTCTTTTACATTGTAATTAAGGGAAATTAGTGTTGTGTTTCCATGTGCTCCTCCTGTAAAAATATATGTGTTCAGTAAAACGCTTATCACTTGATCCGATTTTGATACTTCAAAAGTTGTGTTGTATTCAAACGGCGGCAGCTTTGTTTCTAAATCGTTGTGAGAATTGATTGTGTTTATCTGCTCCCATTCATTTTTTGAATAAGATTTGAAATTTTTATAATTGCTGTTGACCATGTTTGATATATAGCGGTTTAATTCGGAATATTTTGTAAATTCCGGGTATTTTATTTTTGTTTTGAGATAACTAATGTTTTCAGAAATATCTATTGTTTTATATTCAGCATTTAATCTCGAGTGAAAAAGAGAATTTCCGTTTACATTATTTGTTATGCAAGATGTAAGCGATAAAATACAAAAAATAAAAATGAATAAAAAAAATACTCGACTATAAAATCTTTTCAAAACAGACCTCTGTTTGTGCAAGTTATCATACTTTTTTAACTGAATTGATTATATCACAGACTTTCTTTTCGTTGAAGAAAGAAATTATAATTCCTCCTGCAACACAGCATGCGGCTGATGTAAAAGCGACTATTCTGTAGCCAACCCCGTCAGTGCCGAGAGTTGCTAATGATGTGAACATAAGCAATGCGAGGCTTTGTCCTGCTTTCATGGCGAATGTCCTCGCTGCATAAAACATTCCGCTGCGGTTTTCTCCTGTCACAATTTCATCACTCTGAGCGATATCTGCAACAATTGTCTGTGGAATTATTCCAAATATTGCCTGCGGAAACGAGCCTATCACGACGATTACAACCGCCTGAACCAAAACAGGAAGTCCCAATATTTTCCCCGAAAGACCAGTGATTGTGAATGTCAAAAAGAATCCGACAAAAGCAGCTACGAGGAGTTTTTTCTTTCCAAATCTTGCGTTCATCTTTGTCACAAACGGATAAAAGCAGAGCGAGAGAAATGTGAGTCCGCCGAACATTATTGTCGTCCATGCTACGTCTAAGCCCAAAAGCGTTTTTGTTGTGACAAAAAACGGCAGACCTGTCTGGAACATCGCTATTCCAAAAAAGTATATGATATCCTGATAGACAAAAACGCGGAAGTTTTTATTTTTAAATGTTTTTGCAAGGGATGAAAACATGTTTAATTCGCTAGGCTTCGCATCACAATAATCTCTTTCATTTATTCCAAATGCGGGGACAAGCATAAAAACTGTCGCTATGATTGCTAGAATAGCAAAAGCGATTCTCATTGCAGGGACAAGTTCCATCCCAGTGGCAACTAACGATTTCCAGATATAAGGAGCTGTATAACCTGTACATGTTCCTACTATGAATGTAAGTGAAATCGACATTGAGAGTTTTAATTTTTCATCCTGATTGTGTGGAAGCTCTGCAAGCAACGATGTGTAAGGAGTGCAATAACAAGTTATCAAAAAATAATATCCGAGCACAGTTATCAAAACCCAAGCGCTGTTGAGCGCACTTATTTTTTGAACAGGAGCGCAAAAAACAAGCAAAAAAACAAGCCCAAGCGGAATTGCCGAAAATCGCATAAATGGGATACGCCTTCCTAGTTTGCTTTTGCATTTATCTGACCAACTTCCAACTAGAGGGTCTGTAACTGCGTCGAATATACGGCCTACAGCTGTAACAACACCGATAATTGTAAAAACTCCAAGAACGATTCGCCCTTGTGGAACAAGAGGAATCATTCCGTCTGCTAAAGCCTCAAGATTCGGCTGGTAGAAATACACGAGCCATGACGCAATTAGACCGCTCAGGATTGACCATCCGAGTTGACCGATTGCATAACACCACATCTTTCCTTTTGTCAAAGATCTCATGTTTTTCAATCCTCCGGTTTTTCTATATAAAATTATGCTTTAATTCCTGCAATCAAAATTTTTGCGAGAAGGGCGAGCTGCTCTGCGCCATTTGTCTTTGAGTCGATTGAAAGCATATTTTTGTTCAAAGTGAGTTTTTGAGCCGTGCTGAAAAGCGAATGCATCGTTGTGAAATAAAGCTTCTCTTCATCTTTTGCATATTTTTTATCAATAGAGCCGTCTTCAATCCCTTTATTGATTGCTTTTGAAACAACTTCCTGAACTGTGCCAATCATCTTTTCATAATCAACAAGCCGTTCCTGTGCAATTTTTGTACGAACTGCATAAGAGTCAAAAAAATAAATAAAACGCAGAAAGTCCGGCGCATTTTCAAAAAGTTTTACAAATTTTCCAAAGATAAAATCAAGCTGTTCAAGTCCTGTCTTAACTTCATAATCAGCGCTTTCGATTTCCGGCATGATATCTTCTTTTTGGTTTTCCCATGCCCACATAGCAGTCTTTATTGCAATTTCATCTTTTGTTTCGTAATAACGGTAAAGCGATGCAACTCCGATTTCGGCATCTTTTGCAATATCTGTCATTGCGATTGTGTCGATCCCTTTTTCAGAAAAAAAAGTGAAAGCGCTCTGCAAGATTCTGTTTTTCCTCAAATTTTTAATCTCGTCTTTATCCTCTAAAAGTTTTTCTTTTTCTGTCATAACTTTCTCCATATTTGACATTATTTTGCCATATTTATAGCGGCATTTACAGCATTATATGCGCCGTCATAAATTCCCATTTTTTTATTTTTTAATATATTACAACAAATATCGACTATTATTGAATGATTTTTCATTATCAAATCAATCATAAAGCATGCGTATTCAGGAGTTTCGCATTCTTGAGTTCCGTCTCCAATCTCGACAGAATGAATTGCGCCCCACATTTCATGACCACCGATACGTTTGATAAAAAGTTTCGGAACAGGATAAAAAGAAAGCTCGCTCGGTTTTGTGACAAGAATATCTGTTGCCCTGATCAAAAGATTTGTGATGTAGACTGCTGCAAAAATATCATTGTTGAAAAATACATGAATTCCGCTGGAAGAAAAATCATCGGTGTTAGAGACAGCTTTGTCTGCAAAATCGATTTGCTCTTTCCAGTTGTCGAAGTGGGGATGGAACAGTTCTTGTCCGCCGAGCTCAATGATTCTTTTTTCCATATTTTCCCATACATCGAGATGGTCCCCGCAGTTTAAATATATGCACGCTTTTTCCTGCTTTACATAAGGAATCAGCGCTTTTATAATTTTTGCAAAAAAATCACATTGAGCGCCAGCCCCACCGATCGAAAGAAGGAATCTAAGCGGTTTTTTGTTTGTTGCACGGTCGCACCTTTTTTCGCAGTCTTCTTCAATATTTTGAACAAGTTCATCGTCGACATAATGCCCGGTGTAAATAATATCTTTATCAGCCATCGGTTTTAATATTTTTTTACCGTCAAAGCCGTGCAGCGTTTTATATCCGAAATAACAGTTATAAGTTTGAACAGTGTGGAGCGCCCCTTCTGCAAGATGAAGCGCCATCGGCCAGTTGTCGGGAATCGCATTTACGACATGTTTCATCCCTGCATGGATTGCAGCTTGAGCTGGCCAAACGTGAGTTGCCATAAAAGGCGTATCTTTTTGTATTTCACGGAAGATAGGAGTCATCAGCTCTGCATTTTTTTGGTCGCCGACATTGTATGAAAGTTTTTTAAAACCATTGTAGTTTAAAGGCTCCCATACGATTTTATTGAACAAAGAACATTTTTGAGAGAGACGAGAGCCTTTTGAATATAGATAATTTTGATAAGAGATTATTTTTGTGCAAGTTGTCTGTGGAAACGAGTTGAGGTCGAGCCAAAGCGGAGTGTATCCGAGTCTATGCGCTGCTGATGCCATCGCCATTGAGATTCTGTAATGACCGAAACCCATCCGTATATTGCCGATGATTATAGGTTTTTCAGGCATAGCGAGATTTTTTTCATCAGCTATGACTATATTTTTTGCGCCGAAATGACTTGTGATTACAGAATTGTCCTCGAGCCCGAGATGATATTCTTTGTTCCTATCGTCTCCAAACTTTTTGATGAATTTTTTTTGTCTTTTTATAGCTTTATTTTCAGCTTTTCTGCTTACACGGTTTCCAAATATTTCCATTTGCAAAATTACCTCAAACTTGCTCACTTTTTTTAGTTATTTATTTTCTAAAATTTTTATGTATCGATTTTTCCCGATATTGATTTCGCCTGAATATCTTCCCGACTCACTGAAAATTGTGTAAAAATACTCGGAAACTTGCCGCAAACCGAAATTTTCATTTTCGTACTTTGCCCTGAATTCAAGAATTTCGTCTGTCAGTTTTTTTTCTTCTTCGCCGACAGATGCCGGATCATCTGAATACATGAACTGGCTTCCGAACAAAGTGTTTATTCCAGCAATCACAAACTTTTCTTCTTTTGTGAGCGAACATTTTTTGCTGCGGATAAATACGACATCGGGGTCATTTGCAAAAATTGTTTTATCCCACATAGCGTGTCCCAGAGTGTCTTTTAGGTTCAGGTAAGCTTCGTTGCGGCCGTTCCACCCAATCAGCCGTGCCGATCTATTTTTCCAGTGTTCATAAGTGTCGCAGCCGATCCTCGAAAGCGGAAGATATTTAAAAGAGAGTTCAAAAGGAGCTCCGCACCCCAGATAGTAGACATTTTTGCCGTCTTTTGTCGTTTTTTTGCATGTGATTTTCTTCAATGCGTTGTCATATATTTTGTAACTTGGAGATTTATTTGTATAATTGCCAAAAAGCATTCCGCTGTAAAGAAAGTCGAGCTTTATGTAACGAAATCCCCATTCATCTATTATTTTGTCCATCAAATTGACTAGGTGTTCAAGAACGTCGTCTCGGCTCAAATCCAGACAGTAAAAAGTCCCATCAGAGCCCCAAAGCGGATTGTATCCTGCATCAACAAGTTCTCCTTTTGAATCGCGCAAAAGCCATTGAGGGTGTTTTTCAGCAGTTTTGCTTCGTGAATCTATTATAAAAGGAGCGCACCAGATGCCCGGAATGTAATTTTTACTTTCGATTTTTTCTGCAAGATATTTTAATCCTGATGGAAATCTGTCGTCGCGCGAATCCCAATCTCCGAGAGACTGTTCCCAACCGTCATCAATCTGAAAAATTAAAGAGCTGTACGCGCCTTTTGAGATGATATTTTCGGTCTCTTTAAGCGCCGTCAAATCGTCTTCAATCAATTTCTGATTTATATTTGAGTAGTGATTGTACCAGCTTTCCCAGCCGCCGAAATTGTTTCCGAGCGATTTAATCTGCTCAAAGTGATTTTTGCCGAAAGCTGTGCCGAGTTTTTCCTTGCATTCAAAATATGAATTCGCCGTAAAAATTTCGATTTCCGCAGTTATATCATTTTTTTTCCAGTCAGCGTCTTTGTCGCATATTTCAATGCTGATTTTGTTTTCTTTTCTATTAAAAATAAACTGTACGGGCGGGAGCGCTTTGTCTTTATTTCCAACTGATGCAAAAACTGCGTAGAAATTATTCCAGCGAAGGTAAGTTACAAACTGCCCAGTCACAATATTTTTTGAGCATTTTGTTTCAGATTCAGGAAAAACAAGATATTTATTCCAGCCTTTTATAAAGCGGCACTTCAACGAAAGCTGTTTTTTATCGGGCATGATTTCATATCCTGGATTCCAGCTTTGCCATCCTCCGATATTTATAAAAGCATCTGAAAGTTTGACCTTATCTCCAATTATATCTTTTAGCTCAATGATGTCGACAATTGAATTTGATAAAGCTTTATAATCATGATGTGCAAAATAGCGTTTCATTTGAGCCTCAGAACACGTCCGCCAAAAAGTGACTGGCTTTTGAGACAGCCTCCAGGAACTATTGTTGATGTGATAGTGTTACTATCATACTCATAATACCACACTATTACTGATTGTCAACGAAAATATATAAATTTAACATACCTACGCTATTCCGCATACTTGGCTAGGATTTTCTCAATCTTGGGACGCGCTTCCATAAACAGCTCCACAACAACAGGATCAAAATGCGTTCCAGACTCTTCCTCATATGATGCGAAAAGCGTCCTCCTTATCCATGGGCTTTTTGTAGCAGCGAGTGGAGACAAGGGCGTCAAAAACGTCAGCCACAGCCATGATCCGAGCGGAAAGTGGAATTTCTTCCGCCGCATGCTGATACGGATAGCCCCGTCCGTCCCAGCGTTCATGGTGACTTGTCGCGATTTCAGAGGCGATTTTTACATAGTTTTTGTTTTCAGCGATTCCTACTATCTCCTCGATTATGCGCCTTCCCTCTGTTGTGTGCAGTTTCATCTGGTCGAATTCCTCATCGGTCAGTTTTCCGGGCTTTTTAAGAATGCTGTCAGGCACCACAATTTTTCCTATATCGTGCATTGGGGCGGCGCTTTTGATAAGCTCGATGTACTGTTCGTCAATAATTCCGCGCCAAAGCCCATTTTCGTAAGCCTTCCTTGCGATTATCTCGACATAGGCGCTTGTCCTTAAAATATGGCTTCCAGTGTCTCCGTCCCGATTCTCGACAAGGCTCGCAAGGCTGTTGATTATCTGGTTCTGGAGAGAGACCAGCTTTTCGTTCTTTTTTTGGATTTCCCTTGTCTTTTCTTCAACCTGGAATTGTAGATTCTGCTCCGTGTGCCAGACTATGTAGGCGAATATGAATACGGCTAGGCATATTACAGAGCAGGAAAAAGACACGTTCAGAACTTTGAGAACAAACAACACTCTTTCTGAAATCTCATATCTTGGAGTAAAATAATGGCGAATCGTCTCAAGAAAGATGAAACCTATAGTGGAGATTATGCTGTAAAAGGCCGCGAGGGCAAAATGCCTGTCGAAAGTTATGAATGGCAGAATCCCCATCAACATTATGAAAAAGTGGAACGAGGCGTCTCCGCCAAGAAAATAGTCTGCAAGAATCTGATGGATAACAACTTCCACATAGGCAAACGCAAATGGAATCACAAATGTCTTTTTGCGAAATACGATTATTTGAAGAATTCCAAAAAGCGCGACGCTGAATATATTAAAATAAAACAAGGGGCGTACATTTAGACGAAGGAACAAAAAAAGCATTGAAATATGGTAAATCAATGAAAACGTAATTGAAAAAATCGCCACCACCTTTGCATGCTTGAGATTAAGTATGCCGGCTTTGACTGTATCGAGTCGATTCATAAAAAATCCTATTTAATATAAAATGCTCAAATTTTGTGGAAGACATCTGTGAGTATATCACAAAATTCAAAACTTTTGCTATTTTTGTTTTTAAAATTAATTTGTTTTGCCGAGCTGCCCACAAGCTCCGCCAATCTTTCTTCCGCGTTTTTGTCTGAGAGTTACGTTGATTCCCGCTTGTTCAAGTTTTTTGACAAAGTTGTGAACCTCGTTATTTGAAGGTTCCTCAAACGGCAAAATCGAAACAGGATTCCATGGAATTAAATTTACATTTACGTCGATGCCGCGTGCAAAGTCTATCATGTTTTTTGCGCTTTTTTCATCTGTATTTTTTTGATGAAGGAGTGCTGCTTCAAGCGTCACACGTTTTCCCGATTTTTTAACATAATAATCTATCGCTTTTCGCAATGCTAAAAGGCTGTTTTCTTTGCTGCGGGCAACAGGCATTAGTTCTTTTCTCAATTCTTCGTTTGCAGTTGTAAGGGAGACTGCAAGCCTTATATGCGGACCGTTATCTGCCAAATCGTATATGCCTTCTACGATTCCACATGTCGACAATGTTATTCGTTTTGATGAAAGAGCCCTGCCATCTTTGCTGCATAAAACTTCAATAGCTTTACGTATTGCACCGAGGTTATGCATCGGTTCTCCCATTCCCATAAAAACAATGTTGTCAAGCTTGCCAGCCGCTTCTTCCAGATACATAAATTCTTCTACTATTTCGCTGGCATCAAGGTTTCGTGAAAGCCCAAGTGTTCCCGTCATGCAAAACGCGCATCTCATTGCACATCCTGCCTGACAAGATACACAGGCTGTCTTACGCCCTTCGCGGTCAGTAAGTAAGACAGTCTCAACAGCGTTTCCATCTTTCAATGCAATTTGTAATTTGATTGTTCCGTCAGGATCTTTTAATACGTTGCTTACGGAAGAGGAGCGTATCATTGACTTTTCTTTTAATTCTTCCCGAATTGACACGCTTAAATTTGTCATTTTATCAAAATCTTTTACGCCGGCTCCAATCCATTTAAAAATCTGCAAGCCACGGAATTTTTGTTGCAGTTCAAGTTTTTCCGTGATTTCAGATGGGAGTAAACCGGATAAAATTATTTTTTCCATAAGGAAGATTATTTAACTTATGTTTATTTTGTCAAGAGCGCTCTTTACTGCGATGTTCCTGTTGTCAAAACGGAGATAATCGCTTAATAGTTTTACAGCATCCTGCTTTCTGTTCATCGCAACATAGCATTCCGAAAGATCTATATAGAGGCGTGAATTTTTAGAATCGTTTCTGATAAGGTTTTCAAAACGAGTAGCGGCTTCTTCAAGTTCGCCTTCATCTTTGCATATCAGTGCAAGTCCGATTGCTGCATAAATATCGAATTCAATATCGAGAGCCTTGTTGTAATAAAATTTTGCTTCTTTAAAATTCCCTGTAGCTCTGTATGCATCTCCTGCGCGTGTAAGGATGACTTTGTTTTTTGGATCACTTTCGAGAATTTTATTCCAATAAGTAATAGACTTTAGCGGCTGACTCATTCCCCGGTAACAGTCTGCAAGTCCGAACAACGCATAAAAATTAGTCGGGTCGCGTTCCAATGCAATTTCAAAGAATTTTGTGCCTTCTTCAAAAGTCTTTAGCTTACGGTGACAGTTGCCAATTGCAGTCAGCACGCGGATATCAACATCTTTATCTTTATTTAATTCGTATATGCGCGTCCAGTAATAAAGAGCTTCTTTATATTCTTTAAAATCATAGTTTAAATGTCCAAGTCCAATAAGTGCGTATGCGTTGTCTTTTTCCATTTCCAGAACTTTGAGATACAGCTCTTTAGATTTTCGAAAATCATGAATTTTACGATATGCGTCAGCGACACGTGTGATTACTGTGATGTTTTTGTCATCGTGGACAAGGTATTGTTGCCAAATATCGATTGCTTTTGGAAACTGATTTAGTGCTTTATAACAGTCTGCAAGACCGAAAAGTGCATAGTTGTTTGAAGGGTAGAACTCAAGGCATTTTCTATAATAACTGATTGCCTCATTGAAATGATTTTGTTTTCTTTCCGTATCGCCTAGTCCTACAAGAGCGTAATTGTTGTTTTCGTCTATTGTAAGAATTTCGTTGAAAGCTGTTTTTGCGCCTTCTATATCATTTTCTTTTATAAGTTGATAGCCTTTTTTTGATAAGTCAGATATTTTATTTACCAATTCATCTGCTTTATTCTCTGCCGCTGCTGGTTCAAAATTTTCAGGAAACATCATATCGTCATTCTGATTCAATTGCTCCATTTTTACTTCTCCCAAAATAAAAGTGTAGTTTATTTTAATAAACTGGAGATTACAGCTGCTATAGTCTTGTAAATTGGTTCAGAATCTCTCTTGTTGTGTGCTAAATAATAGGCTTTGAGGGCTTTCAGGCTTTCATTTTTTTTCATGTAATAATCTCCAACTCGAGTCAACCCATCGGAATATCCTGTTGTGATGAATATTCGTCTGGCATCTTCTACATTGCCGTTATTAAACATTATGTTAGCCTTGCGGTTTAGAATAACCTTCTGTTCGGAGTTTAATCCTTGGACAGGATTGTCAGTGACTTTAATAAAGCCATCTGGAATCGATTGGTGCTTGACTGTTTCAGTAAATTTTTTTTCTAAACTTTTTCTATCATTCATAACATTTATTTTATAAACTTATTAATGAGATTATATCATGGTTTTACAAATTGTCAAAACCAAGTTTTTTATCATAAAGTTTTCTGCAAACCAATTTGATATGTGTTCTCAGAAAATCAAAATGCTGTATCGAAAATTAATGCCTCTGCATATACGTTATAATTTATTCGCTATAAGTATAGAAATCTACGATTGAACGACCGTAAATTCTTTTATCTGTCCTAGTAAGATTGCCGATTTTATCGGGCATGAAGTGTTCTTCCGGTCTGTGCACAATGATTGTTCCGGTTTTATTCAAAAGCTTGTTTTTATCTGCCTGCTCAATAATCTGTTCATGAAACTTATAAGGAAAAGGTGGATCAAAAAAAATATAATCAAAAGAGCGCCTGCATCGTTTTATGTAATATTCTACAGGCATAAAATGGCATTTAATTTTTACTCCGCATTCCTGTTCTGCAATTCGAACATTTTCTAAAATCGTATTGACTTTAATTTTATCTTTTTCACAAAGCTCAACATCTTCCGCATTTCTTGATACAGCTTCGAGCGCAATTGTACCTGACCCAGAAAAAAGGTCTAGCCATGATTTACCGGTCAAGTCACCCAAAATCGAAAAAACCGATTCTCTCATCCTGTCCATAGCAGGCCTTATCACTCCGTCCGGGCACTTGATAATTCTTCCTTTTAATTTTCCGCCGGTGATTCTCATGTTTAATTTATTATCCTTGTGCTGTAAAAAGTGTTGTAAAAGTTATTTTCTGTTTAATTCCCAGAAATATTTATCGCGTGTAAGGTTGTTATTTAATTTTGCATAGTCAAACGCTGTTTTGCCTTCTGTCGAGCGAAGCTGTGCATTTGCATTGTTTTCCAAAAGCATCTTTATGATATTTGTAGAATTTCCATACAAAGCGGCATACATCAAAGGAGTCTTCCCTTCATAAAAATTGTTCAAAGGGATTGAACGTTCGATATAAACTGCAAGTTTTTCAGCCAGAAGGTATTCATTGATGTGATATTCAGTCAAAAGCATGACAAGGGAACGGAGCACTTCTTTTTCTGAAATTGAATAATAATCTAAGATTTTTTTTAGAATTTCAGGGTTGTTGTTGTAACAAGCTGCAAGTAAGAGCGGAGATGTATCATAATTGTTCGATATTTTTACTTTTGCTCCGGCGTTTAAAAGAAGTTGAACGCAGTCCATGTTTTCTTGATATCTCAATGCGTACATAAGTGCCGTCCAACCGTCTTTGTCCTGTATATTGACTTTTGCCCCTGATTTTAAAAGCTGCTTTATCTGCCAGTCGTTTCCGAGTTTTGCGGCTTTCATAAGAAGTGTTCTTCCCATAAAATCTGTCGCATCAGGATTTTTTATAAGTGAATCTGTATATTTCCCTTCTGTCGGAAGAGAAGGTGTGTCGGGCACAATATAATCTTGCAGGTATTCTTTTTCATATCTCGATGAAGAGGCTTTTGCAGAATTTTCAAGAGCCTTTTGAAATTCCATTTCTTTTTTTAGCCGTTCTTGCTCGAGTTTTTCCGCTTCTTGTTGCGCTATTGCTTTTTCATCTATTTCAGGTTCAGGCTCAGGTTCTTTTCCGCTCTCGGTTTTATCTATAGGAGATTCAGGAGATTCCAAAGTGTCAGAAGATTTTTGTTCATCTTGCGTTATTTCTTTTTCATCAGGAAAAATTTCTGATTTGGTTTCTACAATTTTTATTTTTTTGCGTTTTGCCTTTGCTTCCGCTTTCGATTCATTTGTGGTGTTTGTTGTCTCAGCTACGCGTGTAAAATAGAGATGGCACTTATCCGTTTTTTCAGTAATGCTATGTTTTGTGTTTGATAATTTAAGATAAAATGAGCGTTCTGAATCTCTATCGAGAATAAAAGATATTGTCCCTTCAAACGGTACTTTTGCTTCAATATCATCTTCAACAAAAACTTTATCTGAATCGCTCAGTTTAATATTTTTTTTCTTATCCCAAACTGTTGCTGTCAACGGCGATAACTTTTTTTTTGCATATCCGGAATAGTGAAAAATAACTTTGTCGCCGGCTTTCGGCATATCTTTTTTTACATATTTTGTAAAATTTGCATGAGCTTCAAAATTTCTTGACGAATTATTAATGTTTAAATACACTTTTTCTTCCGAATCGTATAAATCAAAGTGATAAATACGTGGATGAACATATTTTATATAAACATCGTTTTTGCCAGATTGCGCAAAAAGTGGGAGAGCAATAAAAATCGATTCAAAAGCTAAAAAAAATGACAAAAATATTTTTTTTGCTGTGCCAATAAACATAAGAAAAATTATAATATAATAAGTAAAATCTAACAAGTGAGAATTGACTTAAGGTCTTATTTTAAGTATAGTGTGAGAACACCCCTTGGGAATCTCTCGTGATTCTCTTTATCCATAAGGAGGAATAACTTCTAACTCTTTGTTTTATACAAAGATGATGTTGTTATCTTACAGTTAATCGTCGTTGACTGATGATTGTATTTATGTTCCTCCGAAAGATTCTGCTAGTCAGGATCATAATTTGAGGAGATACTTATGAAAAAGTATGAACTTATGGCTATTTATCCGCTCGATGATGAAAAGTCAAAAAAAGGTGCTGAAGATGTAAAGGCAACTTTGGCAAACTTTGGTGCAGAAATCGAAGAAGAAAAAGCATTCGGTGATCGCGATCTTACTTACGAAATCAAAAAACAGAAAAAAGGACGTTTCGTTCTTTACACAATGAAACTCAATCCTTCAAAGATTGTTGAAATTGATAAAGAATTCAAAATCAACGCAAATCTTTTAAAATATCAGTTTGTTAGACTTGATACAAAAGAATCTAAATAGTTTTAGATTTTTCTAATCGGTTTGATTTAGAATTATAAGGAGGTGTGGTAAAAATTACTTCCATGCAATTTTCACCACAAAAGTTTATTTCGCGCGTCGCGCACAGTAAACTTTGATACATCGCCTCCTGTGCTGCCGCTAATGCGGAATTTTTATAGGAGATTTTAATGACAGATTTGAATCATGTAGTTTTAATTGGTCGTCTCACTCAGGATCTCGGTTCTGATGAAAGGAATTTCGGTTAT
This sequence comes from Treponema sp. Marseille-Q3903, assembly GCF_014334335.1. Taxonomy (NCBI): domain Bacteria; kingdom Pseudomonadati; phylum Spirochaetota; class Spirochaetia; order Treponematales; family Treponemataceae; genus Treponema; species Treponema sp. Marseille-Q3903. The sequence goes on from NZ_JACSEU010000001.1 coordinate 1,281,943, forward strand.
GTTGGAAATGGCCAGGCAAGAGCTAATGTGAGCATAGCTGTCAATAGAAGCCGAAAAAACGGTGACCAGTGGGTCGATGAAGTGAATTACTTCAATGTGACAATCTGGGGCAAAACCGCTGAAAATCTTAAACCGTATCTTACAAAAGGAAAACAAATCTGTGTTGAAGGGCATTTGAAACAAGATCGTTGGGAAAAAGATGGTCAGAAGCAGAGCAAGGTAACAATTGTTGCTGATAACGTTCAGCTTCTTGGCGGTCGCGGAGATAATAACAGTCAATCGACTGGGGGTGCTCCAAAATTCCAAGCGATAAACAATAACGCAAATCAAAATACAGGTTTTTCAAACAATTATCAGTCGGAACCTTACGGTGATACTGGTAGTGATTTCCCGGAAGATATCCCATTCTAAATAAAACAAAACTAAAGAGTAAAGAGGTAATTTATGTCTGAAGAAAATACACAGGAATTCGAAGAAAAACAGCCACAAGAGATAACAATGTCTGACACTTCTGCATCAGAAGGTCGTGAAGAAGATCGCGATGCCCGTGCAAAAGGAAAAACATATTTCCGTAAAAAGGTATGTCGTTTCTGCGCTAACAAAGTAAAGATCGATTATAAAGATGCAGATGCACTGCGACGTTATATGACAGAACGCGGTAAGATTTTGCCACGCCGTATCACAGGCACTTGTGCAAAACATCAGCGTGAAGTTGCAAGAGCAATTAAACGCGCACGTTCAATCAGCCTTTTGCCGTTTGTCGCTGATTAATTTTAAACTTTATGTCAGTTCTCATACTCCGAGACCTGAACAAATATATTTACAGGAGCTTGTAAAATGAAAGTAATTCTTAATGTAGATGTAAAATCACTTGGTGAAGAAGGCGATGTAAAAAACGTTGCTAACGGTTATGCACGCAATTTTCTTCTTCCACGTAACTTGGCTGTACCTTACAATGAAGCAACAGTAGCATTTTTTGAAAGCCGAAAAGCTGAAATTGAAGCACGCAAGGAACAGAAGAGAAAAGATTCTGCCAGCTTAAAGGAAAAACTTGAAGCATCGGCAATTGAACTCAATATGCCGGCTGCAGCTAACGGAAAACTTTATGCATCTGTTACAGCACACGTTGTTGCCGAGGCAATTGCAAAACTTGGATTCGAAATCGAACGCAAACGCATCGAAATTCCGGGAAGCGTTATTAAATCTGTCGGTAACTATAAAGCTACAATCCATCTTTATGAAGCTCAGACAGCAGAAGTTCACATAGCCGTAAAGGCGCAGGCTGTTGAAGGTTCTGCTCCAGCTGAAGAAAAGAAAGAATCTAAAGTAGCTAAAGAAGTTAAAGAATCTAAAGAATCTAAAGATGTTATAGAATCTGAAGAAGAGAAAAACGAAGTCCCGGCAGAAAAATCTGAATAATTAAAATTGCTAATTTTCAGATTGAAAGTCTGGATTTTATAAAGAGTCAGTAATACAATATGTAAACTGACTCTTTTTTTTTCTCTGGAGGAAAAGAAATGGATGCAAATTTAACAGACAAGGTACCACCTCACAGCGAAGAAGCTGAGCAAGCAGTTCTGGGAGCTCTTTTAATCAACTGGGGGGCAATGGCTGATGTAGTTTCTTCTCTTAAACCTGATAGATTTTATTCGCTTCAAAATCAAGTTATTTTTGATGCTATGCTAAAACTTTATGCAAAAAATGCAACCGGTGATACAATTTCTTTAATCAACGAATTGACAGTTGAGAATAAACTTGAACAAGCTGGAGGAGTTGCATACATCGCCTCGCTGACAGATACAGTCCCTTCGGCTGCCAACATAGATTACTATGCAAAAATGGTGCTTGACCGGGCAGCACGGCGTGACCTCATAAAAATTTCGGCTGAGATGAAAGCTTCCGCTTTTGAGTTGCAGAAAAACAGCGAAGCTCTGCTTGATGCTGCTGAACAAAAAATTTTTGCTTTGGCAGAAAGAAATGAAACTACTCAGATTTACGAAGCAAAAGATATGATGATTAAAGAAATCGAAATCATCGATGCGCGTTACAAAAGCAAAAATCAGTTTACAGGCATTCCTTCAGGGTTTGCAAAACTTGATACATATACATCAGGCTTCCAAAAATCTGAACTTATAATAATTGGAGCAAGACCTTCTATCGGTAAAACAGCGTTTGCTCTTTCGATGATGCAAAATATCGCATGTGAAAGAAAAATTCCTTGCGGATTTTTTTCTTTGGAAATGTCATATGAATCAATCGGTATGCGCCTTTTGGCTCAGGAAGCACGTGTCCCAATGCAAAAGATACGTTCCGGCTTGATGAAATTAGATGATGTAAAGCGTATTCAGGATTCTGCGGGACGCTGGTTTGAAGCACCGTTGTACACAGTAGACACTCCAAATATGCGATTGCTTGATTTAAGAGCGATGGCTAGGCGCATGGTGATGAACCACAAAGTTGAAATCATATTTATTGACTATATCGGTCTCATAACAACTGAAAATCCAAATGCCGCTGTCTTTGAACAGGTTTCCGAAATATCAAAATCTCTGAAAGCTTTAGCGCGGGAGCTTTCAATTCCAATCGTGGCACTGTGTCAGGTAGCCCGTGATGCTGAAGGCCAGGAACCGAACCTTGCTCAACTACGCGGTTCCGGGTCTATCGAACAAGATGCCGATGTTGTAATGTTTTTGCACCGCGATCGTTTGAAAGAAGAAGTGGCTGCACAAGATTCAAAGATAATTCTTGCAAAACAGAGAAACGGTGCTACAGGCGATATTCCAATCATGTTTTTGCCGGCGTACAGCAGGTTCGAAAACAAGGCTGAAGAATAAAAAAAAACGGTTCTTTAGACTAAAGTCAAAAGAACCGTTTTCACTCAACAAAAAATGTTTATTTCCCTGTAATCTCTTTCAAATCGTTTTTCTTCAAAATTTTTAGTTTTCCGTCTGAGCCTGTTACAACAATTCCGGCATCTGTGATTGTAACCGGTGTGGCAGACTTTACTTTAGTTTCTGACTTTAATTTAAGTGAAAGATCGCTGCCAAATTTTGCAAGATAGAAAGAACCGTTATCTTCAGTTACACAATAGAACGAGCCTCCATCCTGAATTAAAACGGAGTCAGCTGCGATATAGTTCTCGCTTTCTGCTGATATTTCCATCGTATCTATCGAAATTGTAACGAGTTTTACAGCTCCTTTTCCTTTGTTTTCGCCGGCAATTGCAATGTAACTGTCACCGCTTTTGTAAATCGTCCTGCTTCTGATAACTGAAACAGGAGAATTTTTGACAATTTGACCGTTTGCAGAATTGAATTTTACAAGTCTGGAGAGCATTTCTTTTTCATCTGTTAGAATAATTCCATAGTTAGTATTCATGTTAGCTTGTTCGGCTTCTTTCTTTTGAATTTCCTGCTGGTCTTTTGCAATCTCTTTGCGTTCTGAAAGTGCTTCAGACTGTTTTTTGTCAACAGCAGCCTGCTGTTCTTTTGCTTCTTGTTTAGCGTCTTCTGTTTTTTGCTTTTGTTCTTCCAGCTTTTGTTCCTGTTTTTCAGCAGCTTTTTGTTTTTGTTCTGCCTGATTTTTTGCTTCTTTTGCTTCTGTTTGAGCTTTTTTGTTGTCAGGCTCTTTATCAGCTATATTCTGTTTTTCATCGGCAGTTTTTTTTGCTTCGGCAGCTTCTTTTTTTGCTTCCGCAGTTTTCTGTTTTTCTTTTTCTAATTTTTTCTGTTCTTCAGCAGCTGTTTTTTGTGCTGTTTGAGCTTTCGCTTCAGCGTTATCTGCTTCTCGTTCTTTGATGTCGACCATTCCTTTTCGGCTTTCGATATTTTTATCATCATCTTCTTTCATAGAAGTGATAACTTTTGTATCGCTGATAACAGATGTGTCTACAGTTGAGAGACCGCCGTTTTTTACGTCGAATAAAGGAATTACAATTTGAGATTTTCCAGGCCAGTCTTTATAGTTTACAGAAAGACCACAATTATCTTTTGTAAGATTTTTTGTGACAATTTCTTTGTATTTTGACTGGAAGATATCTAATTTTCCGCGGTAAACAGCGTTGTAAACTGTGATAAAAACCGAAAGTGTATCGGCGTCTTTCTCGCTGTACCCATAAGCCGCTTTTAAATATGCTGAAATAATCCTTCGAAGATTATCGATGTGGTCAACTGTAGCGTCTTCGCCAATGAAAATGATATCGGCGTCGAGTTTTTCTTTTACAGAATTGTCGACTGCGTGAATCACGTAATATTTTGAAGATTTTGGAGTCGATAGAGAAGATGAAAGTTGCCCGGCAACTGCATTTCCCATAGAAGAGCCGATCCCTTTGATTGCCTCAATTGAATCTATAACTTTGTGAGGCCCTGTGTAGTTGATAAATTCAATTGTTGTCTCATTTCCTGCAGAATTCAATTCAGATCTATCTACTTCAAGTGCAAATACATTTGCAGAGATCAACAAAAACGCTGTAAATAAACATTTAATTTTTTTCATTTTTCCGCCTTATTTCAGGACTGCTAAAAAAATCGGTTTGAGCAGTTTCCATAAAATCTACAATCAACTTTTTGGATTAGGGTTTAATTTTACCATAATGTTTTATTTTTTTCCATTTCTTTTAAAATAAAATGTTTCGGTGCGAAATCTGAACATTCTGTGATAGCTATTGTATTGATTTTTGTTTACAGTTTCATATTTTTATAGTCCAAGCGTCATTATTCTTTTCATTGTATCACTTGCGTAGTTTCGAGTTGAAAAATTGTAAGAGGAGTTCATAAATCGCTTTAATATCGCTTTTCCTTTTGTGTTATATGCAGGTCGTCCCATAAACTTGCAAATTAAAAACACAGTGTTGCATACATCTTTTACAAATGGCTCTTCCTGTGGCTTAATTTTTTGTGCGCGTATTTCAAGAGCGTCGAGCAGATTTGCATCGGGATCGTATCCGCTTTGATTTTTTAAAATAGAACGGCAGTAAGTGACGTTATCGCTTTTTTTGATGATGTATGCTGCAATCTTTTGAGTATCATCGTTGTTGAAAAGAGAGAGTTGAACAAGAATCGAGTTTAATCCGCTTTCATCTTTTTGGAAAATCGATTTTTGTTTTTTTGCTCCGGAATCTGATGAACTTATATCTAGAGAATACAATTTACACACAGACATAATCTGTGAAAGATATTCCATTTCTTTCTCTGCATAATGACCGTTTTTAAGCATCTCTATTCTGGAAAATGACGTGAGCTCATTGTAAAAAGTGTCTCCAAAATAAAAACCGAATTCGTTCGTGTCGATTTTTACAAAATCACTGTATATGATTCCGCTTTTATTTTTTTGTTTTGCTGAACTTAGAGTCTTGTTTTTGGAATCCAAGTTTTTTCCTGTTTGATTTATTAAATACGAATTAACACTCCAGTTTTTGTTGCAAAAAACAATGTGGTTGCTTCCGATGTATGAAAGATAGTCAAAAGTCGGCTTTCCATGTTTTGAGTCAGGCATTTTTGCTGACCACAACAAGTTTCCACCCGGATTGTAAAGACAGGCAATATTCTCGTCGCATATAAAAAGCCCTGATTCCGTATATGTCGATTTTATTATTTTTTTTCCGTTTATTCCTTTTATCTTTATGCTGTTTTCTATATCGCCATTTTCACTGATTTTGTAGACATTCACACCGTCTTCTGCCGCATCTGTATATAAAAATTTGCTTCCGTCTTCTGAAACAACAAAATCTCCTGATGTAGATTTCCTTGAAATCACCCATCTGTTTTTTGAAAAACCGCCTTCCAGAGAAAATAGACCTGCATTTCCGTCTTCAAAAATCAAAAGAATGCCGTTATTGCATGTGTAACTTTTTTTTACTGTACCGGAAAACGTTATTTCTTCGAGATATTCTCCGTACGGAGATATGCGCAGCCCTTTTGTAATAGTATTGTTTTTATTTTCATCGAGAAACGTCACAACAGAACCGTCAGGAAGTTCTTGGAGAGAGATAGCTTTTTGTTCTGGAGTTTCAATTTCCCACTTGCAAAGTCCGGTGATTGAATAGCACACAATTTTATTTTTGCTGTTTAGAAAAAAACGTCCGTCCCTGCCTGCTAAAGGATGTCCTATCGGTAAAAAATCAAGTTTTTTGCTCCAGACAGCAGTTCCGCTTGGATTAAACAGTTTCATCTCAGTGTTGTCTTCAAGAAACAGAATAAAATCTCCGGGAATGCTAGAAATAGATACATTTTTCGACTTTCCTGCTTGTTTTTCCCAGAGCAGAGTACCTTTGTCTGTGTATCCCATAAGATTTTTTGCATCTGTTGCAATAGCAAACCCATAAGATGTTATTGCAGGCTCGCATATTACGTTGCCGGGAATTACAACCGACCATGAAGTGTTATAAGAAGACAACTTTTCTTGTGCAAAAATGTATGAAAATATCGACATAAAGAGAATAGTTGTAAATGTTTTTTTTATAAGTCTGTTCATTTTACGGTATTTACCATTATTTCAACTGGAATATTGCAAGGCTTTCAATATGGCTCGTATTCGGATAAAAATCTAGAAGATAAATTTGTTTTAATTCATAACCCGATTTTATCAAGCGTGTACAATCGCGTGCGTTAGTTGCGGGATCGCATGAAAGCAAGACAATATGCGGAATTCCTGATTTACAAAGATAGTCGCAAACTTCTTTTTCCATTCCTGAACGAGGTGGGTCGATTACGCATGCGTCAAATTTATTGCAGTATTGTGCGCACGTTTTTACCCAGTTTGCACCGCTTAGTCCATAGCTAACGTGTTTTTTTCCAGCAAGATTTTTTTCAGCATAGACAACAGCATCGCGGTTGTGTTCAACAATCATCACATTTTTGTATTTGTCGGCTAAAAAAGCGGAGATTGAGCCGCAGCCGGCGTACATGTCGAGAACATTTTCTCCTCCGGGAAGATATTCCGCAATCAGCTTCACGACCTTTTCAAAAACAAAAATGTTTGACTGAAAAAATCCGCGTATGTCAAAGCAAAGCCTTTTGCCTGCAAACTCAACTTCAATTGTGTTTTCAGGCGATTCTACAGTTCCCGAAAAATAGTGGTTTTCTCTAAATTTTTTCTGTGATTTTGCTTTTTTGGCGAGTTTATTGTAGCCTGAATTCCGGCAGCTTTTTTTATCGGAAAATTCCGAATAAATTTTGATGCTCCCAGCATATGTGATTTCTTTTTGACTTTGTGCAACAGCAAATTCGCTTCCAAAAAGATGGCATCTTCCGCGTGGGCGCTCAAACGGCGGTGTTTTTGAAAGATAATCGTTGACAGGCTTTTCTGCACAAAGGCATTTATCGACAGGAATTACAACATTGGAACGCTTTTGAGAAAGTCCTCCATCGTTTAGCTGAAAGCGGGCACGGTAATTGTAATCAGGGCCGTAAACGATTTTTGTGATTTTTGAAATATCTATCCCGTTTTGAAAAAAAACATCTGTCAGCATCTGCTTTCGCAGTTCTCGCTGCTTTTGAGGTTTTATGTGCATCATATTGCACCCACCGCATTTACCATAATATCTGCAAGGCGGTGTTATTCTGTCTTTTGACGGTTTTATTATTTTTTTGATTTCTGCAAAATCGTAGTCTTTTTTTGAATCTGTAATTTCTATTTCGAGAGTTTCGCCGGGCATCGTATAAGGAACAAATACGTTTTTTCCATCAATTTTTCCTAAGGAATTTCCCCCGATAACTATTTTATCTGTTATAATTGTCATCAATAGAAATGTACCAAAAGTCAATATTTTTAACAATGCGTAAAATCCTGCTTGTTTTGATGAACTGAAAGCCGCATATTTTGCACAATATTACATCTTACACAAAATTAAGGAGGTGTGATAAAAAGTGTCGTCTGAAATATCGCCGATACTTTTTATTTCGAGTTTGCCTGGATGTTTGCAGAAGACGTGTATACGTGTCGTTTCGATAAAAATCAAATGAATACGATTCGCTTTATTTTGCAAACTCGATTATTGAACGTGTGCGCTCTTGCGCACGGCTAAAAACTTTTTCGGAAATTGCTATTTCCTGCAAAAGTTTTTATGGGAGCTTAAAATGTATAAACAAAAATTTCTGAAAATCAGTGATGGTATGGAAATCGCTATAAGCAGATGGTATCCAGACGAGAAAGTTGGCGAAAATGGCGAAAAAATTGACAATGTAAAAGGTGTTGTTCAGCTTCATCATGGGCTTGCAGAGCATTCTTTGAGATATGATAGGCTCGGCTCAATCCTTGCTGAAAACGGCTGGGTATTGAACGCATACGACATGAGGGGGCATGGACGCACTGCCGAAAATGCTGAAAAAAATAAAACAGGTCTTTTCGGTAAACTCTCCGATAAAAACGGCTTTGATAGAGTTGTAGACGACCTCGAAGAAGTCATCGCAGATGTAAAAAAAGAATACAGCGGGAAAAAAATAATTCTCTTGGGGCATTCATTCGGCTCTTTTGTATCTCAAGGATTTATAGAAAGATATGGCAGGGAAATTGACGGATGTATTCTATCAGGAACAGCAGGTCCTCGTCGTGCTCTTGTTGCAGCCGGGTTATTTGTTGCAAAGCTTATAACTTTTTTTAATGGGAAAAACACTGTTTCTCCGATTTTAGATAAAATTGCATTTGGAAATTATAACGCACGCATAGAAAACCCCAGAACAAAATATGACTGGTTATCAAAAGATGAAACTAATGTCAGCATGTACATGATGGACAAGTGGTGCGGAATAGACCTTAAAAACTCATTTTACTGCGATATGCTGAGCGGTTTAAAACAGATTCATAAAATCTCTAACATAAAAAAAATCCCTGTGGAACTTCCGCTGTTGTTGTTTTATGGAAGCGATGATCCAGTCGGAGATTACGGTAAAACTGTAAAAGCTTTGTACAACATATATAAAGCAAATGGAATAAAAAAAGTTGATATCATAGAATATCAGGGAAACCGTCACGAATCGTTGAACGAAAAAAACAAAGAAATCGTAGAAAAAGATATAATTTCATGGATTCATTTAATTTCAATTTAATTTCGATGTAACTTGACTTAAACTCGAGATTTAGAATATTATTCAAAATAGTGTTATTCAGATATGGTACTGATAGTCATGGCAGGCTGATTAAAAAAGCCGTAGTTTATACTCAGAATGAACATTCGATATCAATCAAAAACATAGATCCTGATGCACTCCAAATAATCAACAGACTTAGAGATGCCGGTTACGCAGCTTATATCGTTGGTGGTGCTGTCAGAGATTTAATAGTCGGAAACAAACCAAAAGATTTTGATATTGTCACTGATGCCACACCGTCTAAGATTAAAAAGATATTTAGAAATTCTCGCATAATCGGAAGAAGATTTCGCCTTGTCCACGTTGTATTCGGTTCAAAGATTTTTGAAGTCAGCACATTCCGCTCGAATGCTGAAGGTTCTGTAGGAAACGTGTTCGGAACGATTGAAGAAGATGTTCAACGCCGTGATTTTACGATGAATGCGCTTTATTATGATCCTGTTCAGCAGCAGGTGATCGATTATGTTGGCGGTATGCGGGATATAAAAAAACATATTCTTCGCCCTGTGATAGCGATTGACCGCATTTTCGTTGAAGACCCTGTGCGAATGCTTCGCGCAATCAAATATTCGGCGACAACACACGCAAAAATGTCTCATCAGCTTCGCCATAAAATCAGAAATTCTGCAAATCTGCTAGGTCAAGTTTCTCCGTCTCGGATTACAGAAGAATTGCTCAAGATTCTGAACAGTTCATGTATATATGAAATAGTTCAGGAAGCTCTCGATACCGATTTATACATTTATTTGCAGCCGTCTGCAGCATGTCTTATATATGACAGTAAAGATTTTGAACGAAAATATATGGAAAGCATAAGGCAGCTCGGCGAATTGAATAAAATCGACCCTGATGCTCGACTCGGAAAAAAACTTTTGTTTATAATTAAAGATTTTGTCAAAACACTTACAGATTGGGATAAAGAAGTCAAAGGAAAGACTGCGTACTCAGAGCTTTATGCGAGAACGTGGGCTGAATGCAGAAACTTTGTGTTGCCGATGAATCCTGTCAGACGAGAATTGGAATTTTCGGTGAAAGCCGCAATCGGGCAGTGCGGTGTAAAATCACACAGCAAAAAATAAAAATTTAGTTTTTTGAGTCGGGCTTTGAAATTTTATCGATTATTATGCTGACTTCTTCTATTAAGATTCCTGTGAAAGATTCTATTTTGTCGATTATATATTGCTGGAGTCTGTGAATTTTTCCCGTCAGCTGCGTGCCAAACGGAACATCGATTGTCACCAAAAGCCTGTAACCGCGCTGGTCTGTTTTAATCGAAATTTTCTTTACTTTTACGTCCGGGTCACATTCTGCAACGCAGTGCATAACCATCTGTGTCAATGCTGCTTCCGAGATTTTTATTCTGCCTTTTTTAGAAAATTCAGGCTGCACGATAGATTTTTCTATCATTTTGCCATTTATGTTTTTGTTTTTATTAAAGAGTTTACTTTTTGAGAAAAAGTCTCGCATTGAAGTCGAAAAAATCTGAGGATAATTTTTTTTCACTTCGATCGAAGGGACAGGAATCACGTGTTTTCCTTCAACCTGGCGAGATTTTATTGCTTTTTCAATTTCTTCTTTAGTTGCGATGTCTTCGATCTTTATGATTTTTTGCGGCTGCGGAAGCTGAAGCCTCATCGCAATCTTCATCACCATTTTTTCCGAAGTTCCGATCAGCATGATTTTTTTTATATGAGTTTTTCGAAGCACTTTTGCAACTGAGTCGCGGTGTTCCTTGTCGTCAAAAAGGGCAACTCTGACAGCGCCCATATATGTTTTTTCCCGTTTTGCCGAACGCCCTGCGACAATCTTATCATCTTGTATCAAAAGTCCGTCATCAATTATCGCGTGAATTCCGTATTTTTCGGCTAATTGTTTTGAGCGAAAAGATTTACCGGTGCCGCTTTCTCCGACAAGTGCATAAACTTGGATATTCTTAAAAAAATAAAATATATCTGAAAAATTTTGCTTCATTTCTAAAAATTATACATTAGTTTTTTTAATCCCACAATAAGATAAAATATCGGTAAAATCGTTTGAAATAGATATTCTTATCTGTGACGGAATCCCGAGCTTGTTTTCAGGAAAAGTTAACTCTGTAGCTTGAAGATAAAAATCCTGCTTTGCTTTTATTTTTTTTCCGCCGTACGCAGTGTCTCCAAGGAGTGGATGATTGTGCAACGAGCACTGGGAACGAATCTGATGTTTTCTGCCGGTTCCAATTGTTATCTCTGCAAGCGTTACAAAAGTTTTTTCAAAGCTGCCGATGCAAACAGGTTTTATAAATGTCTGTGCTTTTTTCGCATTTTCCGATTTAATACCTTCTTCCTTGCCGTCTGAAAAACTTGCTTGAACTTTATGAAAACCTGATATTTTTGTTTTCGATTCTTCGTTTTTTGAAATAAAATCACACCATTCTTGATTTTCAAAAACTTTTCCTTGAACAAGCGCGTGATATTTTTTCCCGATTGTGTGATTTTTTATATTTTCTGAAAACCATCTCGCTCCTGCAAGGCTTGTTGAAAAAACGATGAGCCCTGTAGTCTTTCTGTCTATTCTGTGAAGCGGGCCAGGTGTAAAAGAAAGAGAGTTGTCTGAATTGTCTTTTATATTATTTTTCCAATATTCTACGACTGCTTTATCAAGGGAATATTTTTCTCCATGAATAATCACATCGTACGGTTTATTTAAAATTAAGATATGTTCGTTTTCGAAAACGATAAGTTTTGAAATATCTGTTTGAACTGTGATTTTGTCATTTTGTGAAGACACCTGAAAATTATAATATTTTTCACATTTGTGATGATTTTGCAGATTTTTGTTCAAGGCAGGTGTTTTTCCATCAGATGTCTTTTCATGCTCAGATAAAAATAAAAAAGACGCTATCGAAATATCATCGCCGGAGATAACTCTGTAATCCGGTCTGCTTTTTTTATCATTTACTTTTATCAAAGATTTCCTGATCAGTTTATACAATTGTGAAAGCGGCACATTATCTAAAAATCGTTTTAATATTTTGTCGAGCCTGCGTCCGTCGTCATCTTCTCCCACAGCAAAATGCTTGAAGTCCATAATATTAATATAAGTGAAAAATAAAAATCCTACTAGTAAAAATGACGTTCTAATGGTAAACTAAGAATCTAATTTTAGAGATATTTATGCCACTTACATTTAGAGAGCAATTTATTTTGTTTTTAAGAAATCCGGTTTTTCTTTCCTGTCTATTTAGCTGGTTTGGTGCACAGTTTTTAAAAGCAGCTATCAAATTGATATATGGGAAAATCCATTCACTTGGGGAACTACTTGAAGTCATGGTTTGGCGCACAGGCGGCATGCCTTCAAGTCATTCTTCTCTTGTGACTTCACTTTGTACAACTATTGGATTTAGAAATGGAATAAACTCGGATATTTTTTGTTTTGCACTTGTTTTTTTTCTTGTTGTTATTCGAGATGCATTCGGTGTTCGCCGTTCAAGCGGAATGCAAGCACATAAGCTAAATGAAATCGGTAATGAACTGAGTACAAAATCAATCCTAGATATTTTTAAACCTCTAAAAGAAGTCGATGGTCATACACCGATGGAAGTGCTTTGCGGATGTTTTCTTGGATTTTTTATCGGTCTTGCATTCTCGCTATTAAAATAAATAAAAAAATTGTAAAAATAAAATGAAAATCAAATAAAAATGAAAAAAAATTGCTTCGGAATTATCTCACCAATTGTGTTTCTCATTTCGCTGAGTTTTATTTTAGTTTTTAGAGCAGTTCCGTCAGGTAAATTGTGGAAAAACTACATTGTGATGTATGTTTCATCTTCAAGCGATGATTCTTCAATTCAAAATGCTTTTACACAAAATGGAATTGAAGATGTTGTTTCTCTTTCAGGACAATATCTTCCTGTTACTTTTTCTGAAAATTCTCTTGAAGTTTCAATGTTCCGCATCAATTTTGATAAACCTGAATATTCATATTATCTCAGGAGAAACTCATTCTTTTTTGATAAATCGCAGAATTTCAGACTTTATTATATTCCATCATCGCAGAAGGCAAAATTACAAAACTGCATTAAGTTCCTAGATAATATTGGCATTCAGTGCGGAGTCGATTCAGAATCTTCATATCCGTGGATTTTGCCTTTAGTTGCGATTTTGCTGGCTTTAGTAGTTGCGTTTTTTTCAAAAAATAAAGCAGTTTTTCTTTTTTCTCTTGTGATTCCAGTCTCCTACATTTATGCGAATCCTTTTTATCCGTGTGCACTCGCTTATTGTCTTATTGTGCTATGCCTTTTTTATATTTCAAATGTTTGGAAACGAAAAGGCGCTGTCGAATATCTTCTTGGAAACTATTGTATTCCTGCAATGGCGTGCACAGCATTTTTAAGTTCAATTTCATGTTCTGTGCTCTCAGGTGTGATGTTTGTCATAATGGCAGCAGGGGTTTTTGCAGCTTTATATATATTCAATTTTGTTCAAGAATATTTTCAAGCAAAAAGTGTAAATTCTTTTGTTCCGGTTTTTATTCGTCCGGCTAAACTTGTTCCACTTTTTTCGGGCAGGTCAAGGACATCGCTATACGCTGCAACCGCCGCATCTGTGATTTTTATAGCTTTATATGCTTTATCGACTTCATCATCTTTTGATTCTCATTTCTCAAAGATTCAGTTACCAGGCGATTCTTCTGTTCGTTCACAAAATCTTCCGCAGCTTGAAGAGTATTATAAGTGGATGTGGAACGTCAAAACATATCCTTATAGGTCGCTGAACAGTTCAAATAAAATCGAAAGCCTGGCTGAATTTCCAAGATACAAAAAAGAAAATGACCGGATTTCAGAATCGTCAGACATTTTTGAATACAATAAAAATTTTAAAGAGGAAGTTTTCAATCAGATAGATTTGCTCCCTTTTAATTCGATTGAAAAAGTAATAAAATCCGAAGGCTCGGGATTCAATGCAGGATACATCTCATCAAACCAAAACCATGTCAATTTATTTGGAATTATTATGATGTTTATTTGTCTTTTTATATTACTTTTTATATACATTTACACTATTATATCCAAGAAAAGGATCAATAAATGACTTTATCTAACACGGTTGCTTCGTCAATAATTAAAAATTATCGGTTTTCTCAAAATGCATTTTTGCCACGTATCGTTGAGATTCCTTTGATGATGGAAGATGGAATAAGCTATAAAAGCATCGTAAATGTTGGAGATAAAGTGGAAGAAGGGCAGAAAATTGCAGTATCATCTGAATATGACGGTGAGAAGACATTTATTCGCTCTTCTGTTCCCGGAACTGTCGTCGCAATTGAACCTTGTTTTTCTCCAAACGGACGTCAGACTTTTGCAGTAAAGATAAAAACCGGTGGTAGTTTTTCATACATCGGAAAAATCCCGAAAGAAAAAAATACACATTATACAAACGAGTTGTTGTCAAAAAAACTTATAGAAGACGGTGTTATAAACACTTTTTATTCTTCAAAGCCTCAGAATTTCGGGATTCAGCTGAAAAAAGTAAAACCGAAAACAAATATTATCGTACGGCTTTTTGATGAAGACCCATACAGAATCACTGATTCATTGATTTCAAGGTTATATTTTGAACAGGTTATAAAAGGTGCAAAAATCCTCTCCGATGCCATTGGTTTTAGTGGAATTGTGTTTTGCGTCGACCAGAAAATGGAAGACAAATCATATTTTTCAGACAAAAACCCTGAACTTGATAAAAACGTCGCAGTTCTCCAAATGAATTTAAAAAATTACCCTTATGGAATCCCTAGAGAGATCATTTCTGCATTTAAAAAAAGTGGTCTAAAAAAGACTTGTGGTTTTGAAATCAGCAAAAATGATTTATTTGTAGATTCAACTACAATTTACAAAGTTTACAAGTCGGCATGTTTATCTGTGCCTTCCATAAACAGCCTTGTTCATTTTTCCGGTGACTGCCTGAACTTATCGTGTATGCTTGACGTAAAAAATGGTGCTTTATTGAAAGATATTGTCAGTCAGCTTGGATACTTTGTAAAAACGCCCGAAATGGTCATAATAAACGGCAGGATGTGCGGAGTTTGCGTTCAAACCCTTGAAGTTCCCGTCACTTTATACGTGAAGTCTGTCGAGTTTATTTCAAAACAAAAGAAGCTGGATGAACAGATTTACACATGCGTAAACTGTGGCAACTGTAGGGTTGCATGCCCTGTAAAGCTTTCGCCGGATATACTCTACAACAACATTTCAAAGTTCAAACATTTGCCTGAAAACTTTGCTAAATCTTCATTAGCTTGTCTTGAATGTGGCTTATGCAATACTGTTTGTCCTGCTCGTCTTCCGCTTTCTCAGACTATCTCTGTGCTTAAAAAGACAATTGAAAACTAAAATAATATATCGGAAATAAAAATGAAAAATAATTTGAATGATAAAAAATTAAAAAACTCAATAATTTCGATTAAACCTTTTGTTTATACAATCCCGTCGATTTCATCTGTGTCTATTCGATTTTTAGTTTTGCTAGTTCTTCAAGTCGCTATGCTTTTTTTTACAAAAAGTTTTAATGCTGTTTTTGTAGTTTTGGCGGCTTTTTTGGGGGCTGCTGTGACTTCTGTCATAAATTATTTTTTAGAAAAAAAAGAACTTTACAATGTTATGAATATTTTGATTCAAGGGCTGTTTATCGGACTTTTGTTGCCAGAAAATTATCCTGTTGTAACTGTTTTTTTTATTTCCTTTTTGACTTTATTTGTTTCAAGATGCATCGTGTTTAAGAGCGTAAATACTTGGCTCAATGTACCTGCGATTGCCGTTATCATCGCATGGCTCATAGGTTTTAGATATTTTCCGAATTTTGATGTTTCTTCTGATATTTTAAATTTTAAAAATATATCTGCTTATTTAATCCAAAATGGAAATTTCAAAATCTATTCATTCGATACTCCTGTCACAAACTTTATCAATGAAAAAATATTCAGCTTGTTCAGTGTTTCAATTCCTGAAGGTTTTGTCTCTTTAATCTGTGATACAGGCTCTGCAATCCCAGCATTCCGCTTCAACCTTTTGACAATAATCTCTTCTATCATAATTTTTTCCGATAATGCTTTCTCCGGTGTAATCCCCACACTTTTTTTAATCACATATTTGCTGCTTGTAAAACTTTTCGGCTCTTTTTTCTTTGGCGGAATAATAAATCAGGGAGATATGATTCTTTCGCTTATGACAGGTGGAACTCTGTTTTGCGTAACGTTCCTTATTCAGTGGTATGGGACAAGCTTGATAACTTTTGGCGGAAAAGTCTTGCTGGGTCTTATTTCTGGCATTTTGGCATTTATAATAATGGGTTGCGGTACGTCTCCTATCGGAATGGCTTATACTGTTCTTATAACGAATATCTGCTGTATGATGTTGCGCGTAATCGAAGAGAGAAAAAATGAAAACGCAACTGCCAAACTTATCTCGAAGATTTCGATCACAAAAGGAGGGCAGAGGTGATGAAGCAGCAGATTTCTTATAAAAATTTTTTTATAAAATATGGGACATTTATGAGTGTTCTTTTGGTTTTGTTTTTTTTAATGATTTATTCCATAGTTGTCTCAAGAAAAAGCTGGAGCAAAAATCTTTGCTATACGATAGAGCGATTTTTAAATGAAAAAGATTCAAATTCGTGGGTTTTATCATCTCAATTGCATATAAAAAATCCATTTGTGATGAATGCGGCAGCTTTTGACGCTCGCAACAATAAAGACGGAGAAATGTATAAAGCCGTCATACTGAGAGTACAGACTTTTTATGGACCTATGGCCGGAGTTTTTATTGTTGATAAAAACAATAACGTTGAGTTTGTGGGATATCCGTCACTTCACGGAGTTATTTCCGAGCAGATTAAAATCGACAACTCAAACAAAAGAATCGATTACTGGAAAAATAAAATTCCAGAAATCATAAAGTAAAGGATATATGATGGAACAGAAAAAATTAAGTTTATATATAACAGCGTATCTTGCTCTTTTTGTGCCGACTCCCGGAAGATTAGTCTACGGAATTACATTGCTTTTGGAATTAAACATCCTGCTTTTGGGTGGTATCCTCGTAGATTTTCTTGTCAAAAAATTCAAGTTTACAGAGATAAGAACTTATATCGTCATGACTTTTTTGATTTTTTTTACAGTCATCTATAGGCAGATTTTTGCAATCGCTTATTCTGAGGTTGCTTTGACACTCGGCTTTTTGTTCTATTTCCCGCCGGTTTCATTGCTCCTGATAGACAATATTTTAAAATCGTCAGAAACCGATTTTGGTTTGAGAATAAAAAAATCTTTACATAATTCTCTGTTTTTTTCATTTTTTGGGCTTATTTTATTTTTATTTCGAGACATCGTTTGTTATGGAACATTTACTTTTTACGGAAGTAAACATCAGATATTTGAAAAAGTTCTGTTCAATTCCGATAAAATAGGACTTTTTTCTTTCTTCGGAACAGTTCCCGGAGTTTTGTGTCTGATTGGTGTTTTGTTTTATCTTGATGTCTTTTTCAGAAACAAAATGAGGATTATAAAAAATTCTGGAGAGGCTGAATGATTTATCTCGATTCATTTTTGTATTACACAGTCTTTGCATCTGCAGTTTTGATTTACGGCATTGGAATAAATAAAACCGTCGACATCGGAATCACAAAATTTGAGGATTTTTCCTTTTATGTAAAAAGCGTTGTTGTAATCGCTTTGTCTTCAATTGCGTCATGGCTTATGACACATTATATTCTAGTTCCGGTCAACCTTATAGAACTTTATCCGATCGTGACTTTTATAGTGTTTGCATGCATAAATTCACTCGCTGGAGCAATTATTAGTCTCAAGAAGAATACTTCAGGCTCTGAATTTGCAGTTTCATTTTTGATAACACTTCTTTCAGTTTCAGAAAGTACGTCGCTGCTTGATACAATCGTGATTTTTTTTAGCTGTATTTTTACTTTGGTGTTGCTCATTCCAATTTGTATCACTTTTAAGAAAAGAGTTTCCAGTGATGGGCGGAGCCTCGATGAAAATTATTATAGTTTTTTCTTCATCTTTATTGCCATAATTTTAATAAGTATGACTGTGTGGGATGTAGTTTGGTTTAATCTTGGAGCAATAAAATGATTTTATCAATAATTCTTTTGATTTTGTTTATTATAGCACTTATCTTTATCACTTTTTTTACATTGTATTTTTTTGTCCCATCTATAAGAAAAAACAATGAAAATGATGATATCTTTATCTCTCTAAAAGCAAAAAACACAGTTATTCCCGAAAAAACAGCAACAAATTCTACCGACAAAAAAGCTGTCGTGATGTGTTCATGTAAAAAAGAATTTGCTTTAGCCCGACCTGATTACAATAAGGAATATTCATGCAAGATGATTAAATCGCTTTTTTGTTCCGGTTTGGACTGCAAATTCGCATGTATCGGGTTGGGAGACTGCGCAAAAGTGTGCGAACAGTCTGCGATTGTGATCGAAAACACAACTGCTGTGATTACTGCCAATTGCAGTGGCTGCGGAAAATGCGTTGATGTTTGCCCTCAGAATATTATAGAGCTTATTTCAAGCGATACGGCGACAATTGTAAAATGCGGCAACGTTACAGGAGAGCAGACTTCTTGTTCTGCATATAAAAAAGAAGAAAAAGCCGAATGGAAGCCAAAAAAAGACTTTAAAATATGGGCATATTGTTATAGAATTATCAACAGAACTAGATGTTAAAATTCTTTATTTGAAATATTATATAAAAAGCTAAATGTTTTTGGGGAAAAGCATGTACTAAGGAGAGATAAAAGGCTGTTGGGTGTGGGAGAGCCGTATTGCGAATAATGGATTCAATATACGTAAGTTTTAATTTAAAGCCATTTTCATCTTGTTCAGATTCAAATGATGTATTTGAAAATAACTTTCAGACCGTTTTTAAACCATTAATCCAGTTTTTGTATTCACATCCATCGTTTAGATTTTCTTTTGCTTTTAGTGGTAGGCAGATCCAATTTTTTAAAAAGCGAAAGAATGAGTTTATCGCAATTCTTCGAGAGCTTGTTGAAAGGAATCAAGTTGAAATATTTGGTGGCGGTTATTATGAACCTTTATTGCCTTTGCTTTATCCTGTAGATAGAAACGGGCAGATCGATTTGCTTTCAGCAGAAATAAGACAGACATTTGGAAAACGTCCGCGTGGGATTGTTTTTTTTGAAGATTGCTGGGATTCTGCACTTGTAAACAATATCCACACATGCGGTATTGAATACGCAATTTTGGACAGCGTACTTTTGCAGGAAAATAAACGAAAATTTTTGCCGATAATAATGTCAGATCTCGGAAAATCAGTAGATATTTATCTTTATCATAAAGACTTGGCGCCGAATAAAGATATTTCTCCCGAAACATTCATACAAAATATTGTAAAAGCTGTAAAGAAAATTGAAAAGAATGATAACCATATTCAACTCTGTCCAGAAAGAATCATAAACTTGAATCTTACACAGGAAGATATTGTTGAGCTTACGCAAAGCAAATGGTTTGAAAAATTTTTCGCTCTTATAAATGATGGCAATTCAAATATAAAACTTACATCAAATTTTGAATATAAATCAAAGATTGCAAAAACAAAAATCCCGGCGTATATTCCGGTTGGAATCAGCGAAAGCGTTTCGGCTGCTGTAAACAAGAAAAATAATGAGAGCAAAAGCCGTTCACCTTTTACAATTTATGATTACATGCACACTTATCCGAACAGCCAGTATTTATACAACAGAATAATGTACATAAGCATGCTTGTAAATCAATATAAAAATGACAAGATGCGGAAAAAGGCTGCCAGAGAAAAACTTTGGGAAGCACAGGCTGGAACAGCTATTCTTTTTACGACGAATACACCTTATGAAAATTCTTTGCACAGACAAAAAACTTATAAAAATTTGATGGAAGCTGAAAAAATTCTTCGTAAAGATGGTAAATTCAAGCAGTGTGTAACTCGTTTTGATTATGATAACGATGGGCTTGATGAATATATCTGCCGAATGGAACATTATTTTTCATATATTTCATTGATAAGCGGTGCCGTGCGAGAACTTGATTTGATAAAAAATACTGGAAACTATCTCAACAATTTACGCCGTGATAAAGATTTTGACGGCTGCTGTGATGATTATGACAGAGGACTGTTTGTAGACCATCTGTTTACAAAAGAACAGTTCAATCTTTATATAAAAAATGAACGTTCTGGAGATGGCGTTTTTTCCAGAATTCAATATTCAGAAGTGAAATTTTCGCAAATACATCACGAAATCCAGCTTGCGGCTCACGCTGTCTGGAAGCCTACGAATCAAGCTGTATATTTGAGAAAAAAATATGAGATTACCGCTGTAGGAATGACTGTTCAGTATATCATCAAAAATGAAAGCGACAAAAAACTATGTGCAAAATTTGCAGTAGAGTCGAGCATCGTAAATCCATCTTTTAATCCCCTTGATGTTGTCTATTTCAGTGATGAAGTTGTAGACAATGAAGCGATTGTAAACCTAGATACTTCTGAAAACACTTATCAGCTTAATTCAAAAGGAAAATTAAATGATGTTCAAATTGCGCGTTTAACCGATACCGCAAATGGAATCTCTTTTGTGTTTGAGCCGAACGAAAAATGCGGATACTTTTTCAGTCCAATCACTTTCCACCGTCCAAGTTTTGATTATAAAATTATTGAGCCTGTCAGCATGTCTTTTGTTTCGACTTTGTTCTGGGATTTAAATATCGAGCCGGGAATGGAAACGGAAAAATATATCAATTTTACAATTGTGCCTGTGAAAAAATCTTCAAAGTAGAATGCCGGCAGAGCGTTTTAAATAAGGCTTTGTATAATGCGACAAGAGCGTCTGTGCAAACAACTTTTCAATAGATTACAAAATATTACAAAACAGCTAGTTTTTTTATTAAATCTTTCAATTGATCCAATTTTTTTTGCGTGATAAGCGGATTTAAAAGCGTAAATTTTAGATAAGTTTTTTCGTCGCTGACAGTTTGTCCTATTACAATTCCATTGTCGTGAATCAAGCTGCGGCGAACGCGTTTGTTTACTCTGTCTGCTGTTTTATCGTCTTTGCAATTTGAATACCTGAATACTACGGAACTTATCTCCGGTTCAGTGAGCACTTCAAAGTCGCTGTCTGATTTTAACATTTTGTAAAAATATTGAGCATTTTCCATGCTTGTGTTTATCAATTTTGCCCAGCCGTCTTTTCCACGCATTTGAAAGCTCATCCAAACTTTCAGTGCATCAAAACGCCTTGTTGTCTGAATCGATTTATCTACAAGGTTTGTGTAGCCGTCTTCTTCATCTTCTTTACGGTTTAAATAATCTGCGTGAATTGTGAGTGCACTAAAGTTTTTACCGTTTTTGAGTAAGATTGCGCTGCATGAAATTGGCATCACAAACATTTTGTGGAAATCGAGTGTGATTGAATCACACATCTCTATCCCAGAAATTCTGGCAGCGTATTTGTCAGACATTATCACCCCTGACCCGTAAGCTGCATCTGCGTGAAACCACATATTGTTTTTGCAAGCGATTTCAGATATTTTTTTCAGAGAATCTATGCTTCCAAAATCTGTTGTCCCGACTGTTCCAACTACTAAAAAAGGAATGTTTCCCATTTTTTTATCTTTTTCTATAAGGGATTTTAGTGCATCTATATCCATTCTCTTATTCGAATCAACTGGTACTTTTACAACAGCCTGATAGCCGAGCCCAAGTATGTGAGCAGACTTTTCCATAGAGAAATGAGAAATCTCGCTCGTGTACATTCTGAGCTTTAGGCATTTCTCATTTATTCCAATTTTTTTTACATCGTATTTTAGAATGTCATTGCAGAACATGTCACGCGCTATGATGATTGCGGTCTGGTTAGACTGGCTTCCACCGCTTGTAAAAACTCCATCTGCTTTTTCATCATATCTGAACAAACGGCACAGATGTTCTATTACTTCAACCTCTATTTCTGTTGCAACAGGAGATTGATCCCAGCTGTCCATTGACTGATTGAATGTTGAGATGATAGATTCTGCGGCAATTGTCTCTACAAGCGATGGTCCGTGAAGGTGCGCCATATAATCTGTTGAAGATGTACGCAAAAGATTTGGAAGAATTTTTTCTTTTGTCAATTCGAGTGTCTTTTCCCAGCCAATCCCTTTTTCCGGCAAAATAGAGTCTTGGTGAATAATCTTTTTGAGTTCTTCCGGTGTTGGACCTGCGTATGCACGCTCATCAGCAAATGTATCTGCAATTGATGATGTGACTTCTCCGATGATTTTTTTATATTCGTCTTTATCAGATTGTATGTTTGTCAAAAAAGATGTCATATCACTTATTTTCTGTATTCTTCATCGACAGAAATGACGGCTTTTTCAAATATTGCAAATGCTTTTTTCAAATCTTCATCTGTGATATTCAATGCACAAAGGCAACGCATAACACAACCGTTTCGTCCGCCTTTCTCAATTATAAGTCCATTTTCAAAACACATTTTCTGCACTTTGCCTGCGATTTCTCCGCTTGGCGGAAGTGAGCCTATGCAGTCCGGAGTCGCATTCGGATCTACAAATTCTGTTCCAATCATAAGGCCTTTGCCACGTATATCACCTATGATCCGAACTTTTTTCTGTAACTCTCTGATTCTATTTTGAATCATTTCACCTTTTCTGATAACGTCATCAAGAAATTCAGGTTTTGATACTGTATTTAAAACAACTGTGCCAGCTTTCATCGCAAGCTGATTTCCGCGAAATGTGCCTGCATGTGCACCGGAAGTCCATTTGTCGAGTTCTTTGTTGTAAACAACAACTGCAAGTGGCTGAGAACCGCCGACAGCTTTAGAAATCAAAACGACATCAGGAACAATATCAGCATATTCAAATGCGAACATCTTTCCGCTTCTGCCCATGCCGCACTGAATTTCATCAAGGATGAGAGGAATGTCAAGTTCTTTTGTCACTCGTCTCACAGTTTTTAAAAATTCGATTGGGGCAGGGATAACGCCGCCTTCCCCTTGAATAGTTTCAAGTACGATGCACGCTGGGTGAGTGATTCCACTTTCGGGATCTTTTAATGTGCGTTCAAAAAAATTACATGCAGCTTTTGTACATGTATCGCCGCCAAGTCCAAATGGATCTCTGTACATATAAGGATAAGGGAATGAGTGTACATCAGGCATAAGTCCGTTTACATGTGTCTTTGCATGTAAATTTCCCATGCATGCGAGTGGACCTTGTCCCATTCCGTGATAACCGCCGGCAAAAGAAATTACACTCGAACGACCGGTTGCCGTTTTACAGAGTTTGATCGCTGCATCAGTTGCGTCAGTGCCGCTAGGTGAGCAAAATTGAATTTTGGCATTATTTCCTAATTCTGGTGGGAGTAAACTGAAAAGAGTCTGTACAAATTCGTCTTTTACAGGTGTTGTTAAATCAAGAGTGTGCAACGGGGCATCTGAACTTATAAGTTCTATCATTGCCCGATTTATTTCGTCATAATTGTGGCCCAGTGCTAAAGATCCGGCTCCACACAAAAAATCCAGATATTTGTTTCCCTCTACGTCCTCAACCCATGAGCCTTTGGCTTTCGCAAGCGCGAATGGGAATTTTCGCGGATAGCTACGGGCATTAGATTCTGTGGAATCCTGTCTGGTAATGTAATACTGATTTGTGTCTTTTTCTGACATAAACGTTCTCCATTACAAACAGCATTTCGCTGTGTATAAAAATATTATAGGCTATTACTCTACATCAAAAAGTTATTCTTAACAATAGATATATCTATATCATTATAGATAAAAACGCTTTTTTTAATTATTATTAACTAGTCAGAAGTTATTATTCCACGTGAATCTATTTTATTCTAAAAGGGGTATTGTTATGATTGAACCGCTCATCAAAAGAAACAATTTACTTGGTCCAAAAGTTGTCGAAGCATTGAAGAGACGTCAGTTTGATGCGTATTATGTTGCAAACAAAAAAAATGTCGCAGAAAAAGTTTTGGAGCTCATTCCTCAAAATGATGTTGTTTCTTGGGGAGGCACGACGACTGTCGAACAGCTTGGAATAAAAAAACTTCTAAAAGACAATGGATACTCAGTTATCGACCGCGACAGTGCAAAAAGTCTTGAAGAGAAATTAGAGAAGATGCGCAACTCTCTGAACTGCGATACATTTCTTATGAGCAGCAATGCGATCACAGAAAAAGGAGAATTGTTCAATATCGACCGCGTCGGAAACAGAGTTGCCGCCCTTTGTTTTGGTCCTAAAAGCGTGATCATAATAGCCGGTATGAATAAAATTGTTCCTGATATGGAAGCCGCTTATTCTAAAGTTAGACATTATACATCTCCAATAAATGCGCAGAGATTTTGCGATTCAACGCCGTGCTCAAAAACAGGAGAATGTGCTGATTGCTTAAGTCCGCAGTGTTGTTGTGCCCAAATGGTCGCAACTCGTTTTTGCTTCCCTGCAGGCAAAATAAAAATCGTTCTTGTAAACGATGAACTTGGAATCTGATTGAGTTTCAACAAGACGTAAAAGGCGTGAAGATCTACAATACTTTGTAAAAAGGATTCTATATGACTGATTTGGAAAAAAACACTTTGTTCACAGAAGTTTACGAACTTCTCGATATTTTTAATGAATACACACCGATTCAGCGGGACGGCGTTTTTATTGTTGACGCAGTAAAGCTCTGCTATACACAGATGATTGACTATATTGTAAAAGATTTATCTGAAGCTGCAAACTTAAAAGATTGGCTAGATAAGACAGATTTTTGGACTGCTCCCGCTTCAACTAAGTTTCATGGAAATTTTAAAGGAGGATTAAGCATTCATACGCTGATGGTAATAAAACAGTCTCTTGTGTTTGCAAAACCGATGCTAGAAAATTTCTTTGCATCTCCTGAAGGTGAAAAATACACAATCACCGCTAAAGATATTTTTATATCGGCTCTTTGCCACGACTTTTGCAAAACTGGATTTTACAGCATTGAATATCGCAATACTAAAGATATCACCGGCAATTGGGTAAAACAGCCGTTTTACAAAACTAAGAGCGACAACCGTAATCTTGGGCACGGAAATGAATCTGTTTTGATGATGCTTGAGATTATGCCTTCGATAATTCACAACAGAATGGTGATTGAAGCTGTCAGCCGCCACATGGGATTTTCTGACTTATCGGAGAGCGAATCATACAATTATTCAAATTTTTTGATGAATCCGCTTGTAATTTTACTCCAAACAGCAGACCAGACAGCATCTCAATGGTACGGACTTTGATTATATCAAAAACTTTAATTTTTAAACTTTAATAATATTGCATTTATTTAGTGAAACTGTATTGTCTATTTTTTTTTTTTGATTTATTATATTGACATCAACTGGTACAAAACAGCGTACCATTGTTGTTGTGACTAAATTGTCAGGAGGTCATATTTTGGCTAAAGGAAGACCTTTAATCAATGTTGAACGTTGTAAGGGCTGCGGATTGTGTATTCGCGTATGTCCAAAAAAAATTTTGGAAATGTCAGAGCAGACAAACGGGCAGGGAGTTTCATACCCAGTGTGCATAAATGAAGATTTATGTATCGCATGTTCATTTTGTGCAACAATGTGTCCTGATACGGTGATCGAAATAGAGCTTAATGATTGAAATCAGTCAAAACAAACCGAATAAACAGTTTGTTCTTGATTTTACACATTAATTAATAAGAGGTTTTCAATGACAAATACAAATAAAGTTTTAATGAAAGGAAACGAAGCGATTGGAGAAGCTGCTGTCAGAGCCGGTTGTCGTTATTACTTTGCTTATCCAATCACACCGCAAAATGAGATTCCTGCATATATGGCAAAAAGACTTCCTGAAGTCGGTGGTACATTTCTTCAGGCAGAATCAGAGCTCGCCGCAATCAACATGGTGATGGGAGCTTCTGCCGCCGGTGCAAGAACTATGACTTCATCATCTTCTCCCGGAATTTCTTTAAAACAGGAAGGAATCTCTTATATTTCCGGTGCGCAGCTGCCGGCAGTTGTCGTAAACATGATGAGAGGTGGACCCGGACTTGGCAATATCGCCGGCGCTCAGGGAGACTATTTTCAGGCGACACGCGGCGGTGGAAACGGAGATTATCATGTAGTTGTAATTGCTCCGGGAACCGTTCAGGAAATGGCAGACTTGACTGTAAAATCGTTTGAAATTGCAGATAAATATCGTGTTCTTTGTATGATTTTAGGGGACGGTTACCTTGGGCAGATGTCTGAACAGTGTATCCTTCCGGAGTTTGTAAAAGATTTTCCCGAAAAGCCATGGGCGTTGACAGGGAAGACTCCCGAACGCAAGCAAAATAAAATCATGTCGCTGAAACTTTCGGGAATCGACGGTGAATTGAACAAACATACAAAAGCGCTTTTTGAAAACTATCAGAATATTCAGGACAATGAAACTTTATCTGAAACATTTATGTGTGACGATGCTGATTTTGTCCTCACCGGATATGGAACTTGTGCTCGCGTATGTAAAAAAGCGGTGAAGTTGCTTCGCGAGCAAGGGATAAAAGTAGGTCTTTTTCGTCCAATAACACTGTGGCCGTTCCCTCAAAAAGAAATTGAAGCGGCTTGTGCAAATTCAAAAAAAATATTAACTGTTGAAATGTCTATGGGGCAGATGGTTCAAGATGTAAAACTTTATTGTGGTCATAAGCCAGGCGATGTTGATTTCTATGGAGAGCCGGGCGGAGTTATACCGTCTGTTGATGTAATTATAGAGAGGATAAAGAGCTATGTCTAAAAAATATGAATTTCCAAAATCAATGATAGATGTCCCAACTCATTACTGTGGCGGTTGCGGTCATGGAATTGTACATAAACTAATTTGTCAGGTGATTGACGAGATGTGTATCCAACATGATGTCCTTTTAGTCGCTCCTGTCGGATGTGCGGTTTACGCTTACAATTATATAGACGTAGACGCTTGCGAAGCCGCTCACGGTAGAGCGCCTGCTGTTGCGACAGGCATGAAACGCGTTCACCCTGACAAACTTGTGATAAGCTACCAGGGGGATGGAGACCTTCTTGCTATTGGAACAGGGGAGACAATTCACGCTGCAAACCGCGGAGAAAATATCACAGTGATTTTTATCAACAATGCAATTTATGGTATGACAGGCGGGCAGATGGCTCCAACGTCGTTAGTCGGTCAAGTGACAAAAACAACTCCATTCGGACGCAATTCTGATGAAGTCGGATATCCGATAAGAGCATGTGAACTTTTGAATACACTTGTTGAACCAAAATATATAGAAAGGTGTGCAGTTTACGATGTAAAGCACATCAATCAGACTAAAGCCGCAATAAAAAAAGCTCTTACATATCAAAAAGATAAAAAAGGCTACAGTTTTGTTGAAGTGCTTTCCATGTGTCCTACAAATTGGGGCGTTTCTCCGACAGTTGCAGCAGACTGGGTAAAAGAGCAGATGGAACCTTATTATCCTCTTGGGGTGTTCCGCGACGTTCCATCAGGGGTTGTGCCTGAATTCGCAGCACCAAAATCAGGAGTTGTAAAAAAATGACAACAGAAATAATTTTTGCCGGATTCGGCGGGCAAGGTGTTATTCTTGCCGGTAAAATTCTTGCTCTCGCAGGAATGAATGAAGATAAATATGTTTCTCACATCCCATCTTACGGTGCCGAAATGCGCGGCGGAACTGCTAACTGCTCTGTTATCGTAAGTGATGATGAAGTAGCTTCCCCTGTAATTGAAAAGCCTGATGTAGTTGTAGCTTTGAACAAACCTTCGATGACAAAGTTTGAAAAATGGCTGAAACCAGGCGGACTTTTGATATACAATTCGTCTTTGATCGACATAAAGCCTGTCCGCACCGATATAAAAACTATTGCACTCCCTGCAAACGAAATTGCAGCAGAGACAGACAATCCTCGAGGTTCAAACATGGTCGCACTTGGCTGCCTTGCAAAAGTCTGTAAAGGAATGATAAGTGGAGTTAAGCCGTTTGAGTACGCATTGGATGAAGCTATTTCTGCAAGAAATAAAAAATTTAATCCAATAAACATCAAGACAATTGAAACTGCGTACAATAAAGATTACAAGATAAATTAGCAGTGCGGATAAAAGCTGATACTTTCAAATAAAGTCAGGAATCTATAATCAGCAATCAAGCAATCTGCGCAATAACAAAAAAGGAGGTGTGATAAAAAGTGTCGTCTGAAATATCGCCGATACTTTTTATTTCGAGTTTGCCTGGATGTTTGCAGAAGACGTGTATACGTGTCGTTTCGATAAAAATCAAATGAATACGATACGCTTTATTTTGCAAACTCGACTATTGAACGTGTGCGCTCTTGCGCACGGCTAAAAACTTTTTCGGAAATTGCTATTTCCTGCAAAAGTTTTTATGGGAGGTTTTAGGATGAGTGAAAAAAATAAAATCGGTGCTAAAGTAAAATTAGTGCGGGAAAACAGAAAACTCAGTGTTGAAGATGTATCGGAGCGCACGAATTTAAGCGTTGAACAAATTTTAAGCATTGAAAGCGGAGCGCTCGTGCCGAATCTAACTCCTTTGATAAAAATCGCCCGAGTTCTCGGTGTTCGGCTCGGAACTTTCATGGATGATGATGAAAACCTTGGACCTGTTGTCGCACATTCTAAAGATAAAAAAGAAGTTACACGATTCAGTGACCGCGGAAATGCCGTTAACTCTGACCTTGATTTTTATACGCTTGCGCAAAATAAAGCCGGTCGTCACATGGATCCTTTTATAATAGATATTTTCCCTTCATCAGAGGAAGATATTA
This sequence comes from Treponema sp. Marseille-Q3903, assembly GCF_014334335.1. Classification (NCBI taxonomy): domain Bacteria; kingdom Pseudomonadati; phylum Spirochaetota; class Spirochaetia; order Treponematales; family Treponemataceae; genus Treponema; species Treponema sp. Marseille-Q3903. The sequence continues at coordinate 1,310,884 of NZ_JACSEU010000001.1, forward strand.
AACTTTCAACACACGAAGGCGAAGAGTTTATTTATGTCCTTGAAGGCGAAGTAGAAATTCTATACGGAAAAGATAAATATGAATTAAAACAGGGCGACTCAATATATTACGAATCGATTGTAGCTCATCATGTTCACAGCCATGGCAACTGCAATGCTAAAATTCTCGCCGTTGTATATACGCCTGTTTGATGAAAATACGTAAAAAAATATGACAGATATTCAAAAAAAATTATTTTCACGCCAAGACTCGAAATACGCCGATTTTGTCGCTAAGTTAGTCCCAACAGAACCTCGAGAATCTTTTATCGGTGTTCGTGCAGCCGAGTATAGTAAAATCCTAAAAGAAATCGGTTGTTTTTCTGAACAAGCTAAAACATTTATGAATGAGGTTCCACATCAATATCAGGAGGAAAATATTCTTCATATCCAGCTGATAAATAGACTAAAAGACTTTGAACAGTGCATTTTTGAAATCAACAAGTTTTTGCCATTTGTGACTAACTGGGCTGTAAGCGACGGACTAAATCCAAAAGTATTAAATAAAAATCATGGAAAATTGCTTTCTCACGTAAAAAACTGGATTGAAAGCGACAAGCCTTATACAAAGCGAATAGGAATGATTTTGTTTATGAAAAACTTCTTGGGAAGCGATTTTGATCAGGAATACCTTGAGTGGCCTGCAAAAGTTAGAACAGACGAATATTATGTCAATATGATGACTGCGTGGCTTTTTGCCGAAGCGCTTGCAAAGCAGTGGAACAGCGCAATTAAATTTGTTGAGCAAAGACGACTCGACACTTGGACGCACAATAAAACTATCCAAAAGGCGCTCGAGAGTTTTAGAATTACACCGGAACAAAAAGAATATTTACGGAATCTGAAAATAAAATCATAGAAAGATGTTTAAGTTTGAACTGTTTGACATAAAAAATATTCCACAAATTGTAGATATTGTTTTTCCTCTTTGGAGCGATTTTGATGCCCCGGAAACTTATCGCCGTCTTTATTCGGAATTGATAATCCGCAGTAACCTTTTTGAAAACGATAAACGCTTCCAGCTTACAGATAATAAAACAGGTGAGTTCCTTGTGAGTTCATTTTTTATGTGCAAGGGAGATTTGTGTACTGTAAATAGCTGGGTTCGACAAATAAACAAAGATTTCACGCTTCAACAAAAACAGGCGTTTGATAGATGTCGTTCATATATAGAACTGATGGATTATAAAACTCAAAAATTGATGAATGATGATGATATTCAATTGACACTTTATGTCAGCAATAAAAAAGGCTGCGGTTCTCAAATGCTAAAAAAGTCTGCAAAATTGCTTCTTTCAAAAGGGTATAAAACGCTTTATCTTTGGACAGATTGTGAATGCGACTGGAAATGGTACGCAGAGCACGGTTTTGAGATGATTTACAACGGTGTTTGCGATATGTTTACATACAAAAAACAGGAATTCAAAACGTTTATATTTAAGAAAAATCTTTTAGAAATATGATTTTGATATTGCAAATCGTTATGATGAGCGATGGTGCCGACTTTTACCGCAGATTTAGCAGCCAAGTTATAAAAATAATTTAATTATATTAAAGAGTTTTATTGATATTAAATTAATTTTAAGATAATATACCAGACATAAACAATACATAAACAATAGATGAAAGAGGTATATATGTTCGATATTACTTTAAATCAGTTGTTGAGAGAAAAAGTTAGCGCTAATCCGTCTCACGAATTTATGGTTTATGCAGATCGTGATTTGCGTTTTTCTTATGCTCAATTTGACAAACGGGTCGATGATTTAGCTTGCGGACTGTATGCCATCGGCGTTCGTAAAGGTCAAAATGTCGGAATATGGGCGACTAACATTCCCGACTGGCTTACGTATATGTTTGCCTGCGCTCGACTTGGAGCTGTAGCAGTTACCGTAAACACGTCTTATAAAACTCACGAACTTGAATATCTTATAAAACAGTCGGATTTGACCACACTTTGTCTTTCAGATGGAATAAAAGATTCCGACTATGTCTCAATGATAAAAGTGCTGATTCCTGAACTTGACAGTTATGAGCGAGGTTGTCTAAAATCGGCAAAATTCCCATGCTTAAAAAATGTTGTCTTTATGGGACCAGAAAAATTTCGAGGACTTTATTCAACTCCCGAATTGCTTTTGCTTGGTCAACATGTCGATATCGAAATTATCCATAAGATTGAATCTGAAGTCACTCCTGAAGACGTTGTAAACATGCAGTATACATCAGGAACAACAGGTTTTCCAAAAGGCGTGATGCTGACAAGCAACAACATCATAAACAATGGGTTTATAATCGGTGAACGCATGCGTTATACAGAAAATGATCGACTTTGCCTTCTTGTTCCATTATTCCATTGTTTTGGAATTGTACTTGGAGTTATGGCAGTCCTTACACACGGAGGAACTCTTGTCCTTCTTGAAAATTTTGATCCGTTAGTTGCACTCGCTTCAATTCAAAAAGAAAAGTGTACTTCTTTGTACGGAGTTCCGACAATGTTTATTTCGGAATTGAACCATCCGATGTTCAGCATGTTTGATTTGTCTTCTCTGCGCACCGGAATCATGGCCGGGGCCGGTGTCCCTGTCGAATTGATGAAAAAAGTGATCGAAAAAATGCACATGCCTGAGATAACATCAGTTTATGGACTTACTGAAACAAGCCCTGGAATGACACAGAGCCATTGGGATGACAGCGTTGAAGTTAAAACCACTACGGTAGGCGATGCTTTTGATGGAATTGAAGTGAAAGTTATCGACCCTGAAAGCGGCAAAGAGTGTCCTGTAGGCGTTCAAGGTGAAATGTGCTGCAAAGGTTGGAATGTCATGAAAGGTTATTACAAAATGCCGGAAGCGACTGCTCAAGCGATAGATAAAGATGGATTTTTGCATTCCGGCGATCTTGGTGTAAAAGACGAAAATGGGAATTTCAGAATTACAGGACGCATTAAAGATATGATTATTCGTGGCGGCGAAAATATCTATCCGCGAGAAATAGAAGAATTTTTGATTAAAATGCCCGAGATTAAAGACATTCAAGTTGCCGCTGTAAAATCGGAACATTATGGCGAGATAACAGGTGCATTCATAATTTTGCACGATGATGCTAAACTTACAGAACAAGATGTGATTGAATTTTGTCGAGGAAAACTTTCAAAATACAAATGGCCGCAGTTAGTCATGTTTTTGAAAGAATTCCCGATGACTGGTTCAGGAAAAATTCAGAAATTTAAGCTCACAGAGATTGGCACAAAGTATCGCCGTGAGAAATTAAAGATCGATGATTGATTTCATCGTAATCAAAAAAAATAAAAGAGGTTGGCTATGAACGAAGATATAAAGGCTGTTGCAGACCGTCTTATAGGTTTGCGTGAAATCATGGATGTTTCTGTAGAGGAAGCTGCCGGTGTTTGCGGCATTTCTATAGAGCAGTATCAAAAATATGAAACTGGAACTGTTGATATTCCGGTCGGTGTGCTTCAGTCAATGTCGAGAAAATACGGGATCGATCTTGGAACTCTGATATCAGGCAAAGAGCCTCACATGCATTCTTACTGTCTAACAAAAAAGGACAAAGGGCTTTCTGTAGAACGTAGGAGTGACTATAAATATCAGGCGCTTGCGTCGGGGTTTCAAAACCGCAAAGCCGATCCTTTTATTGTTTCTATTACGCCGGAAGAAACAAAAGAGATTCACTTTAACTCTCACCCCGGTCATGAATTTGAATACATGATTGAAGGCAGCATGAAACTTGTAATCGACGGTAAGGAACTTATACTTGAAGAAGGTGATTCAGTTTATTTTGATGCGACATGCAAACACGGCATGCAGGCATTGAACAACAAAAATGCTAAATTTTTGGCAATAATAATCTAAGGGAAAATTATGTTAGAGAAATTTCTAGAGCGGACAGAGTTTACTGATTATGATGACTTCTTTAAAAATTATAAAATCAACGTGCCTGAGAATTTCAACTTTGGGTATGATGTTGTAGATTATCTTGGGAAAAATAACCCTGATGCAAAAGCTTTTGTGTGGTGCAATGATGAGGGTGAAGAACTCACTCTGACTTTCAAGGAAGTTTCAGAGAGAACAGACAAAGCTGCCGCATTTTTTAGAAAGCAGGGAATTAAAAAAGGTGACTTTGTGATGCTGATTTTACAGCGTCGGTACGAATTTTGGATTTCTATTGTTGCCCTTCACAAAATAGGTGCTGCCGTGATTCCTGCAACTCACATGCTTACAAAAGACGATATAATATTTCGTTGCAATGCCGCTTATATAAAAGCGATCGTCGCTGTAGATGACCGCGATGTTTTTAAATTTTGTCAACAGGCAAAAGCAGAATCTCCTTCTTTAAAAACTTTGATTGGCGTTGCACCTTTTGGGATAGACAAAGGTTTTAATGAAGAACAAAAGTCCGCAAATCCTGACTGGATAGATTTTACATCAGGCGTATCATCTGTCACAGAAAAAGAAATAGAAGAGCTTCATTCCCTTAATCGCCGTGATATAAACACAAACATGGACATCATGCTTGCATATTTTACATCAGGCACTACAAGCCATCCAAAACTTGTTGCACATAACTTCATGTATCCGCTTGGACACATTGTCACAGCTTCTTACTGGCAGCAGGTTCGGAAGGGAGGTCTTCATCTTACTGTTGCGGACACAGGTTGGGGTAAGGCAGTATGGGGCAAACTGTACGGTCAGTGGATTGCAGAATGCTGTGTATTTATCTACGACTATCATGATAAATTTAAACCGATTGATTTGATGGATCAGATTCAAAAGCATCACATAACTTCTTTTTGTGCTCCACCTACAATATATCGATTTTTGATTCAAGAAGATTTAAAAAAATACAATTTTTCAAGCTGCGAACACTGGTCTACAGCCGGCGAACCTCTTTCAGAAGAAGTGTTCAACAAATGGAAATCTGTTACCGGAAAAGAAATTCATGAAGGTTTTGGTCAGACAGAAACAACTCTTTCTCTCTTTAATTACGGAAATGAAAAGATTAAACCAGGCAGCCTCGGAAAACCTGCCCCTTACTACAATGTAACTCTTGTAGATGAAGACGGCAACGAGGTAGAAGATGGTGAAATAGGCGAAATCGTTGTCGAAATGAAAAATGGCGTATTTCCGGGACTTTTTATGAGTTACTTTGGTGACGAAGCGAAGACAAAGTCTGTGATGCACGACGGCTGGTACCATACAAGCGACAATGCATGGCGTGATGAAGACGGATATTTCTGGTTTACAGGACGCAATGATGACGTTATAAAATGTTCAGGGTATAGGATTGGAACATTCGAGGTTGAATCTGTTTTGATGCAGCATCCTGCCGTAGTTGAATGTGCAGTTACAGCCGCTCCTGACCCTGTCCGCTGTCAGATTGTAAAGGCGACTATTGTGCTTGCAAAAGGGTATTCACCATCTGATGAACTTGTAAAAGATATTCAAAATTTTGTAAAAAAGACAACAGCTCCTTACAAATATCCGCGAATTGTACAGTTTGCAGATTCTTTGCCAAAGACTATAAGCGGAAAAATCAAGCGCAAAGATATAAAATAAATTGTAGGCGCAAATAAACACGCGCCACTGTACTGCTTACAGATTTCCGTCATCTAACCCATCTAACAGCCGGGTAAATATTGCAACTCTAATTGTTTTTATTTTTGTTGTATATTTTATTTGCAACGTCAATCAGTTTGCTTTTTTCATTCATTGACGGATCTTCGATGACGCAGTCTAAAAGTTCATTTAAAATTATTCCGAGTTGTTTGCCGGCAGGAATCCCTTCTTTTATTAAATCTTTGCCGTTTACAGCAAGTGCTTTCAACGATAGAACATTTTGTTTTGCCATGATGTCTGCAATTCTGTTTTTAAGTTCAATTAAAAGAGAGACTGCCTGACTTTTAGAATCTACTGGAGTGTTATACATTCCGTACATATCGGCAAGACGTAAATCAAATAAATCTTCGAGCGATTGTGGCGTTGCTCTTATTATAAAACGGCGCACTGCGGCATCTGTCCACGTTTGCTCATAATGAAACATGTGCTGTTCTACAAGATGGCATACATTGTTTGTCATTTCGTTGCTGAATTTTAAACGGATCATAATATGTCGTGTGACTTTTTCACCGATTTTTTCATGGTTGTAAAAAGTAAGCGTTTCGACTCCGTTTTCCACGCTTATCTGTTTTGCTAAAGGTTTTCCGATGTCGTGAAAAAGGGCAGCTAGGCGCACATTTTCTTTAGAAGGAGGAGCTCCGTCGCACGCATAAAATAAGTGGTCGAGCACGTCAAATTTGTGAAACCCGCGGTAATCAGACTGAATACATCCTCGGCATGCTGATAATTCAGGAATGAAAAGTTTTAATATTCCTGTCTCTTCCATAAGTTTTAGACCTACAGAAGGTTTTTCTGTTTTTATAATCTTTTCAAATTCGTCATGAAACCTTTCGATCGAAATTGAAATCACTTTTTTTTGAATTTCACTTTTGAATATCTCTGAATATGTATTTTTTTCTATACTAAAATTGAGTTTTGCAGCGAATCTCAATGCTCGAATTGGGCGCAGTCCGTCTTCCATAAATCTGTCGTACGCATCACCGACTGTACGGATCAATTTTCGTTTTATATCTTTTTGACCGCCGTATGGATCAACAATTTTGCCGTCTTTTAAATCAACTGCGATTGAATTCATCGTAAAATCACGGCGGCTTAAGTCTTCTTTGATTGTGGCTGCATAATTTACTTTGTCGGGATGCCTTCCATCAGAATAAGTTGTTTCAGTTCTGAAAGTTGTGACTTCAATTTCTGTTTTCATAAAGTGCACGGTCACAGTTCCGTGCTCAATTCCTGTCGGCACGACAAATTTAAAAATGCGGATCACATCTTGAGGAAAAGCGTTTGTCGCAACATCCCAATCAGAAGCTTTTTGACCAAGAAATATATCGCGTACAGCTCCACCGACAAGGTATGCTTTAAAACCGTTTTTTTCAAAGACTTTGTAAAATTCTTTAAGAACATGAGGAATCTGAATTTTCTTTTTTAATCCGAAATTGAAAAGTGAAATCATAGTTAATTAATTCCCATCGAAATAAAATTGACTACGTTTGAGACAATCAAAAAAATAAAACTCAATATGATAAAAAAAGTCAGCATAACCATATTCACGATGTTTTTAAATTTGTATTTTTCAGTGACGATTTTAATTATAGTCTCGGCCAAAAGAACGATAGAAAGCAACATGTTGAAAATCGAGGTATAAGATAAAACTGAAAGAAGTAAATTCTGGCTTTCGTCAAGAAAATTTTGATAATTCCCAATGATGTAAAGAGTTACAATGAGGAGGCAAAACAGCGTCAGAGCCATTGTGATTATCATTGGCAGTTTGTATGCAAGCGTATTTGAAACCTTTTTTTCGTATTTGAAAGTTATTTTATTTTTCATTACTTGAAGCAGACCGCTGTGTACTGTTATACTCTTAAAATATATTCATATTTTATTGAATTTTTCGGTTATAGTCTATGAAGAAATTTTTTATAAGTGTTTTGATTTTAGCTGTTTTTGGCGGCATAATTTTTTATCTAGGCTGGACTCAAATAAAAGTAAAGCCCGGACAGTTCGGAGTTGTAATTTCTAAAACAAGCGGAATAAATGAAAAACCTGTCATCAATGGGAAATATTCGTGGCATTGGCAATTCCTTCTCCCGACTAACGCAAAAATTGAAAGTTTCACGATTGAACCTGCAAACTTGAATAAAGAAATTACAGGTGAACTTCCTTCGGGTTCAGTTTATTCTGCGGTTTACAATTCTTCTGATAATTTCAGTTACAAAATTTGCTACTCAATTTCTTTGACAGTTTCGCCTGAAGCTGTGATTCGCCTGCTTAAAGAAAACAAGATTTCAGATAATCAAAACCTTTATGAGTATTTAGAAAAAGCGGGTGATGTTATTGCACAGTCTGCCACAGATTTTATTCTGGCAAAAGTACAGGAAAAATCTAATTTTCGCCCCGAGTCTATTCGCCGTGAAGAGCTTATAAAATCTATTCGATTTTATAAAGATTTTCCTGATGTAGATATTTCTGCCTTTGCAATTACAAGTTCAAGCCTTCCCGACTATGCGCTTTACAAAAAAATTCAGGAAAAAGTGAGCAGAGAACTGGAACTGAACAGTAAATCAGAAGAGGAAAATTTATGAAAAAGTTAGCATCGATTCGTGGGGCAGTCTGTGTTGAAAATGCAAGAGAGAGCATTGAAAAATGGGTTTGTACAATGTGTTCTCAAATTATCAACCAAAATAAATTAGTTTCGGAAGATATTGTTTCAATTCAGTTTTCGCTCACTGATGATGTCACCGCCTTTAATCCGGCAACTGCACTGCGACTTGGTAATATAGGTTGCGATATTACACAGACTTCGCTGTTTTGCTGCCAAGAACCTAAAATCGAAGGTTCAATGAAATCTTGCATACGTACAATGATTACGGCTTACATTGATTCTTCTCTCGAAAAGAAAAATATTTATCTAAATGGTGCGGAAAAATTACGTTCTGATTATTCAACGATGTGATCAAAAAGAGGTAGTTTAATTATGAAACTCTGGGTTGTAAGCATGGAATGCGCTGGAATTGCAGAAGCCGGCGGCGTAAAAAATGTCACATATTCGCTTTGCAAAGAATTTGCGGGATTGAAAAACAAAGTTACGCTATTCATCCCCATTTTTAAATGCAACCAGTGGGATATCCTCTCTGAAATTAAAGATTTAAACTTATCTACGGAAATTGAGCTTTGCGGTAAAAAAGAAAAAGTATCATATACAACGGCAAAATGCATAAAAGGAAACTTTGATGTAGTTTTTATAAACAATCATCGCTTTGCTGATAAAGAAGCAGTTTATACATACACGGAAAATGAAGAAAAACAAAACCCAAATCATAGACGAGGCACAGGGCATGAAGATCTTCTTTATAAAGATATTCTGTTTCAAAAAGCTGTCGCCGAATACGGAACTTTAGTCTTGCGTTCCGAGATTCCTGATATTCTTCACTGCCAAGATGCGCCAGTTGCGTGTCTTCCGGCTTTTATTTCACTTAAAAAATGCTTTAAAAAAACTCAGACAGTTGTGACAATTCACAATGCAGGACCTTGTTATCATCATCAGTTTTCATGTCTTGGAGAAGCGGCGTGGTATACAGGTTTGCACACAGAACTCCTCGAAAAATCTATGAACGGAAAATCTGTAGAACCTTTTTTGATTTCGGCAAACTGCGGTGCAAATCTTACAACTGTCTCAGAAACTTATGCGCAAGAACTGTTGAACCCTGAAAATTCAAAACAGACGGAAGGGCTAGCTCCAATATTTGCGGAAAAAGGAATTCAGATTAAGGGGATTACAAACGGTTTTGATTTCGACCGTTATAATCCTTCCGACCGTGCGGCTTCAAAACTTCCTTTTGAGTTTAATCCTGAAAAAAATGACCTCGATGGAAAACTCAAATGCCGAAAATTCTTTATTCAAAATATCGTAAATACAGACAACTATGATACGGCTGGAATAAATAAGTTTGGAAAACTAGAATGTTCAACCGAGTTTATAAAAGAAACATATATCTTTTACCACGGTCGCATTACAAGCCAAAAAGGTATATCTGTTTTGACAGCAGCGATCCCAGCTATCATTGAAAATTATCAAAATGTGCGTTTTGTAATTGCAGGGCATGGAGAATCTGTTCTTGAACTTGAAATCATTGCCCTTACTGAAAAATATCCTGGAAAGATTACTTTTATGTGCGGATATAATCAAGCTGTCGTCCGCATTGCAACTGCAGCGTGCGATTTTATCGTTCTCCCAAGTTTTTTTGAACCTTGCGGCCTTGAAGACTTTATAGGTCAGTGTTATGGAACTATTCCTGTAGCTCACAGAACAGGAGGGCTGAACAAAATTGAAGATGGCAAAACAGGTTTTCTTTATCAAAATAATACACCCGAAGGATTAGCAGCGGCACTTTCTGAAATTATCACGATAAAAGAATTAAAACCCGGTGTGATCAACAAGATGATAAAAGCTGCCGCTCTCAGTGTTCATCAAAAGTATTATTGGAAAAATGTTATACAAAAAAAATATCTGCCGTTTTTTAAAGATATTTTAAAAAATAGCAAAAACTAGTATTGACTATTTTTTCAAAGATATATATATTCAAAAATGTTCAAATAAAACAAAATTTGCTGCCTTAGCTCAGCTGGTAGAGCACGTGATTTGTAATCTCGGGGTCGTGGGTCCAAATCCTACAGGCAGCTTTCCCAAAAGGGGAGTTTCTAGAGTGGTCAAATAGGACAGACTGTAAATCTGTTGGCTTTCGCCTTCTGAGGTTCGAATCCTCAACTCCCCAAGTAAAGAATTAGAAAGAGTTAGAAAGATTTAGATTGGTCTCTAGCTCTTTTTTTTTATTTAAGATTTTTTTTGACTTTTATATATACATTGTGCTTTCCAAAATCAACATGGTTTGGCTTATTGAATTTATATCGATTTGATTTGTGCAAAAAAAACAGCGAGACCTGAAAGTGATTGTTGGTCAAGTGTTTGTTGTCTGTCGTTTGTTTGACAAATTATTTTATATGGTTTAAACTTAAAGACTTGAAAGAGGGGAAAAGTTGAAAATCACATTTTGGGGAGTTCGAGGGTCTGTTCCAACTCCTTTATCTCCACAGCAGATTCAATCAAAAATAATGGCAGCGATTCAGCGCGCAAAACCTGAAGATCTTGAAAATTCAGAGACACGTGCGAAATTTATTTCAACACTTCCTCAATGGATTTTTGGAACTACAGGTGGAAATACATCATGTGTAGAGCTCGTTCATAATAAAACTCATATTATCCTCGATGCAGGAACTGGAATCCGGGCTTTAGGCAAAGCTCGAAAATGCCCTGATAAATATTACCTTTTTTTTTCACATCTTCATTGGGATCACATACATGGGCTTCCTTTTTTTGATCACTGCTTTAATCAAGACTGCCAGTTTGAAGTGTATTCCCATTATGAGCAAGCTGAACAGTATTTAAGAGATCAGGTAAAAGTTCCGTATAGCCCACCGGATGTAGTTCAGGCGCTTTCTAAAAAGTTCAATTTTCATACTGTTGAAGAAGGCAAGCAATTTGAAATCGAAGGAATCAAAGTCAATTCACACAGGATGCGTCATCCCGGCGGATGTTCTGCATTTTCTTTTGAAATAGACGGAAAGAAATTTGTATATGCGACAGACGTGGAGCTTAAATCTACCGATTATTCAAAACCTCAAAAAGGCGGAGAAGTTTTTAAAAATGCGAACGCAATTGTGATTGATTCTCAATATACAGTCGAAGAAGTTTACCGTAAAGAAAATTGGGGGCATTCGGCATTTTGCTATGCGATCGATTTTGCTGTTTACTGGAATATAAAAAAAGTATATCTTTTTCATCACGAGCCGGCTTATGATGACAAAAAACTTAATTCGATTCTTCAGGCTGCAAGATGGTATGCTCAGTATATCAACCATTCCGATGTTGAAGTCAATCTTGCAAAAGAAACTCAAGAGATAACTCTATGATTTTAGATAATGAAGATGATAGCGTGCTTGATTATTCTTTTTCAAAAAAGGAATTGTTTTTGATGGCAAAATTCTTGCGTCAAAAGCAGGAAGAAATCCCTTCCGGGCTTGAATCGTTTTGCAGAGCACTCGAAGATTCAATTTACAACAACATGTCGCTTGATGAGGTAAAAAAGTTTTATTCATGAAAAATAAATTTAGGAATCTTATATTATCTTTTTTTGTATTGGGTGCGCTTTTAATCGGGCTCTTTGGTTTGTATTTATATGCAAAAAATCAAGTCAGCGCTGTAAATAAAACGGAAACAGAAAGAAAAGTCAGAATTGAAGTGCCTTCGGGGATGTCTGTTTACAAAGTTGCGGAAGTTCTTAAAAATAAAAAATTGATAAAAAACGAAAAAATATTTTACTATATTGCTCGCTATGATTTTCTAAAAAAAATTTTATTTCCAAATGCTGATAATTTTACATTCGTCCTAAAAAGCGGAATCTATTATATAAGCGATAATATGAATGTCATTGAAATTCAAAAAGAGCTGACATCAGGTATGCAAGAATATATAAAGATATCTTTTCCTGAAGGTTTTACAATCACAAAAATTGCAGCTATCCTCGATGAAAATAAAATTTGCTCAAAAGATGATTTTGTTTCAATATGCAAAAATCCTGCAACTGCCGAAAAATACAATATACCGGCTCAATCGGTTGAAGGATATCTTTTTCCCGATACATATTTTCTTACAGGCGGAATGTCTGCTATTTCAGTCGTTGACATAATGATTAAAAATTTCTATGAAAAAATTAAAGAAGTTCCAAACCTTTCACAGATGAATGCACTTGATTTATTCCAGACTGTGATTCTTTCCTCAATCGTTGAGCGGGAATACAGGGTTTCTGACGAAGCTCCCTTGATTGCCAGCGTCTTTAAAAACAGAATCAGGCATAATATAGGTTTGTATTCTTGTGCAACAATTGTGTATATTATTACAGAAATTGAAGGGCGCCCTCATCCTGATAGAGTTTTACTGAGCGATACGAAAATAGATAATCCTTACAACACATATAAGTGGGCGGGACTTCCGCCGGGACCAATTTCAAATCCCGGTTTAGTTGCGCTTAACGCTTGCACAAATACACCGAATACTGATTTCTATTTTTTTCAGTTGACAGATGCAACTGCCGGTCGTCACAGTTTTACAGAGACTTTTGATGAGCACAAAGCAAGCCACAATCTTTCAACAAAAAAATAGGAATAAGATAGATATAAAGGAAACATTTTGGCCGGATATATATTACAGGAAACTATAGATGCAGTTCTCAATACGACGGATATCATCTCGACTGTAGGTGAATACACAAAACTCGAACGGCGCAGCGGAAACGACTATTGGGGCTGTTGTCCTTTTCACGGCGAAAAAACGGCATCTTTCCATGTTGATGGTGATAAAAAGTTTTATCATTGTTTTGGGTGCCATAAAGGCGGGAATGTAATCAACTTTGTGATGGAGATGGAAAAGCTATCTTATGCCGATACTATCCGTTCATTAGCTAAAAAAAGCGGGATTGAAGTAAAATATCAAGACGGTTTTATTCCACCAAAAGACTATAAGAAAAATAACGATATTGACCAGCTTATAGAACTTTACGAAAGAACAGCTTCAATGTTTCATTATTTTTTGATGGAAACAGAGCAGGGGCGCGTTGCACTTGAATATATAAAAAAGCGCGGACTTACAAAGGAAACTCTCGAAAAGTTTAAAATCGGTTATGCCCCGGCAGACAGACGTTGGCTTAAAGATTTTTTGCACAAAAAAAACTTCAGCGATGAATTTCTTGCAAAATCAGGGTTGTTCAGCAAAAAGTACCCTGATATCTCTTTTTTTTCCGACAGACTTATGTTTCCAATCTTCAACAGAGATGGGAAAGTTGTCGCATTTGGCGGGCGCATTCTCCATCCACAGGGTTCCGATGATAGAAAATATTTGAATTCGGGCGAACTTATTCAGTATAAAAAACGAGAAACTTTATTTGCATTCAACTTTGCCAAAAACACAATCAGAGAGAAAAAAGCTGTGATTTTTTGTGAAGGCTATATGGACTGCATCGCTTATCATCAGTGCGGAATAACTTATGCAGTTGCGCCGCTTGGAACCGCCCTTACAGAAGAGCAGGTAAAGATGATACGAGGTTTTGCAGACACAGTTCTCCTGTCATTTGATTCGGACGCTGCTGGTCAAAACGCTACAATGCGCGCAATTTTGATGTGCCGCCATTTTGATTTAACAGTAAAAGTTATCAGTTTGAAAGGCGGAAAAGATCCTGCTGAAATTATGATAAAATTTGGCGCCGATAACTTGACAGCACAGGTAAATAATGCTATATTAGATAGCGACTATCTTATATCTATACTAGGTGAAAAATACCCTGTGGAGACTCCTGAGGGTAAAACAAAAGCAGCACTGGATTTTTTCCAGTATGTTGATGCGCTTAAGTCTGATATACAGAAAGAATCTTGTCTGGAACAGTTGTGCCAGTCATTTAATTTAAAACCGGAGGCTGTTAAAAGGGATTTTAATAATCGAAACTACGCCAGCGAACGTGCAAATATCCGGCAAAATAATAATCAAATCCAACAAAATACACAAGTTAAATTAGACGCAGAATTGCGTGGTTTAATTGCTGTTACAGCCGATTTAGACCAATTAAAGGTTCTTCGCACAAAACTGACCGAGAATGATTTTAAAAACCCGTCTGCCAGAAAGTTATTTAAAATACTGGAAGAGTGTTTTAATCAAAATCGCTTTACTATCAGAGATATTTTAGACCGTTGTGATGATGAAAAACTGGTGCAGCTTATAACTGAATCGATTTCGTCTGGTGTTTATCAAAGTGAAAAAATAAGTACAATTGTTGAAGATACTGTAAATTATGTAAATAAAAATAAACTTGATGACCGGAGAAATAATTTATTGCATAGGATTAGAGAATACACTGTAGTGACGCAGGAAGATCAAAAACAATTAAACAAACTTCTAGTCGAAAAACTTGAACTTGATAAAGAAGTTCAAAGTCTAGGTAAAAAATAGGTGAGCATTTTTATGGATGAAAAAAGCGACGAAGCTTTACCCGTTAATCCTGCAGTTGAAAGACTTGTGGAATTTGCAAAAACCAAACGTGTGATTACATGGGACGATGTGATTGAGTATCTTGGGCAGGAATTTGTTAATTCTGATGAATTGATGGAGCCTGTATTAAAAATACTGAAAGATATAGGTTGCGAACCTATAGAAACCGGAATAATCGGTCAAGATGAAATAACCGAAGATGAAATTACTCCTGAAGATGAAGAAGAAGACGACGACATAATGCTTGAGCAAGACGATGATGTTGCTGCTTTGCCTCAGGAAGATGAATCGATTTCTGAACTTGAACAGGAAGAAAAAAAACTCACAGCTTCAAAAAACAAGCTTGTAAACAGCGATAAAGATTCAAGTGTCGATGATCCGATAAGGCTATATCTTCGTGAAATCGGTAAAGAAAATCTCCTTACTGCGGAGCAGGAAGTTGAGCTTTCAAAAACAATGGAAGACGGGAACAATATCATAAAAGATGTCATCAAGCAATCTGGCATAATGATTCCCGAATTTTTTTCAATTGCACAAAAAGCTTTTACTCGCATCGATATTCATGAGACAGGAAAAACACGCAAAGAGATCAACGAAGAGATGGCTGATAAGCGTCGTCTTAAAAGTTTTTATGGCGAAAATATAAAACCTGTTCTTTCGGAAATGAAACAGTATATGGCTTTGAAAAAGCAACTTTTTGAAGCAGAGCAGTCGAGCGCGATTTTTGAGAATCCTAAGCTGGCTGAGCTCCGTGAAAAAATTTTGCCGGAATTGCACAACATCGATATTCAGACTGAAGAACTCGACAAATTTACACAAAAATATCGCGATGCCACAGAGAAAATAGACGAATATCATCAAAAACAAGAAAAGAAGATGAAAGAACTGAAAATTTCCAATTCTTCTGAACTTCGCAACCTTGGTCGTAAAATTTCAATTCGTTCTCAGGCAGCAAGTCTTGAGCAAGATTTGAATATGAGTGCAGATGAGATCCGAGATATCTATACTCAGATTCAAAAAATTGAACGTAAACTTCACAGGCTTGAATATGAATTTGAAAATGATGTTGAAAAGATTTTGAAAATGGCAAAAGACATCGAGCACGGTCGTGTTATGATGGAAAAAGCTAAGAATCGCCTTATCAATGCAAACTTGCGACTTGTAGTTTCAATTGCAAAAAAATATACAAACCGCGGGCTTCATTTCTTTGACCTCGTCCAGGAAGGAAACATCGGTTTGATTAAAGCTGTAGAAAAATTTGAATACCGAAAAGGTTTTAAATTTTCAACATATGCTACGTGGTGGATTCGTCAGGCAATCACTCGTTCTATATCTGACCAAGCTCGTACAATCCGCGTTCCTGTTCACATGATTGAACAGATAAATAAAGTTGTCCGCGAAAGCCGTCAGCTTATGCAAAAATTAGGTCGCGAGCCTACTGATGATGAGATCGCACAGCAGCTTGGTTGGCCGTTGGCACGTGTAAAACAGGTGAAAAATGTTGCTAGAGAACCAATTTCTCTTGAAACTCCAATCGGTGAAGAAGAAGATTCTATTCTCGGAGACTTTATCGAAGATAAAGAAGTTGAAAATCCAGCAAATCAGACTGCGTTTACTTTACTTCAGGAACAGTTGCGTTCTGTTCTAAACACTTTGCCACCGCGCGAGCAGGAAGTCCTCAAAATGCGTTTTGGGCTTGAAGACGGCTATTCACTCACTCTGGAAGAAGTTGGACTTTACTTCGATGTAACTCGCGAACGTATTCGTCAGATTGAAGCAAAAGCTTTGCGGCGTCTCAGACACCCGAGAAGAGCAAACGGTTTGCGTGACTATATTGAAACGTAATTGCAGTTTAGATTCTGCATATAAGCGTTTCAAGTTTAATTCGGCATTAAACATAGCAATAGACAATTGTAGTAAATTATTATACAATAGCAAAATATTTTTAGAGGAACCATAATGGTAACAACAGAAGTTTTTGAAAATTTAAAGTCTTTGCAAGATATTCTTGTAAAAAAATACGAACTTGAAAAAAAAGTCAGCGATGCTCCAAAGCAGTTGAGTAATCAGGAAGATTTACTTGCAAAAACTCAGAAAGAATACATTGAGCAAAAAGAAACATTTGACGCAACTCAGGCTACTGTTACAGAGCTTAAAGAAAAGCTTTCTGAAGCTGTAAAAATGAGAGAAGAAGGCGAAAAGGGAATAGCAAACAGCGTCACTCACAAAGAATACGAAGCTCTTGAAAAACAGATAACAGAAGCAAAGTTTCAGGAAGATGACCTTAGAAAAGAACTTCAGCAGAAAGAAAAAGAACTCGCCGGCATAAACGACGATTTAAAAACTTCGGAAGATTCAATAAAATTTCAGCAAGATGAACTCAATGCCAACAAAGATTCTTTAAACAAAGAACTTGATTCATTTAATGCAGAACTTAAAGCTCTAAATTCCAAAGAAGAAAAAATTACAAACAATATAAAAGAAATCTATAAAGATGAAGAAAATGCAGAACTTAAAGTTCAGGAAATTCTCTTTAAGTTCCAGAGAATTATTCAGAGAAACTCGGAAGGTATTGTTTCTGTGAAAAACGGAGTTTGTTCCGGATGTCACATGATTCTTCCTGCAAATTTTGCAAATGAAGTTCGCGAAGGTGCAGACATCAACTTCTGTCCATATTGTTCGCGCATCCTTTATTACGAAGAAGTCAATGAAAACGAAGAAGAAAATTACTTTACAATGGGCATCGCTGGCTCACTTGCCGGTCTTAATTTTGACGATGAACCTGATGAAGAAGATGAAGATCTAAACGAAACAGATGAAGATTCAGACGAATTGGACGATGAAGAAATTTCTGATGAAAATGAAGACGGTGACTATGAAGATGATGATTCAGACGAATCTGAAGATTCTGATGATTCTGATGAAGAAAACGACGACGAATAATTTATTTTTTTAAACTTTAATTAATAGCAGACGGGATATAACCGCGTTGTTGTATCTTGATGATAAGATATAAAAATGAGATAAAGTCCGGGCTCCTTCGGAAAAAATGCCGGGTAACCACCGGGCATAATCTGGTAGTTGCATAATTTCTTGCATAACCCGGATTGTGACAGATAGTGCAACAGAAATTGTACCGCCTGAAAAGGTAAGGGTGAAAAGGCAGTGTAAGAGACTACCGCGTAAATGGTAACATTTACGGCTTGAAAACCTCATTTGGAGCAAGATTAAGCAGCAGTTATGTTATTCCGAGCAATACTGTGGGTAAATCGCTAGAGTCAGCTGGCAACAGTTGATGCGGATAGATGGTTATTGTGAATACCTTTCGGTGTTCATAGACAGAACCCGGCTTACAATCCCGTCTGTTTTTTTTGTGACTGCAATGAAAAACAAATTTGATATTAAAAACAATAATTATGCAAAAAAACATATTCATTTTCTGCCTGTATTGATAAAAGTTTCAGTTGTTGCAGTCGTAGTGACAGGAATTGTTTTACTTGGAATACATTTTATAAAAAAATATGAAGCAAGTCGGATCTCAATCAAAGATGTAAAACATGCATGGTCAGAATACGATTATAAAAAAGTTTACGAACATAGTAAAATTCTTTTGCAAGACAATGCGTACAACAATACAGTTTTGACATATTACGGTTATGCTTGTTTTTTCCTTTCTCAGGCGCAAACCGATACACAGCAGGCTCAAGCTTATCTTGACGAGTGTATCAACAGTTTGAGAATTGCCCTTTACAATTCGAAAAAAACTTTACAGCCACAGCTTCAGTACATGCTTGGGCGTGCGTATTTTTATAAAAACACAATCACTACTCATTATTATGCAGATTTAGCTGTAAAATACCTTTTACTTGCAAAGGAAAACGGATACAAAGCAGATGACATCGCTGAATATCTCGGTTTAAGTTATGCATCTCTTGGAATGACAATGGAGAGCATATCCGCATTCACAGAGGCATTGCTCGTAAGAGAATCAGATGCACTTTTACTATCAATCGCAGAACAGTATAATAATGCAAAAGAATTCAGTGCTGCAGAACAGTATTTGTTCCGAATCATAAATAACAGCGAAAACGAAGAAATTATAATAAAAGCTGAAAATCTTCTTGGAAATATATATATAGAAAAAGAAGATTATGATGGAGCAATGCGAGAATTTGAAGATGTTTTGAAAAAAAATCAAAATTCTGCTGACGCACATTATGGAATTGGTGTAATATATGAAAAACAAGGTAATATTGTGAAAGCCAGAGCAGAGTGGCGTAAAGCGCTAAAAAGCCAGGCAAATCATCAAGGTGCCTTACAAAAAATAACAGATAATTAAAAATTGAGAGGAATATAATGGGATTTTTCGATAGATTTTCTACTGATATTGGTATTGATTTAGGAACATGCAACACTCTTATTTATGTTAGAGATAAAGGAATCATCATCGATGAGCCTTCTGTAATTGCAGTAGAAAAAGGTACAAAGCGCATTGTCGCTGTCGGGGCAGATGCAAAACGCATGCTTGATAAAACACCCGGAAACATCATGGCAATACGTCCTCTTGCGGACGGTGTGATAGCCGATATAGACAGCACTGAAAAAATGATAAAGTATTTCATTTCGAAGATAATTCCACGCCATCAGTTTTTTAAATCTGTAAGGATGAAAATAGGAATTCCTTCATGTATCACTGATGTTGAAAAACGTGCAGTGATTGAAGCTGCCCTTAAAGCCGGTGCAAAAGAAGTTGAAGTAATTGAAGAAAGCCGTGCAGCTGCAATCGGTGCTGATATTCCTATTTTTGAACCTGCAGGTCACATGATATGCGATATAGGCGGCGGTACAGCAGAAATATCTGTAATTTCACTAGGTGGCATGGTTGTAACTCACTCAATTCGTGTTGGCGGAGACAAATTTGACGAAGCGATTGTAAAACACGTGCGCAGTGTACATAATCTTATAATCGGACAGCCTGCGGCAGAACGACTTAAGATTCAAATTGGAAATGCGGCTCCTGAAAAAACTATTGAAAAAATGGAACTCAAAGGAACCGACGCAATTACAGGTCTTCCACGACGCCTTGAAATAGACAGCGTAGAAGTTCGTGAAGCGCTAAAAGATCCAATCACAAAAATTGTTGAAGAAATAAAATCTGTTTTAAGCGAAACTCCTCCTGAACTTGCATCGGATATCATCGAAAGAGGCATTGTAATGACTGGTGGCGGTTCAATGCTGCGTGAACTTCCAAGACTGATTTCCAAAGAGACTGGTGTTCCTGTTATTCTTGTTGAAAAACCACTCGAATGCGTTGCACTCGGTTCAGGAAAAGCATTCAGCCTGTTCAAAGATATGTACTCAGAGCGTACAGTTTATGACAGCCTCAATGACTAATTTCAGTTATGTCTAGAAAACAACGTTTTTCGTTTCGTATAAAATTTTCAGAATTTCTTTTTATCTTGTATGTAACTATCGCAGGTGTGATGCTTGCATTTAGTTCTGGGAGTTTTGTCCTAAACTTTAAAAAAATAGGATTTTCAATTTTCACAACTTTAGACAAGGGCGTCCACGCAGTTGTAAGCGGAACAAAAAATACAGTTCTTGCTGTAGATAAACTGAGAAAGTTGAAGAAAGATTACAATGAACTTGTTATAAAACTTGAAAAATACGAGCAGATGCAGAGGACAAATGCCGATATCCGAAAAGAAAATCAGCGGCTTCGTGAGCAGTTAGATTTTGTAATCTCCATGGACGAAAAAAATATCCCTGCTCAGATTATATCCAGAGAGCTTGACAATGCTTTTTCGTATTTGACTATTGATAAAGGAAGTATCAATGGAATTAAAAAGAATATGCCTGTAATTGCGATGCAAAACGGTAACCGAGGTCTTGTCGGGAAAGTGATTCAAGTCGGTACGTTCACAAGCCAGATTATGCCTGTATACAATATTAATAACATTGTCTCTGCACGTGTTCAAAATACGCGCGATTTAGGACTTGTAAACGGGCTTGGAAGTCAGGAACAGCCGCTTCAGATGCAATATATTCGAAAAAGTGTTGCAAGCCAACTAAAATACGGCGATATAATCGTGACTTCTGGTGAAAATGACAATTATATGCGAGATATCACTATCGGAAGTATTTCTAAAATCGTAGCACTAGATTATAACTCTACGTTGAATATAGAGGTAAAGCCGATCATAGATTTTTCGCGACTTGAAACTGTCATAGTCGTAAATCAAAAGGAATTGAATGATAGAAAACAGGAGCACCCCGACGGTAGTGCAAACTCAGATTCTGAAAGAGGTTCAAAAAAATGACAAAATCTCTAGTTATAAGTTCAATCATTTTATTGTGTGCCGCGATTATAGAATCATCAATATTGTCTAATATTTCATTTTTTCTTGTAGTCCCTGATTTGGTTTTGATATGCTCAATTTATTTTGCTCTCGTAAATGGAAAAGTTGCCGGTGAAACGACAGGTTTTATATCGGGGCTGATATTAGATTTTATCACAGGGATTCCTTTTGGATTTAACTGTCTGTACAGGACGATTATCGGTTATCTATACGGATTATTGCATGAAAAAATTATCATTTCTTCTTTAGTTATTCCAATTTTTTGTGTTGGGGTAGGAACTCTGATAAAAGCTGTTTTAATTCATCTTATCGCTTTGCTTTTTCCGAATGTCAACATTTATGTCACAGGATTTATTTCGTACGAATTTTTATTTGAATTTGTTGAAAACATCGTCATCGCTCCGTTTATTTTCCGATTTTTAAAATTTTTTAACAAAGCTATATCGATCAGAAATTCTGAGGATAATATAGAAAATGTATAAAATTACAGAAGACAAGATAAGCAAAGTCTCTAAAGTTATGATATTGACGATTATGATTGCTTTCGGATTTGCAGTGTATCTGTACAGGCTTTTTTCTATGCAGATAGTGCAAGGCGAACATTATCGCTCTCAATCGCAGAGAATCTCGAGCCAGATAAGTATTATTTCTGCACAGCGCGGAGAAATATTTGATCGTAAAGCAAATCTTCCAATCGTGACAAATGAAAATTCTTTTGCTGTCGAAGTCACTCCCGGCGAGATTCCTTCTGGGCGATATGATACAGTAATTTTAAAACTTGCAAATTATCTTGGTATAAGCAAAGCCGAAATAGATAAAAAAATTCCAAAAAATATACGCCGTTCATATACAGCAATTCAAATTAAATCAAACGTGCCGTTTACAGTTATTTCAAATATTGCAGAAAATAAAACAGATTTACCCGGCGTTTCGTGGATTTCAAAACCTATCAGGCGATATCTTCATACAGGTTCTCTTTCTCACATTGTAGGTTATGTCGGTGATATAAATAAAACTGAAATCACCGTACTTTATAATCAAGGTTATACCCAAAATAGTATCATAGGTAAAACAGGTATTGAAAAGCAGTATGATTCTCTTTTGCAGGGAAAGCCCGGTCGTGAACTTTCAACAGTAGATGTTCACGGTAGAATTATATCTAATACTCCTACAATTGAACCGCCGACGATGGGAAACAGTCTTGTTCTTACAATCGATTCAGACATTCAAAAACTTGTAGAAGATGCTTTGGGAGCGCGTGTCGGCGCTTCTATCGTATTAAAACCTTCAACAGGCGAAGTCCTTGCAATGGTTTCATATCCTTATTTTGATTCAAATATCTTTAGCTCTGACGATTCTGCTGTTGAATATGCAAAACTTACCCGTGATCCATTGAATCCGCTTTTAAACCGTGCGGTTCAAGTCTCTTATCCTCCTGCATCTACTTTTAAGATAATCATGACTGCTGCAATGCTTCAGGAAAAAGCTTTCCCGTCTTCGAAAGCGATTGAATGCAAAGGAAAAATGGTTTACGGAGGGCGAGTTTTCCATTGTCACGTAAAAGATCCGGGTCATGGCTGGCTCGATATGAAAAACGGTCTTGCACAATCTTGCGACGTTTATTTTTGGACAATTGGTCGTGACTATCTTGGCATTGAAAAAATCGCTTCGTATGCACGGGAATTCGGCTTTGGAAAGAGTACACAAATCGATCTTCCGAGTCAGGCTAACGGGCTTGTTCCGACTGCTGAATGGAAAGAGAAAAAATTCCACGAAAAATGGCTTGGAGGCGACACAATGTCATGCTCAATTGGGCAAGGCTACATGGAAGCGACTCCTTTGCAGCTTGCAAATATGGTAGCGATGGTTTCCAACGAAGGGACAATCTATAAGCCGCATATTCTAAAAGAAGTTCGAGACTCTGTGACAAATGAAGTTATTCAAGAAATTAAACCTACCGTTCTGACTCAGTCAACAATCGATAACGATGTCTGGAAAGAAGTTCAAGATGCTATGAGATATACGGTGACTGATGGAACGATAGAGTGGGTTTTTCATAGACAAAAAATTCAAGTTGCTGCAAAGACGGGAACTGCCGAAGTCGATCAATATAAAAACTCTTCAGATAACAAACATTGGCATTCATGGCTTGTAGCGTACGCACCATACGATGCCCCTCCTGAAGATAGAATTTGTGTTGCCACGATTGTAGAAGCTATCAACAATTGGGAATGGTGGGCTCCATATTGTACTAACATTATCATCCAAGGGTACTTCAACAATCAAAATTATGATGAAGCGGTAAACGCTCTGAGATATCAGTCAGTGATTGAAGAGTTGCGCAAAAACTCAGGTGCAAGGCGAGAATAGGAGAGTTTTAATGAAAAATAAATTTTTTGCCATGTTCGACTATCTCTTGATTTTAATTATACTCGTACTTGTTTCTATGAGTGTAATGTTTATCTATTCTTCAAGCATCAACTCGAAAGGCGTTTCTGTCACAAACGAATATATAAAACAGATAATATGGGCTTCAATCGGGTTTATAATCATGATTGGAATCACTGTTTATGATTACAGAAAATTTGAATCGATTTCTCTTTATCTGTATGCCTTTTTGATTTTGCTGTTGATATATACGCGTATTTTTGGACGTTTTGTAAACGGCGCAAAAAGCTGGATCGGAATAGGGGAGTTTGGGATTCAGCCATCGGAATTCGGGAAAGTTTTCTTTATCGTTTTTTTAGCCCGTGTTTTTGTACAGACGCAAAATTTTACTCCTTTTAAGAGATTTGCATATGCTACCGCCGCTTTAATAGTTCCAATGGGATTGATTTTGATTCAGCCTGATTTAGGGACAGCGAGCGTTTATATTCCAATTTATCTTGTTATGTGTTTTATCGCAGGAGTGCCGCTTACATATATAATGTATGTGTTTTCACTTGGTATGCTGACTATTTTATTTGCAATTCTGCCTGTTTGGAACAATGAGATTGCAGTTTCGCCACATATTTTTATCTCTATTTTTACGAATATGAAACTTCGCATAGTTTTGACCGGTGCGATTTTGATTATCACCTTAGTCGGATACATAATCAGAAGGTATTTGCACGGTCAAAAATATATTTTCTGGATTTCATACGCATTTTCTATTATAGCTTTTGCTCTTATTTTTTCACTTGTGCTCGGAAAGGTGCTAAAAGATTATCAGATAAAGCGCCTGATAATTTTTATGGATCCAAACAAAGATCCACTCGGAGCTGGATGGAATATAATTCAGTCAAAAGTTGCAATTGGAGCGGGTGGTCTTTTAGGTCAGGGGTATTTGATGGGAACGCAGAGCCATTACCGTTTTCTTCCTCAACAAAGCACTGACTTTATATTCAGTATTCTTTCAGAAGAATTCGGATTCCTTGGTGGGTGTGTAGTTTTTATATTGTATTTTTTAATTCTGCTGAAGATATTGTATATAATTCGTAAATGTTCAAACAAATACGGCATGTATATATGCGCAGGTATTTTTGGAATGTTTTCGTTTCATTTCTTTATAAATGTCGGAATGGTTATGGGAATAATGCCTATAACCGGTATTCCTCTATTGTTTTTGTCTTACGGCGGTTCTTCTTTGTTGACTGCAATGTCATGCATAGGTCTTTTGATGAATATAAACTACCGTAAGGCTGATTTGAAGTAATTGCGGCACAATTAAAATTATCAATTACAGCCGCATTCACTTTTTTTACCCATCATTTTTTTCAAATCAGAGTAATGTCCTTTTTCATCTGTGTGTGCTGAACTATGGGGCTGCGTTTGTGCAATTCCACGCATTTCTTCAAGATTTTTGTATCCATGCGACTTCATAAAGCTACGCAATCCGTTTACAATGTCGATTGCAACATTTGGATTGGTAAACTTTGCCTGTCCTATTTCAATAGCACTTGCGCCTGCCATAATAAACTCGACTGCATCTTGCCACGTGCATATTCCGCCGATTCCGACAACAGGGACACGTTGCTCTTGTGGAAGCTTGTTTATTTCTTGAACAACATCGTAAACCATGCGAAGGGCTACTGGTTTTAGTCCCGGTCCTGAGTAGCCTGCATGGACGTTGTTGAAAAATGGTTTACCTGTATCGATGTTGATTGCAACGCCGTGAATCATATTAATAAGACTTATAGCATTTGCACCGGCTTTTATACACGCAATTGCAATAGGTCTATTGTCGGGAGCGTTTGGAGATAATTTTACCATAAGAGGCTTTTTTGTAGCTGCTCGCACTGCTGATACGCAGTAAAATGCAGTTTCTGCGGACATTCCCCAAGCAAGCCCAGCAGCTTTTACGTTCGGACAACTTATATTCAATTCGATCATTGCGACATCTGTTTTGTCTAAAAGTTTTGCACCTTCTACATAAGATTCAACATCACTTCCTGCAAGGTTTGCGATCACTTTTGGACCAAGTGTCATCATCTGTGGCAAAAGGTTTTCAATAAAATATGGAACTCCAGGATTGTTCAGCCCGATAGAATTCATATTTCCGCCGGCAACTTCGAGACATCTCTCTCCATGATTGCCTTCACGCGGTTCTAATGTAATTCCTTTTGAACAGATTCCGCCCCATGCGTTTACATCGCTTACTCCGCGATAATTTTGTCCAAATGAAAAAGTACCTCCGCTAGCGATTACAGGATTTTTAAAATCGACTCCTGCAATTTTTACGCTTAAATCAGGTTCAGTTTCAGGGGCCAAAGGTTTTCTGCGTTGCTGAGGAGGGTCAAACTTTATGATTTTGCCATCAAACACAGGACCGTCTTTACAGCAGCGTTTAAGACCTTCTGTAGTTTCAATAGTACAGCCAAGACATGCCCCAAGTCCGCATAGCATTCTGTGTTCCATGCTTATCCAGCTTTTAATCCCAAGTTCGTCCGAAAGTTTTTTTATGTATGCAAGCGCAGGTGTCGGACCGCATGCATATATCACTTTGTATCCGGCTTTTTGTACGGCTTCTTTTGTTAGAGCGACAGGTAAAATGCCTTTTATTCCGACACTTCCGTCATCAGTCGTGATTACAAGATTTTTTGCATGAACATTTTCAAGACCGTATGAACCGCTTTTAAAACTGGCATAAAAATCATAAGAATTGTCGGGGAGGGTAGATGCAAAGTTCGCAACTGGGGCAACTCCGATTCCTGCTCCTACAATCAGAATTTTATCGACACCTTTCTCCGGTTCCGGCCACTGTGTTCCAAGCGGACCGATAACAGTCATCATATCTTTTTTTGAAAGATTGCAAAGTTCATCGGTTCCACGTCCTTTTTTTAAAATCAAAAATTGAACTTCAACATCTTTTGAGCCATCAGAATTGAAGAGTGTTTTTGAATGATAAACGCTTATAGGTCTGTTATAATTTACACAAGAGTGTTTTGCGCGGATCAGATAAAATTGTCCCGGTTTGGGTTCAGATTGAGAATTTCGCTCAAGGTGAATTGAAGTCTGTAAAAGATATACATTAGGCTGTCCCTCTACAATTTCACATTTTTCAACAACTGTATCTCCAAAAAACTGAAGCCCCTTTCCTGCTGCGTCAATTTCTGCTGCATCCATCCTAAAACCTCCAAAGTGCGATGTAAAATATGTCACACAATCTTTTTTTTATATTTATATTGTCTCATAATAGAATATAATCAATTAATATACAAGAAAGTTGTTGCACAGGTAACAAGTAGAAAAATAATTTGAAGTATGATAGATATATAATAAAGGAGGTGTGATAAAAAGTGTCGTCTGAAATATCGCCGATACTTTTTATTTCGAGTTTGCCTGGATGTTTGCAGAAGACGTGTATACGTGTCGTTTCGATAAAAATCAAATGAATACGATACGCTTTATTTTGCAAACTCGACTATTGAACGTGTGCGCTCTTGCGCACGGCTAAAAACTTTTTCGGAAATTGCTATTTCCTGCAAAAGTTTTTATAGGAGGAAAGAATATGCCAAGCATAAACGAAAACAGAAGATTTTTAAAAACTTATTTCAGCGATTTAGATGGAATCACAACCGATTCAAAAAAAGGTTTGCCAAAACCGTCTGCTGAAAAAAATTGGTCAGAAAATTATGTGCTGATCGATTTACCTGAACCCGATCCGAAAATCATCAAAAATGACAGCCTTTATAATTCGTTCAAAAATAGGAGAAGCGTAAGAAAATATGCAGAACAAGCATTATCGCTTTCAGAACTTTCCTACCTTTTGTGGGCAAGTAATGGTGTAAACCAGAGGGGAGAGGGTGGAATTGTAAAGCGAACAACTCCTTCCGGCGGCGCTTCTTACAGCATAGAATCATATATCATTGTTCAAAATGTAGATGGACTCGAAAGAGGCGTTTACAATTATCTTCCGATCGAGAACAAACTTGTTTTTATCAAAAAAATTGAAAACATTTCAGACATAATAGATAGTTTTATGCTTGATTCAAAACAACCGTTCCTTCCGTATTTTGCAAGAAAAGCTGCCGCAATTTTTGTCTGGACAACAATCCCATACAGAAGCGAATATAGATTTGACATCATGGCTCACAAGAAGATTTTAATTGATGTCGGTCATATATGCCAAAACCTGTATATTGCATGCGAAGGAATTGATGCAGGCTGCTGTGCAATCGGTGTTTATGAGCAGGACGTAGTTGACAAACTGCTTCAAGTTGACGGCAAAGACGAATTTACAGTTTATCTCGCAGCTGCCGGTAAAAAATAAAACTCAAAACAAAGCGGGGAACGCTGCAGAGGAAATTTTAAAATGAGTGAAAGCGTCATTCCATATAATCAAATTCCTCTTTTTGAAGGACTCAATGACAGAGAGTTGAACGAACTTTTTCATTGCATGCATACTTTTGTCCGCAAGTATCAGAAAGGACAGGTGATAATAATCGAAGATGAAAATATTATAAATGTCGGCATTGTCCTTTGTGGGACTGTCCACATGCTCAAATATGATTACTGGGGAAATCAAACTATGCTTGCTTATATGAATGAAGGCGAGCTGTTCGGCGAAACGTTTGCTGTCCAAAAACTGAATAATTCTCACGTATCTTTTGTCGCTGCGAGCAACTGTCAGGTGTTGTTTTTCAGGGCTGCAAACATAATTCACACATGTGAAAGAGGATGCCCGTTCCATCATAAACTTGCTGAAAACATGTTCAATTTGCTCGGTAAACAAAGTGTAAAACTCATGGAACGAATTGAAGTTGCATCAAAATCGACATTGAGGGAAAAAATCCTCGCATATCTTTCTATGCAGGCTCAAAGGAAAAACAAAAACAGGTTTGTAATTCCTTTAAACCGCAGCGAACTTGCGGATTTTCTTGACGCAAACCGCAGCTCAATGACTCGAGAGCTCTCTGCAATGAAAGACGAAGGGCTCATCGATTTTGAAAAAAATGAGTTTATTTTGAAGTCTTGACTGTGAAATCTTCAAGCATTTCAAGATACTTTTTTTGAACTCCGAGTTTTTCTTGTTCTTCTTCAAACTCTCTGCATTCCAAATCGATTTTATCTTTAAGTTCCTGACTTAGCATGCGTTCCGCATAAGTGTATACAACAGAGTTTTCCTTTTCTGTATGCAAAAGCAAAAGGTTTGCATATCCCATTGTTTCTGTAAGAATCGAAAGTTTTTGTTCGGTTTTCGGCTCTTCCTGATACATTTTAAGTGAAGTTTCCAATGCACGGATATGCGCTCTTCCTAAATCATGCTCAACAAGCATTCCGTGAGTGATAAGATTTTCTGCAATTTTGCCAAGATGCAAAGTCATCTGAGGAAAAAGAATTTTTTCTTCTTTCCCATGATGGTGATGGTCTGCATAGTTTCTTGTAAAATCTATGAAATTGTAAAATTCCTTAATTGTTGCGGGTAAGATATTATTGTTTGCATCACAAACTTTGTCATCATTGTCTAAAATCTGACAACATCGCTTGTGAATACAACTTATCATCTTTTGGATGTCGGAATGTTCTTTTACCATCAAATCAATTGAGTACATCAGTAACTCTCCTAAAATACTTTTTTGTTTGAAATAATCGAGTAGTGTAAATAGTCATGGCTTTCCAATGATAATCCTGAGTCTTCAAGCATGCCAAGCATCACTTGTTTTCTAAGATTGTAATAAAGTTCAGGAGAACCTCCGGCATTGTTCCAATATGAGCCGTGAATATCTTGAGTTTGTTCCCAACTGATGCGAAAATCATCTTGATCTGTAATCACGTTCACTCTGTCACAAGGCATTCCGTTTAAAAAAGAATCATCAAAAATCCTGTAAGCGTCTCGCACAGAAACTTGTCCGACATTGTGGAGTTTTCCAAACTTAAATGCAGCCTTTTCAAACTCTGGAAAGTTATCATTCTTATCTGTAAGTTTTACGATAAGTTTTGCGTAACGGTTTTCAGCATCGTGAATACAATCTTGAAGCCAGCTGTGAATATTCATCGCATCGATCAATTCATCGAGCGGGCGAAGTTGTTTCTTTACAAGAGAACTGATTTCTGCGTCGTCGGCAACAATGTTGTTATCTACTGCGAAAGTATAAAGGTAAAAGGTGAGCTCTTCTTGAAATTTGACTTTGTTGTACAGCCAGAAGTGAATCGGCCCAAGAAAAGAACTCATGCAACTCCTCCGTCGATTTTTTTATTTACAGCATCGACAACCATTTGAGGATCAAGACCGTGAACATAAGCTGCATCAGCGAGGCTTTCCATCTGTGCAGAAGGGCACCCAAGACAGTGCATTCCAATTCCCATCAAAGTGTCAATTACTTCTGGATGTTCGTTTACAATCTGTCCTACAAGCATGTCTCCAGATACGTGTTTTTCCAAATCTGCCATAAAATAACTCCTTATTCTATAAAAACTAACATGATAATATCAGATGTGAAAATAAATGTTTGTTGCATACGCAACATAAAAATTATATTGATAAAAAATACGCTTTATCTATATAATAAAAAATATTATATATCGTGGAGGCACGCATTTATGTTCCGAGAAATGAGAAGAATTAAACAACAAATTCCATTTGAAGAGTGCATTGCGATTTTAAAAAGTGAGCCTAGAGGTGTTCTTTCAATGCTTGGCGATGATGGCTATCCGTATGGAATTCCGCTTACTCATTGGTATTGTGAAGAAGATGATAGAATCTATTTTCACTGTGCAAAAGTTGGTCATAAAATTGATGCAATCACAAAATGCAATAAAGTTAGTTTTTGTGTTTACGATAAAGGATTTCGCAAAGAAGGTGAATGGTCTTTGAATATAAACAGTGTAGTTGTGTTTGGGATAATAAAACCTGTAACAAATATGATTTTAGCTCGTAAAATCTGTGAAAAGCTTTGTCGTAAATTTTATGATAATGATGAATACATTGAAAAAGAAATGGAAAAATCATTTTCAAGAGTTTTGTGTTTGGAATTAATACCGGAACATATTACAGGAAAACTTGTAAATGAATCATAAAATCAATGTGAAAATAGTGGTGGTTGACAGAACGTGCATTATAAAATGTTGAGTTTTACTATTTATTAGCTTTTTGGTCAGAACCCCGTTAACGTTGCTATTTTTAATCGGTGAACCCCAAATAAGGTTACGGTCAAAAAAGTACTGAACCCAATTACAGGTGACGCTTTTTGCAAGGTGTTTTTATGTTACCAAGTCCTGCAACAAAAGCGGCAGCAATTTCTGATTATCTGGCTGGTAAAGGCGGATATTTCAAGATTGCAAATGAGTATGGTATCAGTCCATTTACATTAAAAAAATGGGTTGAATCACCGGAAAAAGCCTTAAATCAATCGTCTCAAAAAGGTATAATCGAATTAGAAAGTTCTAAAAGCGATTATACAGGACTTATTGAGAGAAATGAATTGGAAAGCGAAGAACCTGAGTTTAAAACGAAAGATGCTGAAATTCGATATCTCAGAGATAAAGTTGCTTATCTGGAAACGTTGTCTGAACTGATGGGATATAACCCTAATCAGGTTGCTAAAAAAAAAGATTCGAATGCATTTTCCATCTTCTCAGCTCAGGACGATGTTCCAACGTCACCCGTCTCTGCTCAATCGCCGGAGTCTCAAAGAAGTGCTACTACGAATACCTCAGCGGACGAGAAAAAGTAAATCCGGATGCAGAATTGATACAGCTTATTGGATCAATTCAAATACAGCTCGATTATACTCTTGGCTATAGAGCAATGACCAGAAAGCTTATTTCTATGGGATATACGATAAATCATAAGAAAGTAGCTCGAATAATGCGTGAAAACAGCCTTAATTCAGTTGTTAGACGCAAAAAATATAGTCCAGAAGTATATGCAAGACGTAAAGCATTAAAAGAGACTGTACCAGCAAATGTGCTGAACAGAAACTTTTACAGTCCGATTCCAAGAACAATTTTTGTAACGGATATTACATATCTTTATACGAGTGATGGCGTTTATTATCTAAACATCATTGAAGACCTGTATAATCGTGAAGTTGTTGCATGGAAAATTGGAGCAAGTCCGGACTCATATCTAGGAATGATTTTTCAGCATTTCAACCTTATGCCAAGCCGCAACGTTTTTGATAATGTCGCTTTTCCTCTCAAGTATTCATGTTTGTCAAAAAAACTGATATCCGAAAAAGTTCATCAACTTTTGGAACTTGTAGAAATTGATGAAAAAGCAAAAAACTATCCGGATCAGCTCAGCGGCGGTCAAAAGCAGCGCGTTGCAATTGCGCGAGTTCTTGCCAATGACCCTGATATTCTTTTATGCGATGAAGCAACTTCCGCATTGGACACTACAACGACTCGTTCAATCCTTAAACTGTTAAAAAATTTGAACAAAGAGTTGAATCTTACAATTGTGATTATCACTCATCAGATGGAAGTTATAAAAGATATCTGTCAACACGTTGCTGTTATGGAAAACGGTGTTATTGTTGAACAAAACTCGGTTTTTAATATTTTTGCAAATCCTCATAGCGAAGTTATAAAACGCTTTATCCGGGCAACTTCAAATCTCACAAAAATCGATCAGATGATTGCAGAAGATTCTCCGGTTATTCATCTTCAACATGGCGAAATGATTGTCCGTTTTAGTTACGTCAAAAAAGATGTTTTGGAGCCGCTTATCAGTGCTACAAGCAGACTTTACGACATAACTATGAACATAATTTTTTTAGCAGCATGCGAAAAAATTACTTAGTGACATCTGATACTGTTTGTGATATTATTTTTCGTATACAAAAATAGATGGAGGATTTCATTATGACTAAATGGGGTGCTTTTGCAATTGGTGCTGTGGCAGGAATCGCTGCCGTTCAGCTTTTTAAAACTCCGGGTTTTAAAAAAGCATGTGCAGCAGTTGTAGGTAGAGGTATGCAGTTGAAAGAAGATGCTGCATCATTTGCTGAATCTGTAAAAGAAGATGCGCAAGATATCGCAGCAGAAGCAAAATACAACAAAGAAAATGCATAGTTTGAAAACAGCGGTTATCTATTAATAGTTAATAGTCCAATAACCGCTGTTTTTTTTAGGAATATTTTTTTATGAAAGTAGAAATCCATCACTATTTGCCAGGTCGAATCAGACTTCATTACAATAAAAATAAATACACATCTAAACAAGCAATTTTAGCGACAACGTTGATCGCAGTTCAGGAAGGAATTATAGATATAGATGTAAACACTCACATCGGTTCTTTTTTGGTGTGCTTTGAAGAAAGCGTTATTTCAAAACAGGAACTGATAAACCTTTTTAAAGCATTGACTGGAAAATATCTGAATGATAAAAAACTTCTGGCAGAAGTTCAAGATATTCCTGAAAGTGAAAGTATTTTCGGCGTGATTGTGCAGACACTCGCCATTCACTATTTTAAAAAATGGTTTTTACCCATCCCTCTCCGTCACTGTATTTTATTTGTAAAAATCATGCCACGAGTATTAAAAGCAATTTATTCAAGTCTTACAGAAAACTTTTTCAATACGGATTTACTCGATGCGACTGCGCTCATAGTCGCATCTGTTATAGGAGATAGGCAGACGGCGTCAAACATCAACATGCTTTTAGGCATGGGTGAAGAGATCGAAGAAATAACAAAAAAACGCTCATACGATAATCTGGCACACCAACTTTTAAACATGGATGACAAGATTCAGAAAATTGAAGGCGATGAGGAAAAAACAGTTTCAATCTCGTCTGTCAAAGTTGGGAATCTTGTCGCATTCCGAGCTGGAACTCAGATTCTTGTAGACGGAATTGTTGAACGTGGTGAAGGAATGGTCAATCAGGCTAGTATAACAGGTGAATCTATGCCTGTTGAAAAAAAACAAGGAGCACCTGTCTTTGCTGGAACTATTGTAGAAGAAGGAGAGATTTTTGTTACAGTAAAATCTATCGGCAACGATACAAAAGTGAACAACATCATTCAGATGATAGATAGTTCTCAAAATCTTAAGGCAGCTGCTCAAAAGCGTTCCGAAGAGTTTGCGCAAAAGATTGTTCCGTTCAATTTTTTGTTGACAGCTTTGACATGGTTTGTCACAAGAAATATTAGGAAAACTGTCTCTACGCTTATGGTAGACTATTCGTGCGCTATGAAATTATCCGCTCCGATTTCTGTTCTCTCCGCAATGCAGGAAGCTGCAAAAATGGGAATCAGCGTAAAAGGCGGAAAATATCTTGAAGCTGTTGCAAGTGCAGATACAGTTATATTTGATAAAACTGGAACTCTCACTTATGCAAACCCGACAGTAAATATGATATATACTTTTGAAAAAGAGTCAAAAGATAAAGTGCTTACTCTGGCTGCTTGTCTTGAAGAACACTACCCTCATCCGCTTGGTCGCGCAGTAGTTGAAGCTGCAAAAAAGAAAAATCTGATTCATCCTGAACATCATACAAAAGTTGAATATATTGTCGCTCATGGAATTGTATCTAAACTGAACGATAAAAAAACATGCATCGGCAGCGCCCATTTTATTTTTGAAGATGAAAAAATCCCTCTCACTGAGCAAGTAAAAGAAATTCAGAGAAAAGAAATGGATATAGGAAATTCACTTTTATATCTTTCTTATGATGGAAAACTGATTGGAATTATTGCGATTGGAGATCCTGTACGCCCAGATGCAAAAGATGCTATATGTAGTTTGAAAAGACTTGGCATAAAGCAGACAATAATGATAACTGGCGATACGGAAGGTGCTGCAAAGAAAATCGCAAAACAGACAGGAATCGATAAATTTCATGCACATGCATTGCCCGAAGATAAAGTAAAGTTCGTTGAAAAAGAAAAAAAAGCCGGACATCAAGTTATCATGATTGGAGATGGAATAAACGACGCTCCAGCCCTTTCCGCTGCCGACATCGGGATTTCAATAGACGGAGCAACTCCAATTGCTGGAGACACTGCAGATATAAATTTGAGCAATGACGGATTACAAAATCTGGTAACTGTGCGGCTGCTTGGGCAAGAACTTCTTAAGCGGATGTATTTTAACGACAGAATAATCATCGGGATAAATTCATTTCTTTTGGCAGGCGGCATTATCGGTTTTATTCCGCCAACTTTAGCTGCAATTTTCCACAACACAGCGACGATTGGCATTTCGCTTTCATCGATGAGACCGCTTTTACCTGAAAACTCGGGAAATTTAGGAGAATTAAGATGATTGTAACAAGTTTTTTCCCGGGAAGAATAAGGCTTAGAGAAAAAGTATTTAAAGATTCTGTGATTGTAGAAGAATGCATCAAGATACTAAAAAGCTGTGATGCAATTAAAAACGTCCAGAATAATTATATAAACGGGAGCGTTTTGCTTGAGTATGAGCCTTCTAAAGTCCCGATGGAAAAACTTGAGCCGCTTGTTCCGTTTTTTAAAGATTTGGAAAAACTTGCTCACAATTACAGCGCTGAAAAACGCACTGCGATAATGGAAAAACTTCAAGAACTAAAAAAAATTATTGAAAAATGGTAGTTTTTAGAATCTTTTTTTGCGTTTCAAAACTTTGCCAATCATAATTTTATCCAATCATAGTTCTATCCCAACTGACTTAGTTTTTCCCTGATAAATTCAGATTTTTCTTTTAAGCCAATCTTGCCGAGTTTTATGAAGATGACGTTCGGCAGTTGCGGATTGAGGTTCACTGTTTCTGGATTCTCTTTGATCAGTTTTAAAATTTTATCGATAGAAAGATTTGAAACCTGCATAAACTCGATTTTTACTTCTCCTTGCCGTTCTTTTATTGAACTGATTGAAAGTTTTCGGCAGATTATCCTGATTTCAGCGAGTGCAAGCAAACTTGAAACTTCATCAGGAATCGGACCGAAGCGATCTGAAAGCTCAGCGAGCACAGAATCAAATTCATCTTCGTTCGTGATGCCTGCAATTTTTTTGTAAATCTCCATTTTAATCTGTGGATTGATTATATATGAGTCAGGGATGAAGCCTGTGTATTCGAGTTCCATAAGGACTTCTGCCGGCTCTTTGTAATCATTTTGCATTGCGAGTTTATTTACAGCTTCGTTTAGCAGACGAACGTACATATCAAATCCAACAGAATATACATCGCCGGACTGGTCACGACCGAGAAGATTCCCTGCCCCTCTTATTTCCATATCTTTCATCGCAATCTTAAAACCGCTTCCAAGTTCAGTAAAGTCTGAAATTACCTGCAACCTTTTCATCGCAACTTCCGAAAGCGCTTTATTTTCAGGATAGAGTAAATATGCGTATGCCTGCCTGTCGCTGCGCCCTACACGTCCTCTAAGCTGATAAAGTTGAGAAATTCCGTACATATCTGCTCGGTCTATTATGATTGTGTTTACATTGGGAATATCGATTCCGTTTTCAATGATAGTCGTAGATATTAAGACATGGAATCCGCCGAGCTTGAATTTCTGAAAAATATCATCGAGCTGCGTGCCTGACATCTGACCGTGAGCGACTTCGACTAAAACTTCAGGAACGATTGTTTCAATCTTTTTTTTAACTTCCATAAGAGTTTCTACTCTGTTGTGCAGATAAAAAACTTGTCCGCCCCGCTCTATTTCCTGTCTGATTGCCAACACGACTCTTTCATCAGTGTATTCGTCTACCACAGTTTCAATCGGCTGTCGGTTTTGTGGAGGCGTTGTCAAAAGGCTCATATCTCGAATTTTTAATAGGCTCATGTGCAGTGTACGAGGGATTGGCGTTGCAGACATTGTCAAACAGTCGATATTATTTTTCATGACTTTGAGTTTTTCTTTGTCTTTTACGCCAAATCTCTGTTCCTCATCTATAATCATAAGACCGAGATTTTTAAATTTTACATCTTTTTGAATAATTCTGTGAGTCCCGATTAAAATATCTAATTGCCCTTCTTCGAGCCGCTGTAAAATCTTTTTTTGTTGTGCAGGAGTGACAAACCGCGACATGTGTTCGATTTTTACAGGAAAGTTTTTAAAACGCTGCGTACATGTTTCGTAATGCTGCTCTGCAAGAATTGTCGTCGGGGCTAAAAAAGCAACTTGTTTTCCGCCCATAACTGCCTTAAACGCTGCCCTCATCGCAATCTCAGTTTTACCGTATCCTACATCTCCACAAAGCAAACGATCCATCGGAACAGGTTTTTCCATATCTTGTTTTATTTCTTCTGTAACTGTGATTTGGTCAGGCGTATCTTCATACGGAAATGCTGCCTCAAATGCGGACTGCCATTCTTTTTCCTTAGGAAACGCATATCCTGTAGAAGCCTGACGGCGAGAGTACAAATCGATCAATTTTTGTGCAATATCTTCAACTGCTTTTTTTACTTTGTTTTTACGATTTTCCCAAGATTTGCTTCCGATTCTGTCTAATTTAGGTTTATCACCCTCATTTCCAATATAACGTTGTACAAGGTTTACTTGTTCAATAGGGACAAAAGCATACTCTTGGTCTGCGTATTCGAGTTTGATGTAGTCTCTTTCATTGCCAAGAGCTTTTATGCGCTCAATCCCGTGAAATAGCCCTATTCCCCAGTTTACATGGACAATATAATCTCCGGGGTTTAATTCAACAAATGTGTCGATAGCTTTAGATTTTGCTTTATTTACAGATTTAGGGATATATTTTCGCCTTCCAAAAATCTCGTTTTCTTGAATTACAAGCAGTTTGAGTTCCGGCATGCTGAATCCTGATGAAAGCGGTTTTGGAATCAATGTTACTGCAATTTTTGATTTCTCATTTTCCGGCAAATCTGTATAATCTTTAAAAATTTCATGAATGCGAAGCTGCTGATTTTCGTTATCTGTAAAAATAAAGATTTTCCACTTGTCTTCTTGAAGTCTGCCAAGTTCCTCCTTCATAAAATTGATGTTGCCAAAGAAACTCCTGGATGGTTCTGAAGAAATTTTTATAAACTCTTTATTATCATGCTCTTCCTGTGTTAAAAGTGTCCTAAAAAATATACATCGTGAGATATTTTTTAATAATTTCTGAAAGCAAAATAAAACATCATCGGGAGGAAGAATCGGTAAGTTTTCTCGTGACGTTCTATAGAGTTTGTCGTATTCGCGACCGATTGTTAGCTCGGCATTTATCTGTTTGTCGTAATTGTAGATGAAAACAAAGCAATTTTCGTCTATGAAATCTGCAACCGAATATTGTCTATCCCACAAAAGTTGATAAAAAAATTCTTCACCTTCTGCTTCATGGCTTATCGAGAGTTCTGTCAGCATGTTTTCCATTCGTTCCAAAGCGGCATCTGTGAATGGAAGATGCACGTTTTTCTTTAGAGTAATGTCAGTTTCATCATTTACTTTTGGTCCTTCATCGATTTTTATAGCAGATTGCTGATATTCGATAAGTTTCTCATGAACCGTTTCAACAAGTTCATCGCTCCATAAAACTTCTTTCATAGGATATATCAAGACATCATCTCTGACTGCAACTGTCGCCTGCGAATCTGCCTCGAAAAATTTTAAAGAGCTTATTTCATCAAAATCAAAAATGATTCGAGTTGCATGCTCATCGCACGGCAAAAAAATATCTAAAACTTCACCGCGCAGGCTAAATTCGCCGCAAACAGATACTTTTGGGACTCTTATATATCCCATCGCCGCAAGTTTTTCTGCAATTTTTGTCGTATCAAGTTTATCGCCTTTTTTTAGCTTAAATGACAGATTTTTTAGATATTCAGGATTCGGAAGCTTTGTGATAAATGAACGCTGAGTAAAAATAAAAATCCGTGCTCTGCCTTTAAAAGTGATTTTTTTTTCTTTGTGCAAAAGCTCTGAAAGCACTCCGCAGCGGCGTCCGAACGTTATAGAGCCTCTTGCAGCAGGTCTGTATGGAACTGTTCCCCATTCAGGAAAAATAAAAACGCTTGCTTCTTCGTAAACTGTTTTAATATCGTTTGAAATTTCCTGAGCTTCAGCGTATGTCGGTGCAATTATGATGAGGTCGGAAGAAAATGATTTGTATGCGGGAGTGTTTTTGCTGCTTGAAGAATATTGTGCAGTTTGCAACGAACGAAAATGATTTGTAGCGCTCGTTTCTGCCACAAAGTAAGAAAACAAACTGCCGTTGATTCCAGAGATATTTTGCGGAAATATTGTTTTATCTGAAAAAAACTTTTCTATGCTGGCGTTGATTTCAGGGCATTTATGCAATATTTCATTTATAGTGATTAATGATTTCATTTTATTTTACCGATGATATAATAGTATAACTAAAGATTCACAGGAGAATACGTTGAAAATTCGTAAACTTTTTTTAATTATATCAGTTCTCTGTATGTTTGGACAGGTGGGGTTTGCACAGGAAACTCAAGTTCAGGATTTCAGCAATGTTCAAGTTTCAATAAAATATTACAACAGAACTGTTTATTACCCAGGCAATGCAGACGACTTGCCTATTTTTGTTCATATATCAGTAAAAAACAACGGTACGGAAACGCTTCGTTTTAAACTCGCCGATGACAGAGCATTCAGCATGGATTTTAATGCATATACAGTAAAAAACAAACGGCTTGAGCAGACTGAAAGTCTTATTGAGAAACGCACGACAAATCAGACTGTCTATTTCCGTGAGATTGCAATTGAACAAGGCGAAGAATATTCTTTCGTAGAAAATGTAAAAAACTTTTTGAAAATTGAAGAACCTTCAGTTTATTATCTAGAGCTTCAGTTTTATCCTGAATTATATAAATCAAAATACCTTTCAATAAAATCAAAAAGGCTTACGCTTGAAGTTAGACCCGCTCCATCATCTGCTGCTGATGTGTTGCCTGTAAAAGAAACTTCAGTCGAGTTACTAAAACCGCTAGACCTTTCTCCTGATAAAGTCGTTGAACAGACAATTATAGCGCGTCAAAAATCTCTTTGGGATCAGTATTTCCTCTACATGGACGTTGAATCTTTATTGCAAAAAAATCCTTCATTGAAAAAGAAATATATCACAGTCAGCGCCGAAGAACGTACAAGAATGCTAACATCTTTTAAAACAGATTTAATGCAGTCGAGAATTGAAAACGACATCGTATCAGTCCCTGAATCTTTCCAGATTGAAAAAACTACTTACACTCCTTCTGAGGGGCAGGTTGTCGTGACAGAATGGTTTAAATATCCGAACTTCAGCGAAAAGAAACGCTATACATACAAAGTTAGACAGCGTGAAGGAATCTGGCAGATTTATGATTACACAGTTGTAAATCTTGGGACAGAATAATTTTTATTGATAAAAAATCATAAAAGCAAAATATCAGAAGAATGAAAGCATTGTTAATTTCAGACAACAAGGAAATAATCGAGAATGTAAAGCCTGTTTTGGTTAAAAAAGGCTTCGATATTATCTCTTACAGATGGATTATCAAAGCTCTCGACAATATTGAAGAAATAAGCCCTGATTTAATCGTATTGTCACCTTCTGAATTTCCTCGTCATTGGAAAACTCTCGCATCTTTTGTAAAAAGCGGAATAGGCGGTAGAAATGTAAAAATTTATCTCTACCAAAACGAAAAAATGACTCAGGAAGAAAAGAAAAAAGCGGAAGAACTCTGTATTTTCGATTTTTTTGAACTTACAAAAGAATACACAAATTGCACAGTTGTTTTTACGAATCCTGACTCAAAAAGATTTGTAACCGAAAAAGCAAAGCACTATCATGATAAAAATTTGATAGAATTTTCTCTGCCATATTCTTATCTTGAAAAAAATAAAATTGTCAAACACCTTACGATTTATGAAAATGGAAATATTTCATCATTCAGTGCAAAAGTTGTTGATGGAATATTTAATAACCTTACTTTTGAATTGAAAAGTTTGCTATGAGACGGTCAAAAAAAGAAGCAAAGTTTTTTTGTGAATGCTGCGGAGCTGAAGTTACAAGAAATTCAAAATCCTGCCCTAAATGCGGCAAATTTTTTGCATCTGTACGATGCCCACAGTGCGGAAGAATCGGCTCCAACGAAGAATTTGTAAATGGCTGCCCTTCATGCGGATATGCAGTCTCTGACCCTCTAAGAGTAAAACAAAATAAAAATGTTTTTATTCCATCGAATTTTAAAAATAGTAGCGGTAGCGTCGGACGCGGGCACGGCATCTTTGGCGATTCAAACAGATTTCTTTTTGATCAAAAAAAATCGAAAAATGACAGATACGTTGATTCAGGTCTTCCAATCTGGGTATATATCGTCTCTATTGTAATCCTTGCCGCACTTGTAATCGTACTTTATAGCTGTTTATAATAAGCCATGAACAACATCGAAGTTATTTCAGAACCTACAGAAGAAAAGCCATTTTTAATCATAAATAAACCTAAAGGACTTCCCTCTGCCCCTCTTTCTTGCGATGACAAAGAAAATGTAATTTCTTATGCAATCAAGATGTTTCCCCAGATTGAAAATGTCGTTGGACACAAAAAGATAGAATATGGGTTGGTTCATCGCCTCGATACAGTTACAGATGGTTTGCTTGTCATAGCGACAAGTCAAAAGTGCTATGATTTTTTTATGGAAGAACAGAAAAACAAAAGATTTTTTAAATACTATACGGCGAGATGTGCAGATTTACCTTTAAATGCTAAAGAACTCGGTGGATTTCCTTTTTGTAAAGAATGTTTACGAGATACACAATCGGCTGTCTTGTCTTCATATTTTAGACCGTTCGGCTCCGGTTCAAAAGAAGTTCGTCCCGTAACAGAAGATTCAGGAAAAGCTGCCTTAAAAAAAATCTGCAAACAAAAAACATATTTTACTGATGTAAACATAATTGACAGCGGTGGGAAAAATAAATTCGGTCGTGAATGCAAAATCATTAAGTGCAAAATTGCAGAAGGATACAGGCATCAAGTCAGATGTCATCTTGCATGGGCAGGCTGGCCTGTAAACGGAGACGTTTTATACAATGCTGATTTAAAAAATGAAGAGAAAAAAAATACAGAACAACCGATTGAGTTTTCTGCAACAAAAATTGAATTTGAGTACCCGAGAGGAGACTTGAACTCCTATGAAATTGCTCTCACTTGGACCTGAACCAAGCGCGTCTACCAGTTCCGCCACCCGGGCTAAAATGTACAGTTATACTACAGAAAAAAGGGTGTTTAGTCAATATTTTGTGATTCTCGTGTGACCGTTTTGTGATATTTTCGTTATATAGGCAGTTCGTTATTTTTTCGGATTGTCCAAAAAGAACGACTATCAATCTTATTGAAACGGGGAGATAAATAGTCGCTTTTGCAACTGAAAACGACTTCCTTTAGATAACTACCCGTTTTCCAAAGGAAGTCTTTTTTTATTTAAACTTCAATTTTCAGCAGGGAAAAATCCACTATTGGGCAGGCGGACTTTCCTTGTTGGAAATTGTTTACTTTGAACAAAGCCCTGTGTTCAAAAAAGGAAGTATTATGGTTATCACATTTTCATCAATGAAAGGTGGTGTCGGAAAATCGACAGACGCAGTTTTGCTTGCCAACAATTTGGCGGCTCGTGGTTTCAAAGTTCTATTCTTTGATATGGATACAAACAATTCATCAACAATTTATTATTGTATGGGAATTGCAGATGAGTT
This sequence comes from Treponema sp. Marseille-Q3903, assembly GCF_014334335.1. Lineage (NCBI taxonomy): Bacteria > Pseudomonadati > Spirochaetota > Spirochaetia > Treponematales > Treponemataceae > Treponema > Treponema sp. Marseille-Q3903. The sequence goes on from NZ_JACSEU010000001.1 coordinate 1,353,053, forward strand.
TCCAACTCAAAATGTAGCGGAAGCTCTAACGCATAGAACAACAGAAGGCTATACAGTAAAGTCAAGGATTGAAAACGTTGATATAGTTCCTTCAAGTCTTAGGCTATTCGACATTCGTTCTATCGACTATCACGCATTAAAAAAGTGTCTTCCAACAGACAAATACGATTACATCATAATCGACACAGCACCGACTTATGACAACCTTGTGATGAACGCTCTTTATGCAGCGGATTATATTTTTACTCCAGTTCAACTTGACTTTTTCAATCTTACAACTTCAAGATTCTTGCGTTCTCATCTTTATGACGAACTGAATGAGCAAGTAGAGAAATGGTATATCTATTATACATTCTGGCAGGAAAATCTTGCCATGTTCGCTGATTCAATCCAGTCCCAGTTCGCTAATCTCTTTGAACAGGAATTTGACAACATCCTTGACATTCAGATTCCAAGCACGCCGGCAACACGCAAATACACTCAGACCGATGAAAAAGTTTCCGTCCATTCTCGTATGCTCGGAAGTCAGAGACTAGCCGTTGCGTTTAACAGACTTGCAAACTTGATTACTGGAACAGAGACCCAGAAAGACGAAAACGGCAACGAAATATTTTCTGTGGAGAGGTTTTAGTTATGTCAAAACAAATAACATTGAATAAACTTGGTGGAAAAGCACCTTTTGCAGACGGTGGATTAAAACTTTCAAAGTCAATCCGCATAGATGAAATCGAAATGCACCCAGACTTTCAATCTTTATTTCCAATAAAAGATGAAGTATTGAATCACATTGCAGATTCAATGGAAGAAAAAGGTTTCAAAGGAAATCACCCTGTAGATATTTGGTTCAAGACTGACGCAAACGGAACTTTGCATAAATATCTTATGGATGGATATACAAGAGTAAAGGCTGCCAAAATAGCAAAACTAGAAACTGTTCCGTATTACGAGTTTCATTTTGAAACTTTTGACGAAGCGTTAAAAGAAGCGTTGAGTGAACAGGTAGACCGCAGAAATCTTGAAGGAGCTGATTTGCTTAATGCCGTTGCAAAACTCTACGGAACTGATTTTATTCAGAATGCGAAAGGTAAAAAATCAGAAGCGATTGCGGAGGTTCTTGGAGTTTCAACACGAACAGCAGAAAAAGCGATAGCCGTTATGAAAGACGCTGATGAAGAAACTTTGCAGCAGATTGAAAACAACAAAATTTCCGTACACAAGGCTTACGAAAAGAAGCATCCCAAAAAATCAAAATCTGAAGAGCGCAACATTGCGGCTGGCGAAGATACCTCCGATATGGACAAAGGACTAGACGATATTGATGACCTCTCGGATTCCCTTGACGACAGTGATGGTAATCCAAGAGGAATTACAGTCAGAAGCCGTGATATGTCAGAACGTTTTGAAACGCCGGAAGAAAGTGAAATCGACCGCCGCCTTATCGAACGGTATACAGACGGTTTCTATGATGGCTTTGGCAAAGGCTTTGGGGAAGGCAGCTTTCAAGTTTTTGATAAAATTTCATCGCTCTTTAGCGAGGGCAAGACTTGGGATGAAATACAGAAAGACGATGTATTTTCCGATTTCACCTTCTATATAATCGCAAAGAAACTTGAGATTGAATCCGACAAGGACAGTATTCTCAAGGAATTCAACAAATAAGGAAAAAACTATGGAAGCAATTAAAAATAATCAATGTGAAAAAAAAGGAAACAGGATTATTTACTGCTCCAAAATGGCAGAAGACTTGGCTTTGAAAATACGATTTGAGGAAATATCACCTGGGAACATTTTGAGTATTCCAGATGATAAATTTATCAACTACTGTCCGTTCTGCGGATTTAATTTAAGGAAATAAAAAAATGATTTTAATTCTATGCGGAATATTTTTTTCACTGTTAACAACAATGCTTGCACTTACTAGACGAAAAGATGGAATAAGCCTGATACCGTTTGTTATGTATATATATTTATTGGTTCTAGCTGCATTGGATATTTTGTAACACATGGCAAACCTGCTTCAACACAGAGTTATCTCTTGCCAGAAAATTATGCTTATTCGCAAGAGACTGATGGAAGACAGTCACCTAATGTTGACTTAAGGCTAAAAGAAATGTAACGGCATTAAATAAAATTGCAGAGTCAATAATTGAACTATCAGAAAGCTGTACAAAAACGCTGCAAGAATTATCAAGTTTTAATGAAAAGGAGAATATGTGTGAAAAATGAACTATCCATGATTCATAAAAAATGTACAAAAAACGGCAAAGCCTTCAAGTACTGTACTTTATTACAGAAAGAACTTGAAGCAAAGATTCTGTTTGTAGAAATTTCGGAAGGCAATATTTTAAGCATTCCTGACAATGATTTTATAAAATACTGTTCGTTCTGCGGCAAAAACATACGCTTATGATAGAAATTGTTCTTACTTCAATTGCAATAATATTTATTTTTTTTGTTTCTATTGGTGGAATTGTAATAAATATTTTTGAAAAAGAAAAACGAAAAAAGAGAAATTAAATTATGCGTTTCAGTATCTTTGAATATTCGCAGGAAAAATTAGTATCTCTAGGACTTGATGTTTCAGACGCTCTGCTTTTGAACTGGTTCGCAAACTTTTTTGCTGGCAAGATGGAAAAGAGGACATTCAAGGATGCAAACGGCAACAACAAGATTTTCGGATGGGTGAAAATCTCGAAAGTCCAGGAAGATCTTCCTGTATTGGGTATATCTACAGAAAGAGGAATTAGACGAAAGTTCGACAATTTTGTTGAAAAAGGAATTCTTGAGCGAGAGACAATAATCAGCCAAGCCGGAAAGAAGTCATACTACAAACCGACAGATTTATACGAAACTCTTATAAACACAGACGCTATCCAGAAGGAAGATTCTTCAAAAAGTTCGCAAAGGAACTCCAGTTCCTATGCGGAAGAAACCACTATACAAAACGAAGAGAAAATTCCGCAAAGGACAAAAATGACCTATGCGAAAAATGAAGACAAAAATCAGACTTCAAAAAGTTCACAAAGGAACTCCAGTTCCTATGCGGAAAGGAACTCTAAGACCTATGCGCAAGGGAACTCCAGTTCCTATGCTTTAAACAATTCTTTAAATAAAGATTATGTAATTAAAGATACTACTGCTATGCTGTCCTTGTCTGAAAGATTTTTCGGAAAAAATGCCTTTGATTCAGGCTTTGCAGAAAAAGCAGCAGCATTTCTTTCATCACAAAATATCAAAGAATATGCCTGTTATTTTGAGTTTATAAAAAACAAAGTTACTGAAAAATCTAAGACACAAAATACTGTAAATAATCCAAGAGGATTGGCATACAAATTATTTTTTCAAGTTGATGTCGTTCAAGAATACAAGGATAAAGAGCAGCAGCTTATTCTTCAAAAACAAAAAGCAAAGGAAAAACTTATGGCAGAAGAGAAACGAAAACTAACTTGTCCTGTCTGCGGAGAACATTTTCTTCCGGATTACAAAGAAAACTGTCCTTCGTGCAACTTTGAAATACTGAAATTTTCAAGTCAAAAAGACATAGCGGTTCACAAGCGTTTTATCAGTTTGCCTGAAAGTAAACGCAAAGAATATGAATCAAAATTAAACGAAATTTATCAGATTGATTTTTTTGATTTTATAAAACTCAACCCAGCCCAAAAAGCCGAAAAACAAAAACAACGGGAAATAAAACTTCATAAATTGTATGCAGAATTTGGTTTAATAGGGTAAAAAGCGCAAGGTTGCGCTAAAAAATATACACAAGGAGGACATAAAATGTCAGATTTAAACGATTTAAAACTTCAAGGAAGAATCGTCAGGGATGCGGTTATTAAGACTGCAAAAAACGGAAAGCAGGTTGCTCTGTTCACTTTGGCCGTAAACCAGACGCACAAGGATGCAGAAGGAAATTATGTGGAGACTGTAAACTATTTTCCAATCTCTACTTTTGTGAACTCTGAAAAGTTTGCATCTCATCTAAAAAAAGGACAGCCTTTGATTTTGGAAGGTTATCTTAAACAGAAAACAAACGACTTGGGCGAAGGTTCTGACGGAAAGCATAAGTATGATTCCAGAACTTATATCTGTCCTACAAAAATTCACCTTATATGGACCGGCAAAAAAGAAAATGCTCAACCGCAGAATATTCCAGAAGTTAATGAGGAAGATTTTATTATCGAAGCTGAAAACTCACAGGATGATGTTTTCCTCAGTGATGATTTTGTCTAATTTTTGGAAACAGAAATGTCAGGTATTATCCACAGATTCAGTCCTGCATTAAGAAAACTTTCTGGTTCTGTTGAACGAATAATTTATGGTTGTTTATATTTTTTAGACAATCATTTTACCTGGCTTTCAGTTCTTGTTTTGGCGATAACCGGAACAGCCTTGTATTATATATTTGGTTATATGTTCCGCTATTCAAGACCTGACTGGTGGAACTGGAAAAGGAAAGCCTTTTTTAAAAGCATTTTGCTTTTGGCTTTCCTTATTATGATTAAAGGAGTTTTTCAAATAGTGGTATGAATATAATTACATTGCATGGAAAAGTTGTAAAAGACGCAGAATCAATTCTTGTTAATAATGAAGGAATAGAAACTCCGCTTGTAGTTTTCTCTTTTGTTGACAACGGAACTCCGTATCAGAAAAACAAAGACCCGATGTTTATTGAAGTTCATTTTATGAAAGAAGCTGCAATGCACATTTTCAAATATCTTAAAAAAGGTAAAGAAGTGATTGTCCTTGGTTGTTTAAGAATGAAATCATATACAACAAAAGAAGGAGAACCAAGGCAGAAATATTATATTTCCGCAGATTCAATAACTTTTACAGGAACTTCAAGCAGATAGGAGGTAGGGCTAATGACTTTCAGAATTACTTTAAGAGATATAGATATGGATAAAGTTGCAAAAATTGCCGAAGAATCGGAAAACAATGAAAGTTCATTTATCCAGAATCTTTGCAAGGAACTATTAAGTGCTATCGCTAAAGAATCTCAAAAACTGAGCAATGAAATGAAAGCTATAAACATGGAGAATCCGCATGGATTTCCTGGAATATAAATACACGAGGAGATTAAGGTATGAAAGATTTTAGGGAACTGCAACACGTTCGCATTATCACAAGGGAAGGAACAATCGCAAAGGGTGATATTTGTGAAGATGATGTAATTATCCGTTGTGACGACCATGGATTCTTACATGACAGTATTGATGAAGACGGAGACAGATTACCTGCCATTGAGACAAGAGACGGTTCACACCGTGAATACTGGACACATGGAGTTTTAAATTGTCCTGTTGACAATGAAGGACACTTCAAGCCAGCCGTTGTAGACAACATAGACAAGTATGAACTCTGGTTCGTAAACGGAAAGGAATATCCGCCGATGAAATAAAGCTTCTGCTTTTTGCCTGCCCAACACACTTTGGCAAAAAGGTGAAGCCGCAAGAGTTTAGAGAGTGCAAGTCTCTAATTTATATTCAAAAAGGAAAGAAGAAATGGAAACACAAACAAACGATAAAACAACAGAAAATCAGAATACACAGATAGCACTAGAAGAAAATAAAATCGACCAGACAGACAAGGGAAAACTTCCGGTAAAGAAAAATCTGATAGCAGATGTAAAACTTCCAGTAAAACCGCAGCAAGAATTGATCCCCTATGAAAAGGAAAACTATTCGACGATTGAAAAAGCGATTATTGAACTTCGAGAAGAACTTTCCAATATTACTGAATTGAAAGAAGCTATTGCACAGTCTTTTGAAGATAAAAGTTCTGCAGAAGACAAGTTCCAGGAAAACGTTACATCATCATTCAATTCGCTCCGTCAGCAGCTTCAAGAATTTAATGAAAAGTTTAACCGTGAAATTGATTATACACGAGAACTTAATCTTAAAATCAAGAAAAACGAACTTGAAGGTCAGGTCTATTTGTTGCAAAGGGAACTTACCGAAGAACGCGCATCAATTACTAAAACTCTCGATGAAATCAGCAAGCTTACAAAAACGACCTTGCAGTCAGTAGATGACAAGTGCAAGGAATTGAAAACCGCAGACAACATTATTCAGGAAGCAATCACCAAGTTCAGAATTGATTCAAGTTCTGCTTCTGAAAATGAATACAAAGCGTTGAAGGCAAATACTTTGGAAATGCTCAAAGATTTTACCGACAATGCCCAGAAAACTCTAGAAGTTGTAAAAAAATTGTCAAAGGATTTTATCAGCCAGTGTGAAAAAGAGAACAAAAATCTTATAAGCAAAGTTCCTGGCATCAAGGGGAAACTTTCTGTAGAAAACTGGATTGTCCTGATTTTTGGCAGCCTTGGAATTGCAAGCATGATAATCAAACTGATTATAAAATAAAAAAAGATTTGATTGAGAAATTCAATTATCTAAAAGAAATTTTCAGTGATGGCTCTTACTTTAATTATGTAACGGAATTTTCTGAAAACAATTTCTTCGCAGTTCATACCTACATTCCCAATGATATTTTAAGAACCTTAAAGGACTTAAAAAAAAATATCAATATAGACTATGAATTAATAACACTCGCCTTGTCCTATAGAATGAGCAAGGATTATGGAGATTCTATAAAGGTAACTGTAAAAATCTACAGAGAAACGAGCATTGAATATACAAGAAATGGAAATTATAGTATTAAAGGAAATGGACCTTGTTTTAATTACTTCGACTTGTATTTTATGTATGACAAAAATAAGAAAAAAATAAAACTGATGCAATCGAGCCTTGCAAAGTGCTTCTTTATTCCATTCAATTTAAAAAAGTTCCAGCGAGTATATCTCAATGCCCTCAATAATAAAGATGAAAAAATGCAGGGGTTTTTAGACGAACTAATTTTTTCCGATTTCAATAATTACTTTGCGAATGACATAAAAAGCGATTTAATAAAAGGTCTGGCAGGAATCTCATACGATTTTAATAAAATGAAGGAATTCCACAACAGAAAAGAGTTGTTAATGCAAATTGGAAAAATAGAAGAGAACGAGAATGTAAATTATTTGAACAAAATGTCTTTGCAAAAAGGCTGTGCGCTGATACTCTTAAAAAAATATGTGGAAGAAAGACACTTTGATTATCTGAAAAAAATGCCTGAAGAATTCTTTAATGAATACATAAGACACCCCTATATTCTATCCAAAGTAAAATCTCTTTTGTCAAAATATTATATTGAAAGGCTCAGTATTCACGTCTATTTATTAGAATGCGATAAAAAGACACTCAAAGATTACATTGACATGAAGATTCAATTAAAACAGAAGATTCCGCTAAATATATGCAGCATTAAAAAACTGGAGTCTCTGCATAATCAGGCAGCATTGGACATAATAAACAAACAGAAACGAACTGAAAAAGAGAAACTAAACATCGGCGATAAATTCAAGAATTTGATTGCACGGCTTCCAGAAGAATATGAGGTAATCGATGACTCGGCAAGATTGAAGGCAGAATCCATCATGCAGAATAATTGTGTAGCGTCTTATAAAGAGAGGATTAACAAAGGCCGCTCCCTTATTGTCAGCTATTTGAATTCAAGTTGCAGATATACAATAGAAGTTATTGTATCGAGAAAAAAATACCAACTAGCTCAGTTTCTTGGAAAGTGCAACAGGCAAGCCCCCCGAGAATTGATAGATAATTTCGAGAAAATACTGGTTGAAGCAAATACATCTCATCCAAAAAGCGATTAAATCATCTTCCGATTTCCATTCGCATCGAATGATGTTTGAATTCTTTAGCCTGTGCCTTGCGCTCTTTGATTTCCTGATGTGCGTATTCTTTTAAGAAGGTATCTCTTGGAACATCGTAGAAAGATTTTTTGCCGTCCATAAGAGTTACAAGGTTTCCTTCTTTTGAAGAAGAAATAATTGTAACTTCTGATGATACGCTTTCTTTTCCTTTGCCAAAAACTTTATCGGCTTTGAATTGGATTTTCACACTGTCGCCGATTCTGAGGTCAAAATCTCTGTCTATTTTTTCGCCTTTGCTGGAAAACGTATCATACATAGGTCGGGCAATCATCTTGTCATATCTTTTGTTGTTCAAATATTCTTCATTAAGAGGAACTTCTTTTACAGCTCCGTTATATGTTTCAATAAGAACTTCGTTAATTGACTGTCCTTCTTTGCGAAGAGTTTTTAAAAGTTCCTTCGTCTTATGTTTTTCTTCCTTGGACATTTGCTTGATAAGAGAGTTTGCGATTTTGAGAGAATCCAAAGGAGAATTCGCTTCCTTGCGGCAGTAGACAGAAAGATTGTGGCGGAAGTTGTTTGCACAGTTGCTTCTTTGCTTGAAAAAGTCCTGATACTGTGATTCAATCATTTTATCTTGAATCTTCATCTCATCGTTATAAGACTTTGCCTTCGCCTGGTATGGTTCGCTCATAAGTTCCTTCAGTGTAGCGGCAGTAACTCGGACACTATTTTTCCCATCTTCTGATTTTAAAAGATATGAATTAGAACTTTCTTCACGACTGTCTACAATCATATTTTTGAAGTTCTCAAAACCGTGATTTGTCATCATTGCAAATTCCGGAACTTTTGTCTTGCCATAAATTATCACATCTTTATCAGTTTTTGATTTGTCTTGTTCTTTGTTTTCAGGCTCTGTCTTTTTCTCAATTTTCTGAGGTTCTTCAAGAGATGAGACATGATAATACTTTGTGCCTACAAAACGCTTTATGCCGTCAACCTCTACTGGAGTTGTAAGCATAACATAAGGCTGATTCTCTTTTACTTTTGTTCCGTTTACATTTGCTTCCAGCTCATTTACAAGAATGAATTCATCTTCCGCCTTTACAAGACCTTTTTCAATAAGTTCATCTTGAAAGTCCTGCGTAGCCTTAACATTGCCGCCAGTAAAAACGTTTCCTATGATTGATTTTATTTCGCCCTTCTTTTCAGGAATTTCTACAGTCTTTAGTTCTTGTTCTTTTATTTCGTCTGTTGAAAAGGCAAAATCAAAATTTTTGTTTTCCTGATTGTAGCTTAGCAGAACTGGAGTAAGGATTTTTGCATAGCTAGATTCTTCACGATTGTATTCTTCAGAAAGAAGATAATTGTTCAAATTTTCGATAGTTTTGTCTTTGTCATTGCCTTTGATTTGGCTAACATCAATAAGATGTACGACTGCTACTTTGTCTTCTGGAGACAGATTCCATTTTTCACTTTCGATTTTTGAGAAGTTTTCAATGACTTCATAAAGCTCTATTGGGTCGTGCGGATTGTTGTAGGTGTCATAGAAAAACGGCACTACTTCTTGCTGTGGCTCTTCCTCGTCATACCAGTGCGGATTTCCGTCTGCGTCAATGTAGTCCGCTCTTGCGTTTTCTTGAGCAGCAATGTCCGCTTCGATTGCAGTGTCCGACATTCCGCCGTTTGCTTGTAGTTGTTCCACTGTTTTGTCTAACTCGCGTTGAATGTATGCTTCGTGGGCTTCTTTTTCTGCTTGGATTTTTTCAGCTGTAGGCGGTGTGTAGAAAGGATTATTGTTATGGAAGTCTTCAAGTGCTTCTATTGGGTCTAGATGTTCCAAGTCATAATCTTTAGCAAGTTCCTTGATTTTTTCTTTCAATTCTCTTGTGGTTTCATTGTCCGGTAACTTTGTGGTCTGGATTTTTTCCGTAGGAGAAATGCTTTTCACCATTTCATATTCGTCACCGTTCCGCTGCATTATGGAAGCAAAGAAATCATATTCTGATTCTTCTGTGTTAGTCCACTTCCTGTATTCGACAACAAGACTTTCGCCCGGATTCAAATTGCGGAGTTCTGAAGCGATTTGATTTTTTAGCTCGCTTGAAACAAGAACATAGTAATGGTCTCCGCTTTTTTTATCGCTATTAGCGTAAACTGGTTCTGTATGGTCAATGATTTTTGGAAAAATAGGCTCAACTTGTTTTTGAATATTTCCGCTTGACATATTTTCAGAGTATGGTATATTTTGATTAACCGTTGTTGGTGATGGGTTCAAACGAGTAGAACCGAGCGATTCAGGATTTCTGAGAGTTGTTATTGTAGGTGCAACTCCTACCGCTACAACGGCATTTTCAAATCCTGACTTTGTTTTTACAGAAAAAGATTTGACATTCCCTGCCGAATCTGTTATATTGATTTCATCAGGCTTGGTTAGCGTCAGCAGAAATTGTATCTGTCTATCTTCTAACCAGCCTGATATTTTTTTATCGTCAACATACTTCATAAGTCCTTTTTCAGTCCATTTTTGAAGCATATTTTCACCTTTGCTATTTATGAGCGTAGAACGTGTGTGAATACTATGGATTTGATTTATTGTATGCTCAAATCTATCACCTTTCTTTTGAGTTGACATCTCAAAGCCTATGACAAGCGGATTGTTGTTTTTATCAATTGCTTCAGTAAAAATAAGAACACTGTTATTTTTAGCTTCGCTTCTATCTTTATCTGAATTAAAAATAACAATCGGGTCGAAAATTCCTTTCAAGGCATTTAAAATTTCTTCATCGGTTAGATTATGATTCTCGTTTTTTGCTTTGTTTATGACCTTAGTGGTCATAAGAATTTCATTGTTGTCTATTCCAGCAAATTGCAAAAGTTTTGGAGTTTCTGAAATAAGGAATTCATTATGTCTCGGTGATACACCGTTTTTCATATAGTTTTCTACAGAGTTGAAGAAATCTTTATTTTCTTGCCGTTCGGTCTCAATCATACTTTGAATGTTTTTACTTCGCACATTTTCCGTTATCTTTACACCATCAGTTAAATCCTTCATCGGTTGAGCCAAAAACTCTTTCAAATATTCGGACTTTACAGAATCTGAAATGTAATTCTCGCTGCCAAGTTCCGGATTTATATTGAGTGTTTCTAAAAGCTCATTTGCGATGTATTCCTGGCACTCCTTGTCCCAGTCAATCACCTGGTCTTTCTTCAGTCCGCCGTCTTTTTCTGCGATTTTGTTTAGAACCGCTTCCGCCATTTTGCCTACAATTCTTGCATGGCATTCGGATAGAATCTCGTCATCGTTGGAAAGGTTACGGTAGTTCTCGTCTGCAAGAACTTCTTCCCAAAGACTTGTTCCTTTGAATATGTCCTTGCCCTTCTGCCAAAGTTCCGGATTTTTGTTTTGCGTGTATGAATCCCAAAGGTGTGTGAATTCGTGTGCGTAGGTGTTGCTTGTGGCAATTTCTGGGTCTGCGTAGATTTTTCCGTCATAGGCAAAGCCGTAGATGTTATTTTCACCATCAATCATATATTGAACACGGTTAGAAATGCTCATATCGCGGTCGTTGAATACGATGTAATTAGAACTGTCCATCTGCATACCGACATAGCCGCAGTTCTTCAAGAATTCGCTAGTCTGCTTCTGGTTGCCCTTGAAAACATTTTTTGCAAGGACATCAAAATAAATATTCTTGCCGATGTCGTTTCTTGAAACTCGCCAATCGACATTCAACTTTTCAAGCTGTTCGTTTATGCGGTTAGCGTTTTCTATTCCAATCGGATTGTTGTATAAAAGATAGTTCGTATTGTCGTTGTCCGGAATATCGACAGAATAGAGGAATGTCTGCTCTCTTTTGTATTCAATCAAATCCAGAGAGAAAAGCGTTGTTATTGCTTCGTGTTCTTTTTGCAGTGCGGCATTGCCTTTTACATCTGCGTTGATGAAATCGCTTGTAAGGCTGTCTATATCGTTACCTTTGAACTGCTCCAAGCGTTTTGTCCAGTATGGAGAGAAATTCTTTTCCTGCAAGAATTCATTGAACGGCTGATCGTTTATATAGAAAGTTCCGCCGTATTTTCTCGCTGCAATTTTGATTCCAAGCTGTTTTGCATTTTCTTCATTCACAGAAACAACATAAGTTCCAAAACCGTTGAAAGACTCTTCATTTTGAATGTCTTGATTAGTTCCGTATTTGACCGCCATCTTCTGGACATTCTTTCCGGCATCAAGAATTGAACGCATAATGCTCGTATCTTCAATTACTTCTATATCAGCCCTGGCACAAAGGTTCTTCAAGAACTGTTCGGGGGTGAGTAGTTCTTCGTTTGTGTTTTCCATAGCCTGTGTGTTTTCGTTTGCCATAGTTTTTTCTCCTTGGATTGAGTTTATTTGGAATTGGATTTTTTCAGTTGATATTTTTTCTGATTGTGATACAATGTTGTCGTAGTCATTAGTTGCCACTGTCGGATTAGCTATCGACTGTTCTTTTTGAATACGCTGACTAATCAATTGCCCGATTTCAGAGCTTTTATAAAGTATCTGTTCGGGCATTTTTATTTTATTAACCAAATTGTTTATATCTTTTTCGTGTGTTGATATAGAAACATTATCGTTTCCAATTACAACTACTACAGATTGAATTCCTTTTGATTTGTTTGCAATCAAATAACTTTTTGCATAAATATGAGATTTTTCTTCAGTTCCAAAAACATTTTTGCGCAGCTCATCAATAATCAAATCTGGAGTATGTAATACTTCATGAACAGCACCAAGAATAAATTGCCTTTTCTTTGCATCCAGTTTTTCAAATTGATGACTTCCAAGTTTTACATTTTCTATAGGTGTCTGAATTCTACCGCGAGGGAAAAGAGCATCATAACTTTTTTGCGAAAACTCTATTCTTGGAAGTTCTTCAGCTTTTTCTTTAAGAACTTCTTTAAGAATATCTTTTAATTTTTCTAGGTCTCGTTCATTAACCATTCGTCAATCTCCGTTTCTATCTTTCAATCTCATTACTCTTGTCGTGCTTATATTGCTGTGTATGCTCTATATGCAAAGGCTTTTCGTTTGAGAACTGGCACATAAGTCTTGCTGCTTCGTTCAAGTCCTTTATATCGTAATGCCCGTTGTTCAAAGAATTGGTTTCGGAATTGTAAGATGTCCATACTGTGTAAGTGTGGTTTTTGTTGTTTTGAGCAAGAACTGTATAAAGGTTCTTGTCGTCTGGGTGTCGGCTTATAAGCAGAATCGTTTTTACCTTGTCTTCTGGCGCAAGGTATTCACCAATTTTTATTTGTGCGTCTCCTATTTTAACCATCTGTTCGGTTGTCATTGTTCGTGCAAATGTAGCCTGTTTATAATTCATCTGGTCCGTGTAATAATTGTCTGTGGGCTTGTATTTTGGCTCGCAATATAATTTTATGCCTATCATATTCTGGTCATTGATATTGCCACCCTTTTGTTCGAGTTCTTTTGTTTTTTCATTTATTATTACATACCCTTTGTTAAAATAGTCGCCTTGTGTAAATCCTTTGCCGATTGCCATAGATACTTCTAATGAATTTGCCTGTTCAAATGATTTTGGATTACCAATAAAATTGTCTTGGTCAAACTTAAAAATTATATAATCCATTCTTTGTTTAGGAGGAATATTTTCATTTATAAAATCATCAAGTGGGGTTTCTTCAAGTTCCGGACAGATTGCGCCTGTATGCTGATTTATAAGATGAAGAACATCTCCAAGATTTATTTTTGATTTGAAACTTTCAGAAATATTTTCCTTTACAATTTTTGCCTTGCCGTCTTGAACAAAAACAACAGGAACAGACTTGTAATTTAATTTCCAATACTCCTGGCTGTTTCTGTTTGAGTATTCAGAAATCAATTTCCAGTTATCGTGCCAAATGAAATCGTATTCGCCGTATACTCTGTTTCCATCCTTTGTTTCGATGTAGAGGCTTTCCCAGTCTTCCAATACTCGTTCAAAATTCCGCATATCTTTTGAGTAAGGGCGGATATTGTCTTTTGTAAGCTTTTCCACAAAAGGCTTTACTTCTTCGTAAGAGGAATATTTGTCTTTGGCAATATCCATACCGATTTTGGCAATTTCATCTGAAAGATTTTCATTCCAGTTTCCGTTATAGTTTTCTTCAATTTTAGATTCAATTGCACTGGCTGCAAGCTTGCCCAAGATATATGTTTTCTCTGGACTCTCTTCATTCTGCAAATCGTATAGTTTTACAACTTCATCAGAATAATAGTTCATTTTTTCAATTGCTTGCATAAGTTCTTCCGACGAAAATTCGTGATGGAAAAATGCTTCAATATTTTTTACGTCATTCATAGTTATACTCCTTTAAAAACTCCGCGTTTAGCGGCACGACAGGATGTCGTGTATCGCAGTTTTGCCGAAGGCAAAATCTGCAGTGATAAAAATTACACGGATGTAATTTTTATCACATCTCCCTCTTATTCTTTTCAGACAAGTCAAATCTTATTGCTAGTGCCAGGTCATTCTTTTTGAAGAATTTATCTTTAATTACTTCGTGCGATTTATTGAGCATATAAGGTGCGCTTGGTTCTTGTGAAAAAGCCTTCCAGATATACATAAAATCATTCCAAGAAGTTTTATAAGACAAGAATGTAAAGATGAAATCGCGGATAGTAAGCTGGTCTTTCAAGTAAAGTTCAAAATCGACTTTTGCTTTGTTTACATGATTGATTGCGTTTACTATCTGCTCCTTGTCGTATTTAGTTTCATAAAATTTTTCAAGTTCAAGTATTCTATCCATAATCTTTACTCCTTATCTTGAATATCCAGTTTTTATTGGCTTAGGTGTTGAAATAATAAGATGTTGGTCTGCCCATTCTTTTGACGCTCCAGTTTGTTCAACAATCTTGTCTTTTATCTGCTGTTCTACATCAGTTACAGAAGATTCTTTTACATTGTCTTTAAGTTGGTAGCCATTCAGTTTTAGAACTTCATTTGAAAAGGCTTGCTCTACAGGGAATGTTCCATACTTTGATTCAATCATCTTAGTGTCTATATTGTAGACAACATAACCTGCTGAACTTTCATCAAGATTCCATTCTTTAAGCAGAGCCTTACCTTTGTTTTGTGCTTCTGAAAGAGTTGTATATTCTGGTTGCTCGTCAAATCCGTTTCCATCGCTATCATAAGTAATTAGTTGATGAACTTTTTTCTGTTCGGTAACAGATTGCACTTGAAGTTCTTCCTCGTTAAAAAGCCAGCCTTGTGTGTCTTGTTGAACTTTGATTTTAACTTCAACAGGCTCTTTTGAAGATTTTGCAATTTCTGTAATCTTGTCCGCAACTTCTTGAACGACTGCCTGAACTTTTGCCTTTTGCTCTGCTTCTCTTACTACAGGTTCAAGACTTTCAAGTTCACCGTCTAACCATTCATAGTAGGCTTTATAACCAGCGGCAGAATAGTTCTTCTTTTCTTCCGTTGTAATTTCGCCTTTCTCCCACTTCTTTGAAAGCATTTCTTCAAATCTTTCTTTGCGGATTTCCGGCTCTACTTCTTTCATTGCTCGCAAGTTGTTTTGAATGTCAGAAGTAAAACTTTCTATCTGCTTTTCTACTGGAGGAAGAAGAATTTTCTGCTCGTTCATTTTGAGCGTTTCTCTTTCAAGAATTTTAGGCAATTCTTCTTTCTTTGTTTTTAGCAAAGATTCAAGCTCGTGTTTTTTACTGTTAAGGGACGGAACAAAATTGTTCAAGTCCTCTTCAGATTTGATTCCCCAAGAATTGAATTTTTTTGCAATAGTTTCCAACTGACGCTCATAACTTTCTCTATACTTGAGTTTGTCTTTAAGGTCTAGTTTGCACCATTCAGGAATTTCCAAATCTCTTGACTTGTAATCATCAATGCTTTTTTCCAAGCGTTTAATATCGATATTTGTTTCTTCAAGATTATCTTTGAGATTTTTACGCTTTTCATAAACTTCGTCATAAGATTTCAATCGGCTTTCAATTTTGTTCAGTTCGTTTTGAATTGAATTAGTTCCTTCAAATTTAAAAATGATGTTGCCATTTGAATCTTTTTCTTCAATTCCTTGTTCCAAAATCATCTTTGCCCTTTTTTGTGGGTCTTTAATCAAGTCAAACTTCAAGTCTTCCGGATTTATGTTTTCAATATTTAGAGTATCGCCGTCTTTGTAAGTCCAAAGCTCGTTTATTCGTCTTCGCTTTTCATCGTGCTTCTGGTATAAAACAGAATCAATACTGTCATTCATTACAGGATAGCAGCAATGAGTATGTCCCTGCATATTTCCCTGTCGCCAAATACGACCTTCCGCCTGTATTGTTTCAGAAGGATTCCAGCCAAGAGAACAGTTATACATAACAAATGAATTTCCGTTAAGGTCTATTCCTTCACTTGTGTTTTTTCCACCGATAAGGATTTTGCATTTTTCGTTTGGGTCATTAAACTTGCTTGTTACCTTGTATTTCTTATCAGTTGAATTGTTTATTTCACCGTTGATAATTTCAACCGCTTCTTTTGAAATTCCGTGTTCAACAAGATAATCATTAATCATTCCATGAGCTTCTTTACCAAAAGGCAGATACAAGAACTGTCCTTTTTCGGGATTTTTCTTGTAGAGTTCAATTATAGAATCGCAAACAAACTTTAGTTTTGGCGAGGTTTCAACAAGGTCTTTCATTGAAGGAAGTTTTATTTCAAACTCTGAATAGCGTGCTTCGTCCGCAAGAGCCGGAGCGACAAGCGCAAGTCTCATTGCGTTCATAGATGTTATGACAGCTGCGGTGTTTCCTTCTTTTACTTTGCTCATTTTGATAGTGTCTATTTCCATCATCTTTTTCTGCAAATCAGACATTTCTATCTGCTGAACATGAGTGAACTTTTTAGGACGGATAATTTCTTTTAGTTCCTCTCCGTCAACCTTATCAATAAATTCTGTAAGAATTTTCTGCAATGCAGGAAGTTCTTTCCAGTCTTTCATTACCTGCTTTTGGTCAATTTCGCCTTTAGAATTTACTCCAAGTTCAAGTTTTGTATGAGCAAACTCGTTGCAGAAATCTCGCAAAGAATACAAACCTGCATCTAAAAGACGTTTACGACCAACATAAGAAAGCATTGAATATACTTCTAGCGGTGAATTAGTAAACGGAGTTGCCGTTAGCAAGAATACATTACGGTCTTCGTTCTGCCGTTGTGTTAGTTGCGTCATCGCATAAAGTTTTACAGCTCGTGCGCTAGGCTTACCAGAAGGAATACCTGCAAACTCATTTGACTGTCCTTTTGTTTTAGGTTTTGGAACGGTCCACAAGTTCTTGAAGTTGTGGGCTTCATCTACAGTTATATTGTCCCAACCACAATCTTCAAAGAAAACAAAGTCATCATTTTTGACTTGTGATGCTGCGCCAATAACACCTTTAATCTTGTCTGCGTTCTTAGCGTTTTCAACTGCTGTTCCGTCCATATCTTCAGATAGGAGTTTTGAAAAATCATCGAACAATTCATTTTCGCAAGAAGAATCTGTAAATGTGATATTTTTCAATCCTTCATAAGTTACAAGAGAAATTGAGCATTCTGGAATATTGAGTTTGTGCGGATTTTCAGTATTTCTGAACTTTGCACTAGACGGCTTATTCAAGTTGTATAAATCGTTTACTTTGATATTTGGAAATAGTTCTGTAATATCTTTGAGCCACTTTGAATAAACAGCATTAGGAACTACAATAAGCGGTCTTGAACTTCTTCCAGTCTGAATCTGACTTACATTTGCGACAATTCCAGTTGCAGTTTTACCGACACCAACATCATAAGCTAACAAACCATTTCCTTTATTTGAAAGGAATGAAACACCTTTTATCTGCTGGTCGTAAAGTTTGAACTTTTCGTTGCCTTTTGTCCGGCTCATTCCAGAAATAAACAATGGAAGTTTTGAATAGTCGGGTATGATGTAAGAATTAAAGCGTCTGTTGTATTCAGCAACTACCTGTTCTCTGACTTTTTCGGAAAGACCTTCGTGCAAATATTTGTCAAAAAGTTTGTCGGCAGTCTCGCTTCTTGCCATTCTCTTTTCATCAGCTTCTTTTTTATGCTGCGCTTTTTCTGCTTTTATTTCGTCTTCGTCTTTTCGCCATGTTCCTAGAACTTTATCTGCCTTTACAGGCTTTTTGTCTATGTAGTCTACAATATCGTTCCAAGAAACATTTGGCGGAAAATCTTCTTCAGAAATATTGGCAGTTGCAAAATCTATTCCGCCTCTCCAGTAACGGCTATGGTCTGAATATGCGGATTGCAATGTGTGTCCGGCAGCCCAGAGAATAAAGGATTCTTGCAAGTTGATTTTTTCAATTTTGCCTTCTTCATTTATCTGCTCTATTTCAAATTCTTCTGCCAATGTTGTGTTTACACCAAAGTGCAATCTTTCCATTGGAATTAAAGGCGGTGTAACACTTTCAAGCTGTGCAAGGTTCTTTTTATAAAGTTCGAGTTTTGCGCTGTCAGTTTCTGTATTTATTTCATTCTGGTAGTGGACTTTCTTTTCTGCAATATCGCCAGATTCAAAAAGAACTTTGTGAGTAAACTTGCCTGGTTCAACTTCGACATAGTTAGGATTTGAATGAAGCTGATTGTCTTCTTCAAAAGAAAGTTTACTGCGATCAATAATTCCTTCCCAGTTTGTAGCCTTCCAAATCGGCAAATCTTCTTCTTTGAATTGCTTGCCATACAGTTTGTTGAAGTCTTCGGCAGTCATTACAGGTGATTTTGTAAGAACAGGCTTTTTCTGTTCGACTGGTTCTGATTGCAAAGAAGATCCTGGAGTAACAGAAGGTTTTATTTCTTCTTTTAGGCTATCATTTGCCCATTCAGAAACAACCTGATTCATCTGCTTGTCAAAAACATCATGTTCATTTATAAATTCCGGCAATTTAAGACCTGTGTTTTCCTCAAAGATTTCCTTGACAAGTTTTTTCTCTTCAAAGGAAATCCTGTCATTATTCAATGATAAATGGCTTCGGATAGTTCCAACATCAGCCAGCCGCCTTGTTTCCAATGCAGATGCAAGTTCCTGAGCAATTTTGCGAGCATATCCTTCTTTGTCTGAAAAAACAGGTTCAATATCAGCTTCGATATATTTCTCGTAAATCTGTTCTTTAAGAGGTTTTGATAAAACAGGAGAACGAGCCGCATTATAATTTACTCCAAGCTGTTCACCAATCTTTGCAAGTTCATCTTCGAGCGTTACACCTTCCGGCAAGTTTACACAGTTCTCCTCGCCAAATCTTCCACTGCGAGTTGATTCTACGCCGAGAATTTTTTCCGGGTGTTGTTTGAAGAATTGGTCATTATTGAAATAAGAAAGATGTTCTCTCCATTCAAGTCCAAAGAGGTCTGCATCCCAGTCGCTTTCACCTCGCGTTTCTTTCTTCAACAGAACAATATCCGTTCCAACATCTGTTGAATCAAAAGCACCATTCGGCAAGCGGTAAGCGTCAATCAAAGTTCCTTTACTTGCGATAAGCTCCTTTATTTTATCATTGCCACTTCTAAGCCAGCCAGAAGGAACTATAAAAGCAAGAAGCGAATTCTCGTCTTTAAGAGAATCAAGTCCTTTTTCTATGAAGTATTCTTCTATGCGGTTATGATTTTTTCCTTCGCCACGACCTTTCCATTCATTTGAATAAGTGCCATAAGGCGGATTGCCAATTACAAGGTCATATTTTATAAGCTCTGTATTTTGATTGTAAACTCTACCTGTTTTATCAAAGAATTGCGCCTGGAACGCTCCTTGAATTACTTCTGCTTCTGGGTGTAAGATTTTTGCGATGCGCGCGGAAGTTTCGTCAAGTTCACGCAAAGTAAATTCATTTTGCGGTCTGTTTTCTGCAAAGCGACCAATTCCACTGGAAGGCTCTAAAACTGTTTTTGCGTTAGGTGCATAGTGGTCTGCAAGCTGCCAGACAGCATTTACAATATTTCTTGGAGTGTAGAAAGCATTTAGAACTTCTGCGTTTGTGCGACCATCTTCATTAAGTCCGCCACCACCTTCATATTGTGAGAGAAGATTAAGATATTCCTTGTTTGCAGAAATTTCTTCGTCCGTGTGGTTTGCAAGAAGTTCTTTTACCTGCGAGCGAATATCGCGCGGAGTTAAGTTTGTATTTTGTTCAATTTCTTCATGATAAAGTTCCGGCATAATCACTGTGTCTGGATTTACAATTCCCATTGCAAGGTCATATTCTTCTTTTGAGACTGTATGTATTCCAGCTTCAAGCTGCTCTTTTGCGTAGTCGCAAAGTTCTTTTAATGATTCATTTCCATTTAATGTTACACCGCCGATTTCAAGTTGCTCTTTCATATCTTCAATAAAGTGGTCGTTGATGTATATATCCATTCGGTCAAAGATTTGTTCGGCAGAGTTAAACTTCAAATCGTCTTCTGGATTGTCGTTTTCCTGTCTGTTGTCAAGGTATTCGTTTCGTTGGGTGTCGTAGACTTTCATTGTTCCGTCATTCTGAACTTCAATATTGAAATCCATGACATTTAGGATTTCTTCGAGTTCTACAGGGGAAGCAGTTATTTCTTCTTTCTTAAATTGAGCTTGCACCAAAGAAATATTTCTACCGTTCATCAAGTCTTTCATTGGCATGGAAATAAAGTCGGTAAAATTTATTCTATCTAATGTATGTTGATTTACTTTTCCATAACCAAACGCTTTTTCATTGATAAAAAAATTCTTGTGTAGATAATCCCAGGTTTCATTATCCCAATCAATCACAGTGTCCTTTGTAAATTCACCGTTTTCCTTTGCGATTCGGTCAAGAACCTGCTGTGCAATCTTTCCGCAGATACGAGTGTGGCACTCGCTTAAAACAAGGTCGTCATCATCTGCTATGTCCTGATAGTTCGGGTCTGCTTTTACTTCGTTCCAAAGGTTTGTATGCTTGAAAATCTCCTTGCCCTTTTCCCAAAGCTCCGGATTTGTCCGTTGTGTGTAGGCATCCCAGAGGTGGGTGTATTCGTGGACAGCCGCTTCTGCGGTCATGATGTCAGGGTTCAGGTAGATTTTGCCGTTGTGGGTAAAGCCGTAGGTCTGGTTGTCTTGGATGAAGAATTGTTGCTTATCACTTGCTTTTTCTGTGGATAGTGATAAGATATTCATAGAAGCGTAAGCAGCTCCCACTTGAGCGTAAATTCCGAGAAACTCAGGTGCATATCTATAGTTGGCGATTACCGCAGCTATGGTTTCTGCCGCTTCCATTTTTGTTTCATCTACGTCAAATCCTGTAACAACATAAAATCCACGTTCATCTTTGTTTACAACAGTTTTTATTCCATTCCTAAAGATGCCATAGCTACCGTTAAGTTCTTTTAGTGCTGGAGATTTGTCGATGTTGTTTATTGCACAAAACATTATTGCACTTGTCTCCAATAAAGCCTTTTCTTCGCTTGCTTTATCGTGCTCAGCAAGTTTGTTCATTCGTCTGTGGATTATATGAGTAAGCCCTTTGGCGGCAATTCCATTTTCTGTTCCCCTGCGAACTCGAACAGCGCCTAATGTTTCATTTTCTCGTAAAAACGATTCACCTTCTTCAAGTGCGTTTATAATATCGGACATTAAGGATGTGTCTTTGTTTAAATCAAAATCAAGTTTCACAAAACCTTTTAGTAAGTCTTTATTCTTTTCCCGGAATTCTTCAACTTCCTTATCAAAATGCTCCTTATTTTTTGTTTCTGTATTGAAGGAAACAATTCCCGAATCTTGATAAGGCATACAAAAGCAGCCCTTTTCGACAGAATAGAAAATGCTTGCAACAGTTTTTGCAGCATCATAAAAGTTGTCATGGGTGTAATTTTGTCCATTAGCAGGCTTATGAAGAACTGCACCTTTGAAAGACAAGTTTTCTTCTACAAATTTTATCTCTTCATTGTCCTTGAAATTTCGGACAGGAATGAAATGTAAACTTTCATATTCAAAGACTGTCGGCTCGAAAGTATTTTTAAAAGCTTTCGATGATTGAACAGTATTTTTTAGTGCTTTTTCATGTTGTTCAGCCTTTAGGCTTTCTGAGTTCAAATTTTTCAAATAGAACTCTTCAAGTTTTTCATCCAAGAGAACCGACAAATCTTTTTCAAAAGCACTATACAAGGTATAGCCTTTATATTTTTCGATACTACAATTCTCAACATTATTCCAACTTTCTTGGATGCCGTTGCCGTGCATGTAAATGGATATTTTGTTCTCTTTGCTATCTAGTTTTACGCTAAGGCTTCGATTATAATATCCTTCATCTATCAAATGAAAAGGTTTGTCGTATGGTAGAAGATTTTCTTTTTTAAGTTCGTCTAGGTGGGCATGGAATTTCTCAATATTATTCCGGCAAATGTCCGCAAGTTGTCTGTTGACATTTTTTTGAAGTTCATCTTTTTTATTTTGAATTTCTTCATTTTTTTGTGCAAGTTCTTTCAAATGTTCAAGGCTTACAGCCATCTTCTGCAAGACTTTCTCGTTTTCCAAAATGCGGTTGAATTCTCCCTTGTCCTGCACAACTTCAATACCGGCTGCAGAAAGTTTATCGAGAACAAAGTTTAAAGATTTGTTTTGTTCAACTTCTTCTGTCTGTTCTTTACCGTTGTTTTCCTCAAGTTCTTTTGGAACTGCAATGTCATACCCAGCTTTTTGGAATGTATCTACAAGTTCATTCACCGCATGAATAAGCAATGGGTCGTTTCTTGTTGTTGCCTGGTCTGCTTGTAAGAATGTATCGTCAATATAAATTTCATTGCCGTTATCACGAGTTGAAAGAACATACATTCCGTTTCCATTTGTATCAAGAACAAAGTTAGAAGGAATATAGACACCAATATTGGCACTTCCATTCTTACCATCATGCTGTTCAAATTCTTTCAACGCTTCTTGTGCTGTAAGATTTGTAATTGGCTCAAAATCCGCAAACTGTTCAAACTCTGCTGAATCCTGAACATAGAAAGAATATGATGGTTGTGTATTTTCGTTTTCAGCTGGATTTTCCTGCAATGCAGTTTTTTGCTGCTCGTTGTTCAATCTTTCATCATAGTTTTTCATTTCTTCGTTGAGGTCAAATTTCCATTCGCTTTCAGGAAGTAGTTCAAATCTTAATTCCGGGTAATTTTTGCAGATAGCGTGTTCCATTGACTGTGTATCATCAATGTAAAGGTCTATTTTTGTTTCAATCATTCCGCCGATTTTAAGGCTAGTTATTTCATCTAAATTGATATAGCCGAATTCAGCCATTTCGGTATCGCCATTCAATACGGCAAAACCAAAACCGATATTGTCATCGTCAATTTCTGAAATATACCAATCACTGTTTCCGATGTAGTAATGGACAAAGCCCTTGTCGTGCAGTTCTGTTTCTTCGTTGTAAGATTTTCCGTTTGCGTTTTGACGGAGTTTCCTTCCCATATGTGCAATATGCTTGATACGCTCTTTGTAATGCTCCTGTTCTTCGCCATGAGTTGCGTAATCAAGCATTGTCGCATATTCCATTGGCGGAACAAGTTTTTTTGCAATATCAAGGTCTTCAATTTCCAATTCGACAGAATTTTGTTCATTGTTTTGGGTGGGGGGTGTCGAACTGATTTCTTCGTTTATTTCTTTTTCTTCTTCGTTCCAAACTTCGATTTTTGTTTCAACTTGATTGAAATATTCGCTTTCTGCCTGTTCCAGATTTGTATAATCGCCGTTGATAATGTCCCATGCCAACCTATGGGCAATTTCTTTTGGAGCGTCAAGATTGCTTTCGTCATTTGTAAGCTGGTGATTCAAGTTGAAGTCATTTACCAAAATCGCTGCGGCTTCTTTTGCCATCAAGTCCTGCAAGTCGGAAACATCAGCTCCAGGTAAATGTTCAAGGTGTTGATTTCTTAATTCCTGTTCTGTATAGTCTGTTTTGAAAAACTCGTTGAATTGGTCGATTGTATTTATTTCAAAATAATTCCCCACTTCTTTTGCAGCTTCAAGTGCAAAGTCCATACCTTCTCTTAAATCTTCCGACATATCATGTTCGGCTTCCGGTGAAATATGCTCTTCCAGATTTTGTATATCATTTACAATTTCTTTATTGTTTTCGTTTATTTGCTCTTGAACTGTATTTTCCAATGAGTGCATGGCAACAGCAAAATCTTTTGCCTGTTCGTTTGAAACATCAATCTTACTTCCATCGTTGGAAATGACTTCTTTAATGGCGGCAATCTTGCGGTCAAGTTCCGCTCTTTGTTTTACCATTGCCACAAGTTCATCTATTGTTATTTCTTCGAGCTTGTTTTCCACTTGCTCTGTTGGAATAATTTTGAGTGATTCCAAGAATGATGAATTCTTTATCAAGTTTTCATCAAGAACTTCTTCGTTTTTGCTCTGTTCCCTCGCATATTGAATTTGAGGGTCTTCTATAGCCTGTCTTTCTTCTTCGTAGGCAGATTCAATGAGACTAACAAATTCAATTGATTTTTCATTCTGGTAGGCATACCACATCTGCTGTCTTTTGGACCATCTAAAGCCAGCGTCTTTGATTTCTTCAATTTGGTCTTCGGTCAGTTTCTTTTCGTAGCGGATTTCAATTCCATTCATTCTGTTGTTTATTGTTACTGAAAAATCGTTGTTCTTGTAATTTCTTAATTCTGCCATATTATTTGCTCTTGTTAGAAAGTCTTAAAATTAAAAAACTGGACGGAAACCGAAATTTCCGCCCAGTAAAAAGTGAAAAGGAATCAGCTTCTTTCAATTCCCTGTTCTTTTTTTTTCCCCTGTTCCTGTTTCTGCTGATGTTCCTGCTTTACTTCCGCATAAAGTTTCTGGTTGATTGCATTAGCCTTTGTATCAACCTTGAACATCAGCTCGCTATACTTGTCCACACCTTCTTTGCGGTCGGCAGGTTTTGAAAGCTGATTGTTGAGGACTTCAGTAAACTTTTCTATAAACGCTTTTGCAACTTTGGGACTTGCAGTTACGGTAGCGCCAGACTTGCAGGCTGCAATATAAGCGCCAAGATATTCTTCTGGTTCTGCAGATGTGATTTCGATTGTCTTGTCGAGTTTTCGTTCACCGTTTTTCTTTACCTTTTCTTCAACGGCTTTTGCGACAGCTTCTGGATTTGCAGTCTGTTCTGGAAAGAAGAACTGGCTTGTCCCTATTGTGTTTGTTTCTTTATCTTTTACATAATTGTAGAAGAAGCCTTTTTCGCCTTCCTTTACCTGTGTTCCGGCAGCATTTACAGTTTTGAAGGTTACTACAACATTTGATTTGTCGCCGTTTTCAACCTGCAATGGTAGAAGGTCCTTTGCGTTCAGACAGAATCCAGTGTTGCCATTGTAAATAGCCTTTGCGTCAATCTTTCCTGTCTGGTCTGGCAAGAAAGGCGCTGTGCCGTTTTTAATACCGGCTTTGATTACTTTTGCATTGTGGGCTGGAACAAAATATCCGTTGAACTGCTTTTCGGATACATCGTTGTTGAAAGGTTTGTTGGAATTTAAGGAACTCATAATTGTTTCTCCTTAAAAAGTTAAATTTTCTTAAGGAGAAACAAGTCTCCTTAAAATTTAATGCACTTGTCCCATCAGACTAGGAGTTCCGACTGACAAGATATTCAAGGGCATTAAAGGTAGTTTCTAACAGAAACTGGTTACGCAAATGGAAACGGAATTTTTTATTTGTATAACTAACAATATTATAATTGCATTTATTACATTATGCAATAGTAAGATTATATTTTTTACAATATTGATAATTTGAGGTTTTACAATTATATTTTATGTATGAGACACAATGTTTTGGTAAATGTGCCTATAAAAGATACAGTTTCATACACTCTCTTTGCACAGGGATTATTGTTAGATATTCCCAAAGACAACGAGCAAAAGGACAGTGTTGAATTTAAATTCCTTGGCGGAAGTGTATTCGCACTTTTCTACACTTTCGCAAATTTCCGCAGGGCATACTTGGCAACTGAATGGCAGAATAAAGAAGACGGAGAACCTTTTTATTTGCCAGGAATTGATGTTCCGCTATACGTTCTTTTTAAAGCAAAAGGAAGGAAAATTGACGAATTGAAACACGCTCTGCATATAATGACAAAAGAAGACCATTACGCTCCTTTCCGGCTTTCAATTGAATTTTGGAAGAAGCTGGCTGCACAGATAGAGTTTTACGGAAGCAACAAAGAGGATATTTTTTGGCTTTACAATAAATACGCAAAAAAAGGAAAGAAACTTGTATGAATGTTACGAAAGAATTGTTAGATGATTTCTCGGTAATTGGAATGTTTTTCAATCAAGGATAAAATGACATAAATTGTGTATTACGCAGATCTGATAAAAGAAATTATTTTTTTAGTTTTACAGGAAACTATAAATACTGGTTCAAGGACCTTTGCAACGATTTCGTGCCAACTTTTAGAGCCGATTAACTATATCTGGAAAGAAAGAGTAATCAATATATTGGAACAAAATCAAGTTGCCAAATAATATTTTTTACTTTATTATAAATGTATAAACTGTAATTATGCAGATTATGAAGTATTAGGTTTATGTTAAAGAGAATACCGGAGCGTATTACATACGCACAGAAAAAAATTATTGCGCTCATAGAAGACCGCAAACTCCGCCAGTGGTGTATTGATAACGATCTTGAACACTCTGCAATTTACAGAATCGGTATCGGAGAACAAAACCCGACTTACAAAACAATCTCGCTTATGGTTCATCTTATTCCGCCTATAGAGTGGCTTTTTTATACAGACGAGAAATTACCCTACAAGCCGCAGCTTTTACCGCAATGGGATTCCTCAAAAAAAAGCAAGTTCATCAAATCACACAAATATGACTACAAGGAACTTGTAAAACGATATGGAATCAACGAACTTTCCGCCTACAATATGTGCGTAGCGTTCAGGGCGATGCCGGGTGTCGCTTTTATTCGCGAGTGCTGCAAGGATACAAATCCAATAGATTTTTTTATAGACGGAGAAGAGCCTGCCGAGCCTAAGAAATTTTCTCCAGACCGTGGCGACATAATCAACATAAGCGGAAATATTGTTCTTGTTCTCTCAAAAAAGCAGGGGATTGAAAATACAAATTATATTACCTGCGTTCCCATTGTTGCAAAAACAAAAGACGGCATAGAGCTTTCCGACACAAAGACAAAAGGTTTTGCGGTTGCAAAAAATCTCACCACTTACCTTTTGTCTTCAAAATGCCAGGCGAATTATATTGAAACAGTTTCCAAAGAAATTATTGCAACTGTCTTGGAAGAAGCAAGAAATGTATTGAGATAAAATTTAGTAAGGAGATTTTTGTTATGGGATTTCTAAGCGATTATACAAGTGCAAAATTTTTAGGTGCCTCAACTGACGATGCTATGAAGTATGCTGCTGTGAAAAGTTTTTTATCTTCAGACCAACCTAATAACAATGCAACGCAAAACACAAATACAAATCATTATTACTATGATGACAAAAAAAAGCGTTCTGGTAAAAACGAGCAACAACAATTACCCAAAAAAACACAGCCTAAAGGTCCTGTATTACCCATTGTTGAAGAAGAATTGACGGAGCTTCAAAAACCTGTTGCATTTGATGACAAAAATCTTCCAATGGATTATATGAAGACAGAAGCAAAAAAAGAATTTCAAAAAGGAAAAGGTATTTTTAATGAACGATGCATAATAAAAATGAACGAAATACAAAAAAAGTATCTTGAAAACTACATAAATGAATTATTACATTGCAATACTATTCAAGAAATTCAAAAAATTCACTTGTTATACATATATTCAGGTCTTAGTTACTTAGATTATTTCACTTTATATACGAACAATATAAATCAGATAAAAATACACTTTCAACGTATTTTGACGATGAAGATAAATTATGTTTGAAGGAAAAGATTTTTCCCTTCAAGTGATATAACTTATTCAACTTGCCGAGTTCCGACATTAGGATCATCTGGCAGGTTGTTTTTCTTTGTTTCAGGTTTCGTATTCTGATTATTAAAATCAAATTCAGCAGGATTAACAGTTGATATATAGTTTTTATCTGAATCAACAGAATCCCTTCCGGCACGATTAACATCTATATTGCTTTGTGGCATATTATAACCGCGTCCTTGCATAAGCGTTTGTTTTGGATTGAGAATTGCTCCAGAATAATGTGCCATAAATCTACCCGCACTTCCTGCAACTCCGCCATGTTTTTTATATTCGGCTTTCTGCATTTCTTTAACTTCTGAAGAAGCCTTGTGTCCTGCACTATTAAGTTTTTCTTTGATTTCTCCTCTGTTTTCACCGCTGCGTCTTTCTTTATTCCAATCCATTTGCAATCGCTTTTGCTCTGATTTTGAAGAGCCATATCCATTATTCTTTCCCCACTCATCCCTTAGTTCTGCATTTTTCTTTTGTCTTGCGGCAGTAGAAGCACCAGACCTCTCGCTCCAATCATGAGCTTTCTTTTGAGCCAATGCTTTTAGAGGTGATAAAGCAGTTCCGGCAGTATTCTTTGCCATCATTGCTCCTGTTCCAAGAGTTGCCGCTGCTTGCATAAGTTCACCCATAGAAAGTTGCGGTTGTCCAGTAAGAAATGTCATAGCTATTTTTGGTGCATTACTTGTAAGAACAAATGATAGTAAAATTATAAAAATACCTTCTGCAAAAACAGGTAAACTCATGCTACCGCTAGAAGGTGAAATTTGTTGTGCTGCATATTTTAAGTTTAAGTTCAAAACAAACATCATACATATTGTAATTACAATAATTTTAATTACAAATCCAGTAAAAACATTGACAAGTTTCTTTGGAATTTCTTTTGTTCCGTCAAATAAATATAAAGGAACAAAGGCTGCTCCAAGTCCCTGAACAATAATATATTCCAATACGCACATTACATATTGGATAACACAAAATACCCCGGCCGCAATTAAACAAAATGCCAAGACATCAGCCATAATGCAATCGGCCAGATAATCAAAATCAAGATTAGTTATGGATATACCTTTCCTTTTTTGAACTTTGTATTTAATTTCACCGTCATCATTAGGTTCTTCAACAACTTCCATTCTGGCCTTTTCTTTGATAATTTGACCACTTAAGAGAAAGATACGAAGAATGGCCGCACCAGAAAGATAACTAGTTGCATTTGCAACTTCATTGCCGTTTTCGTCTTTGCTTTTTTTTGAAAGCCACATATTTACATCGGGTTTATCTACAACATAGGCTTCTGTAATATTCGCACTTCGTTCGCCTTTTGTATTCCGCATTATCAATACTTCGTTCAATGCGTTCAATGTTTTCTGCCCATAAATAGTGTTTTCTTCTTTAGGTCTTGTTTTTTTATATGCTTCAACTTTTTTATTGGCAGCTTTAATTTCTTTGCTTGTAGAAAGAGGGTTCATTTCAATTTCAAGTTCTGCTTCCTCAAGGTCTTTCAAACCCTTTTCCCATTGTTTTTGAAATTCCAGTTCTTTTTCAATTCTGGATTTTAGACTTACGAAATTTTTAACAATAGTAGTTTTTCCTTCACCGGCATTAGTTCCAATGTTGTTTGCAATAGCGGAAATTGCATTTGTTCCCACAACGTAGAAATTCAAGAGCAAAACAAAAACAAACCATTTTGAAAGCATACTCCACCAAGCGTCTCGCATAGTTATTCTTGAATTGATAAGCTTTACAGAAGTCCAGATTATTCCAAGCAATCCGAAGAAATTGCCATAAGCAAGTGCAAACTTGAAGAAGTAGACCAATACACCTTGGAAATAATCTATCGCTTCGATTATTGGTGAGTCTATAAAATCCATAAAATAAACTCCTTGTTAATTACTTTCTGCTTTTGAATGTCCGCCGACAAAACTTGCAGGCAAATCATTTTGATTAATATCATTTGTTTTTTTTGCTTGACCTCTTTGACTGGCTTCAATTTCTTTCTGCTGTTCTTCTGCTATCAGTTTCTGACCAATCATAGCGCAAGCGTCTTCTATCGCTTCGCGGAGTGATTCATTGTCATCGAGCATAAGTTTCTGCATCATAAGGATTGCTTCTTGCAACGCCCCTTCAGGAATCGTTCCGTCTGAAGTTTTTTCTTTTAAGGCAGCCTGAATAATCGGGTCGAGCATTGCGGCTTTTTGTTCCCTAACTAGTTTTCTAGCCTCTTCAGTTGTTTTCGCGATATTCTTTGAAGCTGCATTTCTAATCTGCTTTGAGGTCTGTGCCACAAGATAATAGTTTCTAGGCGAGATACCGTATTTTGCCCATATTGCCATTTCCTGTTCTTCAGATAAATTTCCTGCTGCACTGGCTGCAGCTTGCAACATATTTGTCTTCATGTAGCCGTAAACATCTGTTACGCAGGAAGCAAAACTTTTTCCGTCATCACCTGCGCCGCATAAATCTGCAAGCGAATACGAAGCACCGTCTGTCTGTATGATTGTTGTATTCAAGGTATCTTTTATTGCATTTGCTTGAGATAAAAGTCGGTTAACTCTTTTGTTAGCATTTCTGATGTCATCTCGGATGTCAAAATCGCCATCAAAGCGGATATTTTCCCAGTCAATTCCTTTTGCATTTTCAATAGCCTGATTTATAGCCTTATATTGGTTTTCAATCTGCGTAATGGTGTTCATAACCATGTCGTAGTTTGAATAAAGCTGGTCGATTGCCGTCAGCCAGTTTGAGACAAGAGGGATATTGTTTATAGGATCATGAAATATTCCTACTGTTTGGGCAAAGCAAGAGAAAGCGGAATTAAATGCGATAATACCAACAATCAAAAGTGTTTTAATTTTTTTCATAAAATTTTCTCCTTACAATAATTTAATATGCTCCCAGCATTTCCTGATACTTTTCGTAGTCAAGCAAATGCGGGTCTTTTCCTATATTGATATACTTCTGCCTTGTCGCTTCCAGGATTTCAAAGGCAAGTTCTTTTGTTGTGTTCTTGCCGTATTGTGCTTCTACATGGTCGAGCAGTTCGTGGTCGCTGGAAATCAAGGCAAGTTGAAAATCGTCAAGGTCAAGTGAGAACATTCTGCAGCCAAGCGGATTTTTGAAGTAATAGTCGTGCTTCATCTGAGCGTTGGACAGGGCGACAATTTCAGAATCCGTTAGTCCGAATTCAGAGTAGCTTCTTGCAAGTGCTGGGTTTTGAGCAGATTCGTCCGCAAGGTAGATTTTTGTAAGGCACTGCTGGTCTATCGTTTCTTTTAGAGATGACTTTGAAGCTGCACTTACTTCTTGCGTAGCGAAAATACAGAAGACTTTTTTCTTTCTTAAAGTTCTCAGCCATTCTTGAATGAAACTCGCGAAAATCGGGTGTTGCAAATATAACCACGCCTCATCTAGGAAAAGGAAAGTCAAAGGCTGCCTTTCGCCAGTAGGAACATTCCAGAGTTTTTCAAGATAGCGAAAGATGTAGAACAATGCCGGAGCAACCGCCTTTTCTGAAAGGCGCATAAGGCTTCCCATTTCTATAGTCATTCTTTTTGAAAGGTTCAAGGTTGTAGTGTCAGCGTCAAAAATGCTTCCGAACTGGCCGCCAGCACAATAAGGCTCTATTCCAAGACGGATTGTATTCTCTCCAGTTTTCGGGTCTTGATAAGTTACATACTGTTGGAAGGTGGTCAAGTCTTTTGTCGGTTTTTCAGAAACAAGACGCAGTGCTTCCGTAATCGTCTTGCTCATAGTCGCAGTGCAGTCAATATTCTGTTGTGCCAAAAGTCCTTCAATGAACTGCTGACACCACAAAAGGCTTTCGTTGTATTCTTCCGGCGAACATTCATCCGGACTTTTCAACTCACTTAAAGGTTGGAAGGCAACCTTGTCCTTGCCAGGTTCTACATAAACACCGCCAGAGCCTACCATAAAGGCGCGGCTTGAAAGTTGCTTGTCTATACAAATTACATTGGCATCTTTGTATTTTGTAGCCTGTGCCATAAGCAATGCAAGCAATGTAGACTTACCTGCTCCGATAGGTCCAAACACGAAAGTGTGTCCTACATCGCGGACATTCAGGTTCATAAAGAACGGTGTTCCGTAGCTTGTGGAGCAGATACAAAGAGGTGTCGAACTTCCGCAAGTTTCGAGGGTGAAATCATTCTCTGCGTTTCCCTGCCATGCGGAAGATAAAGGAATAATGTTTGAACATGTTTCCGATGAAATCAAAGGTCTTCTGTTGTTTGCATAGACATTTCCAGGCCACATCCCCTGCCAAGCCTGGAAGTTGTTCAACGTCTCTTCCTTCACACCAAAACCGCAACTTCTTATTATCTGCTGCAGTTTCCGACTTTTGATTTTCGCCCCCTCAAGTTTCTTGTCCCAGCACATAAGAGAGCTTGTGTAATAGCCAAGAACATAAGATTCCATAGTCAAGTCCTCGTTTATCTGACTTGCTTCCCCTGCCATCGCAAGCGCTCCCTGATTTTCCTTCCCGATAGAGGAACCAAGAAAATTTTCTGTCAAGGCTGTCATTGCAGATTTTCTTTTTGCAAGATATTTATTCTGATATTTGTCAGCTTCTTTAAGAGATGTATCGCGAGACAATGGAATAAATCTTGTAGTCCAGCGGTATTCCTGCATTGTCCTGTTCAATTTGTCAAATATTGCAGGATAGCTCATACTTGGAAAATCATTTACTGTCATAACGGGAACATAATATTCTCCGATTTTTAACGGCATTGAAGTCTGAACATCTTTTTCACAGATATAATTATCAAGAAAGAAAAATACATCATCGGGAAAAATAAGTTTTTCTTCTTCAAGCGATATGCAGGATTTTATGTAAGAAAACAATTCGCTTTTATCAAGATGATGAATCCAGAGCTTGTTTGTCATTGCTCCCATAATTTTGTCGCAATCATCAAGAAAACGGTTGCAGTTTTCCTGAACAGCTTTAAGGTCTCTTTTTTGTGCCCAATTCTTTTTTGTCTGTTTATTCTGTTTTATATTCTTTTTATTAATATCAGAATCCTTAAAGAATATCTCATTGCCTTTTTCTTCAAGGTCGTTAGGAAGCTGCCAGACAAAACTTATATAATATTTGGAAGTGTAATGCTCACCGAATTTTTCAAAGTTTTCTGCCCTGCGCTGGTCTATAAGCCAACCTGTAAGGTTGTCAAAAGTTCCGGCCGGATATTCTTTAGTTTTAATTCGTTTTACATCAAAGAAAATTGCCCAGCCTTCATTCTGTGCAAGTGTCATAATACTACGGTTAAAAAGAGCTGCAACAGCAGCAATATCATTCGCGGAAGAAGATTCCAAATCCGGATACTCTATTTGATATGTCGTCATCAATGCACCGTTTTTTAATAGACAAATATTTGATTCAAGAATAAAGGCATAAGGTGAAACATATTTCAGTTGGTTCAGAGGTTCTTTGAACTGGAACATATCAAGAAAAGGTATTTTCATTTTTAACTCCTATAGACTTCGGGAGTAAACAGACGCTCAAACAAAGCTTCAAGCAAATGCGGGTCTTTCCTAATTGAAATTTTTGCGATAATGAAAAGTGCAAAACCTGCAAACATACACCAGATACTTACAAGGCGCATAAGAACGATTGTGATTATTACAATTAAAACTACAGGTGCAATTCCGATTCCCAAGTCCACATCATCCTGAATAAGGCTTTTATGAATAGGGGTTGCATAGTTAAAAACACTGTCTTTTTCCATAAAAAACTCCCTGCAAAAAGGCGGAAGAAAATGTTTTCCGCCCTTCTGCAAAAATTAATTCAGTCAATATTCTGCTGTGCCATAAGCAATGCAAGCAATGTAGACATACCTGCTCCGGTAGGTCCAAACACGAAAGTGTGTCCTACATCACGGACATTCAGGTTCATAAAGAACGGTGTTCCGTAGTCCACATCATCCTGAATAAGGCTTTTGTGAATAGGGGTTGCATAGTTCAAAACGCTGTCTTTTTCCATAAAATGCTCCCTGCAAAAAGGCGGAAGAAAATGTTTTCCGCCCTTCTGCAAAAATTAATTTTTGCTGAATGAAAGGTCGGAAAGGAAGTAGTTGCAGATTCCGTTAGCGGAAAGAAGAACTACAGTTCCGACTACCCACGGAGAAAACTTGCCGATAATTGACTGTATATCCGCTCCCTGCTTTCCCATTAAAACAACACCAACTCCTTCAACTACTAGGGCAATTAAACACACCGCAGTAATCACACCTGATGAAAGAAATGAAGTTACTTTTTCAACTGCAGAATCAATTCCTGTTGCACTAGACCCATTGCCGGCAAAAATCGGAACTACTGCCATAACCATAATAAGAGCGAACATGAAAAACTTTTTCCATGCTAATACTGCTTTTTCTTTTTCAGAAATTACGTTGATTTCTCTCATAATTTTTTTATCTCCTATAAAAAAAATGTTACTGTTCCTTCGTAATTTTCTAATACTTCATTTGATAAAACTAATGCTTCAAATCGAAAATAATAGTTTCCCTTTTTTCCTCCTTCTTCAATTTTCAGCATTAAATAAGATGATTGGATTCAAGCTCTTTCATAAAGATAGAACTTGCCGCCTGATGAGTTTCCATAACTTCGTTTACCACAGGACCGTTTTTTGTCGGTATCATGTGGATAACGAGCTGGACACTTTGGGCAATATCAGGCAGTTCACCCAATATAACTTCACGCAAATATGTTCTGAGTTTTTCAATTGTAAGCAGTGCGCTATCAGAGTGGACAGTGGTAATACCTCCACGGTGTCCCGTATTCCACGCTTTAAGAAGCTCGTTTGTTGTTGAGCCATATCTTAACTCGCCGAATATAATCCTGTTCACATGGCAGCGGAGTGCAATTCTAACAGCCTTTACCGTATCTTCACCTTCCGCCCAGATTGGAACAAGGTCTTTTGCATTGCATTGGATTTCACCAGCGTCTTCTACGATGTAGAATCTGTCATCAGGAGTAAACTCCGCCATTTTTGCTATGATTGCATTGAGCATTGTTGTTTTTCCAGAACCCGTAGCACCGCCTAAAACTATGTTGCTCCTCATTTCAATATGCTTCATAATCAGGTTGTATTTATCTTTTGAAAGCCTTCCCTGTTGGATATAGTCTTCCAAAGTAAAAATCTTATTGCTTGGTCTGCGGATAAATATCATCGGACACTCTGCGCTTCTTGGCGGAAGAATACCTTCAAAGCGGATTTTGTAATTGGTAAGTTTAATTGTTCCTTCGACAATAGGATTTTTTTGATCAATAGTAACTCCCATTACCGCTGCACTTGCATAGATAATTCTTGTAGTTGTCGCCTCGTCAAAAATTATTCCGGTATAGTTTTTATCCATACCGATTCCCTCGACAATAAGCTCTCCACCGTGTCCAATGGCAATATCGGTAACATCGCGATTGTCTATGTAAGGCATAATGAGCTTCATATCATCTTCAAGATTTCTGAGCCACTTGTTCTGTTTTACAGTTTGGTTTATATCTTCTACTGAAACACTCATTTAATTCACTCCGGACTGTTCGTAAATATCAAGGACCATCGATTCAAATCTGCCCTTGTGATTCTTCATATTTTCAGACAAACGCTTCATCAAATCTTCATAGAACTTATCCTGCATTTCCTGAGTAAGCTGCTTATCGGAAAATGTCGCAGTGTATGCCTGAGCAAGCTGCAGAACAATCATAGACATAAGTTCAACCTTATTTTCCAGCATGGAGATTTTTCGCTTAGTCTGTATCATATTCTGCGTGAGAATCTTGCTGTCGCTCAAAGAGTCCTCAAAATACTGGCATATAATCTCGCGGACAACGGAAGAGACATCCATATTCTCGCGGAAGGCTTTTGAAACAAGCCGTTTTCCGATTTCGTCATTTACACGAGTATTTATAACTGTATTAAGTTTCGCCTTTGAACTTTTCATCCGTTTCTCCTATTCTGTAAATACGTCAAAATCAGCAGGTATTTCATTTTTAATGTCTATTCCCTGAACAACTTCCATAGGAGTTTTTTCACTTACCTTATGAACAATTCTATTGCTCGGCAATGTCTTCATGATTTTACGGATTTGCTCCATAGTAGGAACTGTCTGCCAGGCTTTGTCTTTGAATATTGGGTCTTCGTAATAAACAACTTTCTTTCCTTTGTATGGAGGATTGTTTTCTATCAAAACAAGGCAGCGTGAATAGTTAAGTTTCATTAATTCATCTGCGTTCATCAAAGAAACAGAAACTTCCTGACTTGAAAGATTTGCAGCACCCATTGAAGACATATTTGAAGACTTGTTATCAAGAAGAACAGAACGGTTGCCAAGGATTTCTGCAATTTGTTTTGCGTCCGCAGGTTCATTCGGTGCATAAATAATCTTAGTCTTGCAGTGTCCCATAAATGGGTGCTTGTCGCCATAAGTATCATTCATCTGCTGCAATGACTGGCTGATTAAAAAGAATGTTACACCATAACCACGAAGGACACCCATGTTTTCCGCAATTTCGGAATACTTGCCAAGTGTCGGAAACTCGTCCAAAAGGAACATACAAGGATTCTTGAGTTTTACACTTATAGCGTTTGTAGTTCCCGCAGAAAATTTTTTAATCATGAAAGTCATAATCATTCTGAATACAGGAGCGACACGTCCGATGTTTGAATAATCAACAATAAGGTAAAGGGAAATAGGATTTTTACCGTGAATAAAATCATCGATTGAAAAATCAGAATAAGAAGTTGCTTCGGCAATCAAAGGGTCAGAGAAAAGGTTTATTTCACTGAATACTGTTGAATAAACAGAACCTCTTTCCTTGTTCTGCATCGTCTTTGAACGGTTGGCGGCTTCCCTTACCTGTTCGTTTATAATGTCGCTTCCGTGGTCGGTTGTTGCCATTTCATAAAGCATTTTCAAACCGCAGCCAGCAGCTTCCTCATCAGATGATTCTTCTCCGATTGTTCCGGCATTGCTTGCCTGAGACATAAATGAAAGAATCTTTTTGAAGTTCTTGTCTTTTCTTGGAATATAACCAGGCGCTTTAGGGTCTTCAGGAGCGAATCGGACATGAAGAATAACACCTGTAAAAATATCTCTCGCACTGTTAATCCAAAAAGAATTGTCTCCCTGTGCCTTGTCGGCCGGAAATAAAATTGCTCCTATAGTGCTTGCCCATGAAAATGCAGTTTCAGGATTGTCAGGAATTTCAAGAAGCGGATTGTAATGGGCCGTTCCCTGATGTTCTGCGTCTACAAGTCTTAATGGAATAATTATAGAGAATTTTGATCGCCAGCCAGCCGTAGCGTCAAAGTTTTCCTGCTTTGGGTCATAGACAATAATCGACCTTTTTCCCTTTATAACTTTTTCATGCGGAAGAATAAAAGTAAAAAACTTCTGCAAATCTGGGTGGTTTTTCATTCCTTTTTTCACAAAAGCAAATTTTGATTCTCTTGCCCAGTAAGGAACTCCATAATTTATACAGGTGGGAATTACAACACTAACACCCTTACCGCTGCCGGTAGGAGCTATCATCCAAGTGTTCAAAGCTCCAGAATGGCAGATTATAGGCGCAGTCTTAGGGCCGCCCAGACCAAAAAGTCTTTTCCTGATATGAAGGATTATATTTGCTTTTTCCGGATCAGGATTCAATTCAGAATAAACATCGGCTTTTTCAAGTTCTCCGCAGACAACACCGTAACGCTGCAAGTGTCCGGCTTCTCTCAATACTTTTGTATCTGCCCAATCAGAAGTTCCATATATATGCTGATTTCTCTGATGGGTATTAAGAATTAATGCTGTAATAAAATAAATTACGAAGGCGATGCCGAACGACCAGATTGTTGGCGGAAAAGCCTTGAAGAAATAATCCGAATAAGTTTTGTTGAATGCGTATTTGAATGTTCCCATAAGGAACACACCAGGATTATAAAGCCTGTAACCGTTCTTTAAAACCAACAAGGGATTGCCCACTACTCTTGGGTCGTAATTCATTGAGCGAGCAAAAATCTGTGCCGATATAAAAAGCCCTGTTGCGACAATGCAAATCGGAATAAGCCAGTTCAAAAAGCGCAAGAGATAGTATTTTTTATAGCTTTCAGGGTCGGTTCTTATGAATTTATCTTTTTTATTAAACAAAACTTTCCTTCTTGGGCAGGCGGATAAGTTTTATAAGAATAATTATACAGTCAAATTGTATAAGTTTCAATAGTTTATTTGTATTATTAAACATTTATATTTCTTCCAAAATAACTTGATTTTAGAGTTGACAATATCAAATAACGGTAGTATATTATATGTATGGATGGACGAAATTGGGGTGGAAAAAGAAAAGGCGCAGGTCGCAAAAAAGGAGAAGTCGAATATCAGACATTTTCCGTGGTTCTGCCAAAAGAAGAGGTTGAACTTTTGCGCCGTGAAGCCAAAAGTCAGAAAATGACAGTAAGCAGGTTTATCAGCAAATATCTGCACCTTGCAGAAGCCGTTGAAATAGAAAAAGCCGGAAAGGAAGGAGTTCAAGAATTATGATTGTTTTATTGATAAGTTTAATGATTGCGTTTTGTATCGGTTGTGTTATGGGCCTTTTCCTGTTTGCCATTTTTACTATAGGTGTCGCCTTAAACGGATGGTGCACTCTACCTATTGCTAACTTTTCTACTCTTGAAACTTTTATAGAAATCTACATTATTCTTTTCCTGATTTTCAGAAAGATAAGGGACAATGTTGGATGGAAGGCTGCAAGGGTTGTTCAGATAGTCTTTTGGACTTTTGCCGGAATCACAGGCTTTATAACAATCCTTG
Organism: Treponema sp. Marseille-Q3903; assembly: GCF_014334335.1. NCBI lineage: Bacteria > Pseudomonadati > Spirochaetota > Spirochaetia > Treponematales > Treponemataceae > Treponema > Treponema sp. Marseille-Q3903. The sequence goes on from NZ_JACSEU010000001.1 coordinate 1,391,522, forward strand.
TCGCTTATAAAGCTTTCAGATACGGCATAGACTCGCCGCGTTTTGTTTATACTCTGGTTGACGGCATTCCGGTATTGGACTGGATTGAAAACGGAATCATTCAGCTGTGGTTCAAGATTCAGTCTTTTTTCGACAAGATTGTTCAGGCTGTAGATAATTTTGCTGGTGATATTTAATCACAAAAAAAATATAAGGAGATGCTATTATGGCTGAAGTTGAAACAGATTATCTTTCCCTGGTCAGGGAAGAATTTGTTGCTCGCGGCGTAAAGCATGGCGGACAGGTTTCGTTCGTCAAGGTCAAAAAGGAAATCAACAGGGACAATTTTGACAAGGAATTCGTCGATAACATTATCCCTGATGACAACCTTCCTTTTACAGACAAGGAAAACTTGGTTCTGAACGGAGAAACGGCATGGCTTCCCATTAACGCTCAGAAGTATCCTGGTATCTGCAAGAGCATGACAGCAAACCAGGCTGGCTACTTTGCAATCCGCAAGTGCAAGCAGCAGGGGTGGGACTTTTTGGAAGACTGGCAATGCGTCCTTTCAAACCTTGAAATGGACTTATAAAAAAAGTATAATTAACACATCAAATCCATACACCTTGTATGGTCGGCTATAACAACCGTAAATCCAGCACCGTCAAAATCCGGCGGATAGTGGGCTTCTAAAAGCCTTCGTGGTGCATCCGGAAAATAAACAACAAAAACTATGCAGTAAAAAGATTGTCTAAATACTTTTTTTTGTATAGTAAAGAAATTAAAAGATTTTTCTGGAGGAAGAATTATGTTTAAATCAAAATTTGCAAAAGAGATGTTTTCTCTTTTCTGTCTGGCAAGTATTCTGCTTGCAATTTCCTGCACACAGCCTACTTCTGGCGGCAGTTCCGGCAGCAACAACAATTCCAGTGAGACGATTGCCGCAGGTTGGTATGCATACACGACAAACGCAAATTCGGCTATGCCACAGACAACGTATCTTTACATCAAGGTTGACGGAAGCGTGGAAAGAGCCGGAAGTTCAAGTTATGAGTATAAAGACAGCCAATTGAAAATGATTCAACAGCAGCTTTCTTATTCAACCTGCAAAAAAAACGCTGACGGAACAAATATTACTTTTGCTTCGTGCGATGCTCCTTCCTGGGCAACTGATTCTGAAAAAAACGGCGGAAAGGACAATCCAAAAGGAAATATATGTCCTTACGCTCCAGGAGAATATCTTGACTGTGCAAAAGACACTGCCATTGACGAATCTCATTTATATGATAACCTTTATGGCTCAAACTATTATTTAAAAGAAGTGACCTGGCCAATAAATAAGAATATTCAATTATGGAGTGCAAAGGAACTGCAATATACTGATTCTTGTTCTGACAGTTTTGGCTATATTAATTTTAATAATGTTTTTGTTATTGGAAAAGATATGACGGTCGGAGAAACCATTAGAATTTGTATGATGGATTCAGCTTACATAAATTATGTTGTAAAAATTACTTTTACGAAAGCTGTTCCCACAGGCGGCGGAAATATTTACCGGAACAAAATATAAAGTAACGGATTTTACAAAACTTCCTTATTGGTGTTTTAAATAAGTAAAAAGGGCTGCCCAAATGGACAGCCCAATTTTTTACTTGGTGCAATATTTATTGCATTTTCTTGTTTCTTTATAGACCTTTATTTCAAACTGCTTTGAAATATTATGTCCGTTATGATGCAAAGTGATTTTTATTGTTCCCAAGTCTTCAATGGAATAGTTCCTGTCTGTAGAATTCTGCAGAGTAGCTGTAACATGGGGACTCCAAACTTGAGCTGGAATTGTTGCCGTATAACTTGCCTGTTTATAAGACTGTGTATGAGATATGCCAGGACAATAATACCAGGCAATTTTCTCAAATTCACTCTTAGAGTAAGTCTTGCCTACTTCTGCAGGATTATCTGCCAACCCCCACCATTTTGATGTCCAAGCATTTCCTTCATCATTTTTTGCATACACCCATTTATTTTTGCAAGTATCTCCCATGTTTCCTGTGTTTATATCTATATCCTGCTTTGAATATGAATGGGATAACAAACCAACCCAAGAAAAATTATGATCGCCCCAAGAATACCAATAGTCTCCGTCTCCTGCCCAATAAAAATCTGTCTTCCAATTTTCTATGGTTATGGCTCCTGCTGTATTGTCATAATAATATGTTTCCACAAGGCCGCCTTGTGTCTGGCTTGTCACAACCCTTTCTAGATTCGGATAGTAAACAGGTTTCTTTGCGGAAGATACATAATAAACTTGATCTACATTATCAGTTCCACCATTAACCGTAAACGTGCTTGTAGATGTATTAAAACCAGAAACTGTTACACCGCTTTTTGGTGTAAATGTAATATTCTCTATTCTAGCATTTGCAACAGGCAGATTCATTGTTGTATAAAATTCTCCAGTCTCGCCGTCTCCAATGTAGAGAACATTATTCTCTCTGTCAAATCTTGAGAATATGCCATCCTTATTGGTGAAAGACAGAATCGGTTTTATATCAGTATCTGCATAGGCAAACTTGGCAGTAAAGGTTTTACTACCGACAACTTCGTTGTTGTTATTCGGATTCGTTGCCTGAACATGAATTGTAATTTCTTGTGGAGTTTCGCTTTTTGGAGTAATTATAATTGTTCCAGTTCCATCACCGCTGTTGTTTACAACATAATCATAATAACCGTCATCGGCAGATGTTACCGCAATATCAGCATATTTCGGATTTACCTTAAATCCAATTTCCGCAGACTCTGTAGGAATACATTTTATCGGGAACTTTCCGGTAAGAGTAAAATCATAATCCCATGCGACTCTTACACTTAGATTTACCTTTACATTTCCGTCTGTAACACCATAAAGGTTGCCGCTTCCTTCTGCTATACCTTCAACTTGAACATATCCGACACCATTTGCATCGCAGCCCAAGTCCGTATATGTAAAGAAGTCTTTCTGCTGGTTCATAGTCCAGGTGATATTAGCGGTTGCAGGGCTTACCGTGTATTTGATTTTCTTTGTTCCACCGTTAGGCTGGACGCTTGCGCTTGTAGATTCAAGGACAAAGCTCTTTCCAGCCTGCACAAGTACTGTACACTTCGCTACAGAATTGCTGTCAGGAAGCTGAGCCATTACTTCTGCCTCGCCTACATTTATCGGATAGATTGTAACGTTTTGACCGCTTCCCATAACACGGCATACTTCGTTTTCTCCAACATTGTGAACAGTCCATTCAAGGTCATTGTAGTCATTATTGCTTTCTGCGTTTTCAATAGTGGCCTTTAATGTTGTTCCGGAACTTCCCTTTAACAAAGTGATGTAAGACTTATTGAAAGTTACTGCTTTTACAGCGCTACCTGGAACTACTACAAAGAACTGTAGATTGCTTGCAGCCTTTTCGTGTGAACAGGTAATAATGGCTTCACCGCTTTTGTTTGCTGTTATGTAGATGCTCTGGCCGGTAACAGTTCCGTTTGAAGTCAGACCTGCAATACTTACAATATCAGTGTCGCTTGTGGTCCATTTTAGGTTCTGCTGGTCGCTTGAGACAATTCCAGTTCCAGTAATAGAAGCACTTAATGTCTGGCTTTTTCCTTTGTTCACAGTATAAATTGTAGATGACGATGTAATGTAACAGGCGTTCACTTCCGCTTCTTTTACATATACCATCATCTCTGCACTTGCCTGAACAACTCCTGTTGAATTTGCAACCAATCTTGCGTGGACTGTTGTAGTTCCTGCGGCAATTCCTTTAATTTGGGCAGTAGTCTTAGTTCCTTCAATCAAACAAATATTCGGGTTATCTGTAGAATATTCGACATGAGTTGAGACTTTTGTATTTGGAACTTCCATTGTCTTAAAGTCTACACGTCCCGCCGTTATACTTGTATATTCGTCAGGAAATTTAAATGTAGAATATTCTTGAACAGTTACAACTATCTGCTGGTCATAGGTTGCCTTCGGATGATGAATTGTGATTGTTACCTGTCCCTGCTGCTTTGGTTCGATTGTGCAGACATTTGCAGAATAAACAAAGTTTATTACATCATACACATCAAGAGACCAAGTAAAGTTATATTTGTCTGTTTCGCTTCCGTTTACAAGGCTTGCAGTAATCGTCTGGGTAGAATCAGTGGGCTTCATATTGATGATACTTGACGGAACTGAAATGTAGCAATCGCTTTGAACAACCTTATCGCAAACGACAAGAATTTGTGCGCTGTAAACAGATTTGGGGTGGGAAACAGTAATGTATGCTATGCCTTCCTTCAATGCCCTTATCTTTCCAACCTCATTCTGACCGTAGCAGACGCAGATAGATGAATCATTGGACTGCCAGATAAAATCTTTTAAGTCTCCCTCTTTTCCGCCCACAAGGTCTGCTGTAACCGAAGTATATGTTGAGCCTATGTTTACTGTAATTACAGACGAGGTAAGCTGTATGTAAGGATTTGCAGCCGCTGCTATCGGGTCTACACACTGTGCAATAATCTGCAAGGAATAAGCGCACTTTCTATTTGTTACAGTTATTATTGCTGTTCCTATTGAATTTCCTTTAAGGACGGCGGTCGCTCCAGTCTGTGTAATATCAACTATACTTGGGTCAGAAGAAACCCAGTTGTAGCCGTCAACTATCACTTCTTCTGAGTTCTTTACGGAAACGGAGACGGTCCTTGTATTTCCCTCTCCAATTGCCACAACATTTGAAGATGTCGTGAGGTAGGTAAATCCGGCAAGATCTTCTGCAGAGTTTCCAACCACCACAAGGACTTTCTTGGAAATTGTTGACTTTGTATGCGTAATCGTAATTTCCGCCTGGCCGCTTCCAACCGGCTTGATATAGGCAAGACCATTTGTAGACTGGCTTGAGATTTGTGCGATTTCAGGTTTGTCTATTTCAAAATTAAATCCAGTCTTGTCCGGTCCGGTATAATTTACAAGGACGGCATCTAAACGCTGTGCAGGGTCGTCTTTGAGCATTGTAATAACATCAGAACTTGAAATATAAACGACAGGCTCTGCTTCGTTGATTACATATTCGCTTCCGACACGGACATAAATTTTCAAAGTGTTTTGGCTGTCTGTGTGTGTTACACGAACTATTGTTTCTCCTTCCTTTTTTGCAGTTATTGTTGCTGAAGTTCCGTTTGGAGAGACTCTTGCAACTGATTCATCTTCGACAGTCCATGTAATTTCACCATATTTTGAAGAGCTTAAATTTATTGCAGAAACGCTAACCTGTTTTTCATCTCCTGCCTTGCCAAGATTCACGACATTCTGACTTGTTGTAAAATACACTTCGGGCAATGTCTGGACAGCTCTTTCAGGATAAACAGTAATTGTATAAGAACAAGAGTATGACTTGTTTTCACTGTCTTTTACCGTTACGGTTACTGTCGCAGTTCCGGCTTTCAATCCTTTTACGCTTGCCGTAAGGGGATTGGCTTCAATCTTTTCAACAGAACAGACTGTAGAATCAGTTACAGTCCATTGGGCTGCAGAAAAGTCATAAGGTTTTTCATCCTGATATTCCTTTCCGTTTTCATCAATTTTAGTTTCATAACTTTCAAAACCGACCTGACTTGTCATACAATAGGCAGATTTACCAATCTCTAGATTGTAATACAGCTTGTCAGAGTAGAGGGCTTTCATATTGCGAAGTTCTTTTTCGGTATCTGCAGTAAGTATCATAACCTTTTTATCAGCGTCCGCCTTATTATGGCTTATCGTAATGTAAGAAATTGTGTTTCCTGTTCCAAGAGGCGGAGCAGTGATATTTGCTACATTGCCATTCGCAGAAATACCGATTGCAGGATTATTGCAAGACCATCTTATGCTTCCGTCATCACTTGCAACCTTATTGTTACCCTTTAGTTGAACTGTATACTCGGTAGTTGCACCATTAAGAACACGGATTAATCCGTCTCCTGCAAAATACAATGGCTCAGTCAGAATCGCGTCTCTATTCAAGACTTTGACAAGGATTTCTGTCGGATATATAACTTTTGGATGAGTTATAGTTATAACGGCTGTTCCCTCATATTTTGGTTCAATAAAAGCCTTGCCGTATGCGTAGGTAAAAGACGCTGCCCTTGAATGAATTACAGAGCCGTTAGATGTATCCATTGAAACTACATCATTTGAACTGCCGTCAGTCGTTGTGCTTTTTATCGACCATGTGAATCCGGCTTCGTCTCCTTCGCTTCCGCCTTTTAGCGAAACATTAAGATAAGTTCCTTCTGCTCCAACTTTTGTCCTGACATAATTCTGGCTTGTAGTTATATAGCAAGAAGAATCAACTGCGTCTGTAAGCTGTCCGTTTACAATCAAGAGAACTTCCCTTGTATACGCTGCCTTTTCATGGCTTATCAATAGTTTGCAAGAACCGTTAGCTTTTCCTTTGAGCATTACTTCATTTCCAACCCAGCCTACGATTTCCGCAACATTGTAATCGTCAAGGGCATAAGTAAATCCGTCTACATCATATTCACCGATATTAATATTCTCCAATGTAGATTTTACAGTCTGTTCAGTTTCACCAGAAAGTGTAACTACAGTCTTGTCCGGCTGAATATACACATTTTTTACAACAGAGATTACTCTGCAAAGAATATCAAGCGGATAAGCAGAATCAGGATGTGTAACTCTCAATGTGCAGCTTCCGGCTTTAAGCGGTTTTACAACAGCTTTATTGCCATTCGTTTCTACTCTAACAGGAGTGTTTGAATCTTCGTTTATTATTTCCCAGCGGAACTGGCTGTCTGAAGAATCCTTTTTGCCGTTCACAAGAGAAACTGAAATATTCTGCTCATTGTCTGCAAGGTTCATCGTAAGAATATTGTTTGTCGTTGTTATGTAAGTTACGTTTGTTGCGTCCGCAAAGACATAGATTCCCATGTAATATGGATATGAAGCCTTGTTGTGTGTAATTTTGACTCTGGCGTATCCAGTATCTTTTGCAGTTATAAGACAATACTGACCTGTGGGTTCTATCGAAGCTACATTTGGATTGTCGCAAGTCCACGAATAGCCGTCTATATCTGCCGCACTACCACCGTATAAAGAACAGAAAACTTTTTCTGTTACACCAGGTGCAGTCTGTATAATTGAAGTGCTTGAATAAATATAAGGTTCTACTGTTTCTTCGTAATTTTTTGCAAAGCCTTTTACGGTTACAATACAAGTCGCTTCATAGCCACCGTAAGAGCATTTGAGGTTTGTCTGACCTTCTTTCTTGCCTGTAATGGTTACTCCCCATGCGGAACTTGTATCTGCCTTAATAATCGATTCATCATAAGACCAAGCGAGTTTCACATCTTTTTGCACATCGTTGGGTCGGATATTTACCGTAACATAGTTCATCTCTCCGACAGAAACATTAACACTTGTTTTTGCCATAGTAAGACTTGTGATTGAAATACTGCTACCAGGCTGGTCTTCTGAAAAGCTGTTAAAAAAATTACAGCTAGAAAGAAAACATACAATGCTTAAAAACAGAATAACTGTTTTTGTGAATTTGAAGTTTTTCATAATCTTCTCCTTGAAAAAACTTATTTTCTTAAAACCTGTTAATTCTGATTCAGCTAATACTTCTATCTAAATCGCAACTTTGCGCTAATACTTAATACTTCATTTTTATGTAATATCTTTCAGTTCCTTACATATTTTCTGTTCACTTGATTAACCTTCACTGGTGGAAGTTCCAGCGGCATATTTGTAATAAACTTTATTTGTGTTCCCTGTTTTATCCGTATTGTAGGTTTAATATCCAAGGCTCTGTCTACAATTTTATTTCCAAGTTTACTTGCTTCTGCATAAACATCGTTCATTGAATTTTGGATATACGGATTGTTCTGAGTCTTTATATTCTGAGTAATTTCTGTCTGGATAATGGAAAACATTGCAACAAGTCCAAGTGCTTTCAATGTTTCAAAAGGATGATTTGTTGCAAAGCCTTTTGTCCCGCTTTGTCCTTTTGAATCCACTCCGTTCATATTTCCCAATTCAATTCTGTAGCCGTCGGGTCTAATCATCAAGTTCCAAGCAATCTGAACCCTGTTCTGACCATAATTAACAGAAGAATTATAGGTTGCATAAAGAAGCGTTCCTTCTGGTATAAGTAGGAATGAAGAATCATAGCTTGAATAGACATTTTCTGTTACTCTTGCAATTACAACTCCAGGATTGTCAGTATTAATGGCAGTTACAAGAGCGCCAGTTATAATTGTCCCATCCCAAAGAGAAGAATAGGAAAGATACTGTCCGTTACCTGCTGTGTTCGCCGAAGAATTGTAAAAACTTTCTTTATTTTGCTGATTCATCTGCTGCTGATTTTGATTTTGTTGTGTTCCGTAACTTCTGTAAGAAGCCTGACTTACCTGATTGGCTTGTTTCATTAAGCTTGCAATATAATCTTCTTTGCTCATTCTTTGTCCGGAACTTTGACTTGTCGTTCCACCATACGGATATGAAGACGAGCCACTTAATGCATTTGAAATAATATTTGATTTGCTTTCATAAGAATAATTTTCCTGTCCTGCAATACCTTCTATTTTTCTTATTGAAAGAGAATTTCTTGTGTCTGGTCTGTCGGATTTATAAGCTCCGCTTCCACCGCTAGAACCACCGGAAACAGAGACTGGAGCTATTCCTGGTTCAGGCTGCTGAAAATCTTCTGGAAGTGTTTTTATTATTTCGTCTACTTCTTGTCTCTTTTTCTCAGCAAAATCGTCATTCTCATCATTGACAAAATCAAATGGGATCTCTTTGTCTTTCAATTCAATATTCGGCATGAACTTTGTTCCTGCCTTATCAAGTTCAGCGGTTTCTTCTTTTTTGCTCCGGCTGATTTTACTTATAAGGACAATTACCCCTACAATAATAATAGCAGCAATACCGATTACCATAAAAATATTACCGACATTCAGTTGCTTGGCTTTATTTTCTTCAGGCGGAGTAAAATCTAATTCTCCGTCTTCCGTGTCTTTCGTTAAATCTTCAGCTTCGGTGTCTTCTAGGAATAATTCATTTTCATCTTTTTCTTCTTCTGTCATAGTTATTCCTTTATTTATTTACTGAAGTATCTGAACTTGTAGATGTTTCTGTCTGTTCTTTCTGGGATTTCTTTGACTTTTTCTTCTCAACAATAACTTTTTTGTTTCCAAGTCTGAGTGTAATTCTGTTTATAAGACGAGGGATAATGAAAACATTTTTTGAAACGGAATAATTTACAATTTCATTTCTTTCGTTGAATACCAAAGGAAGCTGCTTGTGAAGAACAATATCATCAACTACGATATAGGTTTTGTTTCCGTCATCGTAAACATTTTGTGGCAAGAATTCAGGTTTCTTGAATCCGTATTTTATTCTATAGTCAAAAGAAAGATATTCAGGATTTGTAATTGTTACATAATCATTTTCAATGCTTACACCTTTTGCACCTGATTTATTGGAAGTTGCCCAGACATTTCTTGTTTGCGGATAGTTGAACTTGACCATTGCCATGTGGGTGTCTTTATAACTTTTAATTCTCAAGTGATAGACTCGCCTGTCGGTAATCACTATGAAAGAAGAATCAAGACCCGAATAGGCAGGTTTGATGAATAGATGCTGAATGCTTTCTCCAGTCATCGGATTTTTTGCCACATTTGCAGTAAGTTCCCATACGCTGTCATCTTCGCTTATAAGAGGATTGCCCATGACAATTTCACCGTCTTCAAGAATAATATCAGTCAAATGATAAGGCTGGGCGTAAATTTCATAAACAAAATTCTCATTATATGTATAATAAAAAGTTCCGTCTTTGTAGTGTTCAGGTTTTATTGTGGACTTAACTTCGCTTGCTTTGCTTGCGTCAGTTCCTTTTACTTTATCCTTTTCAGAAACTGGCACGAAACCTTCGGGAACATAAACAGGCTTTTCTACATATACTACAATCGGATCTATATCCTGGACTTTCACTTCTTCCTGAATAAGGTATTTGTGCATTTCCTCTTCATTCTGTTCTACTTCCTGTTCAGGAGATTTAATCGAGCTGTCACCTTCTATTTCTGGCTTCATCTGCTTTTCAAGGTCTATAGTTTTACAGCTGGAAAAAAATATTGAAAATAAAATAGTAAGAATCAATGCAATACCAGCACAAACAAAAGCTACAATTCTATCATTATTTTTTGCCACAATCATTTTTATCTCCGTTTAGTTAATATTTTTAATATCAAAATCTGTTATATAAATACCAAGCGGATTGTCTTTAATGTCTTCTTCCGTTGGTTCCAATGTTTTTACAGAAATAACTGCCCTCTGTCTTGTATCTTCCGTAATAGTTCCTGTAATTGTTCTTTTAGTTATTTTGAAATCAACTTGGTAAGTATCCTTTGAAATTTTCAAAGGGTCAGTTTCAAATCTAACTTCTTTTGTATAGTCCCCGAAATCTTTATAAGGATTATCTTCTCTTAGAAAGGTAGAATATTTAGAAGCAGAAACGGCTGTCAAAAGGTGATAGGCTTTTTCAATATTTTTCTTTACAACTTCCTTGTCGCTGGAAAGAGATTTGTAGAGATTTATAAAATCCTTTATCTGATATGTAACCGCTACTTCCGGAATATTGAAATTCTGATAATTCTTTCTTGATACTTTGCCGACATACTGCGTCTGTCCGAAATCATTCATTGTTATAAGGCATGGAACAATCTGCGTTCTTTTGAGAAGAAAGAACACAATTCCACAAGAAAGGACAACAATCACAAAATCCTTGACGATGTTTTCAATTTTAAGGATTCTGTTTTCCTTCATCGTCTGTCCGCATATCATATCAAAATGTTGGAGTTGCGGATTGAACGGTGTAGAGTTCGTCCCTTTTGGAGGATAAATTTTCGAAGCCACTTTTATATCTCCTTTGGGCAGGCAGATACGTGGCTATTATTATAATTTAATTGTTGTATATAGTCAAATATAATAATTGTATTATATTCAACATTTCTATTCTCTTACAATAATATTCTTATCACTAACTTGTCTTGCGATCTTAGTTTCATTGCAGGACTTTCTGATTGTTATATTCTTTCCCTGCAAGTTTTCCTTATGAAGTTGCCAAACTGGAACATAGACACGTTTTCCATCATCTTGTCTGACAATCAGTGCGTCATTCCAGGCTTCGTCTTTATCAAAGGTAATAATCTTTTCAACTTTGCCTTTTACTCCTCCGCCTGTATAAAGTTCCAGTGGTTCTTCAGGATTCTTGGCATATTCTTCAAGATAGGTGTTGTATCTTCCTGCGGCTCTTAATATTTCTTCAAAATTACTCTTTACTTTCCAAACATTATTCTTTTTATCCAGTTCTGCAAGTTTCAATTTAGATAGTTCACATAGTCTTGAATTAAATTCCATAGGAAGATTTTCAATGTATATTTTTCCGTTGTTTAGTTCAGCACTGACTTTGATTTTATCATCAAGTTCAGTCCATCGTTTTGCTTCGACAATTTTTTTCTTCGCAAGTTTAATCTGCTCTTTAGTTCTTTCGCCTATCATTTGTGTTGCAGCATTAGAACACATAAGGCGCATAAGTTCTATTGTCTCTTTATTGAAGAAAACCTCTTCGCCGTTTTGGTCTTTGCCGTTGATTACGACATGAGAATGTCTGTGTTCTGTATCAGAATGAATACAAGCTTTCCAGCAAAGTTTATAGCCCGTTTGTTTTTCAAGCCTTTCAATAAATGATTCCGTAAGTATTTTAAGGTCTATTTCCTGACTTTCAGGAGATATAATACACTTAAAATTTAATCCTACTTTATTTTTGTCATATTCTTCATCGCTCATTCCAAAAAGTTCAGGTTTTTCTTCAACATAATCTTTATTTTCCTGCGGCATATAATACTTTATGTATTTATTATGACTTTCCAGAGAATTGGAATATGACATTTTGAAAGTAACTCTCTGGTTCTGCTCCGGTATTTTATAAAGACTTCCCTTCGCTTTACTCCCACCGCCAGAAGAATAAGAAGTTTTTTTTCTTTGTTTTTTAATATGATTATAATTCTTCATCAGACGATTCAAAGTTTCAAGGTCGTCTTTTACATAGACAGGCTTCTTGAATTTTATTCTATTTTCTTCGTCATAGCGGTTTTTGTTCGGTTTGTGGTTGAATGGATTGTTCTTCATGTTTTAATCAAAACTTCCAACAAAGTCTTTGATACCCCTTTGTATGATGTAAGCCTTAACAACAGACCAAGATTATTCTTATTCATTTGATACCCCCTTTTTTCTACTTATCAATTATCATCTCTCCATTTCGAGCGCAACGTTGCACTCCAAGTTTTTTCGCGACATTATTCCGCTTCGTGAACACAATTGCTTGTTGTATTGGTAAGAATCAAGAAGTTCTTCCAACTCTTTGTTTTCTTTGATTACACGAATACACGGCAACATAAGGTTATCCAGAACTTGGTCATATTGCTCCGGCGGGATTTCTTCAACCGGAATAGCGATTTCAAATCCCTTTTTGTATTCAGGTTTTCCAGATTCGTATGTGATTAAATTTACTCCAGAGGAATTTATTTTTATAAGGCTGAAAAAAGCTATTTTTCTAAGCTGTTCAATCTTCGGCATATTTTTTTTATCGGCAAATAAATTGAAATACAAATACGGTCTTGCAACTTCACCATCAATTTCAATTATCAATTCTCTTGTATATCCTGCAAAATACCTGAAAAATACATTCATGTGATTTCCTGAGATTCTAAGCCACATATCTAACAGAAAGTCGCAGATAGTAATTACATCGTCTTTAGAACATTTTCCGATATAGATTTTCATCTTATACATTTTAAGACCTCTTTCCCTTACAATTTTCTTCATAAGATTCTTTGTCTTCTTTCTAAAGTTTTTTGTCATCGTCACTTCCTTTTATCCATTTTTAGGTAAACTTCTAATTATACTTTCTCCTATGTTTTTTTGTCAAATTGCCATTGTTATTTCTCCACTATTAATATGTATTCGTTTGGATATACTTCTTTTATATTAGGATCTGTTCGTTTTGCGAATCGACCTGTCTTAACATTACGAATGGTTGGCATAAGTTTACAAGGAATACATCTTTTGATTATATTTTGTTCATTTGTCTTAAAACCTGCTTTTTTTAAAAACTCCCAAAAAACTTCAGCAGCTTGAATATGTACATTTTTCACTGTTGTATTTCCAATAACAATGCATGCTTTACCATTAGTTTGCAATACTCGGTATATCTCTTTTGCTACTATTTCCATATTGTTAAAATAGCATGCAACATTTCTAGCAGTTTTTGGATCTTTTGCAAATAATGCATTTACAATTTTTTTACCTAAAAGACTTCCAACATCTATACTTCCTTTATTTGAGTAAGAAGTACCAATAAATTTCTGCCGAAATTGTTTTAAATCATCAAAATAGTCATACAAATATCCAGTCAGCTGATGAATATCAGCATATTCATACGAAGTTACATAGGGAGGAGATGTTATGATTGTTCCTATGGAATTAGAAGCCCAGTTTGTATTGCGAGCATCTCCAATAGTCATATTACATAAGATATCAAGGTTACTGCTATGCAGCAACTCATTATAATATTCTGTATTTTTTCGTATCATCATCTGTGTATGTGATTTGAAAAGAATGAAAGAATCTGAAGGTTTTTTATTTTTATCAATTTGAGGTTTTGTACTTGATTGCAGCCATTTTGAACAATTCTTTAAAATATGTGATAAACTGACCAAAAAGAAATCTCTAATATCATTATTATCTATCTTGCAAATTATACTATAGATAAAAATAATTTTATATTTCTCTTTTTTATCAAACCAGTAATCTAATTTATCATGCTTTTTAATATTGTATAAGTTACTTTCAGCATACAAGTCAAATTGATTAATTAAATCACTATAATATGAGTCTAATAGATCAGGCATAATCGGTTTCGTTTTAACTTTTGCAATCAATCCTGCAACAGGGTTAATATCAACGCCATAAGATTCGAAACCGTGTATCTTTGCTTCTACTAGAGTTGTTCCGCAACCTGCAAATGGATCTGCTACAGGGAGTTCTGGTAAAGCATAATTTTCTATTATTTTTTTTACGACATTGGGTAAGAATTTTGCAGGATATCTATGATAGCCATGTGTCCATTGTTCAATCGATCGAACCTTATCAAAAGCCCAATCTTCATTTACAGAAATATTATCAAAATTAAGGTATCTCATAACGTCCTAAACTCCACGCCTGAATAATTACCTGTTGCACTTGCGCCGGATTTATAACTTGTTGCGCTATTCTTTTTAGTCCATTTCACTTTCTCGAAACAAAAGTTAATTCCTGCTTGAATAATTCCTCCAAGACCAAGTTCCATAATAATTTTAATTTTTTCAAAAGATGTTTTATCATTTTTTTTATCTTTTTTACCGTCTCCTTCTACCTCACAATATCTCGATTGGTTGGGCGGATAAAAAGAAAAAACATCAAAAGGATTTTCACAAGCATGGAAACCGCTTTCGCAAGCACTAACATCTCCTTCATGTATATATTCTTGTCCGACTTCATACTGGAAATCATGACATTTCAAATTTTCTCCAAAACCTTTGTACATTTTCATAAATTTACCTCTTACTTTCATTCTTGATTAAATCTTCACCAAAATGAGCAATAATTCGAGGGGTTATCGAAAAATTTTGCTTCATATTGTGCCACCGCTTTCCTTAATTACTTCTCCCAACCTTCTTGAATATTCAGGCGGTACTGCATTACCGATTAATTTTGCCGCCACTGCAATGCTTGACGTTTTAAAAACATAGTTCTTCGGAAATGTTTGTATTGTAGCACCTTCTCTTATGGACAAAGCCCTATCTTCATCGGGATGTCCGAAACGTCCGTTTGATAAGCCCACCTACGCCGCAAAATAAATCAACAGCTTTAATTGTCATCGTCACTTCCTTTTCTTCATGTTCTTCGAGCGCAACGTTGCGCTTTTTTTCAGACATTTTTAATTTGATATTTTTCTGTTGGTATTTTGCGTATCTTGTAATATCAGCTTTTTTACAGATATGAGGTGCAAGACTTGTGTAGTCATACAAGATTTTCTTTTTGCCTTTCTGATTTACAAAAACAGGCTTTCCGCAAACAGAGCAAGGTCTTATTCCTGTAGACTTCACATCCTCTTTTTTCTCCTGGCAAAAATGCGGTTCGCCAGTCAATAAATCGCAAGGAATCCATTTTTCATTTTTCGAGCGTTTGTAAGTTATTTCTACACCGCAGTATCTGCAATACAACATTTCATCTCCATTTATTTTAAAAATATGAATAATAAGTAAACTTTACATATACTATATTTTATATTTTTATCATTGTCAATATTGTGTTTTTTGCATTATAGTTATTGTATTTTATAACTCATAAAAAATCTATCGGTATACAATGCATATATAGTAGAAAAATAAAACCGCTTACAAAACCCCACTGACCGTATATATCTAACTCTTTGTATTACCCATACTTAGGCGATACAAAATGGTGTATGTATACAACTCTTTATCTTGCCGTAAAGGTCAGTGGGGAATTTCTTTATTGTTTTAGAGGTTATTTTGGAACGCAACGTTGCGCTTTTTTGTGAATATACGAAAGAATAGGTAGATATTCACATTTTGCATACTGCACTTGAAATTTATCGATTTTTATACAAAATGAAAGATGAACCGCCTGCCCAAAGGAGATTCACAAATGCTTATTCTCACAGAAAAACCAAGTGTCGCAAAAGATTTTGCGGCTGCATTAAACTGTTCTTTCAAATTTGTTCCCCAATATAAAATTGGATATTATTCAGACGGGAGAACGGATATTACAAATCATCTTTTCAGTCTAGTAGAACCAGATTTCTATGATGACCGCTTCAAATCATGGAAAGAGATTCCTTGTATTCCTGAAAGATTTATATATCAAAAAAATTCTTTGGTTATGGGGCAAATACTGTTTGTTTTGGAACTTCTAACAAAACACATTTCAGATTCCATTCTTATCGCTACAGATGCAGACAGGGAAGGTGAAGTAATTGCAAGGGAGTGTCTTTCAGAAGTAGAGGGATTACTGACCGCATTCACAAAATCTTCTAAAATCAAAAGATTCTGGGTTTCCCAGGCACTTACGAAAGATGTTATTCTTGAAGGAATAAAAAATGCAAAGCCACTAGCAGAATCATACTGCACTTGAAATTTATTGATTTTTATACAAAATGAAAGATGAACCGCCTGCCCAAAGGAGATTCACAAATGCTTATTCTCACAGAAAAACCAAGTGTCGCAAAAGATTTTGCGGCTGCATTAAACTGTTCCTATAAGTCAAGTCCGCAAAAAACTGGATATTTTTCTGACGGAAGAACAGACATTACAAATTGTGTCGGTCATCTTTTCAGTCTAGTAGAACCAGATTTCTATGATGACCGCTTCAAATCATGGAAAGGAATTCCGTGCATTCCTGATAAGTTTTCTTATCTCATAAATACTTCTGCAAAGACACAAGCACAACTTGTTTTAAGCCTTCTAAAGAAACATAGTTCAGATTCTATTCTTATCGCTACAGATGCCGACCGAGAAGGCGAAGTTATTGCAAGAGAATGCCTTTGGTGTTCAGGAATTAAAGACTTTTCAAAAATCAAAAGATTCTGGGTTTCCCAGGCACTTACGAAAGATGTTATTCTTGAAGGAATAAAAAATGCAAAGCCACTAGCAGAATACGACAAACTTGCCGCAAATGGATTCGCAAGGCAACATTCAGACTGGCTTACAGGAATGAATTTTACTCGATATGTTTCTGTTGCCGCAAATAAAAAACTCTCTATAGGCAGGGTAAAAACTGCTGTTCTTTCCGCCATAGAAACACGGTGTTCTCAGATTGAAAACTTCCAACGTGAAAAATACTTTGAATACTACGGCTCATTTGGAGCGCAACGTTGCGTTCCGTCTTGCAAAGGGATTTTTTTCATTGCATTCGGTCAAAAAGGGGAAATTATTCCTGATGGAAAAGATGGACAAACAAAGTTTCCTGGCAGCGGTCTTGCAGACACGTTAAAGTTAGATATTGGAAGCAAAGTTTCTGTCATTGAAAACAAGTCTGAACGAAAGGAAACTTCAGCACCTCAGCTTTACAATCTTAACGCAGTTCAAAAAGACGCTTTCAAACTTTACGGATTGTCTGCGGAAGAGACACTTAAAATAATCCAGAAACTTTATGAGGAATACAAGTGCGTTTCCTATCCAAGAACTCCATCAAAAGTAATGGGCAGTGGCAATGTTGAACTCGTTCAAAATATTTTCAACGAACTTTCAAATTCATATCCAGAATTAAAGGAAGCTCTAAAAATCTCTGACATTTCCCTGAATAATAAACGGTGCTTCAATGACGCAAAACTGGAAGCCCACCATGCCTTGATTCCTTTGAAAGAATGTCCAACATCTGCCACAGAAAACGATAGAAATATCTACAACTTGATTTTGAACAGATTTAAAATCGCTTTTGCTTCACCTTATATCTACGACAAACAGACTGTAGTTCTTTCTGTAAACAATCACAACTATAAGGTTACAGGAAATCAAACAGTAGATTATGGCTGGAAATCATTCGCTCCGAGCGCAACGTTGC
Organism: Treponema sp. Marseille-Q3903; assembly: GCF_014334335.1. NCBI lineage: Bacteria > Pseudomonadati > Spirochaetota > Spirochaetia > Treponematales > Treponemataceae > Treponema > Treponema sp. Marseille-Q3903. The sequence continues at coordinate 1,409,193 of NZ_JACSEU010000001.1, forward strand.
GTTCCACAGAAGTAGACGAAGAACAGGAAGAAGAACAATCTTTATCAAACATTGATTGGGATAACCTGTATTTGCAGGATTTGGAAGCGAAAAAAAAATGGACCAAGCCGCCAAAATATTTCAACGAAGCTTCAATTCTATCCTTCATGGAAAATCCAAAGAGCGAAGACGAGAATCAAGGAAAACTTGTAGGACTTGGAACACAGGCAACAAGGCACACCTTTATACCGGAACTTCTTGCAAACGGTTACATCAAGATTGAAAGGAAAAATATTCTGGTAACAGGGCTTGGAAGGACTGTAATCAACACTGTAAGGAATTCTTCAATCAAAAGTTTTGCGGACATTGGACAAACAACAGAGTGGGAAAAGCAACTTGAAGAGAATCCAGAGCGTTTTGAAAATGATATAAAGAGCTTTATAAGAACTGCCGTTCAAGAGCCTTTCAAAATAGAACTAAATGCAGACGAAGGGCAGATAAAGTGTCCTTCTTGCGGAAAGCCGTTGAGATTCGGAACTACAAAGAGCGGCTATAAAAACTGGTTCTGCACAGGCTACACAGACGGCTGCCATTTCAAGATTTGGGAAAACTTCAACGGTTCAAAATTGACTGAAAGAGATATAACTTCCTTATGTTCTGGTCAAAAAACAGGACTTAAAAAGTTCACTTCCCAAAAGACAGGTAAGGAATATAAGGCACATTTATTTCTCGATAAAGACTTACAGATAAAGTTTGACTTTGCAAAATAATTGTAATACAAAATATTAGGTTTAAAATCGGAGCGCAACATCGCTGGAAGTTTCACTGCGAATGACGCTCCAAATTTTATGAAGGATTAGGTTTATGAATACAGTAGAACTCGATGACAAGCAGACAGCATACAAGTCTGTCCTTGAAAAAATCATTAACAATGAAATGACGACAAAACAGGCGGCACTAGAACTTTGCGTTACACAGAGATGTATTGAATACAAAGTGCAAGCCTACAAACTATTAGGCGATATTTCCCTTCGCCACGGCAATACAGGCAAAAGTCATGTAAGCGGAAAATTTAAAACTCTTAGACAAAAAATCATTGATATTTTTCTGTATACAAAAATTGAAGGAGAAACTCTCGATGGGATTTCTTATTCTTATTTCAATTCCCTTCTTGAAGAAATGTTTGATATAAAAGTATCTGATACTTATGTTAAAAAAGTTTTGAAAAAAGAATGTCATTATATTTCTCCACGCTCGTCAAATTGCAAGGATAAGATAATTCATCTGTCCCGTTCCAGAAAGGCACAAGAAGGGGAATTGATACAAGTTGACGGTTCTGAACACGATTGGTTCAGGAACGGACACAAGGAATGCATTCACGGATTCATTGACGATGCTACTGGAAAAATAATCTCTCTGTATATGACAAAACATGAATGTTCTTTCGGCTATCACGAGTGCTTTAGGTCAATGACAATAGAATATGGAATTCCGCTCGCTTTATATACCGACAAGCTCCAAGTATTCTACACAATAAGAGATGGGAAGATAAAAGACGAGCCAACACAGTTTGGAAGAATTATGAATGAATTTGGAGTTGAGTTAATTCCTGCAAATACTCCGCAAGCAAAAGGTAGGGTAGAAAGAATGTGGCAGACATTGCAGGGGCAGCTTCCATTTTGGCTTTGGATTCACGGAGTAAAAACAATAGAAGAAGCAAACAAAGTTCTTAATCAATACATAAAAAAGTTCAACAAGAAATATGCAGTAAAAGCAAAGGAAAAAGACAGCGCCTTTGTTCCAGCAGATTTGGAGCAAGTAAACCAACACTTAAAACTTACTACTATCGGAAAAGTAGACAACGGCGGTGTATTCAATTTGAAAGGCTACAGATTTTTTTGCAAAGAACTTGCAGGAGAAAAAGTTAAAATCTGCCTGTCAATAAAAAACGGACTTTGGTGCGAACCGATAAACGGCAAGAAACATTATCCTGTTGAATTGCTTGAAACAGATACATCCGGTCTAATGCCGGAAGTCTGGAAAGACCTTGTAGAAGAATTCTTTCTTAAAAATGCCAAGCCAAAATACAGAGAAGTCTACAAAGAATTAGAATATAAATCTGCGTAAAGGGCTTGGTAGATTTCATTTTATTTATCCTCATCTGACAGTGCTTTATGGCACTTAGGAAGAGTATATTCTTTTATACTCAATGCTATTCAAATTCAATTAAAATACAAACAATTCAGCAAATAAATCAAAGAAAATTAAGTATTATGCAGCAAATATAGGTCTATCCCCTGCTTGCCAATTTAAAAAACTTTGACGAAAAAATAAAAAGTTGTTGACATATTTTGTGATTCTCGTCATCGCTCCAAAACAGTCTTCGGAAACTTTTCTTTTAATTTTTTTTCAACACGCTTAAAGCGATTCGGGACTGAAGTCCTGAATGTCGTCAGTTGATTATCACCAGGCAATTTTATTTTTAGCTGCACAGAATGAAGCATAAGCGTCGCATCAGGAAAAAGAGAATCAGGTTTGTTGTAAATTGAATCACCTAAAATCGGACAGCCTAGATATTTCATGTGAACGCGTATCTGATGAGTTCTGCCTGTCTTTATCCGCACTCTCAATAGTGAATAGTTTCCATAGCATGCAATGCAGTGGTAGATTGTCCTTGAAAATTTGCCTTCGTCTGAGATATCTACAGCTTTAAATCTGTGACGATTTTTCGGATCTCTGATTATATTTGTGCGGATATCTCCGTTTCTGTGTGGCGGACGCCCTGTGACAATCAAAATGTATTCTTTTTGGTTCGATTTATCTTTAAATTGTTTTTGCAAAAACTCTTCTGCATCTCGGTTTTTTGCAGTGATTATGATACCTGAAGTTTCTTTATCAAGCCGATGGACTATACCCGGACGTCTTCTTTGAATAATATCGGAAGTACAGCCTTCTTTTATCTGTTCAATAGATTTTCGTCCCCAATGGTACAAAAGAGCGTTTACAAGAGTTTTGTTCCAGTTTCCGCACGCAGGATGTGTCACCATTCCTTGTTTTTTGTTTACTACAGTGACATCATCATCTTCATAAATTATGTCCAGAGGAATATTTTCCGGCTCAATGTTGTCTGGAATGTTGTCTTCCCATTGAATATCAATTATATCGCCTGCTTTGACTTTTTGTGAAAGCTTTACTTTTTTCCCGTTCAAAAGGATTTCATTCACGCCGCTTTTTAATTTTGAGCGGTTCATTCCGTTTGGAAGTGATGCAATAAATTTATCTAGCCGTTCCTGATTTTCGTAATCTTCAGGAACTTTTGCAGTAAAAAAAGGCATTATTCTTCAACCTCTTGAACATCATCGTCTTCCCCAATATCTTTGACTTTTTTTTCAGATGATGGCACAACTTTTACCGCTTCTTTGTCTTCTGAAAGAGGTGTGATAGAAATATCGTCATAGTTTAGTAACTCTGTTGTTTTTTTTGCTTTTGAACGCTTTATAATCTGGAAAATATAATCTGTAATACCGATGCAGACAGATATTCCGATGGAAGTCAAAATAATGTTTTTTTGTTCTTCTTGAGTAAAATTTGACCCAAAAAGACTCGGCGCATATTCGCTTTTAAAATCATTTTTATAATAGCGATAACCAGAATAAGCAAGCGATGTATCAAGCATGACAAAAGGGATTGCGCCGAGCGTTATGATTTCAAAACGGCGGAGATCTTTTAGTCCTTGCGGAATTTCGTCTTTTTCGTAAGGAAGCGGCGTCGTGTCTTCCGAAAACACCGGAGACAAAATATTAAATAAAATCGAGAATGATAGTATTTTTAACACTGATTTTGTAAAATTATGCTTTTTCATTTTTTGAATACACTCTCTCTCCAAAAATTGCAGTTCCTATTCTGACAATTGTCGCTCCTTCTTCAACAGCGATTTCGTAATCGCCCGACATTCCCATCGATAATTCCTTCATATCAAATTGTGGATATTTTTTATCGATTTTTTTTGAAAGATTCTGCAATGCTCTAAATGAATCCCTTATAAGTTTTTCATCGTTTGTAAAAGGAGCCATCGTCATCAGTCCGCAAGGTATTACATGTGGAAATCTGCCGTCTGCACAAGCTTTGATCGACTCTAAAAGGAGGTCTTCGGTTTTATATCCTGATTTGGAATCTTCTCCTGTGTGAAGTTCAAAAAAAACTTTGATTTTTTTGTCAATTTTTGCGCACTGCTTTTCAATTTCTTCGAGAATCTCTATTCTGTCAACAGATTCGATACAGTCAGCAATTTTTACAGCATTTTTTACTTTATTTGACTGGAGAACGCCGAGCAAATGAAGTTCAACGTTTTTGTATTTTTCTTTGATTTCGAGAAACTTTTTTCCGGCTTCTTGAACTCTGTTTTCACCGAATAAAAACTGCCCTGCTTCGATTGCCTTATATACGTCATCTACAGTGTGATATTTACTTACGGCGACAAGTTTTACAGAATCCGTTTTGCGACCGGCTCTTTTTTCAGCAGCGTTTATTTTGTTTTTTATATCTTTTAAGTTTTCTTTTATTCCCATCGGTCTGCCCTTTATTTATAAACATGCCATATCGGAAAGTACATCTGAAAGTTTAAGCAACTCCTCGATTTTTAGTGCTTCCGCCCTTTTCATAGAATCTATTCCGGCTGTCTCAAGCGCTTTGATTGCTGTGTCGTTGTTTTTAAGATATACGGAAAGGTTGTTTCGCACATTTTTCCGCCTTGAAGAAAACAAAGCTCGCTGCATTTTCATAAACAAGATTGGATTTTTGCAGCCGGGAAACTCTTCTCGTCTTGTCATGACAACAGCTCTTGAATCTACATTCGGTCTAGGCCAAAAGTTCCCACCTGCCAAATCGAGCAATGGCTTTACGTCGTATGCCCACTGGCACAACACAGAAAATGATGAATAATCCTCTGTGCCTGGTTTTGAAGTCATACGCTGTGCGACTTCTTTTTGGACTGTAAAGACGCATCTGTCAAATAAAATATTGCTTTCTATCGTGTCGGCAATGATTGACGCTGCAATGTTGTACGGGAGGTTTCCAAAAAGCCTGTTGGGAGTTTTCTTTTCTTTTTCAAGCTGATTTTTCCATGTTTTTAATACATCGCCTTCGACAATTGTGACCACTCCCGATTCTTGCTGCTTTGAAAAGAACTGCTTGATTAAAAACGCAAATCCTCTGTCAATTTCAAAAACTGTCAGATTTGAGCCTCTGTTTAGAATTTCAAAAGTCATTGAGCCGAGACCGGGACCGATTTCCCAAACTTTTGAAGTTTCATTTATTTCAAGCGCGTCGATCAAGCGTTTACGAGCGTCTCCATTTATAAGAAAGTTCTGACCAAACTTTTTTTGCATTGAAAAACCGTTTGAATCGAGTATCTGTTTGAGCTGTGCCGGTGAATTATAATCAGGGGGATTCAAATTTTGCTCCAATCTGTTTCAACAAAAAACAATAAATCTACTTAATTTGGACAATCGGCATGTGCGAAAAAGCCAATACCGAATATTTGATAACAGTATACTGTAAATTTATAAAAAATCCACTGGGCTTTTGAAATATCGGAAAGATAAGCGAGATAATCATAAGCATGAGTCCGGAGTAAATAAAAATCGTAATCAATGGGGAAATCACTGTCGTCGCAATGATTCCGATAGGAGAATATATTCCAAAAAATTTTATGCTGATAGGTGCAGTAAAGATTTGTGCTCCTGTAGACGCGGAAAGTGAGGCTGCAATCGGTTTTGGAAAAAGCTTAAAATAAATGAATCCCGATATCCTGCTGAAAATTATGATTCCAGCGAGTGCTCCGTAACTCAACATAAAGCCGATATTGTTTATGTCTGATGGCGAAATTACACATTGAAACAAAAATGAAAAACACAAAATACTTATCCTGTCAGTCTGCTCCGAACCTGACATTGATGCTACAATCGTAAGCATTGCGCATATAAATGCACGCAAAAGAGATGGAGAAAAACCTGCGAACCACACAAACAAAATCAGCGCAATAATCCTGATTATAAAAGTCAGTTTTTTTTGTCCTGCTTTTTTTCCAAAAAAAATTGCGAGTGCAGAAAACATTGAAAGGTGCATGCCGGAAAGCGCTAAAATATGAGAAAGACCGGCATTCCTAAACGCATTTGAGGTTTCTTCATTTGTGTATTCTTTTGAACCGCACAGTAACGCTAACAAAAGCCCACCTGCTTCGCCCCAGCCGTACATCAATCTTTTTATCTGAAGGCGACACAATGCACGAAAAAAATCAATCTTGCCGGTTATAGTATTTTGCCATGAACAGAAATTGCAAGCTGAAGATACAAAACCATTTTTTGTAAATTTTCCACTGAAAGAATAAATACCTCCAGCTTCAAAAAGATATGCGCCTTTTGCTTTTGCCTTTGAGTAAAGTTTACCTGGATAAAAAGATTCAACGATTTCAGAAGGAATGTATACGATAATCCTACCTTTTGACGATGATTTTTCCCCTTTTGAAGTCGATGTTTCTATTGCAGAAAGCAGCGAAGTATAATATTTCCCGGAATTAGATTTTACAGGTGAAGATAAAATAGTACCTGTTATCCCGGTCACTTTGTCTTTTGAAATCAGTGATATAAAAGGATACCGTGAAGGTGTTTTACACAATCCTGAATAGAAGACAATTAAACAAATTAAAACAGCTAAAACTACAGGTTTATCAATATACCTAAATCTTATTGCCATCTAAGTCCTGACAGTGCCTCTCGAGCAGCTGCCAGAACAGATTCATCATAATTCAAGTATGTCACCGCAAGAAGAGAATCAAACGCTGATTTATCGCCGATAGCACCTAAAGTTTTGATTACCGCAAGAACAATCTTTTGGGAAACTTTATTTCCATTTTCTGTTCTTCCGTTCAATTCTTCAAGATATGATATCAACTTTGGAACAGACGCAATCGGAGCGATGTTGTTGAGAGAACTGATGACGATTTCAAACGTGCTTTCATCGCTTATTTTGCTCTCATAACGAGTTTTTGTATTTTCAAAATATGAAAGCACTGTCGCTTGTGCACGAGTCCATTTGTTATCGCTCAGTATTTTAAGTGCATCTAATTGAACAAAAGTATCTGCTTCAGAAATCTTTGAAGAACTGCCTGATAATAATATAGACTTACTGAGCACATTTTCGGAAATCTCACAGAGATAATTTGTTGGAATTTTTGTATTTTTTTTAGTTAATGCTGAAACCGTTCGCAATGTATTTGCATCTCCATTGTGAATGATTCCTAAGATTTCATTCATAGAATATGGAATTAAAGTTGAAACAGTATCTTTAATTTCATTTGTATAATTCGAATATTTTTTGTCTTCAATAAGGTTATAAAGAATTAAAAATGTTTCATTGTTTCCGATAAATGACAATTCGTTTAATACATTTTTAAAAACACCGGAATCTACATCATTTATCTCGCTGTTGATTATAAACTCGTTGAGAGTTTTGACAAAACCTGTTACAGGAATCGTGTCTTTTAGAGCCAGCATTTTAGAAAGAATTGCAATTTTTACAGTGTTGCTGCTATTAAACTCATTAAAAAGCATTATAAATTTGTTTGAAAGCTGATTTTTATTTTCGTCTGTAAAAAGTTTTAGATATTCAGGAGAGATTGAAAAAACTGCTGCTACTGCAAGTCCATCGAGCTCACGGTCATTGCCAAGAACCTCTTTGTTTTCAAGGCAAAAATCAATCGCTTTGTTTGAAAGAATAGCAGCTTCATCTTCAGTCGCTTCACGAACTGCGGCTGTCTTATCCGATATGTTCCCTTTTATAAATTTAATTATATTTTTACCTTTGTTTTGGGCAAAAACATTGAGAACCGATAAAGATAAAATTAAAATTAAAGAAATCTTTTTTGCCATATTGTCCTCTAAAAAACGTTGATTTGTTCTTCTTCTGAAAAAGTCAGTCCGGTTTTTGTATTTTTTTTGTCAGAAGTTGCTTCTGAACTGGAACTTGCATCCGAAATTGCATTTTCTTCAGAATCAGCATTTGTGTCTACATTAAAATCTGCAATAGAATCACTTTCTGTAGAATCATTTATGTTTTGCGCATTTAAAACTGTCTGGCTGTTTTGAGTCTCAGTTTCATCTGTTTTATCCATTTCATCTGTTTTGTTTTCCTGAGTTTCATCTGTATCATCAGCTTCTCCATCGATATGATTTTCATCCGATTGTTCAGATTTTTTCGCTTCTTCAGCGATGTCTTCATCTGTCTGCGCAAGAGCTTCGAGAACTTCTTTTTCGGTTTCAGGAAGAAGATTATATACGAATTTCAAAACTTCGTTTCTCATTGAAGTTTCAATGTGAGTGCATTCAAAATGAAGCTTTGACTGATTTTCATTTTCATTAAATTCAACAGTCCTGATAATTCCGCTCATCAAAATCAATTTATTGCGGATTGTGAACTGAAGCTTAATTTTTGCATTTACGACACCTTTTCCGCCGATTCTGATAAGTGCCCCTGATTCTGAAATATCTTCAATGAGACATCTAAATCCATTTTGGGTTTCAATAGCATTTAGGTTTTCGTCATTTTTTTTAATTATGTAAAGCATTCCGTAAATATTGCAAGTTACGCGGACTGCTTTTCTTTTTTGCGTCCTTACAAGATTTGCAGAGTGTTTAAGAAATAATACTGATTTTCCAAGAAAAATTCCATTTCCTAAAACAGTCGTATCAAACACATAGCGGGCGTCACTTTTACGCCATAAAAAAACGCTGATTGTTTTTCCAACCCATTCATCAGCAGAATAAATGATTTTTTCTTTTTGTTTCGGGATTTCGATTGTGAGGTTTTTGTCGTTGTTGAGCAGTTTTGAGACAAAGACTCCTTTTCCCGGAAAAATTATCCGCAATGTCTGCCCTTTTTCAAGCGTGCTTGTATCTGAAAGCCCTTTTTTATCATCAGATTCGTTTTGAATTTTTGTACGGTATTTAAAAAGTTTTGACAGCAGAATTTGATATTTTTCATTATCTTCTGAAGCCGTATGATTTGAAATTTCTGTCATGCAGCGAGTTAGAGCCTGCATTGAAAAAAAGAGAGATTTCGGTTCGTCAAGGTTGCAAATCTGTGCTGTACTCCACAAAAGAACAAGGTCGGAAAGTGAAAAGCCTGCATCTAATCCGGTTACAAAAAAAACAATTTGTGTTTTGAAAGCAGAATAAACAGCTCCGAAAGCGAACAGTATTAATAACAAAATTATTAACGCAATTAGTGTGTACAAAATTTCCTCTTTTTTTTATTATATTATATAATAATACATTTTTATATGAAAAAACATTCGTTATCAATTGAAATTATTATTTTTTCAGCTATTTTTTTCTTATTTGTAGTTCCTCCACTTTTTGCAAAAAACGTCTTTGAGAGCAATCTGTTCAGTGTGTGGAATTTTCCTGTAAATCAGCTGATTCTTGCATTTTTCGGCGGAATTATTTTATTTTTTTATTATGAAAAAGACAAAAAAAAGCCATTTTTGATTTTTTTTCCGGTCATTTATACATTCGGTCTTTTGTTTTCCGGCTCTCTTTTTATAAAATATATTTCTATTCTCATAGGTGAAAGTCCTGCTATCGATATAAAAATGCCTTCATCTTTTACAGGATGGCTTTGGTGCATTTTAAACTTTTCATGTGCAGCTTTTTTTGAAGAAGTAATTTACAGATTTTACATCATAGATGAACTTGAATATCTTTTAAAATATAAAATAAACATTGTCTGCGAAATTGTAGGATGCCTTCTATTTGCTTTTGCTCATCTTTACATGGGCTGGATTTCTGTCTTAAATGCGGCAATTGCGCACATAATTTTACGCATGTGTTATGTAAAAAATCACAGATTGTGGCAGTGCGTTGCCTCACACTTTATTTACAATGTTATCTCTTTGATTTTATTGTAAGTCCAATAACTTATTTTATAGTGCGATATGTAGAATGCGTTATCATTTGATAATGAGCCGTCGCGCGTTGCAGAAAAATATTGAACTTTAACGATATATTCCTGCTGTGAGTCTGTTTTGAATATGTTCAAAACTATCCTTTTTTTATTTCCAAGTTCCATTATTATAGCTGTATCAGGATTGTCTGATGATTGATAGTGAGATGGAAATCCTCCGTGTCGAAGTTCAAGGAATTTTTGTAAATCAGTGATTTTTGGTGTCTGCTGCACTATATCTTCTGGCTTGATTTTACCAAAAACTTCTTGCGATATTATAAAAGGCTCTGCCCACGATTGAATTGAAGTCGTCAGAAAACTATCAAAATTTAAATTTGTCTCATAAACCGCCGTGTTTTTATCTGTCATAAAAAAGCGTGAAGTCTGTGAAAAATCATGTTTTCCAAATATCAATTCGTGAGCTTCCCCATCTTTTATATGATATTTTATGTGAAATGACTCAAAGCCGGAAAGACCAAATGCACTACCCTTGTTTATATCGTCTGATATTTTATACATATTGACAATACCTGTAAGAGTGTTTATGAAATTTTTCATTTTTTCGTCTGAGGCTGGAAGTTGATATATATCGTTATTTTTTTGCAATATTTCTTGAGATGACTTTATTGTCCAAAAATTGTCGGTCTTTTTGATTGTGAGTTTTGAATTGCCTCTGTAAAGTTCAAACTCCGAGATGCTGTCTTTATATTTTGGATTTACGAGTGCCGTCTTTATAAGTTTTCGTCTGTCTTTTGAGCTGCATGACTTTGTAAAAGAAAAAACATATAAAATTGCCAGAAAGATTGTAGCTATATATAATATTTTTCGATTTAATGTTTTCATTTTCTTACTGCCTTTTTTTTATGAAAATTGAAAAAGAATCCAAAAGCGATAACTGTAAGCGGAATGATTGCAAATAAAATGATAAATGAAATCAATTTGAGCCTTGTAAAATCGGCAATGCTTTTGATTTTAAAAAAAGATGTATCCCTTGATATGCGGCTTTGGAGTTCCGCAAGTTCTTCTTCGTTGTTCAATTTTAAAAGAGCATTTGTCATAAAGTCAAAATTTCTGTAATCGCCAGTCTCCCCGCCGATGTAACCGTTCATAAGTGAATTAACAAAATATTGGTCTGAGACAACGATTATATTTGCATCACTTCTGTCTGCGAGGTTGTATAGCCCGGAAATTTTTCCTTTGATCTGTGCTGCGAGTATCTGTGTCGACTTTTGTAAATCTGATGTTTTTGAAGTCTCGAGAATGAATGGATTTGTTTCAATCAATTTATCTTTGCTGTTTTTGTCTATTTCATAAAAGTAACTTGCAGGCGACGACATGATATAAGGCTGTGCATTTTCGTTTAATTCAAGCGGTGTCGGCCAAAACAGTGTCATTCCAAGAGTTGCATTTTTTTGCTGCAAAACGCTTATCCAAAGAGGATAGTTTATCACTTGTTGATGCGAATTGTCTTCGCTGTACATCGTGATCGCTGCACACGAAACATCTGCTGCAATTTTTTTGCTGAATTGAACACCCCAGTTTTCTATCATTTCAACGATATTTGTCCAAAGATTTTGTGTTATATTCCAGCTGTCTGCAATACTTGAACTGTATGGGCTTACTGCTAAAATTGCGTTTCCTTTATTCGATAGAATGTATGATTCAATTGCGATTGCGTTTTCAATGTTTATTCTGCTGTCTCCAATCACAAAAAGAGGACCTGCCGTTTTTGAAAGTTTATCGGAAAATAAAGGGTCATCTATGCTGATTTGATTGCATATAAATCCTTGAGCTTGGAGCCAAGGGACTACGTAACTGTAATCGTCATTGAGAGTCATCTCATTTCCTACGACAATGTTAACACTGCGAGTATTACCCGAAATCAAATGCTTTATCCGTCCATCTAGGTCGTACTCGAGAGTGTTTGCAGCCATTGTAAAGGCGATTATCTCTGCATACCCCATATACTCGATTATTATCGACGAGTATACGGTTGTATACTCTGTGGAGGTATCTGAAACGGTTTTCATTTGCTGCCCTGTAATTCCGTAGTTTTCAAGAAGCGTTTTAGCTGTTTTATCTTTGTCAGGATTTTTTATTATAAGAGTGATATTTTTTCCCGCTGATGTGTATTCTTCCAAAAAGTCGCTAACATCCCTGATTTGTGGGTACAACTTTGCGATTTTTGAGGAACGATAATACGTGATTTTTATAGGGTTGTCCGCTTTTTTTAACAGTTCTTTTGAATACTTTGAGATTGAATATGTCTTGTTTTTTGAAAAATCAAATCGCTTATAGAATTTGTTTCCGTTCATCATCACAAGCAATGTACATGCGATTGCAGCAATTTTATTCAGCTTTTCTTTTTTTGTGTAACATTTTCCGTTCTTTATGCTGCTTGCAATTTCTGAAAGCAAAACAAATAAAACAGATGTTCCTGAAAGCCAGAATATATCTCTTGTATCTAAAATGCCTTTTCCTGCGGCATCAAAATGCCACGCAAAACTCATCTGCTTGAACACAGAAACAATAAAATCAGGAAACTGGATATAAACTGTAAAAAGATGTGCGCTGTTGAAAATTGCGAGCAGCGTTGCACTTACGATGTATGATATCGGCCTGTTGGGAAAAAAAATGTTTACAAAACAGCATAGAGAAATGATTGCGCAACCGTAAAAAAAAAGGCAGATAATGCTTGTCGTCAGCTGTCCAAAATCGATGCAGCCGAACATGTTTACGATCAAAGCAGCCGGAATAAGAAGCAGAATCATAGATGTGTATAAAATCAGTTTTGTGACAAAGTTTATCGATATTTTTTCAAGGCTGCTCAAGGGAACAAATTTGTCATAAATCTGAAATGAACGTTTTGAACACAGAGAAGGCATAATCAATATGCTGATGTATGGCACTGAAGAAAAAAATAAAACCAAATCTGTCGTTCCGTTTCCGCTGAAAAACTGTTGTCTTATAAAATAATTTATCGATGTGAATACGGAAAATAAGATTGCGATTATGTAAAAAAACGGTGATTTTAGATTGTTGATGATGTTGTATTTTAAAAATGCATTGCGGCTTGTCATTAAAATTATCTTTCCTCTTTATATGTGAGTTTTATAAATGCATCTTCAAGATTTTTAGATTTTGTCTTGGTGATAATCTGAGATTCCGTTCCGCTTGCGACTATCTTTCCGTCATTTAAAATATACAGTTCTGAACAAAGAGAATAAACTTCCTGAAGAATATGCGTAGACATTAAAATTGCCTTTTTTTTCGAAAGTTTTTTTATGAGATTTCTCATCTGGATAATCTGGGTCGGGTCAAGTCCGCTGATAGGTTCATCTAATATAAGATTCGGAGGATTGTGGACAAGAGCTTGCGCAAAAGAAACTCGCTGCTGCTGTCCTTTTGAAAGATTTTTAATCTTTTTATCGAGTAACTTTTCTATTGAGCTCTGCTCTACTGTTTTTTCAATCGATTCTTTGAGATTTGATACTTCGTGAGTTTCTGCTGCGTAATTAAGAAATTCAGAAACTGTCATCTCAGGCGGAAGCATCGGAATCTCAGGGACATAGCCTATCAACTTCATGCATACTTCAGGATTTTCAGCTGCATTCCACATGTTGTTGTTTTCATCTGTTATTATGATATTTCCGGACGACGGGTAATGAAAGCCGCAGATAACTTTCATTATCGTAGTTTTCCCCGAACCGTTCGGTCCTATTAAACATGTTATCTTGCAGTCTTCAATTTTGAGATTTACATTTTCAACGGCAAAATCTGATTTACGTGGATTGTACTTTTTTGAAAACCATGTAATTTCAATCATCTTAATCTACAAACGGAATATCGATCTGCATTCTGTCGCGTGACAATTCTGCTTTTGGCCAGACAGCTTGTGCCTCTGTTAGTAAAATCTGGAGGTCTTTGTCTGTATAACGAGGGCTGTAGTGTATCATGCACATTCGTCGTACATTTGCTTCTTTTGCGATTGTCGCAGCCTGAACGGCAGTCATGTGTTTCTTTTCTTTTGCCTGCTCAAGCAATGCGTTTTCAAACATTCCTTCACAGATTAAAAGATCAGACCCTCGAACTTCATCAATAATAGAAGTCTTGAAAAGCGTATCGGTTACAAAAGAAAATTTTCTTCCGCTTCGTTTTGGTCCAAGAACTTGTTCAGGCTTTACTGTTGAACCGTCTGCTGCCTGTACTTCGTATCCGTTTTGAAGCTGCGACCAAAGTGGTCCGCATGGAACTCCGAGTTCACGAGCTTTTTCTGGGTTGAACGCACCTGGTCTGTCAAGTTCTTCGAGCGTATAACCTACGCATGTTTTTGTATGGTCTAGAGGAAATGCACGGATATAAAAATCTTTGCCGGAATGAACAACGCAAGGTGCTTTAATTTCTTTTACTATAATCGGATAGTTTATATACATGTCTAGCACGTTTCGGCTTGTTTCAATATATTCCTTGATTTTCGGAGGACCGTAAATGTAAAGAGGCTCTTCCCTATCGACTTGGGCAGAGAGCATAAGAATACCTGGTAATCCTGTCACATGGTCTGCATGTGTATGAGAAACAAAAATTGCGTCGATTTTCTTCCATTTCAGATTGAGCCTTTTTAGACTTACTTGAGTTCCTTCGCCGCCATCAAAAAGAAATAAATTACCGTCACGGCGAAGCAAAACTGATGTGAGGTGTCTGTAAGGCAACGGCATCATTCCGCCGCAGCCAAGAATAAAAGCTTCCATGTTCATATTTGAGACAATAATATCAAAAAAATAAAAAATATAAAATGGGTTTGAAAAATTGTTTTTTTTTATCTTGACGGCAATGTTTCTTTGATTTTTTTCTTTTTTGGTGACAGACGGTTGATGTATATATTATAAAAAATTAAATTCGCTATAAATGTCAAAACCCAGCTGACCGGATATGAGATAAATATCGTCTTCGGCGTATGCAACTGTGGTATCTGAAATATTGTCACTAACCATATTATTCTGAAAAGGCACGCGCCAAGCAATGAAGATATAACAGGCATGAGTGAATGTCCTATCCCGCGTATAGTGTTTGCCATTCCGTCCATCATTCCGCAAAGATAATATGTTGTAAATATAACCCAGCAGCGAATCATGCCGGCTTGAATTACATCGGGACTTTTTGTGTAAATTCCAAGGAATCTATAGCGGAATAAAAGAAAAATTGTGCATAAAACAGTTCCGATAACAACTATAGAAAATTGAGAAATCCATGTTAGTCTTCTGATTCTGTCAAACTTTTTTGCACCTGCGTTTTGAGAACAGAATGTGAGAGAACCTTGTGAAAATCCGTTCATAGCGGTATAAACAAAACCTTCGATGTTGCAAACTGCGGAGTTTCCTGCAATCAGTGTTGCCCCAAAAGTATTCACCGATGACTGTATGATTACGTTCGAAAATGAAAACATAATCCCCTGAAATCCTGCCGGCAGCCCTATTTTTACGATTCGTGCAAATATTGACATGTTGATTTTTAAGTTATGAAGGCTTAGATGAAAATCATCTTTTTCAAAAACTAAAATTGTAATTATAAGAATCGCGGCTAGAGTCTGTGATATGACTGTAGCCCATGCAACTCCCGCAACATCCATCTTAAATATGATTACAAAAATCAGGTTTAAGACAAGATTTAGAATGCCTGCGAGAAACAAAATATACAACGGTCGCTTTGTGTCTCCTTTTGCACGCAGTAAGGCGCTTCCAAAATTGTATACCATCGTCGCTGTAATCCCACTAAAATAAATTTTAAGATAAAGTGTCGCAAGATTTAGAACTTCGTCAGGAGCTTGCATCATCCGTAAAATGATGCGTGAACCGGCAATCCCTACGGCAGTCAAAATGATTCCGCTGTATACAGAAAGCAGAATTGATGTGTGTACAGTGTCCTTTAATTCCTTTGAGTTTCCAGCTCCAAAATAATTGGCAGCAACTACATTCGAGCCGATTGAAAGACCTGTAAAAAGATTGACTAAAAGATTTATCAGAGAACCTGTAGAACCGACTGCCGCAAGCGAGTTGTCTCCCGCAAATCTTCCTACAACTATGATATCGGCAGCATTAAAAAGCAACTGTAAGATGCTGGAAAAAATAAGCGGGATTGAAAACTGAAGCAACTTCCCAAAGATAGAACCTTCAGTCATGTTTATTTGGTTTGATTTTTTCATATAATATCCAGCATATCTTTAAAAAAATGATTTTCAATTTTTGCAGTATTCAGAAGTTGCCCAACAGAATCGTATCTTTTGCCTTCGTAAAGTTTTCCGAATACAATGACAAGTTCTCCATTTTCTTTTTTATCATAAGTCATATTGTAAATTTTCCCGTTGTAAGAAAATTCCAGTGGTTTTTGAATTTCTATCAAATATAAAAAATGGTCTTTAGTCATTCCTCTTAGTCTATTGAAATACATGCACGATTACAATTGGCTATCAAAACAATATCAGCGAAAAAGCTTTCAGATAATCATTCTCTGCATTTTTTTTACTCAATATCAAATATAATTTTAAAATTAGATATTAACAAAAAAACGATTAGATATTACAATAATTGAGATATATTAGGTTTAATGTATCTTAGAAAAAGTTCTAAAAGGGTTTGTGAAAATTCTTTAGTAAAGGAGACTCTGAAATGTCAAACAAAATTACTATTATCGGTGCCGGACAGGTTGGTTCAACGGTAGCATATGCATTAACACTTAAGCAGCTTGCTTCTGAAATTGTTATTATCGATATCATAAAAGAAAAAGCTATGGGCGAAGCTATGGATATCAGGCAGGGAACACCGTTTATCGGTCCTGTTTATATTCATGACGGTGATTATGAAGACGCAAAAGATTCAGATATAGTTATTTTTACTTCCGGCGTTGGCAGAAAACCTGGTCAGTCACGTCTTGATTTGACTCAGACAAACGTAAATATTGCAAAATCAGTTATACCTCTTATTACTAAGGCTGCTCCAAACGCCCTTTATCTTATTGTCGCAAACCCTGTAGATATTCTCACATATTTGTTTGTAAAAACATCAGGCATCCCGGCAAGTCACATCTTCGGTACGGGAACAATGCTCGATACCGCTCGTTTCCGTGCACGCATTGCAGAAACTTACAGAGTCGGTGCAACAAATGTTCACGGATATGTATTTGGTGAACACGGTGATTCATCTTTTGTCCCATGGTCATTGGCAAACATCGGTTCAATTCCCGTAGACAGTTTTGCATCAAGCTTTACAGGTAAAAAACTTCCTGATTTCAATAAAGACGATATTGAAGATTATATCCGTAAGTCTGGAGGAATCATCATCAATGCTAAAAAATTTACAAACTACGGTATTGGAGCAACTACAGCTGACCTTGTAGACGCTTTGAAATACAGCACGGACTCTGTCCTTACAATTTCTTCGATGATGAACGGTGAATACGGAATCAATGATGTATGTATTTCTATTCCGACGTTGATTGGACAAAATGGAATTAAAGGTCACCTCGCTGCTCCGCTTACAGATGATGAAGTTACAAAACTCCGTCACTCTGCAGATTGTCTTAAAGATATTATCAAACAGATTGAATTTTAATAAAAACTGTTTTGTCATGTAGATGGCAAAACAGAAAGGAATAATGATTTATGGAATATAAAATTGAACATGATTCAATGGGCGAAGTAAAAGTTCCTGCAGATAAATACTGGGGAGCTCAAACTGAACGAAGCCACGAAAACTTTGATATTGGTGTTGGAATTGAAACAATGCCGCGCGAAATAACTAGAGCTTTCGGTTACTTAAAAAAAGCTGCGGCAATGGCTAACAATTCCCTAAAACCAGAGAAAATGACTGACGAAAAACTCAAGGTAATTTCTCAGGCATGTGAAGAAGTTATAAATGGTTCATTAAACGAACACTTCCCTCTCGTAGTCTGGCAAACAGGTTCCGGCACTCAGAGCAATATGAATGCAAACGAAGTCATCGCTAACAGGGCTAATGAAATAGCAGGAAAAAAGCTTTGCCATCCAAACGATGATATCAACATGAGTCAGTCTTCAAACGACACTTTCCCGACAGCGCTTCATATCTCTGCTGTATTTGTGATTGAAGATAAACTTATTCCGGCAATCGATACTCTTGTTTCAACTTTCAAAAAACTTGAAAAAGAAAACGAAGGAATTGTAAAATCAGGACGCACACACCTTCAGGACGCTGTTCCTATCGCTTTTGAACAGGAAATAAGCGGCTGGAGAACTTCTTTGGAACGCGATAAAGAAATGCTTTTATCTTCACTCCCTTACTTAAAGCAGCTCGCACTCGGAGGAACTGCAGTTGGAACAGGATTAAACGCTCCAAAAGGGTTTGATAAAAAAGTTGCGGAATGCGTTTCAAAACTCACCGGAAAAGATTTTATTACAGCTCCTAACAAGTTCCACGCACTGACATCTAAAGATGAACTTGTATTTGCTCACGGTGCAATTAAAGCACTTGCAGCCGATATGATGAAGATCGCAAACGATGTTCGCTGGCTTGCTTCGGGTCCTCGTGATGGACTTGGCGAGATTTTTATTCCGGAAAACGAACCCGGCTCTTCAATCATGCCTGGAAAAGTAAATCCTACACAGTGTGAAGCAGTTACAATGGTTGCCGTTCAGGTTATGGGCAACGATGCTGCTGTCGGTTTTGCTGCATCTCAAGGTAACTTTGAATTAAATGTCTTTATGCCGGTGATCGCTTACAATTTTATTCAATCTGCACGTTTGCTTGCAGAATCTATGGTTTCATTCAATAAAAATTGTGCAGTTGGTATAAAAGCGAACAAAGAAAAAATGCATCACAACCTTTACAACTCGCTTATGCTTGTCACAGCGTTGAATCCATATATAGGATATGAAAACGCAGCAAAGACAGCGCATAAAGCATTTGATGAAAACATAAGTCTAAAAGAGGCGTGCGTAGGACTCGGTTTTCTCACAGCAGAAAAATTTGACGAAGTATTTAAACCGGAGAGTATGGCTTTTCCCCAAAGTAAATAACTAGGTTTCATATAAAAAGGAGCAAGTATGATATATTCTTATTTCCCAGGATGTACGCTTAAAAACAAGGCTCAGGATCTTGATTTTTATGCACGTAAATCTGCGGAAGCATTAGGATTCACACTTGAAGAAATTCCCGACTGGCAATGCTGTGGTGGTGAATACCCTATGGCAACAGATGAAATTGCAACAAAACTTTCATCTGTTCGTGCTCTTGCAGATGCACAGAAAAAAGGTCATGAATTAGTAACTCTTTGTTCCGCATGTTACAATGTCATTAAACAGGTAAATAACGATGTTGCGACTGACGAAACAATCGACTTCAAGGTGAACAATTATCTCAAACAAGATGAGATTGAGTACCACGGAGAAACTAAAGTTCTTCATTATCTTGAAATTCTCCGCGATGTTGTTGGCTGGGACAACGTTAAAAAAGCTGTAAAAAATCCATTTACCGGTAAAAAAATCGGTGCGTATTACGGCTGCCTTTTACTGCGTCCTGCAAAAGTTCTTCAGCTTGACGATCCTGAAGATCCAAAACTCCTTGAAGACTTTATCAAAGCAATCGGTGGTACTCCTGTTATCTATGCACAGAGAAATGAATGTTGTGGTGCGTACACAATGTTCGAAGATAAATCTATCCCACAAAAACGCGTTAAGACTATTTTGAATAATGCTGAAGACATGGGTGCAGACTTCCTTGCTACAAGCTGCCCTCTCTGCCGCTATAATCTCCTAAAAAATAAAGGTGAATCAAAACTTGACGTAATTTATTTTACAGAATTGCTTGCGCAAGCCCTCGGATTAAAGGAGGCAAAATAAATTATGGAAAACAAAGAATACTTAAAGGAAACCGTACTCATAAAAAGCGGTGTTAATCCTAAAAAGTGCATGGTTTGTGGAAAATGTTCAGCGACATGCCCAAATTATGACGCTATGGAATACCATCCGCATCAGTTTGTGCAGATGGTTGAAAACGGTGACCTTGAAAAACTCATGCAATCAAAATCTATATATGCATGTTTGAGTTGTTTTGCCTGCCTTGAACGATGCCCTCGTCAAGTTGAACCTGCAAAATTGATCGATGCAGTACGTCAAGTTGTCGAAGGACAGCGAGGTCATCACCATTTAGATCCAAGTCAGGTGCCGGAATTTTTGGATGATGATATGCCGCAACAGGCTATTGTCAGTGCCTTCAGAAAATACAAGAAATAGGTTTAAAAAATGGAAAGAATTGGTGTTTTTGTATGTCACTGTGGCACTAACATTGCAGGAACAGTTGACGTAGCTAAAGTCGCAGAAGAACTAGGTAAAGTGCCAGGAGTTGCTTATTCAACACACTACACTTACATGTGTTCATCTGCCGGTCAGCAAATGATTGAAGACCACATAAAAGATGATAAATTAACAGGAGTTGTCCTTTGTTCATGTTCTCCACGCATGCACGAGAAAACATTCCGTTCGTGTGCTGAAAGAGCAGGTCTCAATCCTTATAAAGTTGAAGTTGCAAATATCCGTGAGCAGACATCGTGGGTTATGAAAGATATTGAAAAAGCGACAGAAAAAGCTATTGCCCTTGGTAAAGCGGCTGTCGCAAAAGCGATCCTTGATACTCCACTAACCCCTGGTGAAACTCCGATGACAAAACGTGCGTTGGTAATAGGCGGTGGAATCGCAGGTATTACAGCAGCTCTCGATATTGCAGATGCAGGATTCCCAGTTGATATCGTAGAAAAAGACTACACTGTTGGTGGAAAGATGGCTAAACTCGATAAAACTTTCCCAACTCTCGACTGTGCGTCTTGTATTGTCACTCCAAAGATGACGGAAGTCAGCCAGAATTCGAACATACGCATCCTTTCTTATTCGGAAGTATGCAGAGTCAGCGGTTATATTGGAAACTTCGAAATTGATATAAAACGTCATCCTCGTTATGTCGATGAAGTAAAATGTACAGGTTGCGGTGCTTGTGTTGAAAAATGTCCGAACAAGAAAGTTCCGAACGCTTTCAATTTGAACTTGAACAACAGAAAGGCAATCGATATTCCTTTTGCGCAGGCTGTTCCAAAGATTGCAAATATTTCTCCATTGCATTGCCTTCACATGAAAGGGCTTCAAAACGGTAAAGACAATGTTTGCGGATTCTGTGAAAAAGTTTGTGCTGCCGGTGCAATCGACTTCCATCAAAAAGAAAAAATTATTACAGAAAAATATGGTGCAATTGTCGTAGCTACAGGCTACAACCCGATAGAACTCGAAAAATTTGACGAATACGCTTATAACCAGAGCCCTGATGTCGTGTCTTCTCTTGAATTTGAACGACTGTGCAACGCTTCAGGTCCTACAAACGGTCATCTTCTCCGTCCATCAGATGGAAAAGAACCAAAGACAATCGTATTCGTTCAGTGTGTTGGTTCTCGATGTTCTGCAGATTCAACAAAAGGTCATGAATATTGTTCTAAGATTTGTTGTATGTATACTGCAAAGCACGCAATCCTAACACGCGACCATTATCCTGACACAGAATGTTATGTATTTTACATAGATGTACGAACGCCCGGTAAACTATTTGATGAATTCTACCGCCGTGCCGTTGAGCAATACGGTGTACATTACATAAAAGGTCAGGTAGGAAAAGTTACTCCTCAAGCTGATGGAAGCCTCGATGTTCAGGGTTCAGACTTGATTTTGAACAAACAGCTCCACATCAAAGCTGACATGGTTGTGCTTGCGGCATCTATTGAACCTGATAAATCTGCTCGTCCACTTGCAACAATGCTTACAACTTCAATGGATAACAACGACTTTTTCCTCGAAGCTCATGCAAAACTTCGTCCTGTTGAATCTCCAACTGCCGGTATTTTCCTTGCAGGTTGCTGTCAAGGACCAAAAGATATTCCTGAAACAGTTGCGCAGTCATCAGGTGCTGCAGCAAAGGCTATCTGTCTGCTTGTAAAAGATAAACTAAAAGGTGACCCTTGTACTGCAAATCCAAATGAAAATATGTGTAATGGTTGTGAACAGTGTGCAAATGTTTGCCCTTACGGAGCTATCACTTATGTTGATAAGGACTTCCGTGGTCCAAACAGAACAACAATCACACGTCACGTTTCTCAGGTAAACAGTGCAATGTGTCACGGTTGTGGTGCTTGTACAGTTACTTGTCCTTCAGGTGCTATGGATCTCAGAGGATTCAGCAATAAACAGATTTTGGCGGAGGTTGATTCCGTATTATAACTTCATGCCGATACGCTGATAAACGCAGAGCTTTGTTGCTGCGAGAATCAGTAAGATGTGCGTAGTTATAACTTATGGAAGAATAAGATTATGAGTGAAAATAAATCATGGACACCTAAAATTGTAGCTTTCTGCTGTAACTGGTGTTCTTATGCAGGTGCCGATTTGGCTGGTAACAACCGTCTCGAATATCCTGGAAACGTAAAAATTATCCGCATTCCTTGCTCATGCCGCTTGAATCCTTTATTTATTTTGAGGGCATTTCAGCGAGGAGCTGACGGTGTTATTTTGTGTGGATGTCACCCCGGAGATTGTCACTACTCTACCGGGAACTATTTTGCACGCCGTCGCATGACACTTCTTTTCTCTATGCTCGACTTTCTCGGCGTAGAAAAAGGCCGAACTCGTGTTGAATGGTGTTCCGCTGCCGAAGGTGTTCGCTTTGCGGGAATAATGAACGACTTTGTAAAGCAAATCACTGAACTTGGTGAAAATAAGAAACTGGAGGATGTAAGATGCAAGACAAATTAATCGCTCGTGCTAAAGAACTTCTTGCCTCTGGAAAAGTTCATAAAGTTGTAGGCTGGAAAAAAGGTCTTTTTGATGATGATATCACACCTGCTGTTTTCAACAGTGCGGAAGAATTAGATAAAGATTTTGTCTTTAATAAATATTGTAAAGCAAATCTTTCAAAATATCTGGTAAAAATTACACAGGAAATTGAAATTGCGAAGAGCACAACAAGGATGAATAATTCAATGGCTAAACAGCGTGATCCGAATGCTGAAGACAAGCCTATTCCTCAGGCTGTCGCTCTTGTATTTCTCAAACCAAGCGATACTTATTCTTTTACTCAGCTTTTGAAAGAAAAGCGCATCACACGCGAAGACGTCTATGCAATCGGAGTTCCTTGTCAGGACACACTTGACGGTCAAGATGTCTGCAAGTCTTGCAAAGGGAAAAAACATGTCTCTTGCGATGAATTGATTGGCGTTGATGAAGCAAAAGAAGCAGAACTTGAACCAAATACAGAGCGCATGGAAGAAGTTGCAAAGTTTGAAGCAATGACAACTGAAGAACGCTATGAGTTTTGGAGAGACGAATTCAGCAGATGTATTCGATGCAATGCATGCCGCAACGTTTGTCCAGCATGTACTTGCGAAAAGTGCGTATTCGACAACAACGACCTCTACACTTCACAAAAAGTTGCTCAGACTAGTTTTGAAGAAGATTTGTTCCACATAATTCGTGCATGGCATGTTGCCGGACGATGTACGGACTGTGGAGAATGTTCCCGTGTTTGCCCTCAAAATATTCCGTTGTATCTTTTGAACAGAAAATTTATAAAAGATATCAATGAAATCTATGGGGAGTATCAGGCTGGCGCTGATATGGAATCAAAACCGGCTATGCTCCACTATGAAACAACTGACCCTGAAACAACAATTGTCTACGACAGATCAAAAGATGGAGGTGAAGAATAATGCTATCTATTTCAAGCGATAAAATTGATTCATTATTTGAGCTTATCGGTTCAAAACAGCCTTTATATTTGCCTGTAGACAATAAAACAGGTAAAGCCGATTTCAAAAAGTGGGAAAAAGGCGTAAAACTCTCAAATAATTTAAAAACAGTTCGTTCCGCTAAAGATTTTTTCTTTCCTAAAGCAGAAAGAATTGTTGATTATAAAGTTGACGGCAAAAACGTCACTGTAGAAGATCCGAGAAAAGACATAGAAGACTTTGTTGTGTTCGGTGTTCGCTCTTGTGATGCAGTCGGTTTTTCTGTTATCGACAACGTATACCTCAATATGGCACCTGTAGATTCTTACTATAAGAATCGCCGTGAACACGGAACAGTTATCGTCCTCGCTTGCAATGAGCCGGAGAAAACTTGTTTTTGTTCTACGTATGGAATTGACGCAGCATTGGAATCAGATAAAAACGGCTCTTCTGGAGATGTAAGTGCATGGCTTTCAGATGGAAAATACTTTTTTAAGGCGAATACCGAAAAAGGTAAAAAATTTGTGGAAGCAGCTAAAACTCTTCTCACAGAGTCTGATGAAAAAGCTGTTGATGCAGTAAAAAAAGAAATCAAAGCAAAAATCGAAAAACTTCCATTCGCGCATCTCGATATCTCAAAATTCGGAAAAGTTTCACCTGCCCAGATGAATACTATTTTCAACTCAAAGATTTGGGAAAAAGTTGCAGAGCCGTGCGTAGGATGCG
Organism: Treponema sp. Marseille-Q3903; assembly: GCF_014334335.1. Lineage (NCBI taxonomy): Bacteria > Pseudomonadati > Spirochaetota > Spirochaetia > Treponematales > Treponemataceae > Treponema > Treponema sp. Marseille-Q3903. The sequence continues at coordinate 1,433,682 of NZ_JACSEU010000001.1, forward strand.
GGTCTTGTACGTATGTATGCCCAACATGTATGTGTTTTGATGTTCGGGACTTTGATACGGGTAACGGAATCAGACAAGTACGATGCTGGGATTCATGTATGTATTCTGATTTTACACAGATGGCTGGAGCTAACCCTCGTGTTTCTCAAAAGGAAAGGAGCCGTCAGCGTTTTATGCACAAACTCGTTTACTATCCGATGGCTCACGAAGGCTTGTTCCAATGCGTAGGATGTGGACGTTGTCTTGAAAGCTGCCCTGTCAACATGAACATTGTGAAAGTAATCAAAGCCGTTCAGGAAACAGATGATATTGGAGGTGATAAATAATTATGGAAGATAAAGAATCATTTATCCCTTACGTAGGAAAAATAATTGATATCAAGCAGGAAACTCCCGATGTAAAAACATTCAGCGTAGTTGGGCTCGATGGAAAGAAACTGTTCGACCACATCCCTGGTCAGTGTGCAATGCTGATAGTTCCAGGAGTTGGAGAATCGATGATATCTATTACATCATCTCCTACTCTGGAAACTCACATGGAATTCTCCATTAAAAAATGCGGTTGTGTAACAGACTGGCTCCATGCTGCCGAAATCGGGCAACAAATTTGTGTTCGAGGTCCAATCGGAAACGGATTCCCAGTTGATACAAAATTAAAAGGAAAAGATATTCTTGTAATTGCCGGCGGTATCGGGATTGCTCCTGTTCACTCAGTAGTAAACTACATGATGGATCATCGCTCCGATTATGGAAAAATTCAGGTAATCTATGGTTCTCGTTCAATGGCAGACTTAGTTCGCCTTGAAGAAATGCAAAACGTGTGGATGAAACAGCCAAACTGCTCAATTGACCTTACAATTGACCGTGCAGAAGAAGGATGGAAAGGTCACGTAGGTTTTGTTCCTCCTTTTGTAACGGAATGTAACCCTGACCCAAGCATGACAGTAATCATGTGTGGACCTCCAATTCTCATCCACCTTTCTCTTGATGCTTTGAAAAAACTTGGTTTTAAAGATCAACAGGTTTTTACAACAATGGAGATGAGAATGAAATGTGGTATTGGTAAATGTGGACGCTGCAATATCGGTGATAAATTCGTTTGTAAAGACGGCCCTGTATTCAGCTTTGACCAGTTAGGTGAATTACCGCCTGAGTATTAATTTATTTCACGCGGATTTTACAATGACAATCCAAGTGGAAATCTTAAGGAGCATTAGATGTCTGAAAAAAAAGAAATGGCTACAATCTATATTTTTGGGAAAAAATATGATGTACCTGCTGAATTAACAATTATGAACGCCATGGAGTATGCTGGATATCAGCTTAAACGTGGCTGTGGATGTAGAAACGGTTTTTGCGGTGCTTGTGCTACAATTTATCGTATTAAGGGAGAAAACCAATTACAGACTTGCCTTGCATGTTCTAAGAAAGTTGAAAACGATATGTATATTGCTACACTTCCTTTCTTTCCTCTTGTAAAACAGATATACGATATCGGTAAACTTAAACCAGAACAGGCTGTTATGATGCAGCTCTATCCTGAAATATATGCATGTGTCGGATGCAACGCATGTACACGCGCTTGTCCTCAGGAATTGAGCACTATGCAATACATAGCTTATGCTCAACGCGGTGATTTTGCAAAATGTGCAGACCTTTCTTTTGACTGCGTAATGTGCGGCTGCTGCTCATCTCGTTGTCCGGCAGGAATTTCTCATCCGCAGGTTGCAGAACTTGCACGTCGTTTGAACGGTAAATACATTCAGCCTCAATCGCAGCATCTTCTTGACAGAGTTGCAGAAATCGATGAAGGCAAATGCCAACACGCTTTGGATGAAATGATGAACAAACCTTTGAACGAAATCAAAAATCTTTACAATACTCGTGATATCGAGAAATAAGGAAGGCGAATATGTACGGAAATTATCTTGATGATGATGCAAAAATTGTTGCACAAAAACGTGATGAAAACCTTAAATTTGAACATGCTCGTCTTACCGCAGATGAAAAAGACGAGTTGCTCTTAAAATTCCACCCTGACAGAATCAAGAGCCAGTTTGAAGAATTAAAGATCGGTCCTAATAAAGGACAAAAAGCTCCTCTTGAGCTTACAGCAATGCTCGAAGCAAAACCTCGCATTGAACCTGAAAAAATAGACTTAAATCATGTTGATTATGAAACTGATGTTCTTGTAATCGGTGGCGGTGGAGCCGGTACTTCTGCCAGCATCATGGCAGCTGAAGCAGGTGCTAAAGTATTGCTTGTTACAAAACTTCGCGTCGGCGATGCAAACACAATGATGGCTGAAGGTGGAATTCAGGCAGCAGACAAGCCAAATGATTCTCCGGCTCAGCACTATCTCGATGCTTTTGGAGGCGGACATTTTGATGGAAAACCTGAGCTTGTCTCTACTCTTGTAAACAAAGCTCCCGGAGTAATTAAATGGCTCAACGACCTTGGTGTAGAATTTGACAAAACTGCAGATGGAACAATGATCACTACACACGGTGGTGGAACAAGCAGAAAGAGAATGCACGCTTGTAAAGATTATTCTGGTGCAGAGATAATGCGTACGCTTCGTGATGAAACATTTAACCGCAGTGATTCTATAACTGTTGTCGATTTTACGTCAGCAATCGAACTTATCAAAAATGACAAAGGTGAAGTTTGCGGTGCGGTTTTAATGAACATGGAAACAAATGAAATTCTCATCGCAAAAGCAAAAGTTGTCATCATTGCAACAGGTGGGGCCGGACGCATGCACTATCAGGGTTTTCCAACTTCCAACCATTACGGTGCAACTGCAGACGGTCTTGTAATAGCTTATCGTGCTGGAGCAAAACTTCTTTATCAAGATTCTTTGCAATATCACCCAACAGGAGCTGCTTACCCAACACAGATTCTCGGCAAACTTGTAACAGAAAAAGTTCGTTCGCTCGGTGCAAAACTCATCAACAAAAACGGTGAAGTTTATATCCATCCGCTGGAAACTCGCGACGTAAATGCTTCAGGTATCATCCGTGAAGTGAAAGAAGGTCGCGGAGTTAAAAACGATGTTCAAGATGCTGTTTGGCTCGACACTCCAATGATTGAAATGATTCATGGAGAAGGAACTATATTAAAATCAATCCCTGCAATGTACAACATGTTCATCAAATACGGCATAGATATCCGTAAGGAGCCAATCCTAGTTTATCCAACACTCCATTATCAAAACGGCGGTGTTGAAATCGATAAAACTTGTCACACAAACATCGCAAATCTTCTTGTTGCGGGAGAAGCTTCAGGAGGTGTTCACGGAACAAACCGTCTGATGGGCAACTCTCTGCTTGATGTTGTTTTGTTCGGTCGTGAAGCCGGAATTGAAGCTGGAAAGATGTTTAAGAATATCAAAATTTCTGAAACAGGAAAAATGAATCTCGACCATGTAAAGGCATTTGAAAAGGAACGAAATGCGGCTGGCATTAAGTCTGAAGAAATTTCTCCAAAACTTTTGCCACGTTATACGCACGGGAACCCTGAATTTGAAAAGGCAATTCCTGGTGCGACAAAGTAATAGCGTCCTTTAGTCAATTTGTCATGAGAATTGTTTTGCGGTTCTCAAAAATTTATGACTTGGTACGATGTTGCCTCAGTTTTTTGCGACTGAGGCAATTTTTATAATGCGATTGCTTAATTTATTGCATATTAATATAATACAAAAATATTTATAGAGTTATAGAGGTAAAAAAATGGCTGCTTATTTTGCTGGGGTTATAGCTTCGACCCTGTCATTTATTTTCGTTATTTTTGCCATTGGAACAATTGGGTATCTTATCGGTGCAATCAAGATTAAAGGTATTGAACTTGGAACTGCAGGGGTATTGCTTTTTGCACTGATTTGGGGAGTCATTATCAATTTTATCCCATCGTTTAAAATCGATGATAAAGAGATCATATTGTGGTCTTCAAAGATAAAAGGAAACTTCAGCATTGTTTCTAGTATCGGAACGGCATTGTTTGTAACTGCTGTAGGTCTGATTGCAGGTCCTAAATTTTTCCGTTCATTCAATAAAAATACACTTTCATACATTGTGATAGGTTTTGTTGTAATTTTGCTCGGAGGTTTAACAGCTATTCTTTTTATATTGTTAGACAAAAATATGTCTTCATCTATGGCTGTCGGACTTTTGACAGGTGGGCTTACATCAACTCCAGGTTTTAGCTCCGGTAAGGAAGTTGTCACTGCTATTGAAGAAGATGTGACTGCAGGCTACGGCATCGCATATACATTTGGTGTTCTTGGTGTTGTTCTTTTTGTACAGATTATGCCAAAAATCCTAAAAGTCAACATGGAAGAAGAAGTCGCTCATTTTCAGGCAGCAAATCAGATTCAGATTCCGCAACCAAAAGGAAGGCTTGTCGCAGTCGACCCATTCGGATTTTTTGCATTTTTTCTTGCAGTTTCACTTGGCTGTCTTATCGGTTCAATAAAAATTCCCGGAATTAACTTTTCTCTCGGTAATTCCGGCGGTTGTTTGATTGGCGGTCTTATAGTTGGGCACTTCGCTCATCTTGGGAACATTGACTGCCGCCGCAAAAAAGAGACATTGAACTTTATGCGCGAATTGGGACTTGTTTTGTTTCTCATCGGAGCTGGAGTCCCAGGAGGCGTAAACTTCATCACTAAATTCCGATGGACATACTTTATCTATGGGGCTGTAATGACGACTGTTCCAATGGTCGTAGGCTATATAATTGCGCGTTATGTGTTCAAGCTGTCAATATTGAACAATCTAGGTTCAATCACAGGTGGAATGACTTCTACTCCTGCTCTGGGAACTTTGATAGCTACTGCCGGTACAGATGAAGTCTCTGCCGCATATGCTGCAACTTACCCTTTCGCTCTTGTATCAGTTGTACTTGTCGCAAAGATAATCATTATGGTGTTCTAAAACAAAAAAATATTGGTCGCATTTTGAGCGCTTATTTTATTTAGATGTCATATTGATAACTCCATCCCAATCTTCAGGCACTCCGTTTTCAATAAAATTTTTACATCTTTCTGCAAATATAAGTGAAGTTGGGTCTCCGCCTTCTATTGAGTCTGCTTGAATAAAAAGTTTTCCGGCATTTTTAAAATCGCGGTCAAGATATTTTTCAAGCGCCGCATGGAAAATATCAATTTGCTCACGCTTTTCATTAGATATTCTATCGTTGAAGTCTACAATGTTGTATAACTGAACAGGAGTTGAACGCCCAACTACGCGAACTTGATCTAGTTTCCGAACAGCTATCGTGCCTTTGTGTTCTCCACTGTCAGCCATATTCCACGTGTCTCCAGAACATAAAATCCATGATGAGTATGCTTTGTTCACACCCTCGAGCCTTGCAGCAAGGTTTACAGTATCTCCAATCATCGTGTAGTTTAATTTAGAGAATGTTTCTGTTTTACTTCCCATCAGTCCGACAAACGCTTCACCTGTGTTTATGCCGATTCGAGTTTTGAACGGATTTAAAACTACAGGTTCTTCCAGATGAGGAAATTCATCAGGCGTATATGTCCTGAACAATTCAGGGTGTGTCTCATTGAATTCCTTTTCAATGTGCTTCATCCTGATCGCAGAATCGAGTGAATAATATGCCCATTCTTCTGGAGTGTGGAGATTTCCCGGATCTGGAGCTCCGAACATTGAAATTATTGCGTCGCCTTCATATTTATCGATATTTCCGCTGTTACGAAGAATCTCGTTAGACATAGAGCCAAGATAATCGTTTAGATGTTGAATCAAATGGTTAGCGCCGTTTTCCTGATATATCTTTGTAATTGCTTCGCTGAATGTTGAAAACTTTTGTATATCAGTAAACAAAGCTGTGATTATTCGTTTTTGACCTGTCGTGTTGAACAGCTCAGGGTTTTTGCGCAGCTGTTCTACAGTATCTTTGTTTGCAAATGAAGATGCAATCTGTGTGATGAATTTCTTTTCTTTTGTGCTTATATAAAAGCGCAAACTCATACCGGTTGCAAGGTCTACAGCAAGATATATCATTGTTCCGATAAAACGGATATAGAATTTTGAGAATATGAAAGATGAACAGACTAAAACACAGAAAATAAAATATGCGATAAATGCAATAGCATTTTGTTTTGCATTTGATAATCCTGTAAAAAACAGCATAAGAAATGCCAGCAAAGCAGCGAGTGCAAATCCTATTCCCCATCGTATATTTACAATAAAATCCTGATTCAGCAACGTATTCAATATGTTTGCGTGAATACCGACATTCATATACTTTTTAATAAACGGCGTCGCTCCTGTATCGGTTGTAGATGTCGCTGTGTTTCCCAATATGCAATACGAACCGTTTAGGATTTTCTTATATTCGTTATATTGAGAATGATAAAAATCATTATCTTCTTTTAGATACTGAAAGGTAGATTGCATATTGTCTATTAAATCATTTGCTTCATCTTCGCCGATATAATCTAAAAGTTCCGCAAGTTTTGCCTGAACAGTCGGAAAATAATCAGCGTCGATATATTCTGTGAGATTTTTGTAAAACTCATCGCGCATGCTGAAATAATTGCTATATTCTTCGGATTTTATTCCATCAAATGGAACGTTGTTTTCATCATATCCTGTACATTTTGAAAGCATTTCCTCTTTTGCTTTTGTAATCTGATCGTAAAGAATTAAAAGTTTTTCCGCTTCGTCTGTAAAAACAGTTGGAGAACCGTCTGCTTCGCTTATGTTTAACGAATATATATATTCAAGTGAATTGATGATGTTTTTTTCGATAGTGTCGAAATTAATCATGTTTATCACCGGAACATGCTTAAAATTATCGTTCCATGAACCATGTCCGTAATTGATAAGCATGCGTCCTTTTTCATCGAGTGGAATTTTGATATCTTCGATTCGCCCTGATATAGGATTTTTTGCATTTCTGATAACGATGCGATCTCTTTCCCTTAAAATATCAGTTGATTCAACGATCTTTAAAAAAGGTCCGAATGCAAGTTGGCAGAGGTAGTGGTCTTGAAAATCAAACAAAAGTTCCATTCTTCGGCGAGTTCCGTCGGCATCTACTACAGAGTTTGTAAAATTTGAGCTGAATGCTCTTGTCATCAGTTTGTGGAGAGCCGGAGAAAATCCCGGTGCCTCTTCAGCCTCGCTTGCTGTGCTCTGATTCCCATATTTAATCAGATTTTTCTTGTCTGTTACGGAAGTTAAAAGCATACGTTTTTTTACGTAGTCAATGTCTTCCTGTGAAATCTGATACATTAAATCAGTGTGATTTACAGTCAGATACGCTTTGCCAAAAAATTGAAGAGCTTGTGCAAAATATTCATCATAATCACGTGCAATATTGTTTGAAATATAATCATTTAAATTTTTGAAAGTGGGAGTTATATATCCGTTTATTATTTCATCTTTTTGAGCGCGCAATTCAGATTTTGAATACACCCCTGATGTCGAAGCCTGAGAATACTGTCCTATCAATTTATTGACAGTATCTTCTGTATTTTCTATGCTGTTATAAATTTTTTCTTTAGCAGTCGGGTTGATTCCATCTTTTGAAGGAGAAATATATTCAATATCGAAAATCGCTGAATCGGCATTAAATTCTTTCATTCTCAAAAGAACATCACCGATAACATCACGCGTCCATGGCCACTCTCCTAATGCAACAATCGACTGATCATCTATTTCCATCAAAACGATTCTGTCATCAATTTCAGGAGCTTTCCTCTTTTTCAACATAGAATCGTAAAAACGATAGTCAAGCTTTTGAAAGAAATTAAAAAAACACATTAAGAAGAAAAGAATTAGGACAAATAATTTAATTAAAAAACTTACTAAAACATTTTTATTTTTTTTTATTTTATTTTTCATACCAAAATTATAACATTATACTATATAGAAGTAAAATCATATTTTTGTAGTGCGATTTGAGCGGCAAGCTGTTCCGCTTCTTTCTTTGTCTTTCCTTTTGCGGGACCAAAAGTTTTATCTCCGAGTTGAACCGAAACTTCGAAAGTCTGGTCATGGTCGGGACCTGTTTTTGAAATCAATTGATAGCGAGGTGTCTGCTTTGAATATTTTTGAAATCTTTCCTGAAGCTGGGTTTTAAAATCTTTTAGCCCATTAGAGACAGTTTTTTCAACTTCCGGAATTATAAACGAAAGCACATATTTTTCCGCAGCTTTATAGCCTTGGTCAAGATAATATGCGCCGATTATCGCTTCCATGCAGTCTGCAAGAATCGCAGGCTTCGTCTGCCCTCCACTCATCTGTTCCCCGTGACCCATCAGCAAAAGACTGTTTATATGCAAGCTCAGAGCAATTGGAGCTAGAGTTTTTTCTGATACAACTTGAGATTTTATTTTTGCAAGGTCGCCTTCCGGATTTTCAAGCGATTTATAAAGATACGATGCAGTCACCATTCCTAAGACGGAATCTCCTAAAAATTCGAGCCGTTCGTTGTTTTTTGCAGATTTTATTTCGTTTGTAAGGGAGCGATGATGAAAAGCTTGTTCAAGAAGTTCAATATTTTTAAACTTAATACCTACTGATTTGCAGAATTTGAGGAGTTTTGATTTTCGTTCGGCAGATATCATATCTTTTTTCAAAAAAAAAGCACAAGATTTAACTTGTGCTTTTTAATTTATTCTCTAAAAACTGACTTATTTGCTCTGTTCAGCTTTGATAAAGTCATAAGCATCACGAACTGTTTCAAATTCATTAGCTTTTTCATCAGGAATGCTTACTCCCAATTCTTCTTCGATAGCATATACCAATTCGTATGTATCGAGACTATCAGCTCCGAGATCATTTCTGAAAGAAGAATCAAGTGTAATTTTTCCTTCATCAATTTCCAATTTGTCAGCAATAAGCTTCTGGATTTTTTCAAACAATTCGTCCATCTTTTACTCCTAAGAATTAGCCTTTAGTTTCAGGTGTAATAACCTGGCGTCCACGGTAAAAACCGCATTTTGGACAAACATGATGAGACTGTACTAAGTTACCACAGTTGTTGCATTCAACAAGCTGCGGCGCTGTAAGTTTCATATTGATTGTCTGACGTCTTTTTGTAACGGCTTTTGATGTTTTACTTCTTGGTACTGCCATATATATAACCTCACTTAAATGTATCAAATATAACTGAAACTAAATATACAACAGTTCCAACCTGAATGTCAATCTATTATAACAAATTTTGTATCTTTGTCAAACAAAAATGTAAAATTTGTCATTTAAATATATTTTTTATTTAATCATTTTGAATATTTTTCCATCAGCGCCTTTTCTACTAACGGCGGAACCATCCTTGAAATATCACCGCCAAACTTAGCTAGCTCTTTTATCGATGATGACTTCACAATTGCAAATTTTTCTTTTGACTGGAGCAATACAGTTTCAATCTCAGGATTTAAATTCTGATTCATCAAGGCAAGCTCAAACTCGTATGCAAAATCATTAGACGACCTCACACCCCTTACAAGAACTTTTGCATTATTTTGCTTTGCATAATTCACTATAAGACCTGTATATGCGTGAACCGAAACGTTTTTTATTGAAGAAACGAGTTCTTTTAGCATTGAAACCCTTTCTTCTTGTGTAAACATATATTTTTTATCGGGATTGACAGAGACCACAACATCAACTTTTTCAAAAAGTTTTGCAGCACGGCTTATTATATCTAAATGTCCATTTGTAGGAGGATCAAATGACCCTGCAAAAACTGCTTTAATCATAACAAGAATTTATCTTATTTGACGAAAACGGGCAATAGATGTAAACTTCAATCTATGGAAAAATTCAAATTTGCAATAGCTGCTATTATTTTGGGAATTAGTTTGATTTCATGCGGGACGACACCTGCAAATGAAAAAAAATCAAAGACAGAAGCGCCGAACATCAAAACAACTGCGGAGCAAAAAAAATCGCAAAATTTTGACGATGAAGTTGAGCTTGTCAACGATGAAGTTGGAACTGATGATGAAGAGTACAAACGTTCTACAAAAGAGCTTTCTATGCAGGACACTGTAACAAAGAAAGAATTCAACGAAGACAAAACTGAAGTTTTAAGAATTATCGGCAAACTCCAAAAAATCATGGATGAAGAGAATGTTGAAGAATGGTTAAAATATATCGACCCTGCATCAAAAAGATATTATACAAATCCTGCAAACATCAGAGCGGCACAAAAAAAATTGCCTAACAAAGCAATTATCTTGAATGGAATTGGAGACTATTTTAAGTACGTTTTTATTCCTTCAAGAAAACGAAGCGAAGTAAAAGAAATCCGCTATATTTCTAAAACAAATATAAAAGCTGTAGATGTAAAAGAAAACGGAGGAATTATCGTTTATTATTACTTTGTCAAAATAAATAATAAATGGCTTGTTCAAATCCCTACTCTTAATTAGTTTTACATTGATTTTTTGAACCCGATATTTTATAATAGATTGAATTGTTGTATACAACGGAGGAACCTTATGTATATTTCTAAAAAAGTTTTGATTTCAACTTTTCTGATTTTATCATCAGTTTTTGTATTTGCTCAGGAACAAAAAGTTCAGAGTAAAAAAAATAGTGACAAAGAGGAAGAAACATCTGTAGAAAGCGAATATTTAACTGATGTTGATGGAGACATCATTATGACACTCGCAGAATCAGATGACTATGATAATAAACTCGTAGCTTTACAATATTTGCAAAGTGCTCTTGACGAAGGCAATACTTCCGATTCTGTTATTCAGGCGCTTGATAGGCTCGCAGGTGAAGGTATCACTTCGCAATCGAGAACAAAGGGAAGAGTTACAAACAATTTTCCTGAAATAAGACGTCAAGCTTGTTTATTGATGGCAAAAGTCCCTACTGAGCATACAAAGAACACTTTGATTTCAATTGCTGTCGCTGACAATGAACCGATGGTAATCGCTGCTGCTGTAAAATCTCTCGGACAGATTGGAATAAACAACAATGATGAAACTGTTGAAGCGATTGCTTTTGCTAACAGACGCAATCAAGTTTTAAATCCGACAAGTTCACTTGCCCTTGAAGTTTTGAATGCTTTTGAGGCACTTGCAAATTCAACAGAGAACAGAAAAACAATGATAGATTCGATTTCAAGAATTTCTGTTGATTACCATTATGTTACGCCTGTTCGCCAGAAAGCATACAAACTTTTGAAATCTATTTCATCAAATGGAAACGGCGATAAGAAAAAGAAATCTGAAAAAAAATCAAAATCTTCCGACTCTTCTGTCGTTGAAGAATAGATTAGATTCAAAATTATAATATTGTTTGATTCCCGTGAGTTAATCACGGGATTTTTTATGTAAATAATGGAAATATATTATGGAACCGATAATCCTCGCTTCTTCTTCACCTAGAAGGCAAGACATATTAAAAATGCTGAAAATCCCATTCAGGGTAATTATTCCAAACATAGACGAAACATTATCTACGGTAAAGGAGCCTGAACTCATACCAGAGGTTTTTGCGCGTGAAAAAATTTCTGCTGTGATACATTCTCTCCCCTCAGGTCAGGAGATTCCATGGATTTTGGGCGCAGACACTGTGATTGTCTTTGAAGGAAAAATTTTCGGAAAACCGCAATCTCATCAGCAGGCTATAGAGTATCTAAGTCAATTGCAAGGTAAAAAACATACTGTTGTAACTGCAATTGTTTTGTATAATGGCAGGGTTCGCGAAATTTCAAGCAGAATCTGTAAAACTGATATAACTTTTTCACCTATGTCTCAACAGGAAATAGAATGGTATGCAGAGACAGGAGAATGGCATGGAGCTGCCGGCGGATATCGTATTCAAAGTCTCGCATCGTGTTTTGTAAGCAAAATAGAAGGTTCATATTCTGGAGCAGTAGGATTGCCTGTTTTTGAACTTTATGATATATTGAAAGAACAAGGTTATTCTATTTTAGAATAGCTTTGAAAATCGGTTAAACAAAATCTGTGATTCTGCTTAACCGTAATCCTCCGGCCCGTATGGGTACGAGAAATAGAGTTTGGTGGTATATTCTATACGATTAAAAGAATTTACCCGTGAAGGAGTTACTCATGGCAGTAGTAACAATGAAAAACCTTTTGGAATCCGGAGTTCACTTCGGACATCAGGTAAGACGTTGGGATCCACGTATGAAGAAGTATATCTTCGCAGAACGCAATGGAATCCACATTATCGATTTGCAGAAAACAATTGCTGCAATCAAAGACGGCTATGATGAAGTACGCAGAGTTACTGCATCAGGCAAATCAGTTCTATTTGTAGGAACTAAAAAACAGGCACAGCAAGCTGTACAAAAAGAAGCTGAGCGCTGTGGAATGTATTACGTAAACAACCGCTGGCTTGGTGGTATGCTTACAAACTTCTCTACAATCAAAAAATCACTTCAACGCCTAAAAAAAATCGAAAAGATGGAAATTGACGGCACTTTTGAAAATCTTACAAAAAAAGAAGTAGCAGCTTTACTTAAAGAAAAAAGCAAGCTCGAAAAAAACCTTGGCGGTATAAAAGAAATGAAAGAGCTGCCGGGTGTTCTCTTTGTTATCGATACGCACAAAGAACAGCTCGCAGTTGCTGAAGCTCGCAGAATGGGTATTCCTATCATCGCCGTCGTTGATACAAACTGTAACCCAGAAGGAATCGACTTCCCTATTCCGGGCAACGATGACGCTATCCGCGCAATTTCACTGTTTACTTCAATTATCGCTAACGCTGTAATTGAATCTGACAATGAAGCAGGTCTCAAGATTCTCGAAAACTTGAACGATGAAGAAGAAGTTACAACGGATGCAGCAGTTAAGAATGAAGACGAAGAAATAGTAGACTATTCTAACTACCAGCCGACAGAAGTAAAAGAAGAAGATGTAGAAGCTGATGAAAAAGACAGCCTCGTCGATGAAGATAGGATTTATAAGGATTAATTATGGCAATTACAGCAGCTGACGTAAAGGCACTCAGAGAAAAAACAGGTGCCGGCATGATGGAATGCAAAAAAGCCCTTACAGAATGTAACGGTGACAGTGCAGAAGCAGAAAAATATCTTAAAGAAAAAGGACTTGCAGCAGTAGCAAAACGTTCAGAACGAGCAACAACAGAAGGTCGCTTGTTCATCCGTCAGGACGGAAACAAAATTTACGTTGTTGAACTGACATGCGAAACTGACTTTGTCGCTAAAAACGCAGATTTCATTGCACTTGGTGAAAAGATGCTCGATGTAATAATTGCAAAAGGTTACACATCAGTTTCTGACGAACTAAAAGCAATGATGGAAGACCTTGCAGTAAAAATTCGAGAGAACATGGCTGTTTCTAAAGTAGAAGTTATTGAAATCCCTGAGAATTCAGTTGGTTCATTCTACATTCACTCAGATAAAAAGACAGGTGCAGTTGTGGTGATTTCAGGTTCAACTTCTGATGCAGTAAAAACATTTGCGTATGATTGTTGTCTTCACATTGCAGCATTTACCCCGTCTTACATATCTAAAAAAGATGTTCCACAGTCTTACATTGATGAACAAAAAGAAATCTTCAAAGCACAGATGGATCAGGACGAAAAGATGGCTTCAAAACCTGAAAACGTGAAAGAAGGCATTTTGATTGGTAAAATCAACAAGCACCTTGCTGAAATCTGTTTTGAAGACCAGATGTTTGTAAAAGATGACAAAAAAACAGTTATTGCAAAGATTGCAGAAGTTGGAAAAGAAAACGGTGCAACTCTGAAATTTATAACTGCAAAACTTTTTGTGCTTGGGAAATAATTAAATACTGAAGCTGTCCGAAAATTTGTTTTTTGGACAGCTTTCTTAATTTATACAAATCAGGAGACCAATATGGCAGAAACTAACGAAGTACGCATGGAAAAAACAATCGCTTCATTAAAAGATTCATTCAATACAATCAGAACCGGACGTGCCAATGCTGCAATTTTTGATAAGGTACGTGTAGATTACTATGGCACAAAATCGCCTCTCAATCAGGTTGCTTCAATTGCAATTCCCGAAGCACGTTCTGTCATCATTACTCCGTTCGATAAATCTCTTATAGGTGAAATTGAAAAAGCTATTCAAGTTGCAGATCTTGGATTTAACCCGTCAAACGATGGAAAAGTAATCCGTATCGCAATTCCTCCTCTTACAGCAGATCGTCGTAAAGAACTAGTAAAACAGGCTAAGACAATTGCAGAAAACAGCCGAACAGCAATCCGCAACATCCGCCGAGACGGCAACGACGACCTTAAAAAACAGGAAAAATCTGGAGAGCTTACGGAAGATGGACTTAAGGCTGAAACTGATAAACTTCAAAAATTGACAGATAAATATATCGATGAGATCAACAAAATTTACGATGCAAAAGAAAAGGAAATATTAAACTGATTTTCTATGTCTATCGATAAACAAAATCTTCCGCTGCATGTCGCAATTACAATGGACGGCAACGGAAGATGGGCTCAAGCAAAGAATCTACCGCGAACTTCTGGTCACAACGAAGGTCTTCATGTTGCAAAACGAATTGTAAAAGCTTCATCAGACCTTGGTATAAAATTTTTGACTCTGTATGTTTTTTCTACAGAAAACTGGAAACGTGCCCAGCAGGAAGTCGGATTTCTCATGAATCTTATTCACTCACATCTGTGCGGTGAACTAAACTTTTACAAAAAAAATAAAATTAAAATCAACCATATCGGTGATTTTAAAGGGTTGCCGGAATCTGTTCAAAAAGATATAGCAAAAGCGATAGAGGATACTAAGGATTTTACAGGAATGACTGTAAACCTCGCAATAAACTACGGCGGCAGAAATGAGATTGTACGCGGAATAAAAAAAATCGTCGACAACAATATAAAATCGGAAAATATAGATGAAAAACTTGTCTCTCAGTATATGGATATGCCAGAGTCTCCAGATGTTGATCTTTTAATTCGCACCGGCGGAGAGAAACGATTGAGCAATTATCTGTTATGGCACATACCGTACGCTGAGCAAGTTTATACAGATACTTTGTGGCCTGATTATTCAAATGAAGAATTTTATTCAAATATAGAAATTTTCCAACACAGAAACAGACGGTTTGGTGCTGAAAAATAAACGATGAAATTCAAAAGGAATTGGTTTATGTCAAAAACATTGAAAAGATTATTAACATTTTTTATCGGTGTACCGTTGGTGCTCTCACTTGTATATGTTAATTTTATGTACCATCTGCCGTTGCAAATTGTCATTGGAATTTTTGCAGTTTTAGGTGCAAGTGAATTCCACGACATGCTTTCACAAAAATATAAATTGTTTTCAAAAGAAATAGTTTTGATTCTTGTTGCATTGCTTCCTTTTTCTTCATACATATTTACTTTGGCAGGTCTTTCTTTTGATGTTACACAATGGTTTTTTGTTTTTGAAATCATTTTTTTGATGGCTTTTGAATGTTTTTCTCAAAAATCGTTTGAACAATCATCTTCTAAAATCGCATTTTCACTTTTGATAGTTTTTTATACAGGATTTTTGCTTACATTCCTTTCGAGAATGGCATTGTTAGAAAATTCAAGATATGTGATTTCACTGTTCTTAGTTTATGTATTTATGTGTGATTCTTTTGCATGGTTTTTCGGTATTTTATTTGGTAAAGGAACGCGCGGAGTTGTCGCTGCAAGCCCGAACAAAAGCGTTGTAGGATTCGCAGGTGGAATCGTATGTGCTACAGGCTGTGGGTTATTGTTTAAAGTTTTTTTCCCATCAATCTTTGATGTACCGTATCTGAATCTCATCATTCTAGGAATTTTTACTTCTTTGGCTGGCATTTCTGGCGACCTTGTTGAATCTGTCTTCAAACGTTCGTGTGAAGTAAAAGACAGTGGAAATTTGATTCCGGGTCGCGGTGGAGTGCTCGATTCAATCGACTCGATTTTAGTTGCAGGACCGATTTTCTATATCGGTTATAATTTTTTGATAAAATAAACAGGATTATGAAAAAAGTTTTAGTTCTCGGCTGTACTGGTTCAATTGGAACAAATGCACTAAAAATAGCAGACAACATGCCTGAAGATTTTTCAGTATGTGGGCTTCAGGCTAATTTAAATGAAAAAAAACTCGCAGAATTGAGCAAAAAATACAATTGCCCTTCTCTGCTTACTTCAAAAGACAGCTCTCAAGCGGCATTCCAAAAACTTATAGAGCAGTCAAAACCTGACATAGTCGTAAATGGAATTGCAGGAAGCGCAGGCCTTCTTCCATCTAAAGTCACACTCCAAAATGGAATAGACCTTGCGTTGGCAAATAAAGAGACAATCGTCATGGCAGGTCTACTTATAAAAGAATTAGCGCAATCTAAAAATGCAAAAATTCTTCCTGTAGATTCAGAGCATTCTGCAATTTTTAATCTTGTTGAAAAGATTGGAAAAAAGAATATATCTAAAATAATAATCACGGCGAGCGGCGGCCCATTTAGAAATTACACAAAGCAGCAGCTTGAAAACGTCACACTTGAGCAGGCTCTAAATCACCCTACTTGGAAAATGGGTCCTAAGATTACTGTCGATTCATCTACGTTGGCAAATAAAGGGCTTGAAGTTATAGAAGCCGCCTTTTTGTTTGATGTAAACGCAGATCAAATTGAAGTCGTAGTTCATCCTCAAAGCTTGGTTCATTCTTTAGTCAGAGCGAACGACGGAATGCTTTATGCTCAGATTTCCGACCCTGATATGAAACATCCGATTTTCAGTGCGCTTACTTGGCCTGAAAATAAAAAAACATACCTGCCGCCTTTTGACCTTTTTGATAAGGAAATGACTTTTTTTAAGGCAAGGACAGATGATTTTCCTTTGCTTGATTATGCCTTTGAATGTGTAAAACTTAAAAACTGTTATCCTGTCGCTTTTAATGCGGCAAATGAAGTTGCAGTTCACGCATTTTTAGACGGAAAGATCAAATATACGAAGATTGCAAAAATTGTCAGAAGCGTGCTTGATAAAGACTGGAATATAAGGCTTGATTCTTTTGAGACTGTTTTTGAATTAGATAAAAAAGCGCGCAAAATTGCCACGGAGTTGATATGAAATGGATATTTGGCATAATTGGCTTGTGTTTTTTGATTTTATTTCATGAGCTGGGACATTTTCTTGCCGCAAAATTGTTTGGCGTAAAAGTTGAAACTTTTTCGATAGGTATGGGGCCAATTCTTCTTCATAAAAAAATCAGAGGGACAGATTACAGAATTTCTCTTTTTCCGATTGGCGGATATTGCGGAATGAAAGGTGAAAAAGATTTTCAAAAAGCGATAGAAGAAAAATTGCCATTCATTGACGGAGAGGCAGACTCTTTATATGGCGTTCATTCGATTAAGCGTGCTCTTATCGGTTTTGCAGGTCCTTTTTTTAACTTTTTTCTCGCATTTATCGCATACACCTTAATTGTAGGAATCGGATACACTTACTATACATATTCAAACAAGATAAAAATTACAGATGAAATTTCATGCAAAGTTGCAAAAAATGCGGGATTGATAACTGGCGACAAAATCATAAAAGTAAACGGGAAAAACACTGATGATTTTTCACACATAATCGAAAACATCGGTTCAAGACCTGATGAAGATATTGTAGTGACAGTTGACCGCGATGGACAGATTTTAGACTTTAAAATGCACACCCAAATCAATAAATCAGATGGGACAGGAAAGATTGGAGTTGTGGCAGATTCTTCTGAAGTTCTTGAAAAAAGTACCCCAAAATATGGATTTTTCGGAACTATCGGACATGGATTTTTAGATACATTAAATGCAGTGAAACTCACAATAAAAAGTATCGGGATTTTATTCAAAGGAGTCGATTTAAACAATGCAGTCAGCGGACCTGCTCGTGTGACAGACTTGCTCGGCTCTACAATTCAAGAAAGTTTTGCTTCAGGAAAAAAAGAAGGTTTTATCAGCATTTTGTATCTATTTTCAATGATAAGTATTTCTCTTTTTATCATGAATCTTTTGCCGATTCCTGTTTTAGACGGAAGTTTAATTCTTTTAGCGTTGATTGAATTTGTCACTCATAAAAAAATAAATCCTAAAATTCAATATTACATACAATTTGTAGGCCTCGCTGTCATCATTTTGTTATTTTTTATAGGATTGAAAGGCGATATCACATATTTTATAAACAGAGGTAAAAATTGATGAAAAAAATAATTTCTTTTGGAATTATCACAGCTTTATTTTTTTGTATTTATGCTCAGTCTCACATGTCTACACAATCGCATCAGCAGCAAGTAAATAAAATACTGCCAGTGACTGTTCGAAACAATGACGGTTCTTTTTACAGCGCCTCTGATGACGGTTTTGTAATAAAATGGTCGTTCGATAATCAAGGGGAACATTATCAGTTTTCCGATGTTGCAATAAAAATGTTGGCTGTTTCGCCTGATGGAAATGACATTGCGCTATATGAAACTGATGGCGGCTCTATCAATAAAGTGACAGTTTGGGATTTTAATACTTTTAACCGCAAATATCAAAAAAAGTTTTCAGATTCGATCACTTCACTTTCGTATTCCTCAAAAGGGACTTATCTGATTGTCGGAACAGCAACTGTAGATGGTGCTGTTTTTATCCGCACGAACGGCTGGAAAGTTGTAGATAAAATCAAGGGAAACACAGGGATTGTCAGTTATGTGACTACAAGTGAATCTGAAAAAAGTTGTGTTTTTTATTCTCCGTCTGGAACACTTTCGTTTTACAACATGCAAACTGGAATGCTAAAACAAAAACTCGGTATCGTAAACGGACTGAATCAAACTGTGATGTTTAATCAAAACAAATTGTTTGCAGGCGTAAAAGACAACTCGATTTATGTGACAGCAGCCGGAAAAACAATCTCTAAAATTTCAGCACAAAATCCTATAATTTTATCATCTTCTGCCGACTATAATCTTTATTATCTTGAAAACGATGGAAGAAGCAATTACGAAATTAAAATGCTTGAAAACTTGGACGAAGGTAAAGTTTCTAATCCTCGCACAGTAAAGACGATGAAAGGACCTAGAGGAAGTTCTGTCATCACGACTGCCTGTAAAGATGCCGTAAACGTGTATCTCGGCGGACGAGACGGCGCAATCTATAAAACAGAAGTTGAACCATCTTTTATATCTGAAACGTTAAATCCTATAACTGAAAATACATATTCAAAGATTTACGGAATGGCTCCTTCCGAAACTGATTTTTACTTTTTGACAGCATCTTCAATTTACCAGTCTTCGTATGATACTGGTGTTATAAACAAACTGTATACGACAAACGGTCAAAACAGAATTACAAAATATAAAGATGGAAATGTGATTCTATGGTCTAAATCAGATAAAATGCCGGTTATTCAACTTGACCTTGATAAAAAAACTTCAAAAACACTGTATACGCCTAAGAATAATGTTGAACAACTTCGTATTTGCACAGTTGACGGAGACGATTTTATTGTTGAAGTTGAAAGCAATGGTTCTGTCTATATGTATGACTTTCAGACAGAGTATATCAAAGAAGTTTATACAGGAACCGGAATTCAAGATGCAGTTTATATGAACGACAGACAAGTCTACGTTGCAAAATCAGCTTCGACAAATCCAAAGTCGCCGTTGCTGAGCGTAAATCCAGAAACGCTCGAAACAGTTCCTGTAAACATAAAAGGGAACGTTATCTATGCGTTGAGTGCAGACGAAAAAACAATTTACGGAATCAATGTAATTCAAGATGATTCTTCGTTGAACACTTATGTATTTTCTTATGAAACTTCAACAAAAAGGATTGTAAATATCCTTAAATTTCCAAATGAAGATTCTGAAGCGTTTACATATTTAAACGGAACTAACTTATTTACAAACATCGGACGAAATAAAGTCTACTGCTACAATTTGAATTCAAAGAAAAGATTTGCTTATAATCGCTCGGCTTCGATTCCGCAGAGCATCGTTCAAAACGGAAACAGAGTTGTCATTTTGAACAACAATGGAAGTATCTCATGGTGCGGACCAAACGACCAGAAACTGCTCGCCGATTGGTATCTTACAAAAGACGAGCAGTGGTATGAGTTCTAAATGCAAACTCGTGCATTTTTTTATTTCCAGTCAGCTGTATTTATACCGCAGCCTCGCCACAGTGCGTCGCTGTAAACAAGTACATAGTTTTTAGCGCTTTGCTCCCAGCTGAAGTTTTTTTGCATGCCTCGTTTTTGCATTTTTTCAATGTGTGCCTTTTTGTTGTAGTACGCATGGACAGCCCAACCGACAGTGTCATAAATCGCACCCGGAGTCAGGTTATCGAACAAAAATCCTGTTCCGTCTCCTGTTGATTCATTGTATTGCTCAATTGTATCTGCGAGCCCTCCTGTTCTGCGAGCTATCGGCAATGTTCCATACAGCATAGAATACATCTGATTTAGACCGCAAGGTTCGTAACGAGACGGCATCAAAAAGAAATCAGAACCGGCCTCAATGAGGTGACTAAGTCCTTCATCATAACCGATATACGCACGAAGATTAGGCAGATTTGATTGAAGTGTGTTTATTTCGTCTTCACACCATTTTTCACCGCTTCCAAGCACTGCAAATTGAATGTTCATATTTTTGCACATCGCATAGATGCTTCCGTAATTAGGTGCAAAAATTTCTGCAATACCTTTTTGGTCTGCAAGCCTTGTTATTATTCCGATTACAGGAACATCTTTATTTTCGGAAAGTCCCATTCTCTTTTGCAAAGCCTTTTTACAAAGAGCTTTGTTTGCGATGTTTTTATAATCAAAATTAGCAGGCAGAAGCTTATCTGTTTTTGGATTCCATACATCGAGGTCGCAACCGTTCAAAACTCCACGTACAACATTTGAACGAACTCTGAGCAATCCGTCAAGTCCAAATCCGCCTTCAACTGACTGGATTTCGTTTGCATAAGTCGGAGATACTGTTGTAATCATATCTGCTGACGAAATACCTGCTTGCAGCAAGTTGATAGAACCGTCTCTTTCAAAACCAGCTCCGTAATAAAGATCCCAACCGATTCCGAGAGCCGGATATGAATCTTTTGGATACCAGCCTTGATAACCTAAATTGTGGATTGTGAGGATAGATGCAGTGTGGGCAAAATATCCGTTTCGGCAAACGTGTTTTAACAGAACAGGAACAAGAGAACAAAACCAGTCGTGAGCATGCATTATATCTGGATACCAGCCAAGCATTCGGCATATTTGAAAAGCTCCGTGACACAACAATGCAGAGCGATAAGGATTGTCGTGAAAATCAGGTTCGGCTTTTGTGCCGTAAATACCATCTCGCCCGAACGCTCCTTCGTGGTCTATGAAGTAAACCGGAACTTTTGAATTTGGCAAAGTAGAGCTGTAAACTTTTACCCATGTTTCAACCTGCCCTGCTGCAACAGCGAGAGGCTCTTCAATAGCGCTGAGCTTGCTCCTGTCAATTTTATAATAACGAGGCATCACAACCCTTACATCATGCCCTTGTTTTTCTAGAGTTATCGCAAGTGCAGACACAGCGTCTGCAAGTCCGCCTGTTTTTGCAAACGGTACAATCTCTGAAGTCACCATTAAAATTTTCATTCTTACATCTCCTATTAAACACCGCGTTAGCGGCAGCGCATGGAGGCGCTGAATCAAAGTTTACACAGCGCAAACGCGCGAAGTAAACTTTCGTGATAAAAATTACAAGGAAGTAATTTTTATCACACTCCGTCTACAGCTTTTTTGAATGCCTGTTTACTGTTTAAAATTGTTGCTTCACTACAGCAATAAGCAAGACGAATCCAACCTTTTCCTGCAAAACCGATTCCCGGTGCACAAAGTATATTGTATTTTTTTAAATGATTTACGAACGCCATATCATCGTCGTTGAATTTTTGCGGAACTTTTACCCAAAGATAAAAAGCGCCATCAGGTTTGTTGTAACGAAGCCCTGCATAGTCCATCACTTCGCATATCTTTTCGCATCTTTTTTCGTAAGTCGAATAATCGCATTCTGCATCCCAAGATTTTGTTATAACTTTTTGAAAAAATGCAGGTGCGTTTACGAAGCCGAGTGTTCGTGTACAAAAAATTGCAGCGGCTATAAAATCTTTTGCTTCGGGGCATTCGGGGTTTACGCAGATATAACCGATTCGCTCTCCTGGAAGACTCAAGTTTTTTGCAAAGCTTGTCACGACAATCGAATATTTATATTTGTCAAAAACAGAAGCGACTTTTTTTCCGCCGTAAGTGATGGCACGGTAAGGTTCGTCACATATAAGATACGGATATCGCCCTGTTCTATCTCCGTGTTCCTGAAGCACTTCAACAAGCTGGCTTATTTCATAATCGGAATAGATACGACCTGTCGGATTGTTCGGAGAATTTATAAGAACGGCGGCAGTGTTGTCATTTATGAGGCTGTCGATAGCTTCGGCGTCTATTCCAAAATCATTTGAAGTTCGCACCCGCACAATTTCGCCGCCTGCATTGTGTATGTAATGATCATATTCTGCAAAGTATGGGCAAGGAACTATCACATCTTCACCTTCGTTTAAAAGCGCTTTAAAAGTGACGTTCAAAGCACCGGCAGCTCCTACAGACATAACGACGTTTGAAAAATCTACAGGAACTCCCTGTTCTTTCGAAGTTTTATCAGCCATTGCTTTGCGAGCTTCGATATAACCTGCATTTGGCATATACCCATGGCACAGATGAGTCTCTTCTTCACAAACCTTTTTTATCGCTTCTATCACTTTTGAAGGAGGGTCGATGTCAGGATTTCCGATGCTAAAATCAAAAACTTTATCTTCACCGTACTTTGCCTTAAGAGCAGAACCTTCTTCGAACATCTTGCGGATTACTCCGGCAGACGGGCTTTCCACTAATGCTTTAATTTTTTTAGCTATCATGATGGTGATTATAACATAAACTTCGGCCGGTTGCAAAAATAAATCACCGTCTCAAAGAAACAGATTGTATTATTATTTAAGGCTCAGCAGTCAGAAAATCTTTGTTTTGTTGAATATAACATCGATTTGCAATATAATCGTATGACAATGAAAAAACGATTGTTGTTGATTTTTCTTGAAGTCTGTTTAATTTCTCTTTCATGTTTTTCAAATCCTTTTAATGAAAAACTCTCAAAAGACGAAAAAAATCAGTTGGAAGCAGGTGAAATCGTAATTAAAAATATAAATTTTGAAAAAAATATATGCTTGAATAAAAATCTTTCGCCTGTTGCAGACTCTCTTTTATCGGAGATTCATAACTTAAATCCCAAATACCTTGCAGAAGTAATTCAGTATAAGCGATATAAAGGAAACGAAGATTTGCCTCAACGTCTTGAGGCGCTTTTAAACAATGTGGCCGATTATGCAGGAATTCCGTATTATTCAGTGCGAGCGGAAGCGTGGTATAACCTTTACGATTCTGCAACAATCACAGAAAAATACACGTCAGATGATAAAACTGTTATCAAAGCTGATATGCAAATGGAACCTTTCGGGACTGTCAATGAACACATCGAGATGACAAAATCTGAAGAAACAATTCTTTACATTGCGAAAAACACAAACAAACTCCGTTATCTTGATAAATTCGACTGTATCTGGCCGGAAAGAATGCGAATATGCATTTTGCTATTTAGAGATGGAGACAATTGGGTACTTTATGGAATCGGCGGCGTAAATGCTCCACGAATTCCATTTTTTACAGAGAGAATTCAAACATCTTTTATAAACAGAATCAGGGCTTTTTGTACGTTTATATTTAAGAAATTTTAATTGCCTTAAAAATTCTAGGGAGGAATTGAAAATGATTTGGTTAATTGGCTGTAAAGGAATGCTTGGTTCAGAAATTGCACGCCAGCTTGAAGAAAATAAATTACCATGGATCGGGACTGACAGAGAAGTTGATATAACAAATCCGCAGGCATTAGAGGCTTTTTCCAAGTCGGTTGAAACTGATTCATATTTTCCGTCAAATCTTTCATATAAAGAGAGAAAAATAAAATGGATTATAAACTGCTCCGCTTACACAAATGTCGATAAAGCCGAAGAAGATACAGAGCTTGCTTCAAAACTAAACGAAGACGGTCCTAGAAATATAGCGCGTGAAGCACGCAAAATCGGAGCTCGACTGATTCACATTTCAACAGATTATGTCTTCAACGGGGAAGGAAACAAGCCATATACAGAAGAGATGGAAAAAGACCCTCTCGGAGTTTATGGAAAAACAAAGGCGGCCGGTGAAGATGCTATCTGCAAAGAGATGAATCAATATTACATAATAAGGACAGCATGGCTATATGGCTTTGACGGTCGCAATTTTGTCTACACGATGACTAAGGCAATGAACAGCCGGGAATCTGTCAAAGTTGTAAACGACCAATTCGGGACTCCCACTTGTGCCGTAGATTTGGCAAACGTAATACTGAAACTCATTTTAAAATCAGATAACGCAAAATCTTTTTTTGGAAAAGACAGCGCTCCGTCTTACGGTATCTATCATTTTACTGATTCGGGACAGACAAGCTGGTTTGAATTTGCCACAGAAATCTATAAATTTGGACGCAAGACAGGACGCATAACAAATGTCTGTCAGGTAAACCCATGCACAACGCAAGAATTCGGCGCAAAAGTCGCTCGCCCGTCATATTCTGTCTTGAGCAAAGAAAAAATAATCAAAGCGATGAAGATAAAAATCCCAAGCTGGCAGCAAAGCCTTGAAAAATTTATGAAAAACGAAAGGTTTAATCCGCTATAAAAAAAGTCAGCAGTAAAAACGCCTTTATTACATGGATATAAAAAGGAATTTATAAATGAAAAAAATATCTTTTTTTACAAGTTTATTTGTCATTTCGGCATTGTGTTTCTCGCAAGAAGCGCTAAAGTCAGTCGAAGAAGAATATTACGATTTTCTTTCGCTTCAGGGAATCGTTGAGCGCCCTACACTCGGCTACAGAACTTTGAGCGACAGCCGATGGCAATTTTTACCTGTTGAAAAGATTACGGAAAATGAAGACGGAACATTTTCAAAAACTGTAATTCCCGGAAATCAAACAGACAAAAATTTTTGGAAAAACAACAATCTCGGCACAACACACATACTTTGGGAAAGCGAGTCGCAGGGAATAAACTGGTTTTCCAGCGGATTTTACCACGGAATAAAAGCTAAAGTTTTCGGACCCGAATGGTTTAATTCTTATAACACGGCAGCTCCTTATGGTCAAAACGACGGCGCATTATGGCAAGGAGTTGGGTATAACAGCTCTTTGACAGGCGGAATTCGAGTCGAGGCGTTTGGATTTGAAGGAACTTTTAAACCTGTTGTTACGTTTAGTCAGAATAAAGAATTTGAATTGATGCCATCTGCGTATGACAATAAGTACGCATATATTTGGGGATACGGCGGAAATAAAGGTATAGATCTCCCACAACGGTTTGGGGATAAATCATACTTTCAGTTTGACTGGGGCGATTCCGAAGTCAGATATACTTACCACAATTTTACTGTAGGGTTTGGAACTCAGTCTCCATGGCTCGGACCTGCATGGCTTAATCCTATGCTTGGAAGCAATAATGCGGGTACATATCCGAAACTTGACTTTGGCTTTAGGAAGACTGATATAATTGTTCCAAAACTCAGGTGGAATCTCGGCAAGTTTGAAACTAGAATCTGGATTGGGCAGCTTACAGAAAGCGATTATTTTGACAATGACGGCAAACTAGACAAAAACTTACTCAACGGGTTTAACTTTTCCTACTCACCTTCATTTATCAAAGGATTGACTGCCGGAATCACAAAAGTGTGTCTTACGCGCTGGGGAAACAACTTTTGGAGATACATTAATCCGTTTTACAGTTCAAATGACATAACAGGAATTGGAGAAGATCAAAAAGCTTCGGTTTATGTTGATTGGGTTTTCCAAGAGGCGGGATTTGAGTTTTTTGCGGAAATCGGAGTTGATGATTATACCCCTAACGGAATTAAAGGAATACTAAATTATCCTTATGACACGATGATTTATACGTTAGGGTTAAAAAAAGTATTTAATCATAAAAGCTCCCCGATAATCGCAAGCGAGTTGATTTTTGAATGGAATGCTATTGAAAAAAACATACACCGCGCATCAGGGATTTCATACTATTCATATTATTTTCATGCGCAAATAGGTCAAGGCTACACAAACAGAGGGCAGTTGTTGGGATGCGGTTTAGGTTCCACAAACAGTCAGTATGTTTCATATAAGATGTATTTTAAAAATTGTTCAGTGAGCTTGTTCTTGCATCATTACAATGTCGACAATGATTATGCATATCTTTTATGGAACAACAAAGGGTTATACTCTTATAAAGCAAATTTGGCATTTGGAATCAGCGGTGAATATTTTATCAAGCCGAATTTTTATGTAGCATATAAATTTGTTGATGACTTTATCCTTAATCCTCATTACAAAAATACCCTTGAGACATCAGAAAAACTAAACAATTTACATATAGAAATTAGTCTAAAATATTTATTTTAATTTTGTATAAGGTGTGTTTTTTTATGGGAATAAAATCTGTCAAAGTTAATGCAGTATTGAATTTTGTTCGTTCTATAATGTCTTTAATATTTCCTCTCATCAGTTTCCCATACGCATCTAAAATTTTGCACCCTGAAGGAATTGGAAAAGTAAATTTTGCTAATCAAACAGTATCTTTATTTTCTGTGATTGCAGGATTAGGGATTTATACATACGCTGTTCGAGAAGCTTCAAAAATTCGTGAAAACAAAGAAAAGCTCAATCAGTTTTGTTCCGAAGTGTTCACTTTAAACCTTCTTTCAACTCTTTTTGCATATTTAATTTTTTTTAGCGTTATATTTACAGTTCCTAAATACACTGAATATATTCCGTTGCTTTTAATCTCGTCTATAACAATGATTTTTTCGGTTTTAGGACTTGAATGGTTTTATAGCGCACAAGAAGATTTTTTATATATAACAATAAGGTCAATACTTTTCCAAATAATCGGTTTAATCTTGTTATTTGTTTTAGTAAGAGATGAAAATGATTTTTTACAGTATTGTTTTATAACTGTAATAACATATGTAGGTTCAAATTTTCTAAATTTCATTCATTCAAGAAAATTCATAAAAATCAGGATTGTGAATCCTAAAAAAATATTAAAACATTTTAAGCCGGTTTTTATTTTTTTTGGAATCGTCGTTGCCTCAAGCATTTACAATGTTTTAGACACAAACATGCTTGGTCTTTTTTCCAATGATACACAAGTTGGACTTTACACTGCCGGTACAAAAGTGATTCGCATAGCGATTTCTGCTTTGGCATCTGTCAGTGTTGTGATTGTACCTCGCCTTTCGTATATGTCTGAAAATTCGTCTAAATCGGAATTCGGTGAAATGTTTAAAAAATCTATAAACGTGATAGAATTTTTGTGTATCCCAGCCACTTTCGGTATTTTCATATTGAGCGAACCGATCATCTATATTTTATGCGGAATAGAATTTTTTGATTCAATCAATGTGAGCAGGATTATTTCACCGATTTTATTTTTTATCCTTACAGGAGGTGCTATCGGTGACCAAATTTTTATCCCTCTTCGCAAAGATAAATTGAACCTTTACCCTGTGATTGCGGGTGCTTTTATAAATATCATATTAAATTTTATCCTTATTCCTAAATTTGGAGCGGTAGGAGCTGCAATCGGAACAGTTTTTGCAGAATCAACTGTAAACATCATTAAATTGATTTTTGCGCGACCGTTTATAAAAGAATATCGTTGTTTTTCAGAAGAATGGAAATATATTTTATCTTCACTTATAATGGTCATATCTATTTACTTATTTTTTGTTGTTGTAAAAAATCAATTTATTCGTTTAATAGGCGGATTATTTATAGGTATTTTTGTATATTTTGCGATATGCTTTCTTTTAAAAACTAAAATTTTACTTTTATTAAATGATAGAATAATAAAACACACAAAGAATAAAAGATAAGGAGATGTTTTTTGTTTTTTATAAATATACTCAAAAAGAACGTAAAAAACTATTTACAAAATAAAAAACTCAAAAAATTGATTGCTATAATAAAAAAAAGCTCTTATTTTGATGAAGCCTTTTATAGAAAAACTTATAACATTCCAAAGAATGTCGATTGTGCAGAACATTATCTTACAAAAGGCTACTTATGCGGCTATAATCTCTCTCCTGAGTTTGATTCCATTAAATATGAAAATTATTATAAATTATTTTTTAAAAATAATGGAAATCCGCTGATTCGCTTTGAGCAGGATCATAAAAGCATTGAAGACAAACATGATATATCATTCCCAAGCAATTGCATAGAAATCGAAAGAAAATTTGCTTTGCAAAAACCAAAGCACAAGCGAGTTGCAATTTTTGCGAGTTTTTCAAATGACGGCAAAATCCACGATGATGTTATTTTTTATCTAAAAGGATTAAAAGAGATTGTCGATAACATTATTTTAATCGGCGACAACCCTGTTTTTGAAGACGAAATATCAAAAATACGAGATTTGGTTTATTTTTGTAAATTTATAAAACACAACGAATACGATTTTGGGTCATATAAAATCGGATATCGATTTTTAAAAGAAAACAATTTATTAAAAGATGTCGATGAACTGCTGTTTTGCAATGATTCTTGTATCGGACCGATTTTTCCTTTTTCGGAAGTGATAGAGCAAGCAAAGCCAATAAAGTGTGATTTTTGGGGATTGACTTCATCAACTACTATCTGTTTTCACATACAATCTTATTTTTTCGTATTGCGCAATTCAGTCATCAAATCAAATGTGATGGACAGCTTTTTTTCTTACGTAAAACCACAAGAGTCTCCCGAAAATATTATTTTTTATTACGAGATGAAGCTGACTCAATTTTTGGAATTCCACAATTTTGATGGATTTGCCGTTTATAAAAGATACGGCATACAAAATCTGCATGAAGATTATGAACTGATTTCTAACCCTTTGGAATTTATGCTCAATTATAGAATGCCTTTGGTCAAGAAAAAAGTTTTAGACAAAGATAGTGAATATGGAAAATCTGCAAAGTATATCAAAAAAACAAAAGATTATATAAAATCAATTCAGCCCAAGTTGATATATTAAATTATTATAGGAGTTCTATGAAAACACTTT
The DNA here is from genome assembly GCF_014334335.1 of Treponema sp. Marseille-Q3903. Classification (NCBI taxonomy): domain Bacteria; kingdom Pseudomonadati; phylum Spirochaetota; class Spirochaetia; order Treponematales; family Treponemataceae; genus Treponema; species Treponema sp. Marseille-Q3903. Next base: position 1,462,839 of record NZ_JACSEU010000001.1, read on the forward strand.
ATGAATCATTTATAGATTTTAGGTTCTTTCTTGAAAAAGTTTACTCATTTTTCTTTAGAAATGATAAAGAAAAAGATACTTACGAATACAACATTTCTTATGTATTGATATTTAAAAATGAAGTTGACTACATAAGAGAATGGATTGAATATCACAGATTGATTTCTGGACAAAATACTCATTTTTATCTTTATGATAATAAAAGTACAGATAATCCAAAATTTATTCTTCAAAAATATATTGACGATGGCATTGTAACGTATAAATATGTCAACGCAGAAACTTACCCACAAGTTCAAATTTATACAGATGCAATACTAAGATACAGATTTAAAACAAGATATATGGTTTTTATAGATGCCGATGAATTTATTGTACCTACAGATTCATCTTCAACACTTCAAGATATCATCGATAAACAATTCTCAAAAAAAAATGTTGGTGGAATATGTATAAATTGGCTTTGTTTCGGCTCTTCAGGAAGAATCTCAAAACCTGAAGGTTTAGTGATCGAATCGTACTTACAACGTTCGAAATTTGAATATGATGCAAATAAACATATAAAGACAATCGCAAATCCAAGAAAAGTTATGTGGTTTTCTTGTGCGCATAATCCAAAATATTACAAAAATAATCACAACATCAATGATGAAGATGAATTTGTGGATGATTTTTATAATTTAAACAGAACTTATAAGCTGTTGAGTCTACATCATTACGCATCAAAATCTTTAGAAGAATCTGAAAAAAGAGTTCAAAAAGGATTTGGGAAAAAATGGTATGGAAATAAAACAAATTCTAAGCATTCTCCTCACGATTTTAATGATGTCTTTGATGATTCGATCTTAAGATATGCGGAGGAAGTAAAAAAGAGGCTTCAGTTGTAATCTTTTAGGCTTTTTTTTGCATTTTTGTATATCTTCCAGTGATTTATGCATTTTATGCTGAAAATACACTCTTGAATTATCAGTTTCCGCAGATTTTTTTTATATTCAAAAAGTTTTGAGTAATTCGGGTAATATTTTTGTATAAATAAATTATTTCGCATTATATAAAACAATCTGAAATCCGAATGGTTGTTGATTTTGTAAAAAAAAGTTTTTTTATCATCGCCTAAACTGTGTTTAAAAACAATATTATCATTTATTATGATTAAATATCCGGCATCTCTGAGACGATAGCAAAATTCATGGTCTACTTCATCGATGAATAACCACTCGTTGAATTTTCCAACATTTTTCCATGCAGTTAAATTAATTATATTTGCGCTCGTAAGCACTCTTTCACACTGATGAATCGGCGAGAGTTTATTTTTAATTTTTAATGCTTTTTTTATAATTTGTTTTATTTTTTGCTTAATTATCTCAACTTTTGCTGTAGGTTTTAAGTTTGCATTTGCTGCAAAACTGACTATCTTATTGTTTTCGTTAAATGCGGATTCGACGTAATTCAGATAATTCGTCAAATTGACAGAATCCCATGAAGAATCCTGATCCATCGTCATTATCCAGTCAAAATTGTCATCGAGCGCTTTTTCGCACCCCTGATTCAATGCAGCAGCAATTCCTTTATTTTTCATATTTGGAATATAAATCGCATTATCGATTTTTTTTGCTAGAAAAGCGTTATCTGATTGTGAGTTGTCAATTATATAGACTGATTTAAAAAATTTTGAATATGTGAGTATATTTTTTATACATTCTGCTTCACCTACAGATTCAATTGGGTTATACCATATCACAGTACAAGCTATCTTCATTTTATTTATCACTCCAATTCTCACACACTATTAATTATCAATTTTGATATATTCTTTGAGAACGCTTTTTTACATAAAAACTATAACTATCATAACGATTTTGATGATGGTTTGAAAGTATAAGTTCAGCCTAATAAAATTACTGGAATAAAAAAAATATATATGCTAAAATTTTAATGAAATGATTTCTATAGCGATGACAACATTCAATGGAGAAAAATATCTTCGCAGTCAATTAGATTCAATATTAAATCAAACACATACCGATTTTGAACTTATAATTTGCGACGATTGTTCTACAGACTCAACAGTTTACATATAAACGAATATAAAGCTAAGATTCAAGAATAAAATTGTTTATAAATGAAACTAATCTTGGATTTAAATTTTGAAAAGCGATTTCTTTATGTAAAGGGGAATATATTGCTTGGATCAAGATGATTGCTGGACAAAAATCACCTTCAGCTTTTAGTTGAAAATATTAAAGATAGCTATTTAATATGCGGAAACAATCTTATAGTAAACGATGATGGTAAATCTACCGGAATTGATTTTTTTAATAGCAATAAATTTTCGCCTAAGATTTTTAAAACGAATAAAGATATATTAAAAAGAATTTTATTATGCGGAAATTGTTTTCAAGGTGCTTCAATGATGATGACAAAAGAATTTGCAGAGCGATTGTTACCTTTCCCAGAAAACATAGAATATCATGATTTATGGATGTCTTCATTAGCTTCTGCACAGAACAAGTTTTCTTATACGACAGAGATTGTAACTTTGTATCGGCAGCATTCTTTACAAGTAACTAGAAAAAGTATAAAAGCGGAACAGTTTTATATTTCGAGATTGGAATTGATTTCAAACTTAAAGAAAAATAATATTTATAAAGAAAACGCCAAAGAAATAGAAAATATAGAAAAATTTTTATTAAATCAAAACAATTTATCAGGTCGAGTAAAAAATACAGTTTACTTTTTTGAAAATTATAAGTACATTCACCCGTTAAAATATAAACATATATTCCATTATTTAAAATATTTATTAAAAGGACTATAGATAAAGTGAAAAAACTAAATAGCGATGAAATCAAAAAAATAGAAAATAATATCCTCTCCGTCTATGCCGATTTTTGTGAAAAAAATAATTTAAAATATTATCTCGCATACGGAACATTGCTTGGAGCTGCAAGACACAAAGGTTTTATTCCTTGGGACGATGATATAGACGTCATCATGCAGCGTCAAGATTATGATAAAATGCAACAGATATTAAAAGAAAAAGGCAACCACATCTCTCAAAATATTGTGTTAAAAACTCCTTACGATAAAGATTATGCATACCAGTACTGTAAAATCATAGATACGAATACTGTCGTGTATGAAAAGAATATAAAAAATAAGTTTAAGACATCTCTTTGGATCGACATATTTGTGTACGACAAAATTCCGGAAGATAAAAAAAATCAGAAAGCTTTCCAAAATAAATTGTACAAAATGAGAAAATATTACTTTTATTCAATAGAAAAAAAATACCAAGGTCACAGCGTTCCGGGCTTAATTAAATACAATCTAATTAAATTTTTTGTCACTCCAATATATTCTATAATCAATCAAAAAGTACGCATCGCAAAGCTCGCCGATAAATACGCAAACTCAGATTCAAACACATGGTTTTGTTCTTTGTTTTCAGAACCGAACACAAAATTTATCATGTCAAATGAATTTGAACAAACAAAAATACAATTTGAAGGCAAGGAATATACTACATTTAAAAACTATGATAAAGTTTTAAGAGACTATTATGGTGACTACATGCAGTTACCTGATGAAGATAAACGAATTTCACACGATATGGATGCGTATCTAAAAGAGTAAAAAGATGATCAATATAGCGATTTGTATAGACAATAGATTTGTGATGCAGGCGGGAGTTTTTATGACTTCTGTCTGCGTATCGAACACATGTAACGACATCACTTTTTATGTTGTAAGCGACTCTCTGTCAGATGATGACAAAGTAAAATTGACAGACACAGTTATAAAATACAACAAAAACATTGAGTTTGTGTCTCTCGATTTAAATAAACTAAAAGATTTCCCCGTTAGAAAAGGCGATCATATTTCTCTTGCTACATATTATAGACTCCTCTTGCCTGTTATCCTCCCTGAATCTGTAGATAAAGTGCTTTATGCAGACTGCGACATGCTCGTCGTAGATAATTTAAAAGATTTTTACGACACTGACATATCAAATTACTCAGTCGCTATGACCGCAGATATGTTTTATGATGATGACAAAATCACAACACGGCTTCTCTACGATGTAAAATATCATTACTTTAATGCCGGCATGCTCCTTATAAACCTCAAATGGTGGCGTAAAAATGATATTGCAAAAAAAGCAATTGCGTTTGTAGTAGAACATAAAGAATTATGTCTCGCGCACGATCAAGATGCGTTGAACGCTGTGCTTCATGGAACTATTTTACGAGCTCCATCAAGATATAACATTCAGCTTGATTTTTTGCGAAAAAATCCATCAAATATGATTATAAAAGATGACGATGTGTTAAAAGAATCTCTAAACTCCCCTCGTTCACCGTGTATAATTCACTTTACAGGTCCTTCAAAACCATGGCACACGCACAGTTTTAATCCGTATGATCCTCTTTGGGATTATTTTCAAGAACGGACGCAATGGAAGACTCTTCAAAAATCTGAAGAATACGTCGGATACATGAAGTTTAAAAAATACACAAAACTGATTCTTGGAAAACTTCACATAATGCCGGCGCTTATCACACGATATATAAGTGTTGATAGAGAAATATTGGAAATTAAAAATAAATTTAAGGGAATACAATGATAATTGTAAACGGCGCTTTTTTATGCAGAAATCTCACGGGAATTGAGAGATTTGCCTTTGAAATATGCAAAAATCTTGACAGCATTATTCCTAAAGATAAGATTGGAATCTACATTCCTGCAAATGCGAAAATCAAGCCAAAATATAAAAATATAAAATGTTTGTATTCAAAAAAAGAATGCAAAAGATTTCCATATTGGGATCATGTTATTTTTAGAAATTTTGTAAAAAAAAATCGTTTTATTCCTCTAAGTTTTTCAAATGTTGCTCCACTTTTTTGTCCAGGCATAGTTTTTATTCACGATATTTATGCAAAACTTTATCCTAAAGACTTTAGCTCTTTTAAAGATAAATTGATAAAAATTTATATGTGTATGATGTATTTTTATGCCGTAAAGTGTGCAAAACTTTTGCTTACCGTAAGCGAGTTCAGCAAGAAGCAGATTGCAAAAGCATATAAAATTCCTGAAGAAAAAATTTTTGTCATACCAAACGGATGGGAGCATTTTTCTGAAGTTGAAGAAGATTTTTCAATTTTTGAAAAGTTTCCTTTGTTGAAAGCAAGAGATTTTTATTTTACGCTTGGAAGCCTTTCAAAGCGTAAAAATCTTAAATGGATTGCAGATTATGCTGAAAAAAATCCGAAAGAGCTTTTTGCAATTTCAGGAAAAGCGATATCCGGTCTTGTACCACCTGAATTAAAAAAACTTCAAACATTGAAAAATGTCATACTTTTAGGATATGTCAGCGACGGGAATGTAAAAGCCCTCATGAAAAAATGCAAAGCGTTCATCTTCCCAAGTTATTACGAAGGATTTGGAATCCCTCCTCTCGAAGCTCTTTCTGTAGGGGCAAAGGCTGTTGTTTCAAATGCAGCATCTTTACCGGAAATCTATCAGGACTGTGCTTACTATATTTCGCCTGACAATACAGATGTAAACCTCGAAGAGCTTATTTCAAAAAATGTTGAAAATCCTTCAAAAATTTTAGAAAAGTACACTTATAAAAATGCGGCGCATCGGCTTTATCAGCTCTTGGAATTCGAGTGATTGTGCTTCCTACCGCGTTACATAAACTTGCCGTACGTAATAAAAACTATTATGATTTATTATAAAAACTTTAACAGGATATAAAATAATTTTATGAAACTTTTCATCGATTGCAGAATGATTAAAAGCGGAGGAATCGGTTCTTATCTGAAATCCCTTCTCCCGTTTTTTGTTGAAAATTATCAATGTACGTTACTCGGAGACGCAGACTTATTAAAAGAATACTTAAATTTTAAGTCTGTGAAAATAATCGACTGCAATATAAAAAGTTTTTCACTGAAAGAATTATTTTTTTTCCCAAAAGCGATTTTGGCTGAAATAAATAAATGCGATATCTATTACACTCCATACTGCAACATTCCGTGCAGGATAAAAATTCCAATCTATTCGACGATTCACGATGTAGTTTTTCTTGATGTGAAAGAACTTGCTGGAAAAATCGGGACAATTATCAGAAAGTGGTTTTATCAGCGTGCGATAAACAGATCAAAAGCCGTTTTTACAGTCTCTAATTTTTCTAAAGAGAGAATTGAACATCACTTAAAAACTTTGAACACTCCTGTCATCGTCACTTACAATGCAGTCCCACAATGGTTTTGTAAAAATGATAGCAAAATAGTTGCAAAATCTGATATGATTTTGTTTACAGGAAATATAAAAAAACACAAAGGGCTTGATATTCTCTTACATGCATTTCAAAAAGCATTATCAAAAGGATTAAATGCAAAACTTTTTATTGTCGGGAATGCAGAAAATTTTCGCACTGAAGACTCTTCTATCTTTGAAAAAATCAACGCAATGCCAAAAGATTCGGTTGAATTTACTGGCAGAATATCTGATGAAAAATTAAATCAATATTATTCCAAAGCAAAATTGCTTGTTCAACCGTCTTTATATGAAGGGTTTGGAATGCCTCCGATGGAAGCATTGAGTCTTGGGACAAATGTCGTACTGTCCGATATCCCCGTCTTCAAAGAAATCTATAAAGATTTTCCCGTAACTTATTTTAAGGCTGGCAATTCCGATGATTTATGTAAAAAAATCATAGAAAGCTTTAATAAGCCTTCTCCAAAAATAAAAAACAATCGATACTCTTTTGAAAAAACGTTTGAAATTATAAAAGGAGCTCTAAAATGAAAGTTGCAATTGTACATTACTGGCTCGTAACGATGCGCGGTGGTGAAAAAGTCCTTGAAGAACTCTGTAAAATTTATCCTGAAGCTGATATTTACACGAATGTCTATAACGAAAAAAATATTTCAGAGACGATAAAAAAACATAAAATATATACGACAAAAGTCAATAAATACCCTTTTGCAAAAAAATTATATCAAAAATATATGCCTTTTATGCCGAACGCTCTTATGGAGTTGGATTTAACTTCTTATGATTTAATTATTTCAAGTGAATCCGGCCCTGCAAAAGGAGTCTGCCCTAACCCAAACGCATTTCATCTGTGTTATTGCCATACCCCTATGCGTTATCTATGGGATATGTATCATCAATATTTTTCAAAATCAAACGCAATCGTAAAGTTTTTTATGAAAAAGATGATTCCGAGTTTGCGGCAGTGGGATGTTATGTCGAGCAATTTGGTAGATCATTTTGTTGCAAACTCTTCATTTGTCGCTTCCCGAATAAAGCGCTATTATAATCGAGAATCAGATGTCGTTTTTCCGCCTTGCAACATAAACAAATACATAAATAATCCTCGCAATCCAAAAGATTTTTACCTTTTTTTTGGACAACTAGTAGGATATAAACGTGCAGACATTGCGATTGAAGCCTGCATCAAAGCCGGACGAAAAATCGTAGTGATTGGAGATGGAAAATCAAAAGACGCTAGAAGATATGTCCGTTCAGGTCTCGTCGTTTTTACAGGACGAGTGAGCGATGAAAAAGTTGCCGAATTTTTAAGTCAGGCAAAAGCTCTTTTATTTCCGGGTATAGAAGACTTTGGAATTATTCCTGTAGAAGCAAACTCTGCCGGATGTCCTGTAATTGCATATCGTAAAGGCGGCGCAATAGATTCTATCAAAGAAAACGTCACCGGTTTATTTTTTGATGAACAGACAACAGACTCCTTAGTAGAATGTATTAAAAAATTCGAAGACAATGCAAAGCAGTTTTCAGATAGAGAATCATATACAAAACACGTCCGGCAGTTTGCTCCTGAAGAATTTATCTTCAAAATGAAAAAACTGCTCGATGAAAGAAAACGTATTTAGAATGAAAACTTTGCACCAATTGTAAGCACAGAGCCAAAAATCAACGGATATTCTTCCGTATTTACAGTTGAATATGGCGTATTAAAATTTGCGCCTTTCGACGCTCGTCCGCTTTTATCATAAGAATTATAATCGATCATTGTATAATAACTGACAATAAATCCTAGATTGCCGTACAGTTCAACAGGAACTTTTGATTTTGACAGATTTAACTTACCGCCAAAAGACAGCACGTGAATCCAGTTATAAGCGCCGTCGTGTAAAAAATATTTTTTCAAACTGTCGCGATTATACGGAGTCATCTCGGAATATAAAGAGCTTCCGGGAACTTGTTGAGAACCATAATCAGCTCCGTGTCGGATAAATTGATACGAAGCATTGAAATCAAAAATGCTGACAGGAGTCCAATCAAACTTAAGTAAAAATTCATCTGAATTCGGCGGAAGATAATATCCAAGACATTCGCCATTGTTTGTATAGTTTTCACTTATGTAATAAGGATACCACGGCGTGTAGTTGATCGCATGATGTGTATAACAATATGGCTCAATTTTTGTGTAACGGAATGAAATAGTCGCAAGAGCAAGTTTGGGAACAACATATTTTACGCCTGCTTGATAAGCAAACATGTCTCTTGAATCTGTGAACGGGTTATTATTTAAACCATTAATTTCGTCAATAAAGCAAGAAGTCCAAACTTCACCGATATTCGGTAATCTCAATTTTAGGTCTGCAAATAACGAGAGATTGTCACAGTCCCCTATATGGTTTTGATATTCAAGATAACTTGTAAGCGGAAAAATATACCCGATTTCAAAACGCTTCGGCCAGACTACAGTACCTCCGAAATCAGCATGAACATGTTTTGTATCTATTTCAATCATGTTTACAGAAAAAGCATTCTGCCACATCTGCGTGTCGTCATATTTTGAAGGATTTGATTTTGGTAAATAATTCTTGTTGATATAGTCCTGATTCGGATATTCAAGAATTCCTGTAACGCTTGTATATTTTATAAAAGAAAAAGGATTTGCTTGAAAGTCTACAGAGAAAAAAGGCTGTGCTTTTGAATTTAACACAAGAGAACTCCCCTCGTTCATTCCCGCAATCTCTCGTCTAAAGCGACCGCCTCCAACAATAATTTTTTCATCAAGAAATGACGTTCTCATCTCAGATTCAACACCGCCGCTTAAACCTGTTTTAAATGCCCAGCCTTCAAGACCTGATGCACTCATGTTTTCAAGATAGTACATCTGACCGTTCCATCTTTTAGAATATGAATACGGCAGATAAGCTGTGTTTAAATATTTTTTTATTGTTCTCTCTTGGCTTCCACTGCTTCCTGTATCATACCATGCGTAACCGCATAAATAATCATCTGAAAGATGAACCAAAGGCATCCTTGTCAAATCTGCGACAGCCTTAATCATGTAAGAAAAATTGTCTCCAATATCGCCTCTAAACCGAATCTGAAAAAGGTTGTCGAATCCCCACTGTAAGTAAGATTTTTTATTGTAAAGTCCACCTGAAGCTATTGTCTCATTAGATGAATCATATAAAAACAACACGTGAACTTTGCTGTCTTTTGAATTTTGAAATCTAAAATTGACAACGCTGTTTTTTTTGCCATCGTCAAGCATATTTTTGTTTTTATAATCATTTAAAAGCTGAATAAACTCTTGTGAAAAATCAACGCCGCTTTCAAGAATTTCATCGACTGCCTTAAGAATCATTTTTTTTGGATACGGTTTATTACCGGAAAGCGATAAAATCACACCTTTCAACTTTGCATAATCTAGGATGTTATATATTTCATTACCTAATTCTTCGGAAACATAATTTTGAGTAAATGCCGAGAAGAACATTGTCAGCAAAGTCAAAGTAGTTAAAATTATTTTTTTCATGGTTTTTCCCTTATTTCCCTTATTTAAAACAAATTGCATTCGACAGCTGCTGAAAGTTCAATTCCATGCTGAAAATTGCCTGGCAAGTTGTTGCAATTAAAAATAAAAGAATACACTGTCTGAGCCATAACACTTATATGTTTATTAAAAATGTATTTTCCTTTTAATGCGATCGTATTTGTGTATTCAATATCGCCTGTCATCCACATATTGCGGCTTTCTTTGACAGCGTTTTTTCTTTCTTCTTCGTTTTTTGCTTCGTTGTATTTAACCCATGGATAATAATGATATCTTCCATCGGCTTTACTTTTTTGGCTGAATAAGTATTGTGCAGAGTTTCTTCCGTGTAATGCGAGAAGATATGAGATTCCAGCTTCCCATTTTGCATGATTTTGATATTCGGCGCTGAGTTGGGCTGCAAATGTATCAGGACCGAGAGGAGAACCTATCCAAGTGTAAATTGGTCCACCGCGATGCATATCGTATCTTTCTTTGAGCAAAGACCAGTCGGGGCTCTGTTTTACGTATAGATACGGAGATGTATATAGTCCTTCAAAACCTATGCTCAAGTAGTTATCAAATAGTGGAATGTTGTATTTTATACCGATTTGCCCACCTAAACTGTCCGGCATGCAAAGAGCTTTGTCAGAACGATTTCCACCCGGATCGAGCATTTCATTTTGCGCATACATTCCATAAATTGTTAAATTTGATATAGGAGTATATTCAAAATTCATGCAAAAATATGCACAGAATTTCCCTTCACCGTAATGTTCATAATCGCCTTTAGGCATTTTGTTTCCATACTGCGTCCAAGAGCCGAAAGAATGCATCGCCATAAGCGGATTCAAATATCGCAGTTCAAAAGAATCGTTCAAAAGAGAGCCTTCAATAACTCCAATATAAAAGTTTTTGAAAGGTCTGACTCTCAGCTCGTGCAGATATAAATACTTATCGACATCGACTTGCGCCACATCGATAGAATATTTTACATAATCGGAATACAGATCAAGCTTAAAATATACGTCAGTTTCAAAAGTATCGTTGTATACGATGCTTCCTAATTTTGATTTTCCGATTTTAAGACCTTCTTTTCCGATAATAAAATTAAATCCCCAATTTTTAAAACTGTGCGCTATGCTTGAATATACAAACCGCGGTTGCATAAATTCAATCTCGCTGATTCCAAAAGGAATATTTGTAAGATTATTTTTTTCCTGCTGAGCATAATAATTTTTGCCTACGAAATAATCTGATTGAATTGTAACCCAGTTTGAAAACCCGATGATTGCAGGGAACGTAATTGCATTGTCGTTAAAAAAGTAATTGAAAGTCCAGTTTATTTGTGGATTTGATTTAAAGTAGAGTTCAGGAGAAGCAATTGCGTTGACAAAAAAGATTAAATCGCTGTTTTTCACAAAGTTTTTTTTGTTTTCTTCTTCAAAAAAAGATGTGCATTTGTCATAAAGGACTTTCCCTGAATCAGACAGATTTTCGTATTCGATTTTATCTAGGTAATATTTCATCTCAAAAATTGTCATAGGCTGTACATCTAAAAATTGTGTTAGCCCTGCTTCTGAAGAAATCGTATTTAAAGCATCATAAACCCAATGTCTGCTTTTTATCACTTGTGTGTTGTTTTGAGCTGAAAAAAACGAGTACGAAAATAAAAATAAAATTGAAATTGAAAGAAAAAATCTTTTCCGCATTTAAAAAAAATAACATTTTTTCCCATTTTTTACAATTGCAAAACTAAACATTCGCAGTTGTAAAAAAAATAATCTCATAGTAGAATTATGAAGATGTCGCTCGACGAGTTTACAAAATATTTACGAAAAAATTTTCCTCACAGAAGTTCTTTCATTTCGGGTTTTTCTTTATTTTTGGTTGACACTTTAATTCTCAGTTTGTGTTTTGTAATCGGTTTTTTTATAGCGAACCTCATTTCTCCTTCTCCTCTAAATTTCAAATCAGTAATAAACTATTTTATTTTTGTTCCGTTTATCTTGATTTTATATGGAGTTACAGGGCTTTATCCTGGAATTATGATTCCTCCAACTGAAGAAGTTCAAAAATTTACCGCATGCAATTTTTTCGGATTCACTGCAATTTTAATTGCACTTATTTTTTCTGATTATGTAGATATTGAAGAAGTAAAGAAATTTATTATTCGCGACAGCTATAACAGAGCCATAGCACTCGCATTTTTCTTTTCATTTTTCATCTCGATATTTCTCATGCCGGGAGTTCGCCAATTTTCAAAGATTCTATTCTCTCGTTACAAATGGTGGGGAGTTCCCTCGATCATCTACTGTACAGGAAACAGCGCTGATGAAGTTATAGACAGAATGATTGCGCACAAATCTTTAGGTTATCATCCCGCAGCAATAATTGATTCATCTGCAACAAAAAATGGAGAATACAAAGGGATTCCTGTTTTTCCGCCTTCTGATGATATCTTAAAGAGGATAAAGGCATATAACATAAAAACAGCAGTTATATGCAGCTATAAGGGAGAAATCAGAGAAATCATGTACTCTTACAGATATACGATTTCAGTTGCTCTCAATCAAAGCACATTTACGTCAACACAGCAGATAAAAGATATTGCAGGAATCATCGGTTTCTCTTCAATCCACAATTTGACTTTTAAATTTAATCTTTTAATCAAACGGCTTATGGATATCTGCATTATTGTCTTTTTCAGTCCAATATGGATTCCGGTTTTCATTATTCTTGCAATTATAACTAAACTCACTTCAAAAGGTCCTGTTTTCTACTGCCACAAACGAGTTGGAAAAAACGGAAAAAGCATCAGCTGTCTGAAATTCCGTTCAATGTGCATAAACTCGCAGGAAATACTCAAAGAGATTCTTGAAACAGATCCTGTCCGTCGTGCTGAATGGGAAAAAGACAGAAAATTTACAGATGATCCGCGCATAACAAAATGGGGCAAATTTTTAAGAAAGACAAGCCTTGATGAACTTCCACAGCTTTTGAATATCATTGCCGGACAGATGAGCCTTACAGGACCTCGTCCTGTGACTGAACCTGAACTTGTAAAATATGGCAGTTATAAAGATTATGTGCTTTCAGTTACGCCGGGACTGTCGGGGATGTGGCAGATTTCAGGACGGTCAGACACAAGTTACGAAGAGAGAATTGCGCTTGATTCTTACTATATCCAAAACTGGTCAATCTGGCTTGATATTTGGATTTTAATAAAAACTGTTTATGTAGTTCTGCTTGGCAAAGGTGCATACTGATAATGAAAAAAGTAATTTTTTGTCTGTGCCTGATTTTTAATTTTTTCTTTGCCTTTTCACAGCAGCCGGAAACTTCAGATTCATCATATCCGATAAATGAAACAGGATATAAAATTTCAGCTACAGAATACTCAATCACTGAATCAGGTTTTAAATTTCTTGGAAAAACTGGCAAAGCAGCACTTTTTAGAAATTATCCACTCGATAAAAAAAGAATCTTTAAAAACGAAGACGAGTTGTCTCAATATCTCGAAAAATATAAAAAAGAATTAATCAACTCAAGGCATTTTCAAAGCGTCGATATCTCATACGAATCAGTTATCGGTTCAAATAAATCAGCTTCACCTTCGGATAATTATGATAAAAACATTACAGATATAATTGTAAAAATAGCGTTGCATGATTCTCTCCATCTTCTTGCAATACCTTATGGAAAATATAACTCAAATTCAGGGCTTTCGTTTAAAATAAAAGTCAAAGATACTAACTTTTTGGGTACGATGAATCCGTTGAATGCTGAAATCGCTTTAAAGCACTCATCAAAAGGGCTTGAACCTGTTGCAGGGTTTTCTTATGATTTTCCATTTACAATCGGCAAAATTTCTGCTGCGTGGCTGAACAATTACGAAATTTCATATACGATTGGAAATAAAACTCCTGAATGGAATCTAAAAACAGGGGTAAAATTTCTTTTTCCTTACGAAAATATTTCTTTTGTATGCGAAGCGTATCAGTATTTTTTTAAAAATTACGATTATCAAAAATTTAATGATGATACATATTTTAAAGAAGAAGCAATTTTTTCGATGCCGATAATTCTCGCAAAATTTGAAAACCTTTCAAAACTGTATTATATACCGTATATTTCATTTGATTACAATTGGGATTTTGACGGAATTTCAAAAGGAAATTCGGATCTTTCAAGCCCTGCCGTCACAATCGGACAGAAAATATATTCCGCAAAAGTAAACTGGAATGATAATTTTCGAACTGGTTATGATATTGTTTTTAAAAACTCGTATACATACAACTTTCAAAGAAATGATTTTTCGCCTTATATCTCTTTAGAAGCAAAATTTTATGCGAATACACAGCTGTTCGATACTCCTGTCTTAAACATATATGGTTTTTCTCTTGATTTTTATGCATTTCATTATTTTTACAATTCGGGAAACACATACAGTTACGGTGAAAAAATCGGTCCACGTTTGCGAGGAATTCTTGACGAACAAAATGATATAAACTACGGAAACCTCACAGACCCAATGGCTCCAAAATATTCAACTTCTACAGCAGTCGTTGTAAATTTTGATTTTCCATTCCATCTTTTTACGACCGATTTTAAATATCAGCTCATCAACTTCAGCTGTCAGCTCTCTCCTTTTTTTGATGCTGCTTTGATTTATAACAGAGAGACAAGCGAAATGCTTTCTATAAAAGAAGGCTTATATGCAGCAGGGCTCGAAGTTCTTGTCTATCCGCTTAAATGGTCAAGTTACACAATTCGTGCAAGTATAGGTTTTGATATAAAAAAGATTTTAAAATCAGATGAAGATAAGTTATCAGCGCTTTTTCACAATAACGAAGTGTTCATCGGAATTGGACTTTTCTATTGATTTTGATTTAGTCTATTTGTGACATAATCAAAACTGCGTTTTTCTGCCAGTATTCATCAGGCATATACTGTACAAGAACTTTTAAAAGATTTCTCGAAAACTTTTTATATCCGGCTTTCTCTGCGTAGAGTGCAAAAATATTAAAACTTTGCCAGACTCCGTATTTATTGCCCCATTCAATTATGTCATTGTAAAATGATACTTCTTGAAAAAATGTTTCGAGGTCTTTGTAAGAATATTCTGAATTGCGAAACTGAAGGATTTCAATTGTCTTTGTCAGGCTTGTGATAACGCTCAACGAAGCAAAATCAATCGCTTTATCGAGGGCACCTTCATCATAGTAATATTTTGCAAGCTGATTGTAAGCGTCAATCGAATTGTAAGAATCAGCTCTGTAAAGATTAAAAAACTTTGCCATCGAATCGTCTTTTTCCGATTCCAAGACAAATCGCATCGCACTTTTCAAGGCTCTATCTTTAAAATTTTTATCTTCTGTCAAAATATTTAAAAGGCGGATTTCCATTTTTTCTTTATCATTTTTCAATCTGCTTATATCGGCGAGCATGTACAAAATTTCATATTTTTCGTCAGGAATATCAAGTACGGCAGAATTTTCAAGCGCCAGATTGTAATATTGTTCGGCAAAAGTGTATTCGCCTTCCAATTTGTAAATGTCCCCGATTATTTTGTGCGCTTCGGGGTAAACTTTTGACGCATTCATATAATCAAGAAGATTTTGCAAAGAGTTGTTAAAATAATCATTTCCTTTCTTTTTGAGATAGCTGTTTATAATGCTGATTGTCTCTTTTTCTTTGCGGCTTTCAAGAATTTTCAAAATTGATGATATGCTGTCTCCTGCCATTTGAACTTTTTTAGAAGAAAGGGATTTTTTCAACACATCGATCTGCTTTTCAATCTGCTGACTCCTGTATAAAATCGCGTTTTCTGAATATTTCAACGCTTTTCCATAGTCCTGTTCGTCAAACGCCTCAACAGCTTTGCGATACTCTTTTACGCTCTGGTCAACAGACTCTGTGCTGACCGCAAAAAAATTAAAACTCAATAAAAAAAACGTAAAAACAAAACTTGTGATTTTTCTCATATTATAAACATCCAAAATCTGATCGCTAAAAAGATTTTAATTCTTCTTCGAATACTTTATCGGCATCTTTTTCATCAATCGTTCGCACTATTTTGCCTTTTTTAAAAATAATTGCTTTACCGTTTCCGCCGGCAATTCCAATGTCGGCATGTTTACCTTCTCCAGGCCCGTTGACAACACAACCCATCACGGCAACTGAAATATCTTTATTCATGCACAAAAGTTTGTTTTGCCATCTGTTGATAAAACTGTGGACATCAAAACCAATTCGGCCGCAGCGCGGACAGCTAATAATTTTTACACCGCCTTTTCTTTTGCCACATTCTTTTAAAATGTTCAAACCAGCGATAACTTCATTTTCTGGGCTTGAAGAAAGGCTTACCCGAATCGTATCACCGATTCCTTGATTTAAAAGAGTCTGAAATGCCATCGTCGATTTTACGATTCCGCCGATAAGAGGACCTGCTTCTGTAACTCCAAGATGAAGCGGATTGTTGTATTTTTCAGCATAAAATTCGTTGCATTCAACAGTTTCAGTGACATCGCTAGATTTCATGCTGACGACATATTGATTAAAATTCAGCTTGTCAAACACTTCAGCTTCTCGTACAGCAGTTTCGCAAAGTCCTTGTGAGCGGCTCATATTCCCAAGCGCAATCTGTTCCTGTAAATCTTTGGGGAGGCTTCCTGAATTGATTCCAATCCGAATGGCAACTCCGTTTTCGCGGCAAGCCTCAACTACCTTTTTTGTATTTTCGAAAGAACCTATATTGCCGGGATTGATTCTAATTGCAGCAACGTTTCCTTTTAGGCATTCAATGGCAAGCCTATAGTCAAAATGGATATCTGCGACAAGCGGCATCGAAGTTCTTTCTGCAATGATGGAAAGAGATTTTGCACTTTCAATATCGGGAACGGCAAAACGGATTATATCACAGCCTAAAAGTTGCAAATCA
The DNA here is from genome assembly GCF_014334335.1 of Treponema sp. Marseille-Q3903. Lineage (NCBI taxonomy): Bacteria > Pseudomonadati > Spirochaetota > Spirochaetia > Treponematales > Treponemataceae > Treponema > Treponema sp. Marseille-Q3903. The sequence goes on from NZ_JACSEU010000001.1 coordinate 1,479,587, forward strand.
TTTATCTGTTTTAGTGTACTATCTAGTTTTTGTGTATCGGAAGAGATATCGTTGATCGGCTCTTTCCACATAGTCTGTAGAGAGATTGGAGAATCACCACCTATAGAAATTCGATTTGTAATCCCCTTGCCGCCTAAAAAAATCTTTATTGACATATATTGATAATATCACATGATTGAAAGATAAATCAATTGTACAAAAAAAATGGGGCTGTCTCAAAAGTCGATTACTTTCTCGACAGCCTGTCGAGTTTAAAATTAAGTCTTTATATTATAATGACTTAATTTTAAACGTCGCACATAAAATCAAGGAAGCTGTCCAAAAACTGAAGTTTTTGGACAGCCCCTTCGTGTTTTCATTTACGTGATTGTGACTATGCTATCATAGAGAATACCATAGCGAACAATGCTACAGATTCACAAAGACCAACGACCATGATGTACTGGGCAAAACCTTTTCCTGTGTCTCCAAGGGCATCAGAACCGGCAGCTCCGGCTTTTCCCTGTGCAATAGCAGAGAAACACATTGCAAGACCTGAAGCTAAACCAAGTCCAAGAGCCATACCCGGATTTTCGGCACCAAGAGTTTTCAATTTAATATTCATCAAAAGAAAACCGTAAATTGTCTGAGTCAGAGGAGCACCTGCAAATACAGTCAAAATGAAAGGAGCTGGTTTGTTATTAACATAGCAGCGTTTCCAAGCCCCGATTGCACCTTGACCGGCAATCCCAATACCAATTGCTGAACCTATTGCAGCAATACCCATACAAATAGCAGCTCCGAGCATACCAAAAAAATCCATATTTTACTCCTTGTAAACACCCACTTTTTGGGTGTACTTATTTCTTTATATTTTAAGTCTACGACTTATTTTTCACTAAACGGCTGGTATTTTTTCCCAGACCAAGATACACCTAAGTGCTGTGAGAATTCCAAAGTGTTCAAACGGACACCGTGTACAATTACAGACAAAAGGTTCAAAACCATGTTTAATCCATGACCAAATACAAGCAGGATGATTGCCAGTGCAAACATTGCGAGGTGTCCCAAAATCGGGCCTGCCAAAGTATTTACTGTGCTTGAAATCGCCGCACCTGCCAAACCTACGGCCCACAATCTGATGTAAGAAACGATATCAGAGAATACGTTTACTACTCCAAGCAAAACTGAAATGATGTTCTTCAAACTCGCAAGAATTGATTGAACCAAGCTTCCTTCATAATTTGAAAAAACAAAACTCAATGTAAATCCTACAGCGATTAACGAAATTGCAATCTTGCCAACCGGGACGTTTTCTATCGGTTCAGTCATCAAAAATACATCAGAATTGACGACCATTGAAAGAACAATCCAGAGCATACCGATAAGCTGCATAAGTGCACCGATATCTCCAAAAGCTTTTACCACGTGCTTTTCTGAAATATTTCGCTTTGTAGCCTTTACGTGGGCAATTGAAAGTTGGAGCAACGCAAGAGCAAAGCAGAAAATCTGCAAATTCTGATCTTTTGTCAATCCAACTCCTTCTTTTGTCACCCAGAAAGGAATCCACAGAGAATCTTCGTAAGCGCTTGAGACTAATGGTATCGAAAGATTTGTCAGCCATGAAGGTAACATTTTTGCAGGAATTCCAAACCATGTACAAGTGACAATGCCCCATATTACAGTTGCAATACCAAGCAAGAGCACTAGACCGAGCAAAGGGGATACAGGCTTTTTTGCCGCTTTATTTTTTAACATCAAAATAAAAGAGACAACTGTAACTAAAAGACCGTACCCGCCGTCACCGAAAATCATTCCAAAGAAAATCGTGAAGAATAACAAAAACCAGCCTGAAATATCAAATTCGTTGTATCCGGGAACAGTGCCGAGAAAATCGGTAAGAGGATAAACAAGGCTTACAAGTCTGTTGTTTTTAAGTTTTGTCGGAACTTCAGCATCATCTCTTTCAGCATCTTCCATTGCCAAAGCCCAGTGATTCTTTTTACATTCATTTTTGAAATTTTCGATATCGGCTTTTGGAACAAATCCGCCAAGCCAAGCGAGGTCGCTTTCTGTCCCTGCAGATTCGTGGCTGATTCCCGAATTAACATTCTCAAATTCAATATCCGATTGAAGCGCCTGTCTGAACTTCAAAATCGCATCGATATACTTTGCGTTTTCAGCATAGAAAGATTCAATTTTTTCAATTTCTGCTTTGTTGTTTTTTATATCTTCTTCCAAATCTGTTGTTGTCAGACGTGGCAAAGGAACTTCAAAAGCTTCTGGCAATAAATTTTCAGGACGCTCTTCTCCACCGTTTATAATGAGAAAACGAACTGTTTTCTTGTCATTATTTACAAGGATTGTGTGAATATTCGCATCAATCTGATGGTATTTATCAGTTGGAATTTCATACATTTTAAGCTGAATGCCTTTTTCTTTAAGGTATTTTATATCTTCAAGATTTACAGTACCCCATTTTGAAAAGCGGTCAAGTTCTGTTGTGTTTGCAGAAATTTCATCAAGAAGCTGCTTTTTTCTATCAGCTTTTGCAACAATTTCAGAGCATAGAGAAATAACTTTTTCATCGGATAAAGAAAGTTTTTGAGCTTTCGTATCTTTTGATTTTTTAGATTTATTGAATTCTCCTAAAATCGCTTCAGAAACATTTGTGTTGTTTGTATATTCTTTGAATGCTGAAAGTTTTTCGCTTGCACCCTCAATTTTTTCAAGATGAACTACACCGACTTTGCGCAATGCTTTTAGTGCATCCTCTTTTTCCTTGTTGAGAAGTACAATAGAGACTTTCATCATGTCTTCAATCATTGATCAGCCTCCTGTGCTTCATCGCTTTTAGCTTGCAATTTCTTTTTAGAGATTTTGCTTCTAACTACCGCAGCAACCTGTTCATCGCCGAGATAAACAGTGATTTTCTTTATATTCGCTTTTGTCTCAGGAATCTTTACTTTTTCGAACAAGTTTACACGCTGTGTAGTTGTTCTAAGTTCTTTAGCGAGCAGGCGAACTTGTTCATCAAGAACATCTGCTTCCAGATCTAAAGACAACGCTTTTTCCATTCGGTCTGCCGCCATATCGATCCAAAGAGGAGTTTCAAACAAATCGTAGTCTCCTCTTCCGAAATCGGCACCTTCATAAATCGGAATATTTACGCCGGCAATATTTCCGATGCTTTTTTTTATGTTTTTTACGGTGACCATGTCGGGTTTAAATGCTTCCCTTTCCCCAAATACTGCAATCCACTGGTCAAACTCTTTTTCAAGTTTAACTCTGGCTGCACGTACTTCTCTGGCTTTAGCGTCTATTGTGCGGATCTCTGTCTGAAGCTGCTGCTTTTTGAGCATAAGAGTCGGAAGGTATCGTTGAAACATTTTCAACGCATCTTTTTGTACCTTAAGCTCATTTTTTGTCAGCTTTATTTTTGCCATTTAAACATCCTTTTATATCCGCGAGTCTAAAAAACTCGTTACGATAAAATCAAAATGATTTTATTTTGGCCAATACTGTTCTATAAGAGAAGATTTTAATCCGGTTTCTTCCGAATCAAAACATTCTGCAAGAATTTTCCATCCTAGATCAAGAGCATCTTCGAGGGAGATATTCTTTGACAGATCCATCATATTGTTTTCGAATTTTTTACCGTAATTCAAAAGTTTTTCATCCCATCTGCTCATATTGAAACCCATTGATTTTTTTTCAAGGGTATCTTTATAAGAAGAATAAAGTCGAATCATACCGTCCATCAAAGCGCGGTGGTCAGGGCGTGTAGAACCGTTTACATTCTGCTTTAGACGAGACAAAGAACCGAACGGCTCAATACGTCCACCTTTAAGATAATACTGCCCTTCTGTGATGTAGCCTGTGTTGTCTGGGACTGGGTGTGTTACGTCATCACCAGGCATTGTCGTAACGGCGAGAATTGTTACAGAACCTGCGTCAGCAAAGTCTACTGCTTTTTCATAACGAGCGGCGAGCTGAGAATACAAGTCTCCAGGATATCCTCGGTTTGAAGGAACTTGTTCCTGCGTGATAGCGATTTCTTTCATAGAGTCGGCATAGTTTGTCATATCTGTGAGGAGCACAAGAACATCTTTTCCTTTAAGGGCAAACTGCTCAGCGACCGCAAGAGAAAGGTCTGGAATCTTTTGACATTCTACAGTTGGATCTGCGGCTGTATGCATAAACATTACAGTTTTTGAAAGAGCACCTCCATTCTCAAGTGTTTTCTTGAAATAAAGGTAATCGTCATATTTAAGTCCCATGCCGCCAAGAACGATTACGTCAACCTCTGCCTGCATAGCAATTCGAGCTAAAAGCTGGTTGTAAGGTTCTCCTGAGATAGAGAATATCGGAAGTTTTTGAGATACGACAAGAGTATTGAACATATCGATCATTGGAATACCTGTACGGATCATTCGGCGTGCCATGATACGTTTTGTAGGGTTTACAGAAGGTCCACCGATTGTTACAAGAGAATCTGCAAGAGCAGGTCCCTTGTCGCGAGGATGAGCAGACCCGTTGAAAATACGTCCAAGCAAATCATCAGAAAAAGAAACTTCCATCTGATGTCCAAGAAATTTAATGTGGTCACCGGTAGAAATACCGCGTCCTCCGGCAAAAACCTGCAAACTGACTACATCGCCGTCGATTTTGTTTACTTCGGCAAGAGATTTTCCAAAACGAGTCTCTATTTCGGCGAGTTCTCCGTATGCAACATTATCAGCTTTTACTGTAATTACACTACCAACGATGGATTCAATTTTACTGTATACTTTGTTCATCATTCACCATCCTTGAGCATTGCTGCAACTTCATCACGAATCTTGCCTTTTGCCGATTCATAATGAGTTTCAACTGCTTTTTCATTTTCTTTAAATTTATCAGACTTCCATTTAGAATAGTTCCAGTCTATAAATTTCTGACGCAACTGGTTGAAGAAGTTACGTGCTGTATCTTTATCAGAAAGTTCAAAATCGGAACCTAAAACTGTAAGAACTTTTGCAAAAGTATATTTTTGGCGTTCTACGCTAACTGCCGCATCTATCTCATCGAATGAGTTTTGCTGCATGTAAACTGCATCAAGAAATTCGCTCTTGAGATATACGATGTAATCTTGAGTTGTCGTACCGTCTTCTCCGATAACTTTCATCATCTGGTTGACTTCAACGCCGGAAAGGAATATATTGCGCGCATAAGAAACCCAGTTTTCAGGAAGCACTGATTTATATTTTGACCACGAGATGATTGGGTCGATTGCAGGATATTTACGTGCATCAGAGCGTTCCCGCGAAAGTCCGTGGAAAGCGCCGACAACTTTAAGCGTTGCTTGAGTTACTGGTTCTTCAAAGTTACCGCCGGCAGGAGATACTGTACCACCGATTGTTACAGAGCCTGTAGAACCGTCACGGAGTTTTACGATGCCGGCACGTTCATAGAACGCTGCGATATAAGATTCTAGGTAAGCAGGGAACGCTTCTTCTCCAGGTATCTCTTCAAGACGTCCTGACATTTCACGCAGAGCCTGCGCCCAGCGAGAAGTTGAGTCGGCAAGCAGCAATACATGCAACCCCATCTGACGATAATATTCAGCCAATGTAACTGACGTATAAACAGACGCTTCACGGGAGGCAACAGGCATAGATGATGTATTACAAATTATGATTGTACGTTCCATCAAGCTGCGTCCTGTTCTCGGGTCTTTAAGCTCAGGGAACTCTTTGATTGTCTCAACAACTTCACCGGCACGTTCACCGCAAGCCGCTATAATTACGATATCAACATCGGCATTTCGCGATGTTGTATGCTGAAGCACTGTTTTTCCGGCACCAAATGGACCTGGGATACAATATGTACCACCTTTGCAAACAGGATAGAATGTATCTATCAGACGAACTTGAGTTACCATCGGGTCAGTTGGAGCAAGCCTCTCTGCATAGCAGTCGACTGCACGTTTTACAGGCCATTTAAATGACATTTTTAGTTCATGTTCTTTGCCTTTTTCATCTGTCACAACTGCAACTGTATCTTTGATTGTATAGCTGCCTTCTTTTGACACTGATTTTACTGTATACATTCCAAGCAGATCAAAAGGAACTAAAATTTTATGTGTAAATGGACCTTCAGGTACGTGACCGATTGAATCTCCGCGGAGAACTTTATCTCCTTGTTTTACAGTTGGAGTCCATTCCCATTTTTTTTCTGATGAAAGAGGTTCTATATAAACGCCTCGTTCAAGGAAAAATCCAGCCTTCTCAGCGACGAGAGGAAGTGGGTTTTGTAAACCGTCAAATGTCTGACCGAGTAGTCCGGGGCCTAATTCTGCACAAAGAAGGTCACCTATTAATTCAACAGTATCACCGGTTTTAATTCCCTGTGTCATTTCGAAAATCTGCATCTGAGCTTTATTTCCGCGAATACGGATCACTTCACCTCTGAGCTTTTTTCCGTCTACGTTAACGTAGCCTACTTCATTCATAGAAACGCTGCCGTCAAATTCGATAGTGACCATGTTTCCGTTGATGCCGACTACTTTTGCTTTTGTATCCGTCATTATTTATCTCCATCCAAAATTGTATCGTAAATCTTATGATAAGATGTCTTTCCGTTTTCAACTTCAAACTTGCGCATACGCTCAATCAGCATAAGTCTTAAGCCATAAGCATATACCGAGTCAATGGAAAAAGCGTCCAAAGGGCGCAAATCATCAAGCAAGTTTAATCTATAATCGTAAAGAAACTGTTCCGCACTCAAAGGACTGTTCATTCCAACAGCGGTTCTTGCTGCTGAAATAATATCTGCTGTGCAACCCGAAGGCAACGGCAAACTGTCTTTTTTTAATTTTTGTGCACGAATTTGCGCAAGTGCAAATCGTAAGTTTCTTTCTTTTTCGTACCAAGTATCTAAAAAAGCAGAACCTGTAGCAACTCTTTTCCTAGGAGGAACGAGTGAGAGTGAATTAATAATAGCTTTTTCGCTGTCAGAAACAAAGCGGCACGCCAATTCACAAAAAGATTGTGTGTTCAAAGGCAATGCGGTTTTTCCTTCTGAAGATGAGATATTCGGTAACTGTGAAACCAAATAATAATAAGCCACTATTGAACGTCCTTTGCAGCGTTTTTGAGAAGTGCTGCAACTTTTGGGTTGAGATATGCGGCAAACATTTCTGCAAGGCTCTCCGCTGAATAATCATAGAAAGCCGCCCCATTTTTAACGCCGATTCTAAATCCTGCCGACAAAGTCTTATCAGGTTTAATTTCAAGACCTTTAGAAATCTCTGCTTTAAGAGATGCTGTGAGTGATTTTTCAAGCTCTTTAAGATCTTTTTCATTTAACAATACTGAAAGTTCGGAAGCATCTGCATTTTTTGACCATGCTTTTACTGTCTCGGGAACAAGTTTTTCAAGAACGGTTTTTGATTCAGCAGCTGTCGTTTCACTCAAAATTAAGCTATCAAGTTCTTTTATCAAAGAATCTTTAAATGAAAGAAGCATATTTCTTCCAGCCTGTGTAATGGCTTCTTCGCTGGCTTTCTCCATTCTTTCTGTTTCTGCTTTAGATTTTTTGACGATTTCAGAAGATTTTTCCTGAGCAGCGGCAATTATCGATTCAGCTTTTTTATTTGCCGATTCAATAATTTCAGCAGCTTTAGCTTCTGCAGCAGTGACACCATCTTTTTTGATCTTATCGATCAATTCCTGTAACTGTACATCCATTACTTTTTACCTCACAATTCATTTCGTTAACTTTTTTACAAATTATTTAATCATATATATAAAGAGCTTTTACACCTATTTATATTTTATATGTTATACAGATTTAATTTTTTATTGTAAAGGAATAAACTGTCTTTGCTTTCATTTTTTGTCCCGGTTTCAAAATACATATCGGAAATGTTTTTTGATTTGGGGAATCTGGGAAACATTGAGTTTCAAGACAAAAACCATCGTATTTATCATATATTCTGCCATTTTTACCGACAACGCCTTTGATGTAATTTCCTGAATAAAACTGACAGCCTTCCATGTTTGTAAAAACAGACATTTCGTGACCTGATTTTTCTTCTTTTACAACTGCAAAATGAACTAAATCCGAATCGTCGAGAGGAAGCCCACATTGTTCATTTTCAGGATTATACATCTCTGTGACATAGCAGTGGTCGTAGCCGACCCCAACATCTTTTATCTGCTTTCCGATTTTCTTTTCTTTAGTAAAGTCAAACGGAGTGCCTTCTACGTCGAGAAAATTTCCGGTCGGAATCAATTTTGAATTGACTTCAATATATTTAGTCGAATTCATCTGAAGAGAGTGCTGGCAAATGCTTCCTTTTCCGGCAAGGTTGAAATATGCATGGTTTGTGATATTTATAGGGGTAGCTTTGTCAGTCTCGGCGTTATATATACATGAAAAATTGTTGTTTTTATCAAGGAGATAAGTAACGGAAAGTTCTACATTTCCGGGAAAGCCCTGTTCTCCATCCGGCGACAACCTTGTAAATTTAACGCCGCAAGATTTTTCATCATCTATGATTTTTGCTTTCCACATCATTTTGTCGTATCCGTCAAAACCTCCATGAAGAGTATTTTGACCGTCATTTTTGTCGAGGTTATATTTTTCCCCATCCAAAGAAAACTCCGCTTTAGCGATGCGGTTTGCAAATCGTCCTACGATTGAACCGAAAAAGAAATGAGAATTTATGTATCCGTCCAATGTTGAATATCCGAGCAAAACGTCTGTTTTTGACCCATCTTTATTTTTAAGGATTATACTTGTGAGGATACAGCCATAATCAGTGCAGGAAAATGACATATCATCATTTTTTACAGTATAAAGGTTTACTTTAGTTCCATCAGACAGCATACCGAACTTCTGCTTTGTAACTTTCATTATATCTACCTCTCTAAATGCTAAAATCCAATAAAAAGCACTATTGTAACATGTCTATTATAAACTGAACTTCTGAAATTGAACAAGATAGTTCTGATGCAATATCTTCAATCTGCATGCCGGAATTAAAAAGTTTTTCAATTTTAGTGTTGAGAAAAGAAGGCGATTTTTGTTTATCTATCATTTTTTCATCGTATACTTTTGTGATGATAAGAGGCACTTCTTTATATGCGGCGCCATCTTTTGTAACTTTTGTCTCATCTTTTAAAACAGACGTTTCTTCCTGTTCAAAAAGCGATTGCTGTCCGTTTTCATCGATTTTTTTTGTCACAGAAAATGAATCATCAGGATTGATATAAGATTTGGAAAAAGATTGCTTTATCTGTCCGACAGGTTTTATGCCACCGAGCTTATCATTTTCAACATAGACAACCCTGTTGCTTTTTTTTGCGCCGAATTTTTCGGCTTCGGCAATCATCTCTCTAAGCCTTTGAGTCGCTTCGTGAAATTCTTTCATTTTTTTGTTTGCTTCGTTCATAAATTCTGAAGTGCGCCTTGTAGCTTCATTGATTAATTCAAGGTCGCGTTTTGTATTGTTGTTTACATCTATGATGATTTGATTCATCTTGTTTTTTGTTGTATCGATGATTGAATCTGTAGAAAACAATTTTTTGAAACGTACGAGAATTATCAGCATCAAAACAATGCTTATACATGAAAGAATTATCGCAATTACAGAAAGCATATTTTATCCTGTTATATCTATGACTGTGCCTAAGTTTGAATTGTCGCTTTTTAGTGGTCTATTTATAAAATCATCTGTTTGTTCTTGATTTTCCGGCTTTTTTCTTTTTTGTTGTTCAGTAAAATCGGTGGAATTTGAACCGTTTTGATTTATGGAATTTGCTTTAGCTTTTTCGTTTGAAGTTTCTTGAACTTTTTTATTTTCTTCAAGTTTTCGCTGAATATTGCTTTGCTGATGCATAGCTTCTGTAAGCTGAGTTTGCTGTGACGCAGATAACGTTTTTGCAACATTCTCTAGCTGCGAGTACATTGTCTGGAGGTCAATTGGTGATATAGCCATCTGTCTGCTCCTCAGTTAATGAAGGTGGCTCATAAGGACCACGTTTACTGAAACTCTTGTCATAGTAGAAAGTAACATTTTTAGTGTCGAGTTTAACTTCGTCTAAAACATCTCGAACATAAACTTTTACGCCGGCGTAAACATCGCCTTCAACTTTCACCTTGCCAACCGCTTTAAGTTCTCTAAGATGTGCTTGTATTGCATTTATTTCTTTTGTCATTTCTTCGAGGTCTGTACTTATGTGTTCGCAGTGCTCTTTCAATGATTTGAGTTTTTCTTCTTTTTCCTGAGGCAGTTTGCGGCGTACCTTTTTTTGTTGTTCAAGCGTCTGAATATCCAAGTCGCAGTTTTCATACTCTTTTGTCGCTTTTGCCTGCATATTCTGAAGTTCTTCAAGCCGCTTTTTTGCTCGTGGGTCAATTCCAACTTCGAGGATTGTCTCTGTACCGCCACCCGGAGAACCTAACTTGCGTGCACATATTTCCTCCGTAGCAAGAAGATGCCCACCTATGATTTGAGCTTTTTTACCGCGCAAAATGATATTTTTCATAGCCGTTACATTAGAGTTTACGATTGAATCATATACAATTACGTTTTCTTCAACTTCTACTGTTGTGTCGTTTATAAACTTTGCCCAAAGCGATTTGCCGGCTTTTATGTAGCCTTCACCTTTTCCAAATATGCCCTGACGGACAATCACGTTTCCTGTTGCCTCAAGGCGAGATTTATCTACAATGCCGTTGACTTCGATATTTGTTGCTTCAATCTTGTATCCTTCTTCGACATTTCCTTTTATTACAACTGTTCCGACAAATTTTATATCGCCAGTCTTAACGTTTACTGCATCAAGATATTTTACAGGGTCGACTGAAACTTTGCCGTTTACAAGCATGACTTCGCCGTCAATCTCGGCTTTGATTGTCAAACCGTCACGGTCAAGCCGCACATTATGACCGAGCTGAATCTGAATGTCTTTTCCATTTTTTGCTTCAAGATAGCGCCCGAACAAAGTCTTTCCGCCTTTACCGCGTTCAGCAGGTATTTTTTGAGCAAGAGGCTGGTCGGCTATAACGTTTTGAATCTGATTGAGTTCCTTATAGTTTATCTGACCGGTATCAGATATTTTTGCCTTGAGTTTCTTCGGATCAATTTCAAAGTTGTATGAAATATATGCGTCGCGTCCATCAACAGGCATTATAGCTTCGCAAACTTCATAAGGAGTATTGTAAACAGGATTATCGACAAATTCATTGACTTTTTCTTCATTGATGCACTGCTCTACAACGCCTTGAGAAATGATTACGCGTTTTATCATATCGAAAGATGCTTCCGAACCGCTCATAGCAGGTGGAGATACAATTATAGAGCCTTTGAGCTCGTCTTTTGAAACTTCGATTCCGATTACAACATCGCCAGCTGGAACGTGTTTATATGCGCCAATCTGCAAATAAGTATTGTCTGTTCCTTGCTTTACATATTTTTTAATTAAATCTTCATCAAAATCAAGAGTGTCAGGGCGTTTTACTTCAGCTATAACATCTTTTAGCTCTATCGGAAGTCCATTTCCAAGCGGAAGAATAACCTTAAGCATGATATCGGCTTTAAAATGTCTGATATAGAACATTCCATCGCGGTTAGTAACTTGCTTAACAGCAGTTTCGCTTTCTTCATCAAACAACCCTTCAGAAGCAAGTTTTGCAGTTCTCTTAACTGTTTTCGGATCTTGATAAACCACGATTTTCCAAGGTTTTTTGCCTATTCCAAAAAATCCGTCACTTCCCTTTTCTATAACTTCATAATGCAAATTTACAACTTTTGTATCTAGCTGGACAACTGCATCGGCGAGAGCTTCATCAATCGTGTCTGCATTGACTTCAACAGAATGCAGATTCTTGTCAACATCGAGTAAGTTTTTCATGTCTTCGCGAACTTTATCAAGATTTACCATGTTCAGTCCGTTTTATCATCAAATAATACCTTTTCGCAGGTTTGTAAGTTTTGCACGAAGCCTTAAGTTCGCTTTTGTATGCAATTGAGAAATACGCGATTCACTCACTTTAAGAACTTCACCAATTTCTTTAAAAGTCAAATCTTCATGATAGTAAAGTACAATCACTAATTTTTCTTTTTCCGGCAATTCACTGATAGCTTGTGCAATAACTTTACGAATCTCTTCACGTTCTGCAATTACATCAGGATTAAGGCTCGATGGAGACTCGATGTTGTTCCCGATCGACATATTGTCGTTATCATCACCCGCATACCAGACATCATTTAAAGAAAGAACGCTTGTTCCTGAAATTTTCATAATAGTTCTGTGATATTCATCTTCACTCATATTCAAAGAACTAGCGATTTCGCTATCTGTTGCAGTTCTGCCAAGCCTTGATTCTAGTGTCACGATTGCATCTTCAATCTCTCTCGATTTTTGACGAACAGAACGTGGAACCCAGTCGATCTGCCTCAACTCATCAAAAATTGCACCGCGGATACGAGTGACCGCATAAGTTTTAAATTTTACGTTTTTTGCTGTATCGTATTTATTTATGGCGTCAAGAAGTCCAAACTGTCCGTAGCCGACAAGGTCGTCAAATTCGACAGATGCCGGCAAACCGACTGCGACTTTTCCCGCTACATATTTCACAAGAGGCATGTATTGTCTGATAAATTTATCTCTCAGGGCAGGAGATTTTGTTTTTTTAAATTCTTCCCAAAGCTCATCTTCTTCTTTTTCATCATTAATTGGCATTTATTTAACCCTCTTATTATGAATTTTCATCTGCTAATATTGAACTTATCGCTTTTGCCATAAGTTCAGCATCTTTTACTTCCGGCTGTGCTTTAGAAGACGAACTTGATGAAAAATCAGACTTACCGATTATTTCGGAATTGCCTTCAAAACTTGATGGTTCACCTTCATTGCTTTCTGTAAATGCAAAATTTTCCATATCGGGAAGTGTATCCAAACCTATTCCTTCTCCGGAGCTTGCAACATTGACATTAGCGTCCGGTTCTGTTCCCGCTTCTTTTGGCGAAACAGCCTCTGTCCCTGAAACATTTTCTATATTTTCTTTTGCTCTCAAAGGAACAAATCCTGAATCACCACTTTCTGCTGATTTTTTTACACCAGTTGCATTGCCGATGTCAGAGTCATTTAGCATCTGGTGATTTTCGCCCACAACAAAGTGATTTTGACTTTCACTTCGCTCAAGCTCTTCATCTTCAATCGTGATATCAACGACATTCCCGGTTTTTGGAGAATCGGAAGCGGTTGACGTCGAAGTTGAATAATCAGAGGATTCACCAGAAGAATCCTCGCTTAAAAATTTTTTGAAAACAAAGTTTATCGCAAATCCAAGCAGCGCAAAACAAACGGCAAAAAAAAGCTTTAAGTAAGATTGATAAAAAGGAAGAATGTGAAGTTAGACCGAATACGAAGGACAAAATAAATCCGCATGATGCAAATATAATAATATTTTTGATACTTCGCATTTTTCCTCCCAATTTAAAAAATCGAATATATTATACTACAATATGTGAAAAATAACAGTTTAATTTAAATTTTTAATGAAACTATACATCACTGATTATTTTCCCTTTCTGCTTAAGAATTTTTTTAAGAAACTTGAAACTCCTTCATTGTATTCGGGCTCGTTTTTTTCAATTCTTCCGACGATATGTTTTAAATAAACTGACGGTTTTGAAGTTGGATTTACAATAATGAACGGTTTTTGCCTTATTACGGAAGCCATGACAAACGGATCTTCTGGAATGCAGCCGAGATATTCGATTTTATAGCCAAGGAACTGTCCGACAATTGTGATTATGCGCTCTGCAATTCGTTTACCTTCATCAGGCGAATGGACTCTGTTGACAATCAGTTTGATCGTAACTGTTCTGTCGACAATTTCTGTCGTGATGATTTTAATAATACCGTAAGCATCTGTGATCGCAGTCGGTTCTGGAGTCGTAATTACAAAGACTTCATCAGCGGCAGCAACAAACTGAAGAACGTTATTTGCAATACCTGCGCCTGTATCTATTATGATGATATCTGCATTTCCAAGCGTTGCAAACTGATTTGCAAAATATTCGAGTTCTTCAACACTCAAGTTTGCAATTTTTGAAAAACCGTTTGCTCCGGCGATGAATTTGATTCCAAATTCTGTGTCCATAATGATTTCTTTCATCGTCTTTTTTTTGTTGATTACGTGCATCAGGTTGTAATCGGGAACAATATTCAGAAGAACATTTACGTTTGCCATTCCGAGGTCGCCGTCGATCAAAATTACTTTTTTGCCAAGTTGAGCGTATGCAATAGCCATATTTACGGCTGTATTTGTTTTTCCAACACCACCTTTTCCACTTGTGATTGCGATTATTCGTGTATTATGTTCTTGTTTTTTTAAAGTTTTAGTCGAATCTTTATCTCCAGCTGGCTTGTCGCCAAACAATTCACTTAATCCTTCTGCCTGCTCTTCCATACTTATTCTCCAAATTTATCTTCTATGTGTATTCTATCTACCTTAAAGTTTTCAAGGCGAATTAAAAAATCAACTACATTTGATTTTTTTATATCTCGGGACGCAACTTGTCCGTGAGCAATATACGAGATTGATTTGTGCTTATCGTTTAAAACGCTTATTACGTTTCCAAACTGTCCGGATTCATCACATTTTGTAATTATAACAGATTTATAACCGAATGGTTCATAGTTCTGCATTATGTTTTGCAAATCTCGGTATTTTGTCGAAGCTGTGAAAGCAAGATAAATGTCAGGATTCATGCCCGGTACATCGAGCAAGAGTTTCATCTGAGCAATATGTGTAGCATCATTAGGGCTAAAACCGCTTGTATCTATAAAAATTGCATCTACGTTATTTTTATATTGGTCATAGAGCGTTTTTAAGTCTTCAGAGCGCTCAGCTTTGTACACAGGTGCACACATTCGTTCGCACCACCTTTCAAGCTGTTCCATAGCGCCAACGCGCATTGTATCTGTAGTTATAAAACAAATCTCAGGGCGTTTTCCGTCGTTATCAACAGCAAATTTTTTTACAAACTGAGCGGCAAGTTTTACAAGGGTTGTCGTTTTTCCGACTCCTGTAGGTCCTACAATGATAAAAACATGAGGAGGACGGTATACATATTCGTTTGCAATAGAGATAGTCTCTCCAATCCAGTCGACAACGCGCCTTTCAACAAGGTCAAAGTTTTCTAGGTCTTCGAGAGAAAACTCATTTCGTATTTTTTCTTCAATCATTTGGATGAATGAAAAAGAAAACTCATTTTGCTCAAGAAGTTCATCAATTTTTTTTATTGTTTGATGTTTATCGCTTGAGCCCAACGAAATATTTTTAAGTTGTTTGCTCAGCTCTTCTTTTAATTGAGCAATATTGTTGTTCATCTGATTCATCTGAGAGTTGATCAGCACTGAACTTTGATTTTGCAAAATTGCTGCCCGATTTTTTTCAAGAGTTTGTTTCTCTGCTTCTTCATCATACCGAAAATCAGAATTAAATGACTTTTGGTGATTTACGACATACGTTACAATGATGACCGGTTTGTGCTGCAAAAATAAAAATCCACATCGCTTTTCAGTAACATTTTTATCTGTTATTCTGTAACCGTTTTTGCCGTATCTTTTAAAGAGTTTTGTCCTAATCTCTTCAATTGATTCTCCATATTCTTTTAATTCTATGTCATCATAAGCCATAACGTCTTATTCCTCTTTGCCGCTTTTATAAACATTTTTACTGATCATCTGTAATTTCAGCAATCACTTCAACAGAAATATTATTTCCCGCTGCATATAGTTCCATATCCGATAGAACAACGACTCCCGGCTGTTCTCGTTCAATAGAGGCTCTTACAAGTTGCCTAACTTGACTTACACAAAGTATGATAGGCATATATCCCATCTGATTTATCTTGCTGAGAGAGCTGCTGACTGCGTTAATCCATCTGCGGCGATCTACAGGATCAAGAGCAACATAAGGTTTTGAACCGTCTGGCGGATTATACGCGTGTTCAAGAATCATCTCTGAAAGTTCTTCGGAAAGGCGCATAACACGGAGTTTTTTATCGTTTGGATCTGCATACTGCATACATATTTGCAAACCTAGAGCTTCACGAACTTTTGCAGTAAGTTCCCAGATATTGTGTGTTACGCCTGAATAATTTGCCATCGTCTCAAGAATTTTTACATAATTTCTGATTGAAACTTTTTCTTCCAAAAGATTTTTCAAAACTTGCTCGATTGTACCGTAAGATATTTTTGCAGTGTTCAACACTTCATCGACTAGCACAGAATTTCGCTGTTTTACAGTATCAAGGATAACCGAAACAGACTGACGATCGAGCAATTCGGCAGCGTGAGAACGGATGATTTCTGTAATATGAGTTGAGATGATTGTTGGCGGATCGACAACAATATAACCTGCGCTTTCAGCTTCGCTTCTGCGGCTTTCCGGTAACCAAATTGCATCCATGCCGAATGCAGGATCTTTTGTACGCTCTCCATCAAGCTGTTCAGTGACAGAGCCCGTATCCATACACATAAGATATCCTATGCGAACAGTTGCGTGCCCCGCTTCAATTCCTTCGATTTTGAAACTATAGTCGTTCGGTTCAAGGGTCATATTGTCCTGAATTCTGATTTTTGGAATATCAAGACCTATATCGTGACGTGCCTCTGTCCTAATCCTATAAATTCGTTCAAGAAGTTCTGCCCCTTTTTGTTTGTCTACAAGAGGAATCAGACCATATCCAATCTCGAGGGAAAGAGGATCTAGCATGACAATTCTCTCTGAATCGTTTGCTCCTGAGCCCTGAGCGCCGCTATTTTTCTGAGATGCTTCTCTTTCTGCCAACACTTGCTTCTGCTTGTCGCGAGTCATTTTATATCCGATAAATATCAGCAATCCGCCGACTGGAACCAAAAGAAATTGAGTGTTGCTTCTGAGAATAAATCCCGCAACTATTAAAACTGCACCGACAATTTCATAAAGGTGACCATCTGCTGTAAATTCGCTTTTCAGTTGTTTATCAAATGTTTCATCACCTTTCGTACCGGTTACAAGCAAACCTGTAGCAAAAGAAATAATCAATGAAGGAAGTTGAGATGTAAGGCCGTCTCCAATCGTGAGCGATGAATATGTAGACATCGCTTCGCTGATTCCCATCGATTTGTTTCCAAAAAAACTTGCAAGGGCAGTTCCCATCAAAATTCCACCGATAAGGTTTACAACAGTGATCACGATACCAGCTTTTACATTTCCGCTTACAAATTTTGAAGAACCGTCCATGTTTGAATAAAAATCTATATCTTTGCGGACGGCAATTTTCAGCTGTTCTGCCTGCGCTTCATCTATTGCGCCGGTGTTGAGTCTGTTGTCTATATCAAACAGTTTTTGGTTCATAGAGTCCAAACTGAATCGCGCAGCTACTTCCGATACACGTCCGGCCCCTTTTGTAACTACTAAAACCTGAACTACAATCAAAATAATAAAGATGATAAAGCCTACAAGCAGATTGTTTCCTGCAACAATGCTCGCAAAAGCCTGAACCATGTTGCTCTGACCTTGAAGAGTTCCGTTTACTATTTTTCCGGTCAAAATAAGCCTTGTCGAAGAAATATTGATTGCAAGGCTGAACAAAGTTTGAAGCAAGATAACGCGTGGAAACGTCTGAAAATCAGACGGACGCGGCAACTGAACAACTACCAGCAAAATGATTATAGAAAATGCAAGATTAAGAATCATGCTTAAGTCTACTAAAAATTTTGGAATCGGGATAAACAAAAGAAATACAGCAAGCACTACTGCAACCGGTACAATATTACTCTGTAAAAATTTTATAACTTTTCCACGACTTTCGTTTGCCATAAGTCCCCACCCAGCAATCTACGAATTTTGTTTTTTGAATTTATCTAATTGAGAATAAATTACAGCTATAGTTTTATAATATATTTGAGGTATTATATCACCAACTTCAACGTTTGTATATAAATCTCGTGCGACAGGTCTATTTTCTACAATTGGAATATCATTTTCCCGTGCAATTCTCTTTATTGTCTGAGCAAGATTATCTTCACCTTTTGCATTGACTACAGGCGGAGCATCTGCAATAGTCGGATCGTACTTTAAGGCGACAGCAAAATGTGTCGGGTTTGCGATTACAACATCTGATTCTGCAACAGCCTTTGGAATATTTTGCTGCAAAAGTGCTCTTTGCATCTGCTGAAGTTTGCTTTTTACCTCAGGGTCTCCTTCCATCTCTTTGTATTCTTCTTTCTGTTCCTGTTTTGTCATCTTCATTTCCTGCATAAAATCATGACGCTGGACAAAATAATCAGGGATAGAGATTGCAAGGAATATAATTGCGACTGTAATCATGATTTGGGCAGCCATCTTCGCAACTTTTCCAATAGCCATACCGATGTCACCGTTGTCGATTATATCGATTAGGACAAATATATCTTTGCGAATGCAGATGTACGCTACAAAAACTATTATTGCAACTTTTCCAAAAGACTTCGCAATATTAAACAAACCTTTTGCAGAAAAAATAGTTTTCTTGAGATATTCTCCGATATGAGGAATTATTTTGTTAAATTTTGGCTCAATCGGCTTTAAGCTGAAAATAAAGCCTTTTGTTTGAATGATATTTCCAGCAATTGCAGAAACAGCGCTGACTAGCCCGACAGGTAAAACACATTTTATAATGATTTCAAAAAAAATAGATATAAATGCAGGATTTTTGATTTCCGTAGTGCTGCATTGTGAAAAATAAAATCTGAAACTTGTTACGACTTCGCCCAAAATCCATTTTGACAGAAAAATTAAAGTGACAACGCATAAAAGCAAAATTAAGGCGCTGCTGACTTCCTGACTTTTTGCGACACGCCCCTCTTTTCTCGCTTTTTCAAGTTTATATTCTGACGGTTCCTCTGTTCTTCCTTCATCTTCGGCAGCCATTATTTAATTCCTCCCGAAATCTCTCGAAACAATTGTTCCAACTCGGAAAAGCCTTTATTAAAAGACCTGATAAAAAAGTCTATCAAACTCGGCATGAATATCGCAATCATAAAAAATGCGACTAAAATCATGACCGGAAAACCTTCCGACAAAAGATTCATCTGAGGTGCAGCTTTAGTCAAAAGTCCTGTGCACACCGTGATTAAAAACAAAGTTCCAATGACAGGAAGCGCAATCACAAGCGCATCTGCAAAAAGGCTCGACAGTCCTTTTACCATAAAACGTGCAATATGTTCGTTTGCAGTCGCAATGCTCAGTGCATTCAATGAAGAAAAACTCGTCACCAATCCTTTAAAAAACAATCTTTGGAACCAGTGCGTCTGCATAAAAACGAGCATCGCTACTAAGTTAAAAAACTGTCCCATCAAAGGGTTTTCAACTTGAGAAAGCGTATCATAAGAGCTTGCAGCCGAAAGCCCCATCTGAAATGCAACAAACTGACCGGCTGTACTGAAAGCTGCAAAGATGATAGAAATAAAAAAACCAATCAAAATGCCGATTAAAACTTCGCCGGCTAGAACAAGAACGTACTGCAGAGAAAAAACGCCGTCTTGATTTATAAATTGAGAATAAGAAGTCAATTCTATTCTTCCAAGTATAAAAAAAGCCATATAGCCTGCAAAAGCAACTTTTGCGATTCGAGAAGCTGAACGCATTGAAAACATAGGAAGCGTAAAAACCAAAGCCATGCATCTTGCAAGAATGAGAAGATAAAAAGGTGCATTTATCAAAATATTATCAAGCATCTATTACCTTTCCAATTTTCAGTTACTTTGCAAAATCAGGAATTCTTTTGAACAATTCAATTGTGTATTCACCGAGAGATGAAAACATCGTTCCTCCAAGCAAAGCAAGCACGATTAAAATTACAATCAATTTCGGCAAGAATGTCAGAGTCTGCTCCTGAATAGAAGTCGTAGCCTGAAAAATAGCAACAACCAAACCGACTATCAAAGCTAAGAGAAGAACCGGGAGCACAGCAGATATAACTTGAACAATTGCGCCTTGCATTAAGCTTGAAATTATACCTTTTGTCATTTTTTACCACCTATTTTATTACAGAAACAAACAATTGCTGAGTCAAAAGACCCCATCCGTCTACAAGCACAAATAAAACAAGCTTAAACGGCATAGAAATCTGGACAGGAGGAAGCATCATCATCCCCATAGACATCAAAATGCTCGCGACGACCATATCTATTATGATAAACGGAATGTACAATATGACACCGATTTTAAATGCAACTGTAAGTTCATGAAGGATATAAGCTGGAACGAGTATGTATGTTTTTACATCTGCAAGAGTATTAGGTTTGTCGAGCTTTGCCATGTTCATAAACATTTTTATATAACTCGTATCATCTGCCATCTGAGAATACATAAACATTCTAAGAGGAGATTCGGCTTCCTGATATGCTTGTTCAATTGTGATTTCATTGTTTGAAAGAGGTTTATACGCGTTGTCGTAAATTTTTGTAAAAGTCGGCCACATCGCAAAAAGAGTCATAAAAAAAGCGATGCCATTTAAAACGGAAGTCGGAGGCACTTGCTGCAACGAAAGCGCTCGTTTTATAAAATCCAACACGATTGAAAAGCGCAAAAAACACGTTACGAGAATTAAAATGCTTGGCGCAAGAGTTAATACTGTAAGAAGGAGCAAAAGCCTTATGCTGAATGCTGTCTGAGCCCCTGTCGTGGGATTTGTAACTTCTACAGAGATGTTTGGGACTAAAGGAGCACGTAAATTAGGGTTTACCTGCATCGTTCCTTGTGAAGAGCCATTTGGAAAATTGTTGTTTTGCGCAGAAAGTCCTTCAGAAAAGATAAAAAAAATGCTCAATATCAATAAAACTTTTCTCAATTTTCTTTTCATGTCATGTCCCTCATCAGATATTGTTTTCCGAAGAATTATCGATGCCTTCCCTTTGTGTCTTTGATAGAACATCTTCAACTTTTTTTTCAGAATCGCTGAATATGTTTTTTTGCTTATTTCCTTTGATAAGGAACATATCGAGGACTTCAGAAAAAGAAGTCGCTTTTTTGATGTTAGTTTTTTTGTCCGCAGTAAGATTCATTGCTTTTATCAATTCATCGTCATCAATTTCTCCGAGCATAGTAATGCTATCCTCTGTGACACCGATTAAATATGCTTTATCAATTAAAGTGATCACTTCTATAGTTTTTCCCGGAGCGATGTTGATATATGCTGCGCGGCGTAAATATTCATCATCAGTCTTTACGACGTTAGTTTTTTTCTTTACAAACCACAAAACGCCATATATAAGAGCGACGACTATTATCAATGCGACGATCATCCTCACAAAAGTAAGCACTGTTGAAGGTCTTTTGTTTTGAGTTGTCAAATTGTTGGAATCAGTCCCGGCTGCATCATCAAAATTCAATGAAATTTGAGATTCGGTCACAGACTGATTGTCCTGAGTTTTTTCAGATTGATTATTTTGCGAATAAATACAGAAAACTGAGGCAAAGAATAAAATCGTTGCCACAATTATTTTTTTTGATTTTCCCAATTTTTCCCACCCATTAAAAATCGGTTTTATTTTAAATCACTTACACGTTCCATCGGAGAAAGAATTTCTGTTACACGAACACCGAAGTTTTCATCGATAACAACAACTTCTCCTTTGGCAATCGGTTTATGATTTACAAGAATATCTACCGGTTCACCGGCAAGTTTATCAAGCTCAATGATTGTTCCTTCGCCCATCCCAAGAATATCTTTTATAGATTTCTTTGTACGACCGAGTTCTACAGTCATCTCCATCAGTACGTCCATGATCAAACTGATGTTACCTTGTTCGCCTGCATTCAAGCCTGCCTGTAGATTAGGAAACTGTAGCTGTTGAATATTCGGAACGTTCATTCCCATGTTCGGCATCTGCATCTGAGCCATTCCGCCCATATTAGGCATTTGCATTTGAGCCATACCACCCATCTGCTGCATGCCTGCCATGTTCATTCCCATATTTTGTGCTGGGTTTGAGGCTTGCGTTGCAGCCATTCCGTTCAAATCAATTGGGTTCAACGCTTCAGCTTCAGAAGCTCCTCCGCCTAGTGCCTTTGTAATGCCTTCAGCAGCGTCTCCGCCGATACATTCCCACAATGTATAAGCGTTTCCATCAAGAGTCAATGGATAGCTTGCAAGTACAAAATCACCTTGAGGCAGCATGATCATCGCTTTTGATTCGTTTAGAGTCTCCGGCGTTGCATAAGCGAGACCAGGCACCTTTCCTTTGCTCTCAATTTCCGTTATTTCAGAGCTGATATGCGTAGCAACGAATTCAGAAACGACAGACAAAACCATATCATCAACTTCTGTCGCTTCTTCAGAGCTCACAAGCTGGAAAATTTTTAATGCAAACTCAGGAGCCATAAGATACAAGTGTGCACCTTTGATTCCTTCGTTGTAATCTGCAACAACCCCGATTACGACTTCAGGCAATTTTGACAAAACTCTGTCTCGGTTTGTTTCTTCCACAACCGGAGATTCACATACAAAGTTTGAACTTGTAGTCTTATTGATATTTTCTTCAAGTTTTGGACGCAAATCATTTGCTAAGTTCTGAAGCGTTGTGATATCAAAATGATATGTCGGACCGTTTCCAACATGTCCTGATGAATTTAATCCGTCTATTGCAACACCTGAAAGCAAAGCATCGATTTCATCCTGTGAGATTGCACCATCACTCATACGTTTCGTCTCCTTCAACAGAAAGCTCTTCAAAATCGTCGGAATCAACGTTTTCTACTTTTCCTGTAATCTGTACTGCCATTTTTTTCCCGACAACACCCGGCTGGCAATAAAACTTTTTTTTGTTTCCAACACTTAGAGAAATCGGGTCTCCTATTTTTATATCTGAAAGACGTACTACATCGCCGACGCGTAATGAAAGTACATCCCTGATTGACAAATTAACTGTTCCGATTTCAGCGACCACGTCCATATCGACACTTGTGAGCTGCTGTTTGATTGTTCCCAAATATTGCGTAGTCGAACTTTTACGAACAGACGAAAACCAGAACTGTGATGAAAGTTTTGAAATGATAGGTTCAAGGACAAGATAAGGAATACAGAAGTTCATCATACCTTCTTCATCGCCGACTTTTGTTTCAAGCGTTACAAGCACGACCATTTCCGTAGGAGGTACAATCTGCGCAAATTGAGGATTTGTTTCAATCTGGGCAAATCGCGGTCTTAAATCGATTACGCTTGTCCAAGCTTCACGGATATTAGCTAGGATTCTGACAATGACAGTCTCCATTACTTCCTGCTCAATATCTGTAAGGTCACGGTTTTTATTTCCTGTTGTCGCCCCTCGTCCACCAAACAGGCGGTCAATCATACAAAAGGTGATTGCAGGGTCAATTTCCAAAACTGCGTTTCCTTTGAGCGGATCCATATTGATTACAGCCAAAGTTGTCGGAGTTGGGATTGAACGAATAAATTCTTCATACGTCAGCTGATCTACAGAGGCAACGTGGACATGAACAAGAGAACGAAGCTGCGCAGACAGTGACGTTGTCGTCGAACGCGCAAAAGTTTCGTGCATACTTGAGATGGTACGCAATTGCTCCTTAGAAAATTTATCAGGACGCTTAAAATCGTAGATTTTAATTTTTCGAGCACTGTTGACCGGTTTAAAATCATCAGCTTCCGATTCACCCGAACTGATAGCTGTGAGTAACTGGTCAATTTCGTCCTGCGAAAGAACTTCGTTCATGCTTTCTCACTCCAACCTAATTTTGCTCAATTACATCTTTCTGCTGGAATACAACATCACGGATACGAGAACTGCTCAAAATCTTGTCGTTTATGCCATTTTTGATTTCGTTTTCCAAAGCATCTTCGTTATTTGTATTGCGAAGCTCAGCTGCTGTTTTTCCACTGAAATATCGGCGCAAGAATGCTTTTAATTCTACAGTTCTCTGTGTGATTTCCGTAGACGTTGTCTTATCATCTTTTTTATAAGCGAGAGCTACATCAACCCTGACAGTTGCAGGGGGATCGTCACTTGTCGTAGTCTGTATAACACCAAGCGATGTATACCAGTCATAAATTTCTCGTTGACCTGAAACATATTCTTCAGATGCAGGGATTGCCGTTATTTGAGTAGAATTTTTGCTTGTAATTTTTACAGTCACTATTACAACTACAACAATTACAATAATTGCAGCAAGTCCTATAATTATCCATTTTAAAAGACCGGAAAAAAGTCCGCCTAATCCACCTTTTTTTGACGGTGCAGCACTAGCTCCGCCATCTTCAAGATTGATGTCATCATCGTCTGCCATTTCCCCTCCAGCAAATCAACAATAATAAATATTGTAACATTAAAAGTGTCCTTCGTCTAGAATTATAATATCCACACGCCTGTTATACGCCCTACCTTCAGGCGTATCGTTTGAAAACTTTGGTCTGGTGTCTGCATAACCGGCAACAGAAAAAACATTTTCCTTTACTCCATAATCGGCAAGATAATGAAGAACATTAACAGCTCTTGCAGCAGAAAGTTCCCAATTGCTAGGAAATTTTGACGATTCAGGTACAGGAATATTGTCTGTGTGCCCTTCTATACGGAATCTGCGCCCTTTTAATTCATCTGATTTAAAAAAATCTGCAAGTCTAAGCAAAGTTTCTCGAGTATCGTTTATGTTCAAATCAGCCTTTCCTTCATCAAAAAAATTATCAGAAAGAAGAGTGATTATAAGTCCGCGTTCATCACTTGTAATTGTAATTCTATTAGATTTTACATCGGGGGCAAAAAGGCTTACTGCTTTTTTCCTTGCAAGCCCTAGAGACCTTCCTTTTTCCATAGACGGAAGGGAGTTTATATTGTTGCCTAAATCAGAAAGTTGACCCGCAGACAACGACATGCCGCCGGAAGTAGTCTCTGTTTCTGTCATCTGCAAACTTTGAGTGATTGTCGCCATTTGAGTAACATCTACCTCAGAAGGATTGTACAGCATTACAAAGAAGCACAACATAAGGGTGATCATGTCACCGTATGTACCTTGCCAGGCCGTTGATGGTTTTTCAGGGGTTTTAGTAGTTTTTTTTCCCATTTTTTATTTAAACCTTAAATATAAAATTAATCTTTCAAAACATCAGCTTCAATTGCTTTTCTTGTAACAGGATCAAGATAAGTAAGAAGTTTTTGAGCCATAATTCGAGGGTTTTCTCCGGCTTGAATAGCAAGTACACCTTCTATGATCATTTCCTTTGTGCGCATTTCCATACTGTTGTGTGCAAGTAGTTTTGTAGAAAAAGGAGCGATTAACCAGTTTGCCATCATGGAACCGTACAGGGTTGTAATCAAAGCAACAGCCATGTTAGGACCAAGAGATGATTTATCTTCAAGGTTGCGAAGCATACCGATAAGACCTACTACAGTACCCATCATACCAAAACCGGGAGCAAATCCAGACCATGTATTTATGATACCGATCCATTCCATGTGACGAGCTTCAACTTGGTTCATTTCATTTTCCATTATTGAACGAATTATATTGCCGTCAGTTCCATCTACAACAAGGCGAAGACCCATTTTCATAAACGGATCTTCAAGGTCATCAAGTCCATCTTCCAAAGCAAGAATACCTTCTCGACGAGCTTTTTCAGAAAGAGCTTGCATATTTATTACAATATTTTTTTCACCGAAATCAGGAATTTTAAATGCACGCCCCATAACCTTGAACATTCCAAGAACTTTTTTTAACGGGCATGCAATGAACATAGCAAAGTATGAACCGCCAATTGTCATCGCCACAGAAGGAATATCGATAATCCCCCCCAAAGAACCACCAGAAGTGATAACTGAGATGCTAATCATGGCAGCACCACCCACAATACCAATAATCGAAGCTATATCCATTATAAGACCTCTTGTCGATCAACACCGATATTTTTTCGGTATTCAATAATTTTTTTTATTAAATCTTCTGGGGAATTTTTGACAATGATTTTACGACCCGACAACATCGTTAATGTTAAATCGGGAGTAGTTTCCATACTTTCAATCATGTGCGGGTTCACCCAATATTTTTTCCCATCTAACCGCATTACATCAATCATAGGATTTCCGATTTTTTAAAATTTTACACTATAATTATAATCGTATTTTTTTATATTTCAATTACATTTTTTAATAAGTAGTGCATTTTTTTATCATATTTCTTCAAGAAATGAATTTAAAAACAAAATTCCTTCAGAATTAAGGCGATAAACAACATCTTGATCAATGTTTAGCACATCGCATAAACCTTTTTTTTGCCATTTTTTTGCAGCACAGACAAAACTTTTCGGAAGATTTTGCCCAAAAATCTTTTTAAATTGAACTGATGATATCCCTGAAAGTTTTCTCATCCCCATCATAAAAAACTCAAAAATCGACGTCCGGATATCAATTGTTTCTACAGTCTCAAACTCCCGTTCTATATCATCTGTTTTGATAAAAGCATTTTCAGAAAAATTATTCCAAACATCTATATATTTTTTAAGATTTTTCGTGTTTGTCCATCGGACACCGCATCCATCTTCATTGTAAAAAGTACCTGTTGCCCCGCTTCCACATCCTATATAGCTTTGATGATTCCAATATTTCATGTTGTGTCTGCATTCAAAACCTTGTTTTGCAAAATTTGAAACTTCATATTGCTCATACCTTTTTTTTTCAAGGATTTTGCGCGAGTAAAGCCAAAGTTCATCTGAAAAATCAAAATCGTAATCAATTTTGCCTTCATCTAATGCACTACAAAACGGAGTATTTTTTTCAAAAGTAAGGGAATACATAGAGATGTGGTCAGGTGTATAATCGCACACAGTTTGAATCGTTTTTGTAAAAGTTTCAACAGTTTCAAATGGAAGCCCGCATATTAAATCGATTGAGATATTTTTTTTCCAGTTGTCTTTCAAAACGTTTAATGCATTTAAATTTGCGTTTGTGTCTGCCCTGCGAAAAACGTACTCAAGTGATTTTTCATTCATCGTTTGAATGCCACAAGAAATTCTGTTGATTCCGACTTTCGAGTATAAATCTAGCAAGTTTACATTTATATCGTCCGGATTTGTTTCTATAGTTACTTCGCTATCTGAAAGCGCCAAAGATTTATCTCTAAAAACTGAAAAAATTCTTATAAGTTGATTTTCTTTTAGCAAACTGGGAGTTCCGCCACCGATGTAGAGAGTATCAATGGAAGAAACATCGTATTTTTTTATGCGGTATTTTATTTCACTGCAAAGAGCGTCTACAAAATTGTCAGGGACGAGCGTTTTACCGCACCGAACACTGTAAAAATCGCAGTAACTGCATTTAGAAATACAATACGGAATATGAATATAAAAAGACGCTTTTTCCAATCTATTTTTTAATAAACCCTAAACTTATTAAATGGGAAATAGCACAGCAGTGCACGTGCAGCGATATCACTTTTCTTTACCATTCCCCACAAACGAGAATCGTCTGATGATTTTCTATTATCCGCTAACACAAAATATTCATCATCTGCCAATGTAACTTCTCCAAACGCTCCTTTTACTCCGATGTCGCTTTCCCAGTCTGAAGTTGCTGTAAAAAACGTCACATTATACGCTTTCTTTGTCGTCTCAAATTCTGTCAAAAAATGTTTTTCACCGGCAGGCTTAATATACAAAACATAGTCGCGCATATATATCGTATCTCCGGGAATTGCAACGATTCGCCGTAAATGAGATTTTGTTGACGGTTTTAAAGCGCTTTCATCTGGATTTATTTGTTGTCCTGTAAACAACTTCACAATTTTTATACAAAGGATGTGAAATTTACCGAATTTCAGATTGTTTCTTGGTTTCATCAAAACGACATCACCGCGATTCATAGATTTCATCGCAGGAGAAACCATAATAAAAGAATTAGAAGGAACGTCTGGAATCATTGAAACTGATTTTTGATTTACTGGATAGAAAAAAAATGAAAGGATAACGTTTATAAATATACAAAGAAAAATAAAAAACAATATCCACGAGCTGATTTTTCTCTGATTTTCTTTTTTTAATTGGTATGAAAACTGAACTAATTTCTGACTCACTTTTATTTTCCTGTATTTTCATAAAATATCATAAAGATTGCTTACTTTCAACTTATCTTGTAATCAATTAATGTATAGTTTATAATAATCGAGTATGTCGGACAGAAAAGTCATAGCAGAAAACAGAAAAGCCGGATTTGACTACTTTATTGAAGAGCGTTACGAATGCGGAATTGCTCTTGAAGGAACAGAAGTAAAATCCGTAAAAAACGGGAATATCTCGTTTCCCGATTCATTCGCCGAGATAATCAACGGAGAAGTCTGGGTAAAAAACTTTCACATTTCAGAATATTCTTTTTCTTCTGTTTTTAATCACAACCCTGACAGACCGAAAAAATTGCTTTTGCACAGAGAAGAGATAAAAAAATTGACACGAAAAGTCGAAGAAAAAGGCTACACTTTAATTCCGCTCAATTTTTATCTAAAAGATGGACTTGTAAAAATGACTCTAGGCGTTTGCAAAGGTAAAAAACAATTTGATAAAAAAGCTGCAATAAAAGACCGCGATGTTCAGCGCGAAATACAGCGAGAATTCTCGAATAGATTGCGAGGATGATTTTTATATAAGGTTTGGGTTTAGTTGAAAATAAATGTAAAATATTTTAAGACAGCTCTATTTTCACTTATATTTTTTTTGGGAAACTCTTTATTTGCTCAAACTTTTTATATCGACTATTACGGGATTGTCTCTGAAGATCTCGATTCAAATATGTCAAAAATGACAAGCGATCTGTACTTCACTCAACTTTCAGAAATCAACAATTTTTCAGTTTCCGATAAAAGAACCGCTTCAGTCCAATCTTCGCCACCTGATTTTTCATCTTTATCAAAAAGTGCCCTTTCATTTTATACAACAATAAAAAAAGATGCCAATTCTGAAAAATGGAATGCAATTTTTCATGTTATTGACAAAGCAAAAAATGAAGAACATTCACAAAACAAACAATATGATTCTTTTTATAAAATACTGATGGAACCAAAAAACACTCTTCAGGAAACTATAAGACTGTTAATCGAAAATAAAAGTGAAATAAAAACAGCATCGGCAAATGAAAATACAAAAGAAAAAAATCAGCCGGACAAAGACTTTTCAATAAAAATAAAAATTGACTCAACAGAAAACTTATCAGGAACGTGGAATTCAATAGACAGCAATATAAATAAAATTGTAATTTTGAGAGGCGGTCGCGGTTTTGTGATTTTCAAAAATGGAGCCTCAATGAATATCTCTGTGGAATTGAGCAACACAAACAACCAGAAAATAATCATCACACAAAAAGGTCGTTCAAACGCTTCTTTTTATCCAGAGCTTCCGCGCAATGTCGCTCTTGCAGCCGCAGTTTCCGCTCCTCCGATAACATGGACGCTCAACGTAATAGATTCGAACACTCTTATCGGAAATAAAAATTCGCTCGGTCCTGATGGGGATTCTTACAAAGAAACTTCGACAGATGACAAATGGATAAAGATAAATTAAATCTGCTGTAGATCGTAGATAGGGATTCCTGTCACTATCGGCTTTTTATTTTTAGAAGTTGTTATGTTTCCGCAATTGATGTCATAGAGAATAAAAATTACAAGTATACCAAAGAAAAAAAATATACCGATTATTTTGCAAGTTTTTTCAGAAATATATTCAGCTTCCTGATGGCGCAGCACAGTTCCAATGTCATATAACGTTGTCTGTGCAGGTTTTAATCCTTTCACTTTTACGAGTTTTTCGCCGTCGCTGACGTAATCAAGTTTACGAGCGTAAGCCGCAATCACAGCTTTGTCGTTTTGGAGAGCAGTCAATTCAAGTGCAAGTTCGCTATTTATATTTTGAATTTCAGAACAACGTATACTGATAAGTCTTTTCTGTTCTTCCATTTTTGAATAACAGCGAAAGCTGTTTTGCCCAAATAAAACAGAAAATAATACGTAAACTAAAACACTAAAAAATATAACAAACAAATATTTAGCGCGTTTCATAATATAAATTGATTATCGGCAACGATTTCTATTTTCTGAAAGAAAAAGTTATGTTATAATACGTATACTTTCTATTTAACAACACAGATAAGAATTTTATCTAAATTTTTAGAATATTTATTCCGATAATTTAAATGAATATTTTTATCTCAATGAGAGGAATTTTATGGGTAAATCTGACGATAATACAAATGAACTTGAAAGTTACGGTGTCTGGGTAAAAAACTCAACTGAAAATGACAAAATTTTTGACAACGAAGAAAATAAAACAGATGATTTGACTTTAGATGACGGAACTTTAGATTTACCGGACTTTGATGATTCTGACTTTTCGGATATGTTTAAAGATGATTCACAATTTTCGACAGAGACTAAAATAGATATTTTTGATACTGGCAGCACAACTCTCAGCACTGATGAACTTACAAATATAACAGAAAATGAAGATGTATCAGTTGAACAAGTTGAGACACCGCTAAAAGAACATGATGAAAAAATAGACGACAGCGATGTAGACGTAACCGATACAATTTCAGATTCATCTGAAGTTGAGTTAGATGATTTTGATACATATTTGGAAGACACCAACTCTTCTGATGAGCCGGTAGCAGAAGAAGCAGACGAAGAAGAAAACAAAGAAGAAGAAAGCGGGCACAAAACAGACTCGTTTGATTTAGACGAAGTCACAGAAACTACAGACTCAATTGACACTGCAGCAGAAGATACAGAAGAAGACAATGCAGAAGAAGACAATGCAGAAGAAGAGATTTCTCTTGACGACTTTATGGATGGAGGTTTTTCTGATGAATCTGTTGCCTCAGGAAACAATGGATATGAAGCTGGAAATGAGCCTGTCTCAACAGAGAGTGAAACCGAAGAACTTTCTCTTGACGACTTTATGGACGACGATTCATTTTCATCTGCACCTGATTCTCCTAAAGAAGACAATACAATTGAAGACGAACCTCCTCTTGATATGGACATATCGTTTGATGATTCGGAAGATGAAATAAAAACAGAAGACAGTATCATAGACGATGACTCTTATGAAAATATGGATACTGCCGATGACATCGAAAGCACAGAAAGTTCTGAACCCCAAGAAAGCTCTGCGACAGAAACAGAAGTTCCTTTTGATGATTTTGCAAACGAAACAGTAAATATGGAATCAGATGATGGTTCGACAGAAGAAATCGACCTTTCTGACTTCGGTATCGATGCAAATGCAGAAGAAATTCCGATTACACAAGATGTTGAAGCTTCTAAAGCAAAAGATAAAATTATCGATTATGACCTTTCTGTAGGAGATGAAGACACAGCTTCCGCCCCTGTTGTAAATGAAGTTAAACAAACAGACGAGCAGCCTTCAAAAACTGCTGAATCTGAAAAAACGACAAAAGTCGATAATTCGCTCCTTGAACAAATTGTTTCAGAACTTTCAAGCTTAAAAAATGAAATGAATGTTTTGAAGAAAAACATCGAAGACATAAAATCGGAAGAGCACGCATCAAAACAAGAATTTTCTGAAAAAGAAAACGATGACACATCTGAAGAAAAAAATGAAGGCGGTTTTTTCAGTTCCGATGATGAAGACGACACAATTGCGTTGTCAGGCGATGAATTGAACAATATTTTCAATACTGCGGATTTTGGTCCGGTTGAAGATGTCTCTACAGGAAAAACACCGAATGTTGAAGATAGCAATGAGGAGCCTCTCGCTGCAGAACCAGTCGGCGAAGATTCGGAAATTGACGATGACATTAAAGATCTCAACACAATTGATGAGCCTGTAATTGATGCAACAACAATTTCCGAAGACGAAAAATTCATTGACCAGACATCCGACGCAAATACAGAAATTGAAGATGCTCCTGTCTTTGATTCTGACGATTCCGATACACAAAATGATATAGATTTCAAATTTTCAGATGAAAATCTTGAAGAACCGGAAATCGATGAAACGACAGTAGAAAGCAACATAGAAGATTTTGAAGAAGACGCCGAAGATTTACCGAGTGAAATTTCAATTCAAAAAGATGATGACATGTTTGTCGAATCTAATTCTTCTGATTTTATGGATTCCGTAAAAGATAGTACAGAAACTTTTAATCAGGAAGAACAGACAGAGATAGTTGATACTGAAGACATTCCAGAGGCTCTTCCTGAAGATGCAGTTGAAGAAAATGCCGAAAGAACTGAAGAAAACGGCATTGATGACAGCGATAAAAAAGATGACGAAAACAGTTCGGATGACGACATCCCTACTGTAGACAAACTGCTCTCTTCCGACTCGGAGAAACGACCAAGTGAAGAGACTGTAACTGTTGACGAAGAACAAGCAGAACCTGTCATTGAAGAGACTTCGGTCGATATCCCTGAGAGCGACGATACGGAAGATGACTTTTTAGAAGTTGATAATCTTGATAACAACCTTACAGACAGCAATATCAATTTTCTTTCTGCAGAAAGAGCTTCAGATGAAAACGATTCATCTGAAGCAAAAGCCGACAATTCTGACCTTAAGCAGGATATAAAATCAGTTCTTCTTTACATGGATCAGTTGCTCGAAAATCTCCCTGAAGAAAAGATTATTGAATTTGCTAAATCAGATGAATTTGTAACTTACAAAAAATTGTTCAATGAATTAGGTTTGAACTAATGGGGTTGCTCACAAAGGCCAGTCTTCTTGAATTAGAAGACGGTCTTTCTTTTTTTGAACTGATTAGTAAACATTCTCTTAAAATCTGTGCCGTTTTTGACAAAGTTTGTGATAAATATTTTATATCTGACAGCATTGGTTTTGACTTCGATTCTATAATCTCTTCATTTTCAACTGTTGATTTTTGGAACGGCATCTGCCCAAAAACAGAAATGATATATAGTTTTTCTGCTGATGAAAATTCAATCTCCCCTTTTTTGCAATTTTTTTCTTTTGAAATCAAAGATGACATAACATCTGTTTCAGTCTATAAAAACAAATGCGACGACAAGATAATCGTCTGCTGCAACAAAAAACTCGATGATAAAATTATTTCCGACTTTCAGCAAACTTTAAAAAATAGTTCAAAAAATATTTTGCTTCCCCAAAAAAATCAACCAAATCATTCTTTTTTTATGTTTAAAATACACTTAAGCGAAGCTGTAAATAATTTTATAAATCAAAAATTTTCAAGCCATGACGATATCAAAACTCTAGCAAAGAAAGCGCTTGAAAATGAAATAAAAAACAGATTGAGTTGCTTTTTTGAAAAACCCGGAATCTCAGTCGAAAATAATAAAAACATTCTTGCAGTTTTTTCATTGCAGTCAGATTTTCCGTCAACCTTACTGATATCACACATTGTTGAAAACTACAAAGACGTATCAGCTACTTTGGCAAAATCATTAAAAATTGATTTTATCGGTAAAACAGATTCTTTTGATGAAGTTTCAGCTTTTCTAAAGGTGGAATAATTTTGGAAGTTTTATTTCAAAATGCAAAAAACGGCGAGAAGACAGCTTCAGTAAACGGACTGTTTATAAATTCATCATACAATCCATCAAAAGAAGCAGAGCGCTTTATAGAGCAGCTGCAAATATCTTGGATTCCGCTTATTTTTTTTATACTTGAACCAGGGATTCCATATATTTTGTCTTTTTTAAAAGAGAAATTTCCTTCTTCAAAGTTTTGTGTAATTCACTTTTCCAGCGATTTTAGCGATTACGATTTTCAATATGACTTTGTTCTCAACGCATTCGAATTTGATTTTGAAAAAAAACTTGTAAACTCATTCAGCGAAGAGCTGCTGCTCAGTTCATTTTTTTTAAACTGGGTTCCTTCTTCAAAAATATATTCAAAAATATGTGAAGAAACAAATATAATAATAAAAAAAACACTCGAACGCTCTAAAACTCTATTGATAACGCGCCAGTATTTTGAAAAAAAATGGCTCATAAACGCATGCAATTTTATCAGATATATAAAAAAACCGCTTTTTTTAAATTCAAAAATCGACAAAAACATATTGATAATTTCGTCTGGACCAAGCCTTTTTGATTCGATTGAATTGATAAAAAAATACCGTCAGATTTTTTACATCATCTGTCTTTCTTCTGCAATAACAGTTTGCCTTCACAACGATATTATTCCTGATTTGTGCCTTTCTACAGACGGAGGATATTGGGCTGGCGAACACCTGAAAAAATTAAACAAAAAAAATATTCCATTAGCACTGCCTTCAGAATCATTTTGCAAAAAGAATATACTGACCGGCAATAAAATTTTGCCGCTTGATTACGGAGATGGGCTTTCTTCAAAGCTGTTAGAAGATTCCGGCATTAAATTTGCAAAAGCCGAACGGAATGGGACAGTCAGCGGAACAGCACTTTGCTTTGCATTAGCAAACAGCGATAAAGATATCTTTTTTTGCGGACTCGATATGTCAAACCAAAAAGGGAGGCAACACTGCTATCCGAATGAAATCGAAGATAATAATTGTTTAACAGATAATTTTTTAATGTCTTTTGAACTGCGTTCTGTTCAAAGTGAATATTCAAAAGGAAGCCTAGACATATATAAATCGTGGTTTGAAAACTTTGATTTAAAAGGACGAAATGTATATCGAATCATCGAAGAAAAATATAAAAAAAACAGTCTTGGGCAGGTAAAAGACATAAACCGCTCCCAGTTTGAATATGCAGCAAAAGACATTTATTCAAAAAAAATAACGTCGGAAAATAAAGAAGTTTTGACGCATCAGAGCGCCGAAAAAGACTTCCCAAAAATAATAAAAAAAATCAATTTAATTTTTGATTCAAAAGAAACGATAAAACAGCTTTTTCCTCTCGACTACACTGTACTTCTTCATCAGCCTGATTCTGTAGAACTCAAGACGAAAATTGAAAAAGAAACAGCACAATTATCTGCGAAAATACGGAAAATATTCGATGAGTATATATAAATCTATAGAAACTGCAAAAAATGGAACTCAAATACCTGTTTTTCAAAGCGGAAAAACAATGGAATCAAGATATAATCCTGAAAGGGACGCAGAAAATATCTGCAAATCTCTAAACAAAAATTATAATTTTTTCTTGGTTACTGGAATCGGGAGCGGTATTTTAATAAAAAAACTTTCAGAATCATACCCGAATGCAAAAATCATCTGTTTTGAAATTTCAGAAGATGATGTATTTTTTCTAAAACAGCTTCCGGTTATAAAAAAATTATCCGAGAATAAAAATATTTTTTTTGAAAATCTTGCGTCTCTGCCACAGGCTATTCTTGACAATTATCTTCCGGCAAAATATGGAGAATTGAAAATAATAGAACAGAAAAACTGGCTTCAAGAAAATGCTACTTTTATTCCGCAAATTCAAAAAACAATAAACTGTGCAATCGGTCTCGTTTCGGCAGATTATTCTGTGCAGTCTCATTTTGGAAAAATATGGCAGACAAACATAATCAACAATTTAAAACTGATGTCAAAAATGTCGGAAGATGAAATAGCTAAAGTAAACAGTTTTTCTATCGATGAGAAAAAAACTGCTGCCATAGTCGCTGCAGGACCTTCTTTAGATAAAACAATTGCACAATTGAAAGATAACAATGAGCTTTTTATCATTTCCACAGATACTGCATATCAGACTTTGATTAAAAATGATATTCGCCCTGATGTAGTTATTTCTATTGACGGTCAGAGCGTTTCCTATAACCATTTTTGCACCTCAATCATTTCTTCTAAAACGATATTTGCATTTGACTTGTGCAGTAATTTTTCTGCCGCAAAATACATTTTTAATAAACACGGAAAAGTTTCATTTTTTATAAGCGGACACCCTTTGAGCTCTTTTGCTAATATCTTTTGCGGATCACAATTTCCATTCTTATTTTCTGGTTCGGGAACTGTGACTATTTCCGCAATAGATTTTGCCGTGAAATCAGGATTTAAGAATATAAAAATTTATGGAGCAGACTTCGCTTATTCAAAAGGTAAATCGTACGCAAAAGGAACGTATCTTGAAAAGCTAAACGATTTTTCGTCCGACAAAATAAAAACAAATGAATTCTATTACAGCAAGTTGATGTACAGGACAAAACTTGTGCAAAAAGACGGCATGACATCGACAGATATATTAAACGCTTACAAAACGTCGATGGAAAAATATCTTCTTGAGAGGAACATTTTATTTGAATTGAAGAACAACGTGTATAATCTGAAAAACAGTTTCTGTAAAAAAAATGATTGCGTTAAAAGTTTTAAGTTTAATTACAGCGACTTTATAGAACTGATAAAAAAAACTGCGCCAGAACAGCTAGAAACTCCACTGCTTCCTTACATCGCATGGCTAAGAAAAGGAATTGACAACAACGATTTTGCTGCATGGAAATTCTTAAATCTTGCATACTCTTCTATTGTCAGCTATAATTAAACACATGAAAAATCGATTTATCATTATTTACAGTGTGTTCGCTTCATTAATTTTTGTCTTTTCCATCTGTTTTTTCGGATATAATCTTTACAGCGAATATTCATTCAATCAAAACAGAGCTGAAAAAAAATATAAATACTTGGTTACAACTGTTGATAGAGCGTTTTCAAATCAAGAACAGACATCGGAACAGGCTTTGATTTCAATAAAAAAAATGATTGGAGATGGAGCTGATTTTTCATATATTGAGATTAGAGAAGATAATAATTCGATTCTCCTCTACCCGACCGGAACAAAAAAAAAAGAAACTGAATCAAAACTGACAAAACCTTTTCAGTCATTGATTAAAATCAACGATACATATTACAAAATCGCTGCAAATATCTATCTTATAAAACCATCATCTGTTTATTATTACGCGAGAACGTCGTTCCTCATCGTTTTAATCATCACAGTTATCACAATCATAATGATTGTTTACATCGGCATGACCGAATCAAAATCGGAATTTGAGAATGAAGAGGAAAAAAATGATCAGCTATCTGAAGAAAATAAATATGCGGATTCAGATGAAGATTATTTAAAAGATGATGAAAATGCAACTATCGATTTGAATGATGAACAGTCAATTTCAGATAAAAACGACGATATGCAAACAGAAGCGACAAGTGAAACTGCAATAGAAACGACAAAAGAGATAGATTGTTTAGAACAAAAACAGGAAGTTGACGAATCGCTTACAAAAACAGAAGATGTTCCGCAATTAAGCTCCGAAAAAACTCAGCAACAATCAGAAGAATATCAACAGCTCGATGAATCTCAACAAAAAGCGGAACTGCCATATGCAGAGGTTGAGCCGCTTGAAATTAAAGAAAACAATTCTCCTTCCGGTTTATTTGATCCTGAAACAGGAATCGGATGGGAATTGTATTTGATGACACGCCTCGATAACGAGATAGACAGGGCTATAGCATCTGAAATCGACCTATCTATCTTTGTTATAAAAATCTCTGGGGAAAATCACTCTACAGAAAAGTTTAAAAATGTTTGTAATTATCTTTCGATTCAGTTTCAGTTCAAAGATTTGATTTTTGAATACAAAGATGACTGTATTGTGTGCATAAAACTGAGCACAGATATAGAAGAGGCCTTGATTTTTGCAGATAAAATTTACGAAGATATTTCTGACATGATTGAAAAAGATAGATGCAACATCGGGATTTCGTCTCGTTCAATCAGGATTGTATCTGGTGAAAGGATTTTGCTTGAAGCAACACAAGCGCTTGAACATTCTTTAAGAGAAAAAGACTCTCCTGTAATTGCATTTAAAGTCGATTCTGAAAAATACAGGAAGTTTCTTGAACAAAATTAAGAAACAGGAGCCTGATTTTCAGTCTTCACTTCACCTTTTAGCTTCTTATAAGATTCCTCAAATCTTTCAATATTCTTGCTGTCTGCAAAATCTGTCTTGAGAGTTTCCATCAGTGAAATATAAAGCTCTTCATTTTTTTTAAAGTTTTTTTCATCAGCAAGAATAACCGCTATATAATTTTCAAGAAACTGCGAATTTTCCGGTTGTTCTTCTACAAGGAGCTTGTAAGATTCTTTTGCATTTTTATAATTGCCCTGCATTGAATAAATATATGCAATGCTTGCTTTTATTGAGGCATTTTTTGGGTCTCGTTTGAGCATTATCTTATACATAGGCAATGCGTCGTCCCATTTAGAAAGATATGAATAACATTTTGCAAGCTTATAAAAAGCTGTCCAATAAAGTTTTTTATTACGCATAGCTTTTTCATAATAATTAGATGCGTTGGAATAATCTTCAAGTTTAAAATAAGTGTCGCCTATGTTTATATATTCCGCATAGATGTTTTGAACTTTTGCATACTCCTGTCCAGGAACAGGAGTTGGGATACTCGCGCATGAAAAAAATACTGCAATTACGAGGACGGTTAATATATTAACCAAGTACAATCTTTTCAATTTCATAGAGCTGAGATTTGTATAAACCTGAAATATTGTGTCCGTAGTCTGCAATCAGCTGAATCATATTTCTTGGAGCATCTTGTGTGTCGCATCCGTTTAGACGATCTCCAGCATCTCCAAGTCCCGGCATTATGTACGCTTTTTCGTTCATCACAGGGTCCATCCAAAGTGTGTAGCAAGTACAGTTTTCAAGCGCTCTAGTTACGCGTATGCTTCCTTTCAAAGTTGAAATTGTATTAAAAAATGAAATAGATTTTGGTTTTACGCCCTGACTTTGAAGATATTTTACTACAGTGACGAGAGAGCCGCCTGTAGCGTTCATCGGGTCGGCAAAAATCAAATCTTTTCCGTCGAGTTGCTCGAGATTAAAAAACGACTTGTTCAAATCCATGATATATTCCATATTTGACTCATTTTTAGTATCGTTGCGTGAAATCTTGAACAAGGCAAATGGAGTTTGGTATTTGTGCGATGAATATGCCTGAATCTCCTTTGACATTATCATGCTCGGTAAAAGCGCTCCACGAAGCATAACGCACATCACGGAATTTTCAATTTTGTGGTCTATATCGGGAATTTTGTGGACAGCGTAGTTCTGAACAGGAAAACGAACTGGAGTTTTTACGAACATGTATCCTTTTTTGTCGCTGTGTTGATCAATATATGCCATTTTAAAAAGCATTTCGTATGCACGTTGACTGTAATACATAAATTCTTGATGATCTGTATTTTCATCTCGGAGTTTTGAAATCACTCGTGAACATTCTGCGTGAGCACTTTCTTCTGTTACAAAAGAAAATACTTTGATGTTTGGATGTTTTGCACAGATATTCTGCATTTCATGCCCGAGCTTGTCGTAGCCTTCAATAACCTTTTTTTTGTCGAGCGGCTCAAAGTATTTCATAGTTTCTTTGAACATAGCGTCAAGTTTGTGAAGATCTGCGCTGTCTTCCGCAGTCAAATAACCATCTAAGTCTTCAGCTTTAAGAATGATTTTGTTATCTGTCATATAATTCCCCTTTATATAATGATCTTATAATACAAGAACTTTGTAAAGTTGATTTTTATCTATTCTGATTCCGTTGATTTTTAAGACGTTGTTTCCAATAATCTCTTCCTGTGAATCAGTAAGACCGAAAGCAAGGATCAAGAGCCCTCTGCCGACTTTTAAAAACTTTTCATTTTTAAAATTAAATTCCAAGCTTAAAAGATATTGTGAATCAAAATTCGGGTCTGTAACAAAAAAACCTTTCACATCAAACAATTTTAGGTCGAGATTTGTACCCGTTAAAATCGTCAAAAAAGATTGAGGCTTGTTCGCAAAAAATCTTATTTCGTCTTCCGCAGATTTAAGATAATCGATCAGCTGCTCGTCCAATTCAGAATATATTTGATTTTCAGTATCTTCAGGCATTTTACAAAGCATATCGTAGCGGTCAATCATGTAATTTACATTCCTTCCAAGACACACAATTTTTGATTCTGGAAATGATATTGAAATCTTACTTTTGTAAACCGGATAAACAGACTGCGATTGCTCAGGAGCGTATTTTGAAACTTCCCAGCCGTTTTTTTCATTTAAGACTTTTGGAATATAATTAAGCGGAATCGAAGCATCTATAGCTGCTTGAAATTCCAAAACATTTCTCGAACGATTGATTCCGATATATGCTTTATCAATTCTTTGAGCGATTGCCTTTGCTTGTGATTCGGGAATTTTATCGATATTATTCTCGATAATTCTTTCAATCAAGTCTGAATCGGCTTTTTTTGGAATCGCAATATAAAATGCACTTCGATCATCGAGCAATTCAATTGCATCTACTTTTCTTCCTTGAGGAAGCGTTTTACAGCTTGTCGCACTCGCCACAATAACAAAAATAAGAGCGACGAGTATTATAAATAAATTAGATTTATGCTTTAGCAATTACAAAACTCCATTTTTTATCATCAGCTTCTACTTCTGTCGCATCGGACAAAGAGGAAGCCCATTTGATTGAACAAGCCAAAGTCTCATTAGAAATAAAACTTTCGAACATCATGTATGCCGACTTGAGGTCAGCATCTCCAGAAAGCTCAATCTTGATTCTGTCTGTAACGTTGTATCCATTTTCCTTACGCTTGTTCTGAATACCGCGAATCAAGTCGCGAATATAGCCTTCTTTTTTTAATTCATCTGTGACTTTAGTTTCGAGCCCGACTGTCAAAGTTCCATCGTTTATAACTTTCAAATCATCTTTTTCAAAACGTTCGACGATAACTTTTTCTGTATCTAAGTCAACTTTTGTTCCATCAACGTCGATCGAAAGAGGTTTTCCGTCGAGGATTGCAGCAATCTGATCGTTTGTCAAAGTCTGAATGACGGCGGCAGTCGCTTTCATTTTTTGCCCGAGCTCTTTCCCAAGAACTTTAAAATTTGCTTTTGCTTTGTATTCTACAAGTTCATCTTCACGGTCGTGGAATTCAACTTTTTTGACGTTCAACTCTTCACTGATTGTGTCCTGCATTTCAGCAAGAACTGCTTTTTCTTCAGGGTTACGAGTGACCAATGCGACAGAAGCGAGCGGCTGACGATTTTTTAAATTGAACTGATTGCGCAAACTGTGCCCCATTGAAACAGCTTTTTGTACAGTTGCCATCTTAAATTCAAGCCCTTCATTTTTCCAATTTTTATTCGAAGTCGGATAATCGCAAAGGTGAACAGATTCTTTGTCTTCAGGATTTTTTAGATTTTGGTACATCTCTTCAGTTATAAATGGAACAAATGGCGCCGAGACTTCTGAAAGAGTTTTCAAAGCTATATACAGTGATTCATAAGCTTCTGCTTTGTCGCTGTCATTTTCCGATTTCCAAAAACGACGGCGGCTTCTGCGGATATACCAGTTGTTGAGTTGATCTATAAACTTAACAATCGGGTCAATCGCTGCGGATAAATCATAATCGTCGAGCGCTTTTGTAACATCTTCGACTAAAGTTTGCGTAATAGATAAAAGCCATGCGTCAAGCGGATTTGAAGGCAAGTTGCTGTCGAACATGTGTCCGGTAGGCTTTGCGTTGTCGATATTAGCATAAGTTACAAAGAATGAATAAGAGTTCCACCATGGAATTATGATAGATTTTAAAACATCGCGAACACCGTCATCTGAATAACGAAGGTCATCTGCTTTTACTACAGCTGAGTGAATCAAAAACAGTCGTAGTGCATCTGCGCCGAATTTTTCGATTGCCTCAACAGGATCTGTGTAATTTCTCAAAGATTTAGACATCTTGCGACCGTCTGATGCAAGGACAAGTCCGTTTACAATACAGTTTTGGAAAGCAGGTTTGTCAAACAACAATGCTGCCAAAACTGTCAGCGTGTAAAACCAACCTCGAGTCTGGTCGAGACCTTCGGAGATAAAGTCCGCAGGAAAATGTGATTCAAAATATTCTTTATTTTCAAAAGGATAATGTTGTTGCGCGTAAGGCATGCTTCCCGATTCGAACCAGCAGTCAAAAACTTCAGGTATACGATGCATTGTGCCGCCACATTTTTTGCACTGAATTGTGATTTTATCTACGAACTGCTTGTGTAAATCATCAGGATACGTTCCGGACAAATCTGCAAGTTCCTGTCTGCTTCCTACACAAAGTACATTTTTACATTTAGGGTTGTCACATTTCCAAATCGGTATCGGATTACCCCAGTAACGATTGCGGCTAACAGCCCAGTCGCGGGAATTTGCAAGCCATTTTCCAAAGCGACCATCTTTTATATGTGAAGGTTGCCAT
Organism: Treponema sp. Marseille-Q3903; assembly: GCF_014334335.1. Taxonomy (NCBI): domain Bacteria; kingdom Pseudomonadati; phylum Spirochaetota; class Spirochaetia; order Treponematales; family Treponemataceae; genus Treponema; species Treponema sp. Marseille-Q3903. The sequence continues at coordinate 1,521,818 of NZ_JACSEU010000001.1, forward strand.
TTAATCTTAGAGTTTGCACGCAAAAGTTCGTCGTGATGTTCTCCAACTTTTATAAACCACGAAGAGATTCCGCGGTAAATCAACGGTGAACCGCACCTCCAGCAATGTGGATAAGAGTGCATGTGCTGTTCTTTTTTTATCAATTTATTTTCTTTTTTAAGTCGATCCATTATGTCTTTATCACAATCTTTTACAAAGCGTCCTTCATAATCGGGAACTTCTTTCGTAAATTTACATTCTGCGTCAATCGGTTCAACTTCAGGAATTCCGGAACCTGTAAAAACTATGTGGTCGTCTTCACCGAAAGCAGGGGCAATGTGGACGATGCCGGTACCGTCTTCTGTAGAAACGTAGTCTGCATTTAATACACGGAAAGCTCCTTCGGTACATTTTTGTTTTGAATCACGCTCGCAAGTTGCAGCATCAGCATATTTTGCAAAATAAGGGAACAAAGGCTCATAACGAGCTCCAATAAAATCTTTACCTTTGTGACGGTAGATTATCTCGTAAGCCTCAGGGTCTTTGTAATAAGCCGAAAGACGAGCTTCTGCAAAAATATAATATTCGCCGGATTCCTTATCGCGGATTTTGACGTAATCGAGCTCAGGTCCCATACAAAGCCCCAAATTTGAAGGAAGCGTCCAAGGTGTTGTCGTCCATGCGATAAAATAAGTTTTACCGTTTGCCATATCAGGATCGTTTACACCAGCTGGAGCTTTAGTTATTTTAAATCTGACTGTAACAGTCATATCGTTTACATCTTTGTAACCTTGAGCAAGCTCGTGTGTAGAAAGGACTGTTGAGCAACGTGGGCAATACGGAAGAATATATTTTCCTTCATAGATAAGTTTTTTATCCCACAAAGCTTTTGCAATCCACCAGATTGATTCCATGTATTGTGGACTCATCGTTTTATAATCATTGTCAAAATCAACCCAACGCCCCATCCTTGTGATCGTTTTACGCCATTCAGCTGTATAACGAAGTACAGATGCCTTGCAAGCGTCGTTGAATTTATCTACGCCAAGCTCTTCAATCTCGTGCTTTGAGTTTATTCCAAGCTCTTTTTCAATTAGGTTTTCAACAGGAAGTCCATGGCAGTCCCAACCGAACCGGCGTTCGACTTTTTTGCCTTTCATTGTCTGATATCGTGGGATGATGTCTTTTATAGTAGATGGAATAAAATGCCCAAAGTGCGGAAGTCCGGTTGCAAACGGAGGTCCATCAAAAAATACAAAATCCTCTGCACCTTCACGTTGGCTGATAGACTTTTTGAAAATATCATTATCTTGCCAAAATTTTAATACACTTTCTTCCTGTTTTGAAAAATTAACTTTCGGATCAACCGGTTTAAAACTCATGCTTGCGTCCTTGTCATCATACTTAATATTTTGAATTATATGTAATTTACTGATAGTATCATTTTTTTTTTGTTTATTCTATAATCGTGCAAAAAGTTGAATGCGTAAAAATGAAACAGATTTTTCAAAAAATCGGATTTTCTAATAAGATTTTTCTACTCTGTTTTCATCTTTTGCCTTTTTTTTGCTGTAAGAAAAAAGAGAATATCCTTTATTGTTGTATTCTTGTATTTCATTCAAATATACACTTTTTGGAAACAACGCTTTTGCAGAGTCAAGATAATTTTGAGCATCTGATTTATCTTTATTTTCATATAAAAACTGCGATAAAAATATCAAAGCGTAAAATTTCTCAGCATTGTTTTTTGCAGCATTCAAACCTTTTTCAAAATAATGCAATGCTTTTTTTCCGCTTCCACCTGCAATCCCCGGAGCCCAAAAATACCACTGCCCGATATGTGTGAGACAGTAAGAATTTTCTGCGTCTAATTTCAAGCATTCTTCGTAAAACTCTTTTACCTTTGTCCCATATTTTATTGCACCGCTGACAGGACTGTAAGACATATAGCACGAAATCGTATCAGCTGTGATAACATAAAGCCATTCATTTACATTGCCATTGTTTTCTGAAATAAATTTGAAATTTTCATCCATTTGGGAAAGCAGAGCGTTTTGGAGATATTTGTCATTTTCTTTGTTTTCCCAAATATAATTGTATTTTTCCAAAAGATAAAATGAATCGATTATCAGCTTTTCCTGTTCGGAAAAATCGGTGTAAGCATTTTGAATGCGATATTTTTCAAGTTCTTCAGCTGCAAAGCTTTTGTCCTTGAACTGCGTCAATTCCACACGAAAATTCATAAAAGAATCTATATAGCTTTCAGCTTTTTCAGAGATGTTTTTGTTACAAAATAGATTAAAATTCAAAATAAAAATAAATAAACTTGATAAAAAAAAAGACTTAAAAAAACGAAAGTTGCTCATAGTGCGCTATTTTCGCATATTATAATTTTTTTTTCTATTATTTTAGATATAATTTTTTGATTTGCCAATGATTTTATTCTGTGCATTCCGAGTTGACTAAAGATTAGACTGCATTCCTACAGCATAGACATGCATATTGATTATTTTTATTTATTTAATTAATATAAAAAAAGCGTGAATAAAAAATTTTATAAACAAAAAATACCAGTCTGTTTTGCGACAGATGACAATTACACTCCATTTATTACAGTCGCTATTGCATCTCTGCTCGATAATTCCGATAAAGAAAATTTTTACAGAATTATTATTCTTACGACTGATTTAAGTCAAGAAAGTATAGCAAGTATTACAAAACTTCAAACTGAAAACTCTTCAATTGAATTTATTTCACTTTCAAATGAGCTTGGAAAAATTAAAACAATGTTTCATCTTCGTGATTATTATTCAATGGCAACTTATTTCAGATTTTTTATTCCAAACCTTTTTCCACAGTATGAAAAAGTCCTCTATCTTGACTGCGATATTGTTGTACTTTCCGATATCACAGAACTCTACAACACTGACATCAAAAAATATCTTGTTGCAGCAGCTCCTGAAGAAGTTATGACAACTTATGATGTCTTTGGGACTTACGTTGAAAAAGCACTTGATATCGACAGAAAAAAATATTTTAACGCCGGCATTCTTTTGCTGAATTGCAAAAAATTTAGAAAGGAAAAGATTGCCGAAAAATTTGTAGATTTACTCAACAGATATAGATTCCGTGTAACACAAGACGAAGATTATCTCAACGTTTTATGTAAAGACCGCGTAAAAATTGTTTCGCTCGGCTGGAATAAAACTGCATACAAAGCTGATGATTTTGATGATAAAGACATTAAAATTGTGCATTACAAAATAAACTGGCGACCATGGAAATACAAAAACGTTCTCTATGAAGAATATTTTTGGAAATATGCAAAAATGACTGATTATTATGACAGATTAATCAACATGAGGGATTCCAGAACTGCCGAAGATGAAAAGCAAGATCAAATTTTGATGGAAAATCTTTCAAAAATGGCGGAAGAAGATTCTGCTGACCCTAAAAATTACAAAAATACACAAGGAAAAACTGGATTTGTCTCTAATATTTTTGAAAAAATTAAAAAAATCAAAAGGATAAAAAAACTTATCAAAATAAAAGCGTATAAAATTAAACGAAGATGAACAAAAACGTAAATAATGTTGTTGAAAAAGACAAAGGAAGACTTGCCATCATCTCCCGTATTGAAGAATACGAAAAAAAAGGCTGGTTTTCAAAAGATGTAGAAGATGATCCTCCTACAATTTCTCTGACAGAGGATAAAGTCGATTATCTAAATGAAAATTTGATAAACAGATTGCTCGCAAAAGTTATAACTACTTATGCGTATCATTTTATTAAAAAGCTGCTAAAAACTAAGCAGATGATTATCAAGGAAGTTCGAGGAATTGAAAACTACGAAAAAATTGCCGATAAAGGAGCAGTTTTAACTTGCAATCATTTCAATCCGTTTGATAATTTTGCAATCCACATCACGCTAAAAAAATACTTAAAAAAACACCATGGAGAACTTTACAAAGTAATCCGCGAAGGTAATTTTACAAATTTTAAAGGGCTTTACGGGCTTTTCTTCAGGCACTGCTATACTTTGCCGTTGAGCAGCAATTTCAGCTGTATGAAAAAATTCATGGCTTCTGTAGACACGCTCCTTAAACGCGGTGAAAAAATCTTAGTTTATGCTGAACAGGGAATGTGGTGGAATTACAAAAAACCTCGCCCATTGACAAGCGGTGCGTTTAATTTTGCAGTAAGAAACGATGTGCCGATTTTACCTTGCTTTATCACGATGGAAGATTCAAATATAATAGGTGGAGACGGATTTCCTATCCAAGAATATACAATTCACTTTCTGAAGCCAATCTACCCAGACAATACGAAATCTTATAAAGAAAACGTCGCAGAGATGAATGAGAAAAATTACCAGATGTGGAAAGAAGTTTACGAAAAAACTTATGGGATCCCTCTCAAGTATTCTTGCGACGAGAATGAATCTAAATAATCCGAGTGAAAAAAAAGCTTTAAAAGCGTATGGGAAAACAGCAGATTATCTATTATTCAGATGAACTCAACGACGAATTTTCAAAAATAAAAATTACGCCAAAACAAATTGACGGAAATTGGGATTACGGCGGTGATTTAAAATGGTCAATCTTGAGTTTTTTCTGGTATAAAATGGTTTTTCGTCCAATCGCTCAGTTTATTTTTAAGTTTATACTTCACCATAAAATCGTAAACAGACAAGTGCTTAAGCCTTTTAAGCACAAAGCATATTTTATGTATGCAAATCACACAAATACTGCGTGCGATCCTTTTATTCCATCAATGGTGATGTTTCCATCTCACCCTTTTGTCATAATTCATCCAAATAACGTTTCCATGCCAGTTTTAGGACATATAATCCCATACCTTGGCGGTCTTCCATTGCCCGACAATCTTGAAGCTACAAAAAACTTTATCGACATAATCAAACTGCGCATTTCACAAAATCATCCTATTATGATTTATCCTGAAGCGCACATCTGGCCATATTACACAAAAATAAGACCTTTTTTAGATTTGTCTTTTAGATATCCTGTTCAGTACGATGCCCCGGTCTTTTGCTTTACTAACACTTATCAAAAACAAAAAATGTCTAAAAAGCCACACATTGTGACTTATGTCGACGGACCATTTTACGCTGATAAAACACTTTCTTCAAAAGAACAAAAAACTGATTTACGCAACAGAGTTTACGATGTAATGACAGAAAGAGCAAAAAACAATAATGTTGAAATTATAAAATATATCAAAGTTGAGAGGAAAAAATGATAAATTTACTTTTTGCCGGCAATTGCAAAGTTTTTGATGGGATTCTTTCATGTGCCATCTCTATTTTTAAAAGAACATCGACAAAAGAACCGTTTAATTTCTATATTTTAACGATGGACGTTCACCATATCCGTGAAGATTATACTCCGATTACAAACGAGCAGATTGAATTTTTAGAAAAAGTAGCAAAAACATACAATCCAGAAAATAAAGTTAAAAAAATCGATGTGACCGATTTATATGATAAAGAATTTGCAAACAGTCCGAACGAACAGTGTTATTGCTCTCCGTACACACTGCTCCGCCTTTTTGCCGATTTAATTCCTGAAATTCCTGAAAAGATTCTATATCTTGATGCAGACCTTTTGTTTGCGAGAGACATCACACTTTTATACAGTATCGATATCTCTGATTACGAATATGCGGCAGCCCCTGACCATTATGGGAAAATAATTTTGTTTTGGCAGAAAAAATTTATAAATGCAGGCGTAATTTTATTCAATATCGCAAAATGCAAAAAGACTGGACTATTTTCAAAATCACGCGGACTCATAAAAACGCGGAAGCTAACGTTTGCAGATGAAAGTGCAATAATCAGAAGCACGACGATGCAGAAAAAAATCTCGCAGCGTTTTAATGACCAGAAATTTTTATATAAAGGCACTGTCATCAGACATTTTTCAAAGCGACTTTTTTATACGCCTTATCCACATACTGAAAATATTAAGCAGTGGAATTACGCAAAGATGCTCGCAAAGTTCAAATACACTTGTTTTGAAGACATCATAACAGAATTTATTTATTACAGAGAATCTTTGGCGCGTGGAAAAAATCCGTTTTAATTTTTTGAATTTCGGCTGTTTACAATTTGAATCAACTCTTCGACTGTCGACTTATCTGCAAGTTTTACTAAATACGGTTCTTTATCTGTGATTAAAACAGAGCGGTCTTGATTAAAAATGTAGTTTTCATTAATAAAAACAGCCGGCTTTAAAACATTTCGAACTTTTTTGCTTTTTCCGGATACAGATGAATAAATTTTGTCACCTGATTTTATATGGCGGTCAACATAAAATGTTTTATCATCATAAGTTACTCCAACTTTTTCAGATGAATAATCCATATCTGTAAGCCAGTATCTTATATCAAAGATTTGAGAATCAATTGTAGAACTATTTGAGGAATCGCTTTGCCCTTCGGAAATAATATAAAGACAACAGATGTCGTTTTTTACGTTTTGTTCAGAAGCTAAAAAACCTTTTGAAAAAGAATTGCCACGGTAATAATTTTTGTCTGATGAATCTTGAATATAAAAATTTAAATACATTTTACCGTCTATCACAGCAACCGGAACATAATTTTTCTGATATTTTGAATAGTCAAGTTCAATCTCCCAGCAATCAGGCTGAAAATTTTCTTCATCTTTTGAAGGCGATTTTTTTAATTGAAAAATTTTATAGTGAACATGTTCAGGTGTTTTGTGCGTTGCGGAATTTCTTTTTCTTTCATATTGTTGGCTGTAAGATTCCGGTTCAGCAGCCCTGTCGATATACAAACCGTAAAACGCTTTCAAAAAAATCACAATTTCGTCTTCTTCAAAAAAAACAAAACGGTCTTTTCCTTCCCAAACACCGGACAATTCGGAAGGAAATACACTTTGCTCAGAAAACAGTCTTATATTGAAAAAAATAAGAATAAAAATTGCAAAGAAAATATTTTTAAAAATCAGTCGCATATAATATTTATCGTCATTTTGAGTTTTTTTTATATACACAACGGCTTATAATTCCGAAATTACAAACTCACCGTTCGATTTGCAACTTATTGAATAATACTTGTCCGGTTTGCAGCCTGACAAATCGACTGTGTAATTTGTCGTAAGACCGAAATTTATTGAAGGATATTTTTGAAGGGCAAAAACTGCGAGTCTGTATAATTTGCGTCTCTCGCCGAAAGTCGAATCATAACCTAAAAGCATGCACTGTCCATAATCATTGTAATACTTTTCAAGATAAGTACCTTTCCGCCGCTCTGCCCGCTCTTCTATTATTCTGTTTTTCCCGTAGATTCTGTATGGAAAAACATAAAACTTGCTGTTTATTTTTAACTGCGAAAATTCAACTGCAAGATAAGAGCCTCTCCACGAACGCTCAATTTCTGCAATCTCATTTCCTTTTGAATCTATGATTGCGAATTTCCCGCTGACGGTGTTGTTGTTTTCCATAGAAGAAGAACCGTATATGTTGATTCTCAAAAATTCCTGAGGAATATTCTCCGGCATAGTTGCAGAACTGTTTACACATAAAAGATACGCACAACAAGTATAAACTATGTAAGATAAAATAAAAACAATGAAAAGAGAAATCAATAAACTGACAAATGGATTTTTCTGCTTCATTTTGACATATTTATAAGTTCAAGGAATTGTTTTTCATCGATAACCGGAATTCCAAACTTTGCTGCTTTGATATTTTTCGAAGACCCGCTTGAAGTGTCGTTTGTAACAAGATAGCTCAAATCTTTAGTGACAGAAGATTTTATTGCTCCGCCTTCTTTTTTTACAAGCTGTTCAGCATCAGAACGTTTCATTGTAACAAGTTCGCCGGTAAAGCAAAAAGATTTTCCTAAGAGCTTCCCTTCACTTTCCGATTCAAGTATTATAGTGCCGTCTGAAACTAATTTTTTCATCTCGTCTGAATTTTCTGCAAGCCCTTCCACGATTATGCGCGCCATTATTTCACCAAACCCGTAAACGCGTGAAATCTCCTCTTGAGTTGCGTTCAACAATTTCGAAAGCGTATTAAAACCTGCGGCTACGAGTTTTTCGGCAGAAGTTTCCCCAACTCCTTCAATATCAAATGCACCGACAAAAACAGACAGTTTCATTTTTCTGTGAGACTGTATAGAATTGTATACTTTTTGTGCTCCTAAAGATTTTTTATCAGCTTCCATGCTCTCTTCATTCAAAAAATATGGAACTAAATCTTCAACCGTAAGTGAATAAATATCTGAAACGCACTTTAGACGTTTGTCGTTGAATAAAGAAGTTATCAAAGTTTCACCAAGGTCTCGTATATCGACAACCTGTTGATATTTTAAAAGCTGATGAAGGATGCGTTTTGGACATTGTTTGTTAGGACAGAAAAGTCTGCTTCCTTCATCTATGAGGCTAGAACCGCACGTCTCACAGTGATGAGGGAATTCAATATCCGATGTTTGAATATTTTTTTCTTCAACGACACTCTCGATTTTTGGAATTATTTCGCCGCGTTTTACGACAAGAACATGGCTTCCAATTTTTACACCGAGTTTACGCATAGTATCGGGATTTGAAAGGCTTGCTCTCTGAACTTTAGTCCCATTTAATTCAACTTCATCAAAGATTGCGACCGGTGTATAAGTTCCACCGCTTCGACTCCATTCAACTTGGCGCAAAGTAGAGACAGCTTCTTCAAGGCTGAATTTAAAAGCAATCTGACGGTCAGGTCTGTCGCGGCTTGCATCTTCAAGATTGATATTGCGTTCCTTTATAACAAGTCCATCTATATCGTATTCAATTGAAGTTTTTCGTTCTTCCATCACCTTTGCGCGATAAGCGATCACTCGCTCCTGTGAACGGCAAATCACAAGTTTTACTGCATTGAAACCGCAATCCATGAGCCATTTTATTTTTTCTTCTTCATTTGTAAAAAAGATTTTATCATCGGTTGAAAGTGCGTCATAAACAATCAGCTTTAGATACTCGCTACCTTGCCCATCTTTTCGTTTCATGATGCCGTTTGCAGCGTTCCGGCAGTTTGCCTTGTCCGGAAAATATTTTTTGTGAACTTCATGAGTCATGATGACTTCACCACGAATACCGCCTGTAAATGGGACAAGTTTTCCATCACGATAAACTGCGTGATTTACACCTGACATTTTTTTTGCATTCGCAGTTATGTCGTCTCCAATTGTCCCGTCGCCGCGAGTTACAGCGCAAACTAAATAGCCGTTCTGATACTGAAGCTCAAGAGAAGCTCCGTCTAGTTTATACTCAACAAGATATTGATCGTAATTATGTTTTTGTGCCCAAGCGATAAACTGTTCGGGATTCGCTGCCTTTTCCTGACTACCCATCGGCATTATATGTTTTACTTTTGGAAAATTGCCGGAATCTGCACCGACACGGTGGAGGATCTCGTTTTGAGGATCAAGTTCTTTCAGTTCATCCCACAGTTTATCAAATTCTGCATCAGAGATTTCTCCTTCGCCGTCGTAGTATGATTTTTGATATCTTGTGATCAATGATTTTAATTCTTCAACACGTGTCATTTTTTTATTAGGATAGACTGATTCACATTATTTTGTGTTTATCAGCCGATTCCCTGCCATCTATAAATTATTCCTTTTCAAAAAGTATTTCAGTGATTTTGCGGTCTGCCGCCAACCCTTTTCTCTCAAATTTTGTTTGCACTCTCCACGGCTGAGGTTCTGCAAAACCTTGATATTTGTTTTTCAGATGCGGAGTTGCATTCAACTCATTCAATGCAAATTCTGCATATTCTATTATATCTGTTACAAAATACAGATATCCGCCGGGAGCCAACTTTTGAGCAAAAATGTCAGTATGTGGGCGTTTCAAAAGTCTGCGTTTATGGTGACGTTTTTTTTGCCATGGATCTGGGAAAAATATGTGAAACCCGTTGACTGAGTTACAACCTATCATCACTTGTAAAACTTCGAGAGCATCGTGTTCTATGATATAAAGATTTTTTAATTCTCTTTTTTTTATTTCGGAAAGAACGCGACCTACTCCAGGGGTGTGAACTTCGATCCCAAGATAGTTTATATTTGGATTTGCCTGTGCGATAGCGACTGTTGCGTCTCCCATACCAAACCCGATTTCGATCACAATAGGATTTGTGTTTCCAAAAACATCTATAAAATTAAGTTTTTTATGTTCAAAAGGGATACACCATTGTGGTGAAAGTTCATTGTATGCTTTTTCTTGTGCTGTAGTCATGCGACCTGCACGCAACACATAAGTTTTGATTTCCCTTTTATATTCTATTGGGATTTCGCTATCTAAATTACTCGAGGGAACTGATTCTGGCGGATTGTCAGAGTCAGTTGTCTTTTCAATGTTTGTATCTATGTTCATCATTTTTCCTTGCTATATTCAATCTCAATCATCTGCAGGCTTAATTTCAGGCATAACTTTTATTTCCGGCATTATAAAAATAACATTGCTGTTTTTAGAGTTCCAAACATCTTTATAATAATCAGCGTCGACATAAGCATTTTTGATGCTGTTATCAGTTTGAAATTCCTCAGTTTTTTCACCGAAATATATCATCAGCTTTTCTTTATTGTATATGGCTATCTTTAGAATTCCGCCATTTTCTTTCATAATTTTTTCAATTTCAGTTGCTTTTATATCATAAAAACTTGTGTCATATTCAACTTCTATTGACGAAGAAACGTATTTTTCATCTGCATTGTAATAGGTGACTTCATATTTTCCAGTTGGAATAACTTCATTTTCCGGAGCTTTTAGGTTTGTATTTCCTGCCCATTGGGAGCCGCCATCAGATTCTAAAACCATTTCAATATTGTCAAAATCCCAGATAAAACCTGTCTCGAGAGATTTTATTTTAATGCGGGAAAAACGCCTGACATCGGATTTTGATTCCATAAAAATTGCAAGCCGAACATCGGGGGGGATATTTTCATTTTTGTAATCAAAGATGACAGAATAATCCGATTGCTCAAGTTCTGGAGCAACATTTGAGCAGCTTAAAAGAAAAAATTGAATAATGAGCAACGATACTGGTAGAAAAAATGATGCATGTATAAAAAACTTGATTTTTTTTATAAAACAATTCATAAAATCAGAAATTGAAATTCAAATTGATGACAGTTAAATCGCTTGCGGAGAATTGATTTACAAGAGATTCAAATTTTACGTTTACTTTTTTGCAGGCATCATCAAGATAAGAAAGATAGTATACACCAAGGTCTGTACCTTCCTGACCTTCCGGCAATTCACGATAAAAGTCAATCAATGATTTTTTATTTGTATTTGAAGATTTAGCCGATTCGATATTTTCCTTTACTTCTTGGAATTCATCGTCTTTGTTGTAAAGCGTTATCGAAAGTCGTCCCTGTTTACCGATAGAAGATGAACCTCCTCCGAGTTTCCATGAGACAAAAACAAGCTCGTGTTTTCGCTGCAACTCCTGAACAATCTTTGCACGAACTTCAGGATCAAAAATCAGAGAATCTATATCATCAATCCCGTGATACATGTTTCTCGCTTCTTTTCTGATATTTGTATTTTCATTGTTCAATGCGAGTTCCATGACCATTACGGATATATATTCGGCAACTTTTGATTTATCCATGTAAGAGCTTAAAAGATTACGAATCGCAACATGCATCTCTGCTGCACCTTCATTTTTTGCAAACAGAGTGATGATGTACCAGTTCATAAGACCAAGTCGATTCATAAACTTCTCTGACATAAGGATATAGATATTTTTTTCTTCTGATGAATAGTCTTTGTTTGTCATTATAGATTTCCAGATCGGGTCAAGAATCTGACGCCTTGTGTTTTGAATTATAGATTCTTTATTCATCAAGATTGTCCGAAGCTGACGCTCAGACATTTTTGTACGTTCATCGATGAGATGCGACGGATTAGCCCTGTTATGCTTTCGGACACAATTGCATTGAATCAATGCAGAATAGACATCGCGGTCAAATTGTTTGTAGAGCAACGAATAAACTATTACTTTAGAGAGATCCATAACTTCCTGCCGCGAAGAAACAAATTCGGACATGGAAATTTCAATTTTAGAAATGTAATCCAAAAGAATCATGTTCTGAATAGATTGCGGAGAAAATTTCTCCATAGATATTCCATATTCTTCTACATTATCTGCTAAGCGGAAACGTAAGAGTTTTTTGTTATGACTTATAAAATTGGATGCGCCGTCTTCTGTCAGTATGACTTTTAGAGGAAGCTCTAACATGAATTTTTTATCAGATCCCATAATTCCCACAAACAAAACTTTATCTAATTCATTTACGATTATACACGATAGGACTTGCATTGTAAACTATAAAAAATATAAACTGTCGATTATGGAAATCAAAAAGTTTTTATCGTTTATAATACTATTGATTTTGCTACTCTTCTCTCCTATTTATGCAGAAGGAATTGACCTCTGTAATTCCGTTTTTTCATATCTTCAAAAAGAAAATTTTAATCCGATAAAACAAAATCTTCTTTCAACAGGAGAGAATACTTTTCCATTCAACGTCGTTGTAAACATAGATTCAGAAGAAAAAGCATCGAAAAATCTTATCCTCGTATTTTTTCAGGAAGATGTTTTGGGCAATGAGAATGTTATTTCCGATTCAATCACAAAAATAAAAGATTCAAAATATCAGTTTAATATAAGCATTCTTTTTGCATACGGCGAAAAACAGATTTTTTCAAAACAAGGCATGATTTTTGGAACGCAAGTTTACCTTGACTCAATAAACACGAATGAAGATTTCTCTGCAATCATCATCGATTTGATGAACGAAGAAAATTCGGTGATAACAAAGAGCGATAAAATCACTTCACCTTCATGGCTTATTCAAAACTCGTACAATATATACACAGAACAAAACATCGACAATAAAATTCCAACGGTAGTTTTGAGCCAGCTTTCAAGTTTTAATTTTTTTGAGGATAAATGTCTTTCACGATTTTTTGACAAAGAGATTCCTGCAATTAAATTAAATCTTAAAGACAGCAAAGAAAATAAAGAGATTGCTTTGAATGTTGTTTCACAATCTGTAGAAAAATATTCACAAACGCCAGATAGAGTTTGGGATTTCCACTTTGTCATGATAAGGCTTTTCAGGCGATATTTTAAATTATCAGAGATAAACCTCCTCAGGATTATAATCGTAATTATTTTCTTTTGGGTATGTTTCATTTTTTTATTTTTTTTCGTAAACAGACATCTTCAAAAACGTGCGTGGAATACAATCAAAAATATCTGGTATCTTGTACCGGGAACTTTTTTTATAAGTATTTTTTCTTTCATTTTAGGAAAAGTTTTATATCAATTTTTCTTTTATAGCTCATCAGATATCGGGAAAATATTTACGTTGCTTTCTGTACAATTGGTAACAGTTTTTTTCTTTATCTCCGCTTTTTACGCTTTGATTTTACTGTTGAATTACAAATATGAAGAAAAGTCTATTGATTATCTGCTCGTATTCAGCTGTTTTATAAATCAGTCGTTGTTTATACTTTTTGATATTTCGCTCTGCCCGATTTTTATTGTTATATGTTTTTTTTCTATTCTTGCAATTACATTAAAGGATAACTTTATCCACATAGTTATCTTTGCTTTAATGATGTTGCCGTTCTATCCTTATATAAGCACTTTGTTCTCTGACTGCGATATTTCTCTGCTTTCCAGATATGTATTCAGCAGCAAAACTACGTTTATAATTCTTCCTCTTGTTTTTTATCCTTCAATGCTTATATATTTTAGAATTTTAACTTCCCTGAAAATCTATTTTAACAATACAAGAAAAACAGTGATATCTGTTTCCGTATTTTTTGTGATTTTTACAATATTTACTGTTTCTTTTTTGATTGTTCAGGCAAACACGTTCAGCGCAAAGCTAAAACCTCCTGTTCAAATCGCAATGAAAAATGATGCGAAAGATTTTATAATTCTTTCATACAGCGACAAACAGATTTTTGACGATACAATCAGAACTATTTTTATAAATCTAAAAGACGATGTTGAAATGTGTGAAGTTCAGATTAAGACAGACAGGAACAACCCGATTCTCTATACAGACAATGATTACACAATCGCTTCAAACGGCTTTGTTGCATTTACAATACCGAACAATCCTCCCAAAAACATGTCATTCAGCTACGGAACAACTAAGACACCATCTATAATTACAGTTTCTGTCATATACAAGTCTGGTGATTCTGAAAATCGAGAACAGAATTACAATCTCCAAAGCAAATCTATCACGACCGGAGCTTTTTGATGGCAGAAGTTGAGCATTGGTATTTGCATGTCGACCTCGACGCTTTTTTTGCTTCTGTTGAACAACTTGATCATCCGGAATATAGAGGTAAACCGCTGATTGTTGGCGGCAAACCGGAAGACAGGCGGAGTGTTGTTTCAACGGCGTCTTACGAGGCGAGAAAATACGGTGTTCATTCTGCGATGCCGACTTTTCAGGCTTACAAACTGTGTCCAAACGGGATATTTGTCCGTGTCAGGATGGAGCGCTATTCAGAGATGTCTTACAAAATCATGAATATCTTCCGCGATTATTCTCCTGATGTAAAACAGATATCTATAGATGAAGCTTTTATAGATTTGACAGGTACTGAAAAATTGTTCGGACCACCGGAGAAAACCGCAATCGACATAAAAACACGTGTAAAAAATGAGACAGGGCTGACAGTCTCCGTAGGTCTTGCGACAACAAAATATCTTGCAAAAATTGCATCAGGATTTTCGAAACCTGATGGATTTTATCACATTAAACGCGGAGATGAAAAAGCTTTTATTCTCAATCTTCCTCTGAACAAAGTTTGGGGGCTTGGGAAAAAATCTATTGAATTGATTCATTCAAAGGGAATGAGGACGACTCGTGATATATACGAAAAAGATTACACAATACTTGAGTTTTTATTCGGGAAAAATATGGCAACATTTTTGTACAATGTTGTGCGTGGGACTGAAACTTCATCTTTTGACAGGGAAACGAAAAATCACTCTATAAGTTCCGAAACTACTTTTCCTTACGACCTTACAGATGTCTATTTAATCGAGACGGAACTCCTTGAACTCTCACAAAGTGTTTTTTTCAGGCTGATGAAGCATGAATCGTACTCGCCAACAGCTTTTGTAAAAATACGCTATGACGATTTTTCGACATGCTCGATTCAAGAAACTTCTGACAGAAACATAATGACGCTCGATTCTTATTTTGAAATCGTAAAACGGCTGTTTGAAAAAAAATACCAGATTGGACGAGGAATCAGACTTCTTGGCGTCGGATTTGAAAACGTCGTAAAAGATTCAAAACCTGAGCAGCAGGAACTTTTTCCAAACAATGACGAAAAAAAACATAAAGTTGAACAGGCAATCTTAAACCTTTCAAAAAAGCATCCTGAAATCAAAATCAGAAAAGCAAGGACTTTTAAATGCTTCTTTTTGTGTTTTTTGATTGGAATATCAGGCGGATTGAAGAACAATTTACAGTCTGAAGATTTTAAGGCTGAAAAAAAAGTTCAGGAAAATGGAGCCGGTGCTGCACTTCCCGACACTTTTTATACTCCGCAAACTTTTAAAGAAGCACCCGACTCTCTTTTTAATTGGGCAATCGATGATAAAAATAACGTAGATTTTTTAGTGCACGGACATTGGAAAGGCGCATTTTTATACAGCATTGATTCTTCTTTCGGAGCCGGCACAAATTTTGTTATAGCTCCTTCATCCGCAGTTTTTAGACAAGATGTAGAACTCTACACATGGGCGATGTTGAACAATCGCTGGTATTTCGAATCGGATTTTGCAGATGAATTTACAAAAAATACGATTGCGATGGGATATATCGGAAACGGTCTTGTAAAGTCGTTTAGAGTTTCAAACAGAGGAATTACAATGCCTTCAGGTTATTCTTCCGAAATGTTCGGATATTCATTAAAAGGTGGAAATAATCAATCTCCGGGGATTTCTTTGAATATCGGCGGAACGGAAAACAGTTGGAAAGCAGATTTTTTAATCAGATACGATATGACATCGACTAAAAGCGCAACATTTTATGGGATGAACAGCGTTTCAGATACAAAGCTCTCGCCTGCTGATTTTTTGTATGGAAATGAATTTTATTTTCCAAAAGAGTCGGAACAAGCCGTTTTTGACATACTCGATGTCTATGTAGAAAATAAATCAGGGACGTACTCCGACAATTACGGTAAAAAATACAAAAAACTATCTTCCGGAGAATACGCTGTTTTAGCAAAAAAACAAAGGCTTTTTATCTCTGAAAGAGCCGGCGGCGGAAAAAGCAAAGGAAAGATTCCTCAGATTTTGCTGACTTTCAAAAATGACGCAAATGTCTCAAAAATTATTTCCGATTCGGGAAGCTATTCAGATAATTCAAGTTTTTTAGGAAAGATTCAAAAAGCGTTTGACAGCTCCGGGAAAAATTACAGATTAGATGATTTTTCGTGTACGCAATCGTGCCAAATTGAAGGAAAGACAGCGCTTGTGATTCAAAGTTCAAAAGGATTTTGCCCGTACATTTTTTCAAGTTCTTACGATTGCGGACTAAAATCTGAGGGAGACATCTTTGTAATTTCTTCAAAAAACGAAAAAAAGCTTAATAATTTTTCAGCAAGCGTCGGAGACGAATCATATACATCGATTTTTGAAGATTTATTTAATGAAAAGCACATGTATGCAAAAATTGTAAATGACGAATCTTTGGAGAGTCATCCTTTTGTAAGATATGCGCCGGAGATATATTTAAATCTGGCGGAAAGCTCTGACATAAAAATCGTCGTGCGAAAATATCAGCCTGTAAAAAATATTCAAATTGCCACTTCCGCAGTTCCAAATTCGGTTTCTGTTTACATAAACGGAACGCTTGTGGCAGGTTGTTCATTCAATCAAGAAACAGGCGTTGTAGAGCTGCCAGTCTCAGTTTCTGCAACAGATAAAATCTATATAACGTGGCAGGAAGATTCCTCAGATTTTTCAAGAGGAGCTTTGGCAACAGGGCTTGGGTTTAAGACATTTTTTACACCTTCTGTTTTGTTTGATGCTTCTTTTACTGCCAGATGGCCAATTTCTATAAACACAAAATATTCTTTACAAAATGACATGCATAAAGGTTTTGCGGCTTTTTCTTTTGGAATATCTTTTGAAAAAAAAGGAATTGCAGGGGAACTAAAAATTTCTGAAAAATCTTCCGTTTCTGTAAATCAAGAAAATACGACAAAAGGACTTATTGTAAATGCTCAAAAACAAAATGTTCCTCAAAAATATTATCCAAAAGGTTATAATTCATCTCAATCGCTCAGCTTTTCGTTAAAAAATTCAGGCGAAGAATCTTTTTTAGATATCAAGCTTCAAAACGGAGAGCTTTTGAAAAACAGTTCGGAAGTGGAAATCGAAATTACACCAAAAATTGAGTTCGGGACTGCGGTGGGAAAACTGAAAGTTTTTCTGATTGTTGGTGTCGATGCTGCTGACGAAAGTTTTACAGTTTCTGAAAAGCTGCCAAAATGGGAATTGTCAAGGTTAGGATTAAATCTCACAGAAAACAAACCTCAGACGCTCAAAATTACGCTTTCAGATAAAGAGCGCTCACTTTTGACAGGTGTTTATGATGCGCGCCTTATTGTGAAAACAGATGATGATTTTGACAGCACAATAGATAAAGCTGACGGAACAATTTCTTTTGTTTCCTATAAGCCGATTGTCCAAAACATTTTTACAGAGCACGACGAAAATATAAACGTAAGAGCAATTTCGAGATTATCCGAATTACAAATAAAAAAAACAATTGAAAAAAACTGTTCTACCCAAATAAACTGGAACATGGCAAGCTCTGTAAATAAAGAAGATTTAAGTCAAACAAAAATCAAAACAATTTCTTATTTTGAACAGCAAGATTTTTCATCGTATAAAACTGTCGAATTTAATTTTGCTTTAGAAGAGGCTTCTCCAGCGCTGACTTTTATACTTGATAATTATTCAGATGATTTTGAAGACAATTCTGAATATGCGCTTAAAGTTGAATTAAAATCGACAAAAAATCTCATAAAAAAAGACGGAGCGCTTACATATCATACGCTTCAAGTCAATCTAGATGACAGTGATGTTTTTGTTGACGGAACAAAACTCACTAAAGATGAATTTTCTCTAAAAATCAATCGCGATAAAGTTCCGTCTCGCCAGATAATTTTGATAGACACATTCTCTGACGGAAATTTGATTAAAAACGGCTCATTTTATATCGATAACCTTTTGTTCACAAATTCTAAAGTTTATTTTTTGGGGCAAAATTACGCATCTCTTGAATACAAAAAAGATGGAACTTTTGTAAAAACCGGCGATTTTGAAATTTTTAAAGACGCATATTTTGATGTAAACTCATATCAGACAGCAGGGACATTAAAACATGAGGAATTTCAGCTCAACTCAAATGTAAAATGTGGCATAACTGTGACCGGAATAAAAATTTCAGCAGATGCTTCTTTTAACAAGGCTGAACTTTCAAACGCAGGATATTACATCAAATCTGAAAACGAACGTTTTCGTTTTATGAAAGCCGGAGAGAGTTTTCGTTATCTGAAAAAAGAAAGTTTTTACAGCAAAAATGATGAAGTGAGTTTTGATTTTTCAAAATTGTCAATTCTCATTCCGTTAAAAATAGATTTTAAGTCGATTGCAGAAGATAACTCCATTACAAAAAAACAAAATACAGAAGGAATCATATCGTTAGATTTTAAAAATGATAGTCTTGGAATAAATTTTTTGTCAAAATTAAACGTCAATCAAAAGATAAAAAATGATAAGATTTTTGATTCTTTTTTAAAACTCAGCGGACTTCAGTTTTCTGCGGGTGAAAATACTGCAAATCATCGCGTGGTTGATTTTTCAACAACGATTTCTGGAGACTTCCCTTTTGCCCGGTTCAAACCTGTTTTGGAATACGGTTTAAATGGAACTTATAACTTTGCAAAAGAGGCTGCAATCAAAGATAATTCAAAGATTTATCTGAAATTGCCATTTTTGTTTGACTCTCAAAGTTTTGAATTTTCTATTCTAAGAAATGCCGGTGGAAAAACGGAAGTCAATCCCGGCGGTTCATATATTTTTGACGGAAATTGCGTTTTAAAAAAGCAAATTGAAAGAAAGGCGCTTTACGATTCTATTCCTTTTTTCGAACTATTTGATTTATCGTTGAAAGATAGAGTCTTTGCAGATTATTCAACAAAATATCAGTTTTTATATAAACGAAAAATATTCAATTCGTATGCAGACATTTTTGTTCCATCATCCGCATCGCTTTCTGTAATTAGAGATGTCAAAAATATTTCATCTTCATCAAGCACATATCAGTTTAAAATCGTGCTCTCAAATACATCTGTAAACAATTTCGGTTTGGACAGCATAAACAAAACATTTAAATGGTTTAAGCAGGATGAGTTGTTTTCGAGCATAACCGGAATTATAAAAATCCCGGAAGATAAAATTGAAAACACAACTTATCAGATAACAGTGTATTCGCAGCTTTTTTTGATGATTACAGATAAATCGAATCTTCTTTCTTCTTTTGATGCCGCTTTTGAAACAGATGGAAACTTTTCGAGTCACGCAACTTTAGTTTATAAAAGACCATCAAAATCGAATATAATATCTGCAATCGCAGCTTTATTTACAACGCAAGAACAGCAGAAAAATTTTAAAATCACCAGAAATGAAACGATGAATCTTGAAGCAAAAACTGTGTCATCACGCTTTAGCGGAAAACTTTCATATCTACATTCAACAGACTTGAGTTTTTTGGAATACTTTACAGTTTCGATTGGAATTGGAGGGAGTTACAATTATATTCAGGGGAAAGCACATCGGATTGGATTAGATTTTTCTATTGGGGCAAAAGCCGAGTTTTAATTGTTAATTGTAACATCTTGTTTTTTTATATATAATATAAAATATGACTTATTTAGCAAAAATCGGAGAACTCACTCTTAAAGGGTCAAATATCAAGGAATTTGAAAATCTTTTAAAACACAATGCTGCAAAATACATTGAAGGGCTTGGATGCAATATAACTTTGCGTGCCGGACGTCTTTACATCGACTGCGATGAGTCTGCTGCACAGAGAGTTGAGTTTATGCTCTCTCATCTGATTGGTATTACGGGATGGGCAAAAGCTGCTGTGTGCGAAAAAACTATTGAAGATATAAACCGCACTGTATTTGAAATCGCTAAAAAAGAAGCTGAACGCGGCTGCAAAACTTTTAAAATCGATGCACGTCGTTCAGATAAAAATTTTCCGCTCAATTCTTATCAGATTTGCTGTGAAGCGGCTGGAGATGTTGAAGCTATTATGAAAGTCGATGTTCACAAACCTGACACAATTTTGTATGTTGAAGTTCGTGAACGCGTATTTGTTTTTGCCGACTCAAATATCGGTTGCAGAGGGCTTCCTGTCGGGTCAAGCGGAAAAGGACTTTTGCTGCTCTCTGGCGGTCTTGATTCACCTGTCGCAGGTTACAGAATGCTCCGCCGCGGAATGAAGATTGAATGCTGCTATTTTCATTCTTATCCTTATACTTCAGAAGAAGCAAAACAAAAAGTAGTCGATTTGGCTCAAAAACTCGCATATTACGGAATTACGACATATCTAAACGTAATCCCGTTCACAGAAGTTCAGATGAGGATTAAAGAAAGAGCTCCAGACAGCTGGTCAACTTTGATGCTGCGAGTCTGCATGATGAAGCTTGCAAATCGTCTTGCGCGCAGATGCAACGCAAAATGCATAATCACTGGTGAAAGCGTCGGGCAGGTTGCAAGTCAGACGATTGAAAACATGACAGTTACAGAACATTTTGCAGAATTTCCCCTTCTCCGTCCGCTGTGCGGCATGGATAAAGAAGAGATAATAAGGGATTCATATTTTATCGGCACTTATGATATATCAATTTTACCATACGAAGACTGCTGTGTGCTTTTCAGCCCGCGCCATCCTGTTTTGCGTGCGACATCTGAAGAGGCAGAAAAAATATACAGCTCTCTCGAAGTTGAGCAATTGATAGATAAAGCTTACAAAGAACGCGAAATAATCAAACTCAGCGTATACTGCGCGCCAACAAAAAAAACTGTGTAGAATCGGGAAGACGCTATGAACGCTCAAGAAAAAAAGTTGATTTACAGTCTTCTCAAAACAGCAGATGCATTTTTATGTGGGTATACACGCAAAGAATTTCAAAATGAGATGATTTTTGAAGAAGACAAAATAAAAAATACTATCTGTGACAAAATTTTCTCTCCTACTGATGACACGACTTTAAGAGAACTTTCTGCAAAAATCATGAGATGCACACGATGCGGTCTAGCGCGTACACGAAACAACGTCGTACCCGGAGAAGGTGTACCAAATCCTGACGTCATTGTCATAGGAGAAGCTCCCGGATATGATGAAGATATGCAAGGACGTCCGTTTGTAGGAAAAGCAGGAATGCTTTTGGATAAAATGCTCGATGCAATTCAACTTGACAGAAAAACTAACTGTTTTATTGCAAATATCGTAAAATGCCGTCCTCCTGAAAACAGAAACCCTTTCCCGGATGAACAGTCTGTCTGTTTTTCTTTTCTTGAGGCTCAAATAAGCATACTGAAACCAAAAATGATCTTGTGCATGGGCAAGGTTGCAATTGAAAAACTGATCGAGCAAAAAATCTCAGTTACAGCTTCTCACGGACAGTTTTTTGATTATAAAGGAATCCCTGTCATGGTAACATATCACCCGAGTGCTTTGCTCAGAAATCAGGAGTTAAAAAGACCTGCATGGGAAGATTTAAAGAAATTCAAATCGAAATTAAGTGAAATGAAAGCAAATTCTGTGTAAAGTGAGATGAGTTTGGCGAATGAAAAAATATATCAAATATTAAAACAGTCGACATGAAATATTTAGAGATAATCCTTAACCTCCCAATCAATCAAGGGTTTACATATTCTTATGTTCCTCCTGAAAATGAAAAACCGGAATTTGTGCCGGAAATCGGCAAACGTGCAGAAATAATGTTCGGCAACAAAAGGACGGAAGGTTTTATCATAAACATTTTAGATAAGATTCCTAAAAATTGTCCTGTCGATGAATCAAAAATAAGACCGATAAAACGTGTTATAGATAAGGAACCTCTTTTCGGAACCGAATTGATAGAGATGGCAAAATGGATAAGCCATTATTATCTTTGTGCTTTCGGAGAAGCTATTTTTTCAATGCTCCCGAGTGGACGAAGAGAATCAAATGCAGGAGGATTTTCATTTGAAGATGAAATCACCTCCTCAACAAAAAACAATCTTTCAGACGAACAACAAAAAGCTGTCGATGATATTTTGAGTTCGCCTACATCATCTTCTTTGTTCCACTACATCTACGGAGGGACAGGAACTGGGAAAACAGAGGTTTTTCTTTCTCTTGCAGAAAAAATGCTCCAAAAAGGAAAAGGGATAATATATCTTGTGCCTGAAATCGGGCTGACAGGTCAAGTTATAAAAGTTGTTTCAGAAAGATTTGGAAACACGGCCGCAATCATTCATTCGGGGCTAACCCCTTCTCAAAGACTTTGTGAATGGCACAGAATTATGCACAAAGAAGCACGTGTTATAATCGGCACTCGTTCAGCGATTTTTGCGCCTGTTCCTGAGCTCGGACTTATAATAATAGATGAAGAACACGACGGCTCATATAAATCAGGGAACAACCCGCGATATCATGCACGCCAAGTTGCAATGCACAGATGTTCATCTCTCAAAATAAAACTTGTGATGGGAAGTGCGACTCCTTCTGTTGAAGCGTGGTATGGAATACAAAAAGGGACAATTTTACGCCACACACTTTCAAAACGGCTCGCAGGCGGAGAGCTGCCAAAAATTTCATGCATCGATTTGAATATTTATCAAAACGGCGGCTGTATTTCAAAGCCTCTTGAGCAGCAGATAAAAAAAACTCTCGACGAAAAACATCAAGTTATTTTATTTTTAAATCGCAGAGGTTTTACACATTTTTTTAGGTGCAATACTTGTGGCTATGAAATCGTCTGCAAAAACTGTTCAGTTCCTATGACGTATCACAAAAATGAAAACAAACTCAAATGTCATTACTGCGGATGGTCAATTCATCCTCCTTCTAGCTGCCCAAAATGCGGCTCAATTGATATCGGGACGAGCGGTTTCGGGACGGAATTTATAGAAGCGGAAACACGTTCAAAATTTCCAAATGCAAAAATTATCCGCATAGATACAGATACAGTAAAAAATAAAAAAGAACTTCTTGCATATTTAGATGATTTTAGAGATGGAAAATACGATATAATGCTTGGAACGCAGATGGTCGCAAAAGGGTTAAATTTTCCAAATCTTCAGCTTGTCGGCGTTATCATGGCGGATGCCGGACTTCACATGCCTGACTTTCGCGCAGGAGAGAGGACATTTTCGTTGATCACACAAGTTGCCGGACGAGCGGGACGTTATTTTCCTGACGGGAAAGTGATTGTCCAAACTTACAGCCCAACTCGTGAACCTGTTTTATACGCATGCACAAACAGAATCAGCGATTTTTACGATTACGAAATAAATCAGCGCGATATCTTAGACTTTCCACCTTTTACAAGGCTTTTGAGAATTGTTTTTAGAAGCTATAACAAAACAGCCGCAGAAGATACAGCGTATGATGCAGTTAAAATATTAAAGCAGAACGCACCAAAAGGAATGGAACTGATTGGACCTGCTCAATGTCCGATTGAAAAAATCAATTCGTCGTGGCGGTATCAGATTTTACTAAAAGGAACGTCAATTGTACCGTTGCAATCAGCCGCAAGAAAATTATTATTCGATTACAGACACGACAATAAAGTCTACATAGAATACGATGTTGACCCAGTCAGCCTGCTTTAGAAAATCAATATCATATGACCATATTCATTCGTTCGCGGACTTCTTCAAGAGTCTTTTGAGCGATCTCTCTTGCCTTTGCGGCGCCGTCTGTAAGAACTTTTCTTATATATTCAGGTTCTTTTTCAAGTTGAGCACGTTTTGTGCGAAGAGGACGGAGATTTTCATTCAACGCTTCAGTCAAAGTATTTTTGAGCATTCCCCCTCCACCGTCGCCGATTCTCTCTGCAATTTTTTCAGGAGATTCTCCGGTGCAAAGGGAAATCAAAGTCAAAAGATTTGCAACTTCCGGCCTGTTTACAGGATCATAAGTTATAAAACGTTCCTGATCGGTTTTTGCTTTTTTAATCACTTTTGCGGTTTCATCTTCTGTGGCGCAGAGCATGATTGTGTTATTTCGCGATTTAGACATTTTCTGAGAACCGTCAAGCCCCATAATCATAGGAGTTTTAGATAGCAAAACTTCAGGCAGCGGAAACACAGACTCTTTTCCGACGTCAGTGCAGAATTTTTTGTTAAAACGGTTTGCAATTGTGCGAGTCATTTCAATATGAGGAAGCTGGTCTTTACCTGCCGGAACAACATTACCTTTGCAAAAAAGAATATCTACAGCTTGATGAACAGGATACGTATACATTCCCGCATTGACATTTGTGAGCCCTGCCGACAGAATCTCTTCTTTTACAGTTGGGTTTCGGCTCAATTCCGCATTTGAAACCAATGTCAAAAAAGGAATCATAAGCTGGTTTGCTTCAGGCACATAACTGTGCGGATATATGATTACATCCTGTTTTTCAACGTCAATTCCGGCAGCAAGATAATCTATTACAAGTTGTTTTGTATTTTGACTGATTTTGTCAAATGCATCGTGGTCTGTCAGAACTTGATAATCTGCAATCAAAATCATAGTTGGAACGCCTAGTTTTGCAAGTCTTACACGATTTTGCAGTGAGCCAAAATAATGACCGATATGTAGACGACCTGTAGGACGGTCTCCTGTGAGAACTCTATATTTTTTAGGATTTTTGATCAAATCCTCTTCAAGTTTTTTGCTGCGTTCGATTGCGGCTTCATAACTTTTATTTATATCTGTGTACTGAATTTCGTCGCTCATAACTGTTCCTGTCATAAAAAGATGTTTCTTCAAATGATAACAGAAAAAGCCTCCAGTTACAACAATTTTTTGTTTTCCTGATTTTTTGTGCGACAAGATATTTTGAATATAACTTCAAGGTATTTTTATGTACACTTTTGAAGTAAAAGATGATATAATTTTCAATATCACTACAATTTAGGGAGTAATAATAAAAATGAAAACATTTGGCGGCTCTGTGCTGTTTCTGGATCGCTCAGATATAAACACTGACGAAATTATTGAAGCAAAATATTTGGAGGAACTTCCAAAACAGGAACTGGAAACTTACCTTTTTCAGAATCTTAAAATTGAAGGTTTTAACCCGGCAACTGATGTTGCAGGAGTAAAAGTTATAATCACACGTGAAAACTTTGGCTGCGGTTCTGAAAGAAAAAATGCTCCATGGGCGTTAGAAGTGAACGGCATCAATACAGTTGTTGCTCCCACTTTTGCTAAATCATTCAGACAAAATATGTTTGAAAATGGACTTATGGCAATTGAAATCGATAAAAAATCTATTGCAGATATGTTTCGCACATTTGCAGATAAAGAGACAGAATGTAAAATAGTATTAAATGACGACGGAACTGCAAAAGTAAAACTGATTGCAGGCTCTCTTTCTAAAAGCTATCAGTTCAATGTCGATGAAGCGGAAAAAGCTTTGTTCAATAAATAGAAATTAAATAAATTTTTCAAGCAGATTAAATAATAAAAAAAAGCGGTTCAAAGTTTTCTGAACCGCTTTTCTTATTTTCACCTATTTTATAAAACCTAAGCGACTAAAAAGAATTTTACCAAGAAAATCACAGAAAGAATAAATGTAAGGATAGATACATCTTTTGCTTTTCCTGTAAACAGTTTGATTACAGTATATGTGATCAAAGCAAGCCCAATTCCGTGTCCGATAGAACCTGAAACAGGCATTGCAAGAAGCATGATGAACACAGGTGCTGTCTGTGTAATATCATTAAAATCAATGTTTTTCAAACCGCTCAGCATTAAAATACCGACGTAAATTAACGCAGAAGAAGTTGCAGCAGCCGGAATGATTGCCGCGATTGGTGCAATAAACATACAAAGAAGGAAGATAATTCCCGTAGTCAAAGCAGTAAGACCTGTACGTCCACCAGCTTCAACACCAGATGCAGATTCAACGAATGTAGTCACTGTTGAAGTTCCTGTACATGCACCGGCAACTGTACCAACAGCGTCGGCAAATAAAGCTTCTTTCATGTTTGGCATGTTGCCATCTTTATCAAGCATATTAGCTTTTGAAGCAGTTCCGACCAAAGTTCCAATTGTATCAAACATATCTATGATACAGAAAGTAACAATCAAAGTGATGATTGTAAACCAACCGATCTGAGCTGCGCCTTTGAAGTTGATTTTGAACAATGTGTTTTCAGCCATGTCTTTAAACTGCGGAACCCAAGATGCGCTAGAAAGGCTTGCAAACGGATTTGTGTGGAAAAAAACAATCTCACCGACCCAGTAGATGATAGACGCAACGAGCATTCCAATAATTACACTTCCTTTTATTTTATAACGAGAAAGGATGATGATTGTGAACAAGCCCACAAACATTGTTATCACTGTCAAAACCATCATACTGTAGCCGGAACCCATTGAAATTTTTGCAAATCCGGCAGTCAAAGCTCCAAAGAAATCTCTCAAAACAAAGAACGGACCGCCTTTATCAGAATATATTCCGCAATTAGAACCAAGCCCGATATTCATAAGCATAAGACCAATTGCAGGTCCAATTCCAAGTCGAACGCCAAGTGGTATTGCATTTACAATTTTATCGCGGATATTCAAAACAGAAAGAAGAACAAAAATAATACCTTCAATAAGGATTATCACAAGACCAGTCTGAAATGATTCTGTATATGAAAGACCTGTAATCGACACAATCTGTGCTGTAACAAAGGCAAAAAAGCTATTTAAACCCATGCCAGGAGCCATTGCAAAAGGTTTGTTAGCAAGAAATGCCATTACAAACATACCGATTGCCGAAGCGATACATGTGGCAAGGAAAATACCGTTCCATAACCCCTTGCCACCATTCTGGCTAAAACCTGTAAGAAGATTTGGGTTTAAGGCAATGATATAAGCCATTGTCATAAAAGTTGTAAGACCGGCAACAATCTCTGTTTTTACAGTAGTCCCGTTCTCCTTAAGTTTGAAAAACTTTTCCATAAAATTTTCCTCCTTTTTTATGGATAACAATATTTAACATACCTATCTAATCAATTTACAGACTCAATTAGAGAAGTACTAAAACCTTGTCAACACAAGCTTTTACACATTCTCCGCAGCTTGTGCATTTTGAGTAGTCAATAATCGGAATACCGCTTGAAAGATCGATTGCATTTTCTGGACATTTTCGGACGCACATGCCGCACTTAAAACATCCGGCAGAACAATCTTTACGGATCTGAGGTTTGTTGTCTGAATAACATGAACAACGCGCAATTGCACCTTTAGTATCGGCGTCAATAAGCCTGAAAAGATTTTTTGGACACGCCTTTGCGCATTTTCCACATCCTGTACATTTAGATTTATCTACGACAGGAATACCGTCTTCACTCATGTGCAGCGCATCGAATGGGCAAACTTTTACACAGTCGGCAAGCCCAATACATCCAAAGGCACATTTTTTTGTACCATTCATGACAAGGTTCGCACCTTTACATGTCTGAAGTCCATGGTACTCACCTTTAGACAAAGCGCACTCTTTTGTGCCGTGGCAGGCAAGAAAAATGATTTTAGGTTTTACTTCCACACCGGCAGTTCCAAGTATTTTTGCGACTTTTTCTGCACATGAAGCACCGCCGGCAACACATCCACTTGCAGGAACATCACCTTTAACTACGGCGCGGGCAAAAGCGTCGCAACCTGCAAGCCCGCAGCCTCCGCAGTTAGCTCCCGACAAAACTTCACGAACTCTGTCAACTTTCGGGTCCGTATCTACGTGGAAAATCTTTTTAAAAAGACCGAGCAAGACTCCGAGAACAAAAGCGATTACGACTGCACAAATAATTGTATAAATTATTGTATTCATTTTGCTACCTATTTTATCAATCCCTTGAAGCCGAGAAATGCCAAGCTCAAAAGCGAGGCTGCAATAAATAAGACAGGAGTTCCTTTAAAACTCTGTGGAATCTTTGCGATTTTAATGCGGCTGCGGACACCGCTCATGATTACCATACTGATTAAAAATCCGAATGCTGAGCCAAATGCGTAAACAAGACTCTGCCCGTAATTGTAATTTTTATTTATACAATTGATAGTCACTCCGAGCACAGCACAGTTAGTCGTAATCAAAGCGAGATAAACGCCCATCGCACTGTACAGTCCCGGAACCATTTTTTTAAGGAAAAATTCGACGAGCTGCACTAAAGACGCAATCACTAAAATAAATAATAAGGTTTGAAGAAATTGAAGCCCAAGCGGAACCATAACAAAATAATAGATAGGCCACGTAACGGCTGTTGCAAGAATGATTACGAATGTCGTCGCAAGCCCCATTCCTGTCGCTTTTTCCGAATCGTTTGTCATTCCAATAAACGGACAGATTGCCAAATACTGAATGAATACGACGTTATCTATGATAGCAGATTTTATGAAAATCTTGAGTGTCTCGATCAATATGTCCATCAATCTGCCTCCTTATCTATTTTTTTTTGTTTTACGCGCGTTGTAAAATTGAACAGCAGCGCCAATCACACCGAAAACCAAAAAGCCGCCCGGAGCGCTGTTGAATAATCCGATTCTGTAAGATTCAGGGATAACTTCAATTTTAAGCGATGTGCCGGCGAGCAAAGTCCCCGCGCCCAAAAGTTCACGGAACAAAGAAATCGATACCATAACGATAGTGTAGCCTATTCCCATTCCAAGTGCATCTAAAATTGAATCTCCTATGCTGTTTTTAGACGCAAATGCTTCTACACGTCCCATGATGATACAGTTTACAACAATCAGCGGTAAAAAAACGCCAAGCGCATTGTAAAGAGAAGCTACATATGCCTGCAAAACAAGCTGAACAATTGTAGTAAAAGCCGCAATTATGATGATAAAAACAGGAAGACGAATCGCGGATGGAATAAGTTTTTTAAAAATACTGATGACAATTTCACTCATCATCAAAACGAACGTCATGCTGACTCCCATTCCAAGTCCGTTAAAAATGCTTGTTGTGACACCTAAAGAAGAGCAAAGTCCGATATTCAGAACAAGAAGAGGATTCTCCACAAGGAAACCTTTTGTAAAGATTTTAAATTTGTTACTCATAGTCGTGCTCCTTCATGTACTTTATCAAAGATTGAGTTCCTTCAGAAACCATATCTCCAAGCCCCTTGCTCGTGATTGTAGCGCCTGAAATTGCATCAAAATTCGAGCCATCTTTAAATCCATTTATTGCAGATTTTCCTGTGAACTGACCGTAAAAAGTTTTACCGCTTGGAAGTTTGAATGTCGAATCATTTGCTTTTAGACCAAAACCCGGAGAATCTGAAAGTTCAAGAACTTGCATTCCCGTGATTGTTCCGTTTGTGTCGATGCCGACTATTATTTTTCCCTTATCATAAGTTGGACCTGAAACTTGGGCAACACCGCCGATCACTTTTCCGTCTTTTTTGGCAAGATAAAAATCGCTTATTGTAATCGCATTTGTAGAAGCAGGTTCAAAATCGGAGATTTGTGCAAAACTGTCCGCACTTTCAAAAACTTGACGCATAGCTTCATTTGCTTTATCAATCTGATTCTGAGCGATTTTTGGAGCGGTAAAATTATTCACAACAGCAAGGACTGCGCACGAAACGACAGCATAACAGACCAGAATAAGCCCAAGTCTGAGCATTTCTCCTATGCCTGAATTTTTAAGGCTCATCTTGTTCCTCCTTTTTTTACAACTTTACCGTAACCGTATTTGCGCACTGTAAGGTTATTTAAAAATGGGGCAATTGAATTCATAATCAGAATGCTGAACATAACTCCTTCAGGATAGCCGCCGAATTTACGGATAAGAAAAGTTATTAAGCCGCATCCTGCTCCAAAGACAAGCCTGCCTGTTTTTGTAAGAGGCGTTGTTGCGTAGTCTGTCACCATAAAGCATGCCCCAAACGCAATTCCTCCTGTTAGAAGATTTTTTAATATTTCATCAAATGCAGAAATAATGCCGTTTGAAATTCCTGCAAAAAAAGCGCACACGATGACAGTAAAAACCATTCCAAAAGGTGCACGCCAGTCAATTATCCTGCACACCAAGAGAAAACAAAACGAAATGCAGATAAGCAAAACAGATGTCTCTCCGATACAGCCGGCTTTGTTTCCAAGAAAATATTGTAAATAATCTATTGAATCGACTGCACCAGATTTTAAACCGCTCAAAACTGTTGCTGATGAAATTGCATCTACAGCGCTAGCTGTGTGAGGGGCAAGCCATTTTGCTCCCATTGCAGAAGGAAAACTTATAAACATAACAGCGCGCCCGGTGAGAGCCGGATTAAATACGTTAGAACCGATTCCCCCAAAAACACCTTTCGCAAAAATCATAGCTACAGCGGAGCCGATAATCACTGTCCAAAAAGGAACTGATGGTGGGCAGACCAAAGCAAGCATAATCCCTGTTACGCATGCAGAGAGATTTCTTATTAAAATTTTTTGATGTGTTGCTCTTTGAAAAAGATATTCAAATAAAACACAGCTAACAACGCTGACAAAAATCGTAACCGCAGCACGCCAGCCAAAAAACACAATTCCTGCGACGCACTCTGGCAAAAGAGCAATAATAACGGCTGCCATTATGTATTGAGTTTTTAATTTAAAAGAAAAATGAGGACTAGAGGAAAGATGTAAATCGCCCATTATTTTGCCTCCTTCGATGATTCTTTTGCAGCTTTTGCAGCTTTCAGCCGTTCTTCCGCCATCTGCTGACGCACAACACCCTTGGCAAGTCGAACACGCTGGACAATATTTATATGTGCAGGGCAGACAAATGCACAGCATCCACATTCGATGCAGTCCATAAGCCCAAATCTTTTTGCTTTTTCATAATTTCCCAATTTAAGTTCCCGAATGATAAGCGCCGGTGCAAATCGCATAGCACATGTTGAAATACAGCGCCCACACGAAATACACTGCTCTTCTTCACCGACATAAGTTTCTTTTTCAGTCAGGAATGTAACACCGCTAGTTCCTTTTACGATTGGAAACGACATTGTAGACATCGCAAATCCCATCATAGGACCGCCGGAAATTATCTTTGCAATTTCGCCCTCTTTTAATGAGAAAAATTCAGGAGTAAGGTCGCTGACAAGAGTGCCGATCGGAACACGAAGGTTGCACGGCTTTACAACAGCATTTCCGGATATTGTAAGAGACCGGTCTATCAACGGCTTACCTTCCCTAAATGCTTCACTGATTGCGCAAACAGTCCCAACATTGCTGATTACACAACCGATATCGGCAGGGAGTTTTCCGCTTGGAATTTCACGATCAACAGCAGCTTTTACGATAAACTT
Organism: Treponema sp. Marseille-Q3903; assembly: GCF_014334335.1. Classification (NCBI taxonomy): domain Bacteria; kingdom Pseudomonadati; phylum Spirochaetota; class Spirochaetia; order Treponematales; family Treponemataceae; genus Treponema; species Treponema sp. Marseille-Q3903. The sequence goes on from NZ_JACSEU010000001.1 coordinate 1,553,437, forward strand.
TTCAGAACCTTGCGGATATTTTGTCTTTACAAGACAGACAGAAAGCCTATCCTGAAGTTTTCTATCCGATATTTCTTTTTCGAGAATCTGTTTGATATAGAGTTTATTGTCTTCAAGCACAACGATTCCTTTTGCAGTTTCATCTACAATTTGAAGAATTATCGCAAGACCATCTATCAGCTTTGAATGATTTTCCTGCATTGTGCGTTCATCGCAAGTTAAATAAGGTTCACATTCGGCAGCATTTACAAGGACATATTCGATTTTTTTATCATGTGGCGGATTCAGCTTTACATGAGCCGGAAAAGATGCGCCTCCCATGCCTACAATACCTGCATCGCGAATGCGCTTTATAGCCTCTTCTTTTGTACATTTAAAAGGGTCGAGGACAGGCATATATTCTGTTCTGCCATCATCATCTGATTCTATAATTATGCACAAAACCTCTGAGTTTCCCGTAACAACGCAATTTTGAATTTTCTTTACTTTTCCAGAGACTGAAGAATGAACAGGACAATTCATCAACTTGTCGCCATCAGCGATAATCTGACCACGTGCAACAAGATCCCCTATATTTACAAGCGGAGAATTTGGAGCGCCGCCCATAGTGACTGGGATCGTGACAGTTTTAGTCGACGGAAATGCGGAAACAATAGGACAAGAGTTGCTCATTTCTTTGTATTCTTTTGGATGAATGCCACCCTTAAAAGTACGAATTTTCATAAAAGGCATTATACATTTTTATATTGACATTGTAAATTAAAGATATGCAACGATATATTGTTAATATAAAGTTGATTTTGATATAATCGGTTTATATGAAAAAGACACTTTTTATAACTTTGAATATTTTGTTTTTTATGATGACTTCGTGTACAAAAAAATCGGAAACGTATTTTGAATCTATGAACACTTTTATGAAAGTTCAGGCATACGGAGAGAAAGCAAAAGAGGCAAATGCCGCTGCACAAAAATATATCGGAGAGCTTGAAAAACTCATTTCCGTCACTAAACCGGAAAGCGAAATCTATAAATTAAATAATTCAAAAACTTTTCCGGTAAAAATAAAAGTAGAAGCTCTCGATTTGATTAAAACGGCGCTTGATATGGCTGAAAAATCAGACGGAGCGTTCAACCCTTGCCTTTACCCAGTCTCTTCTGCATGGGGTTTTACAAAAAAGCAATACAGAATTCCGCCTGCACAAGAGATAGCTGAAAAACTTTTATTGTGCGATTGGAAAAAAGTCAGGATAGAAGCCTCAGATGTCTACATGGAACCCGGAATGGCTTTCGACCTCGGCGGAATTGGAAAAGGCTTTGCCGGTGATGAAGCCGCAAAAAAAATGCGGGAATTTGGAATAAAATCAGCGCTGCTTGATCTTGGCGGCAACATTCAGCTGATTGGCAAAAAACCGGATGGCAGCGACTGGACTATTGGAATAAAAAATCCATTTGACAAAAATTCATCTGTTGGAACATTAAAAGCAAACGATGTCGCAATTATAACTAGTGCCGGATATGAAAGATACTTTGAAGGTCCTGACGGACACAAATACATACATATTTTTGATGGGACAACAGGTTGTCCGGTTGAAAACGATTTAGTTTCAACGACAGCGATTGCAAAAAGCGGAACATACTGTGACGGGCTCTCAACTACACTTTATGTTTTGGGACTTGAAAAATCAATAGCATTCTGGAAAAGGAATCCTAATTTTGATTTTATAATTATAACAAAAGATAGACAGATTTATATAACGAAGAAAATTGCAAAAAAATTTACAATGAACGGAGATCTGAATGGTTTTGCAGTCTCGGTTGTGAAATAAAACTGCATAAAAAAAAGCTCGTCTGAGTGACGAGCTTTATAACAGCGGATGAAGGGAGTCGAACCCTCGTCATCAGCTTGGAAGTTTTAACGTATATTTTCAACGTCACTTAAAGACAATCAAAAATCTTGATAAGATATTTGTATTATATGATAAAATAAGGACTTATGCAACCGAATGTTTTTGAATATCGTTTAATATCGTATCGCTTTTATCAAATCAAATCCCAAATTCAAACATAATTTAAATCCCAAATCCTATCAGCCCTGAGGGCTGAGAAACAGAAAAAGGCATTATTTGCTAAAGAATTAGTTCTTCGTTACGTCTTGCTGGCTGAATTCGTCGAATTTCCATTACGTTATCAATCACAACATACCAGACAGTATAATTTCCAACATTTATTCTTCGGTATGGATGTTCACGTTTTTTGCCAGATTGCAAAGGATTCCGGACCATCTTCAAGACGCTGCATAATTGCCTGTTCAATTTTATCCAAAGTATTTTCAGCTGCAATCGGGTTTTTATATTCATTCAAAATAAAATTAATTGCATCAGCTAAATCCTGCTTCGCGATAGGAAGGTAGCGTAAAGTATAGTCCATTATCTTGCCCTTATCTGATTACGGATTGAAGAAAATACTTCCTCGTGAGTATAACGAGTCGGATCTGTTTTAGCCTGCATATCAGCTTCATCGAGCTTTGATTCAATGTTATCAGTAAGACGGTCATACAAATCAAGACTCATAACAACCATTGAGCCATAACCGTTTTTTGTAAGAAATACCGGAGCCTGTCGTTCAGCAACTAGAGTTTCGATTTCAGAGAATTTATTTCTTAAGTCAGATACAGGTCTTATTTGTGTCATAAAAGCACCTCACTTATCAGTTGGTTTTATTATCATAATTATATCATTATTTTATCATATCAGACAAGAACTAAATTTAATAAAAATTTAAAAGGCCTTCTTAAAAACCGTTCGCTCCAACCGTACTTCGTACCGTTTCCGCTCACTACATTTCTCCTAGTTCTACAAGTGCCATCTTCCAAAAAGGTAGCAAACAGACACTCCACGCATCTGCTTCACTTCGTTACGCAGTAGCGTTCCGCTTTGTGTCCTGCCTGTTTCCGCATGTGGGCCAATCATCGGGAAAGATACATTTCTCTTCATCCGCAAAAATTGAAGCTCCAGTAAACATTGGTCGTGGCGGATTGTATGGGTCATCCTTTTGCAAAAGCCGCCAAACGTATCCGAGTTCTACAAGTTGGTCCGTAACTGAAAAATGCATCGGGTGGGTGTCGCAACTTAAAACTGCGGTCAGTTCAGGCCCACGGCAGGGGGGAAGGGGGCAAACCTTTTGCTCAACATTGCAGTTGTCCCGCAGTTTTAAGATGCTCAGTCGGTTCTACAGTGGCGGCTTTTCGGGAACTTCTTTCGTATGGGAGAATTGCTTCAGTCGCACAGGCACCGCTAGTGCCTGCGCTCCATCAGCAAGGCGGCAACGTCCGTGTTGCCGCCTCTTACAGTGATACATTTATTCTCCACTCAGTAAACGTTTCTACAAGTGTTGCTCTGGTCGCGCGTCCGTGCGCTCCCACCGCTCAACGGGCCGATGAATCTTCCAGCTCCAGAAGCAGACTTGCCAAAAGTTATGGACGCTTCGCGCCCTTGAGTTTGAAGCAAGACTGCTTCTTCCGAGTTTCATCTTCCAAAATAAAAATCTCTCTTCCAGGTCCGCCTGCGGCGGACAACGTGATGATCTTCCACCCAAAAGCTTCATCTTCCATCTCCGCTCAGACATGCCTACAATCGAAGATCCGTTAAGAAAAATGCACCGCATTTTTTAGGCTCATCGAAAGAACGGCTCGAAACGATTTATCGTTTCGCTCAAAAGTTTGCGCCTGCTTCGCATACGCTTGAGTTTGAAAATGTGTAAGACCTGTGTTCAATCGGGAAGCGTTAAAAAAATTGCGAAAACAATTTTTAGCTTATCCGACTATCTTCGCTCCGTGTCTACCGATTTTCAGAAAACCGATGTATAATAAAACCATGAGTGATGAATACGAAGAAGGTATCAACGAATACAAGAACGGCCACGATTTTTACAAGAACTCAAAAGACGAGAAAATCTGGAAGGTCGAAAATCCAGGACAGGAAGGTCCATATCTTTTCAGCTTCGACCAGGAAACAATCTTCAACTTCTGGACCGATTACCCTGATAAGCTGACTCCTGAACAAATCGAAATTTTCAAAAAAGAAAATCCAACCATGGCCGCATTAAAATAAAAACTGCGGGGGGGGAGCGCGCACAGCGGTCTAAAATCTTTTCAAAAAAATTAATCTGCTGTCGTTTACTGTAAAGAGCACATATGCAGAGCATATGTGATTTTAAGATATATTACATATTACGTATAAAATTTATTTTAATTTCTTATGAAAACGCGCTCTAAGAGAACTTATATAAATATAAGCAATTCAACATAATTCAACGACATTGTACAAACACTAAAAGCACAAGAATCAAAGAGCGCATTGAAATTCAATTCAATTAAAACACGCTCTTTAGAGCACATATTCTGCTTTCTATCAGAACTCCTGTTCCGGCACCGCTTTACTCTCAGTGCGGATAAAAGGCGCCAGCCGCTCTTGGGGGCACGGGGGAAAAGAATAATGAAACATTTATAAAGGTATGTTATAATAAGAATTAGTGGAGTTTTAATATGAAAAAATTATTTAGTCTAATTATAGTTTTATTTTGTGTTCAGTTTTTAGTAACTGCACAGGAAGAACCAACATGTTTTAAAATAATAGAAAAAGAATCAAATACAATTTTTATTGGATTATCAAATAAGAAAGTCTGGACTGATCAAGAAGTCAGAAATATTTATGCTCAATATAAATTAGATAATATGGATGAAAAATCACGCATATGGGATAACAGTTTTACAGCCGAAGAGCTTGAGAAAGTATCTCAGACATTCCGTGATTCTTACGACTATTCTATTGCTTATGGCAGCTATATAGAAGATTGGCATGATTATGGTATTCTTGCTACCTTCTATCTTGGCAAAGATGAAAATGGAAAATATTTATTTAAGATTTTTGAAATAGGAACTGTTTTATAACTTCTTTTAGTCCTATAATGAAAATATAGGACTAAAAAACATTTCTAGTTTTTATTTAAATAATTTTTAAGAACGTAATCTCTGCCTTTTGCATTGTATCGTTCTGCAATTTCAAAAAATAATTTCAAATCTGAACAATCGTATTCAAGTCTTATAAATTGACTGCCTTGTTTAGTTGTCGAAACAGAATAGTCTAAATTTTTACAACATGGCGCAATATCACAAATATCTTTTATGTCAGCCAGATAAATCAAATTCATACTATAAGTCAGGAACGATTTTGTTGAATCTACTGCATCTGAATATTCACTTGGACTTGAAAACCATTTTGACCAGATGTAATAAACAGTTGGTAATGTTGAATCAAATGTCTGAACTTGAGTATTTTTGTTTTTATTATCAGACATTGTTATAAGCAATCTGCATCGGTTTCCATCACTATATTCTGTAATTTCAAATGTCTGTCCATAAACGCCACCATTGTAAATTTTCTTGGTAGTAGTAGTTTGTGCATACAATCCATTAATTGTTATTAAGAATAAAATTGTCAACATAACAATAATTTTATTTTTCATAAAAGTTCCTCCAAATATTTTATTCATAAAGAACAAATGCAGCCCAATAATATGGGTGGTTATAATCATCACTATTACGGAATTCATTTTTTACTTTACGATATGCCTCAGAGTACGACATTCCGCTTTTTACTTTTTTATACATTCTAGTCATGAATTCAGCTGTTGCTGCATCATCTACACTCCAAAGAGTTACTCCGACATTTTTAGAACCAGCTACCATAAATGCACGAGAAAGACCAACCATTCCTTCTCCTTTTTTTACTTCACCAAGACCTGTTTGGCAAGCAGAAAGACAAACCATTTGTGCATTAAGATTTAATGAAGATGCTTCTCCGATAGTTAAATAACCATCATCAGTCGAATCACTAATTTTTCCTGATACCTCAGAGAAAAGGACACTGGACATTTCACTTAAATCAGAATCATAATATCCATGACAAGCGAAATGTAAAATCGAATAATTTGCGAGACTTCCATTTTTTGACATTGATTTAAGATTTGCTTCACTTGCTATTTTCTGTGTTTCAACTTTAGCTTTTGTAAATGTACTTTTTTGAAGGGTTTCAATCTCAACAATTGTTCCTGGTAAATCACGCCAGTTTAATTTTTTCTGTTCATAGTATTTTGCAGATCCTTCATTTTTTATGAGTTCCTGTAAAGCTTCCGCAGAAAGTTTTGTTTGACTTTCTACAGTCGCAAAACTTCTATCAAAACCACGCTTCCCAGTTCCTCGTAATGTTTGGTTATGCTCCTCCTCTGATAATGATTTGTCATACCACGCTCCACCAAACAATAAAGTATCTTTATTAGATGTTTTTATTGAATCAGCAATCATACTGACAGAAATTGATGGAGATATCCCTATAGAGTATTTTTTTCCAAATTCTGGAGAGTCAGAATTTTCTCTAAGAATATCAAAAGGTAAAAATGATAAATTTCCGTCTGTTACGATTAATATATCTTTACAGCCTTTTAAATGTGGTAAAACAGGATTTATAAGTTTTTCATATAATTCGTTTCTTTGTTTTTCAAAAGTTACTTCTGATTTTATTGGTCTGTGTGTAATTGCATCCCTTAAGATATTAATTGTAGTATTATAATCGTATTTCGGATCAAGACAAACTGTAGTAATATTTTTATTTGTAGCAATTATACAATATGCAAAACTTTCATTATTTTCTGTTTCTGGTTCATAAAGAACATATTCAATTATTGCCCTGTTTTTTCCACACCATTTTTTTATCTCATTTGCTTTTGGAGGCTGTGGATTTCTTAATTGGGCATAAGCCGGTATTCTTTTACTAATTTTTTCATCAAGTTTAGAAAGTGATTTCTCTGATGTTGATAGATTTTTTTCCGCTTCAATTAATTTCTTAGAATCTCTTTCGTTTTTTGATATATTATTTTGTTTTTCAATCTCATTTCTTGAAATATCTATTTGTTGTATTAATTTTTTAATTTCATCACGTTCAGATTCTGAAACACCATCAAGATTAATAGCTCTCTCAAGACCAATTTGATCAAGGAAGCCTCTACTTCTAAGCATTTCAGAATATTCTAATGCTTTTTCTGGATTATTATTTCTTGTTTCAAAATCAACACCAAAATAATAAATATATAATGAATCTTTTAGTAATTGTGATTTTATAGAAGTCATATCTAATCTTGCACGTTCAATTGTATCAATTGCTAAAGCGATAGTTTCCCTAATGAAATCAATATTTGTATCAAATCCATCTGTACGTGAATTTTTTAAAATCGTAGTAAGTACAGAAATAATTTGATTGTAATTTGTACTAACTTTATATCCTTCATAGCAATTTCTAAAATTTTCAATTGCTTTTTTATAGTCATTAATAATGGCATAATGACATCCAAGCATATAATATTCTGTAGATGCTTTTGCGGATTTTTCTCCGCATTGGTTTATATAAACATTTAGAGCTGCTTTATATAAAGCTTCAGCATCTTCGTACTCTTGATAAATTTCATATATACCTGCAATTCTATCATATGCATCTGCAACATCTGTAGTTTCAACTCCGTATATGTCAATTAAAGTATTCATGCATTTACGAAAATACTCTAGAGCTAATAAATAATCACCTTTATTCTCGCAAGCATCGCCCATTCCTAGGTAACATCTTGCAACATCAGAATGTTTTTCTCCATAAAACTTTGTAAATATATCAGCAGCCTGAGTATACATTTTAAAAGCTGAATCATAATCACCTTGTGAAATATAAAGTCTTCCCAAAGCTTTATTTGTGGTAGCAATTCTTGGATGTACATTACCAAAGAGTTTTATGAATATAGAATTTGCTGCTTCATAATTAGCAATTGCCCGAGAATAGTCACCCATTCCTTGATATACTTGTCCAATATTTGAATATGCTACACCGGTGTTTTCAGTATTACCATATAGTTTTAAATTAATATCTAGAGCTTTTTTCCAATTATCAAGAGCTTTTGGATAATCTGATTTTGCATAATACAAGCAACCAAGTTGATTATATAAAATTGCATAATATGATGAATAAAAATTTGCATTAAGTTCAGTTAATATTTTATCAGCATATTCAAATAAATCTAATGCATCATCGAACATTTGGTAGTCTGAATAAATTGAAGCAAGATTTATTATTGTATTTGCGACATCATAATCAAATTCACCAGATATTTTTTTTCTGATTTCTAATGATTTTGAATAATTATAAAAAGCATCTTCATATTTTCCTGCATAATAATTTTCTACACCGATATTAAAATAACATGCTGCTGTTTTTAAGTTATCCTCTGAATATGTTTTCTTATAAATATTCAAAGCTTTATTGTAATAATTTATTGCTGTTAAATGGTCTCCTTTTGCGCCATATACCATTCCTATATCGCTATAACAAGTTGCAACTTCTTTATAGTTTTCGCCAAAGAGTGAAATTATAATATCAAGAGATTTATTATAATAATTTAATGCATTTTCAAAATCAGAGTAATCATAATAAATATTTCCAATAAAAATTAAAGTATTTGCTTCGCTTTCTTTATCACCATTTGTAGAACTGTAAAATTTTAAAGCTTTATTAAGCCATGTTAAAGCTTGTTGATAATCAACTTTATTGTAATATGTTAATCCTGTAAAAAAATAAACATCGTTAGTATAAATATGGTTTTTACCATATACTTTTTCATAAATAGGAATTGCTTTAAGATAATAATTTAGAGCATTGTTATAATCCTGATTGTTAAAATATTCATTTCCTTTTGAATAAAGCGAATAAGCTTCATCAGATGTTTGTGTAAAAGTAGAAAAATTGAAAATTAAAAGAATTATAAGGCCAGTAAATAGTTTCTTTAATTTCATTTTTAATTCCTTAATTTTATAAAAGTTGAATCATATTTAATTCGTCATCTTCATTTTCAGATAATTCAATATCAGAATTTCCATTAGAAAAGAAAATTAGAAATAATGTGAATATACAAATAACAGCAATAGGTAATAAAACTAAAATAGGTTTTTCTTGTTTACCTAAAATAAGCCATAAAATAGTACCTACACACCCACCAAAAGAACAAATCAAAATGGTAAAACTTGCCCACATATTTATTTTCGTAACAGAAAAATCAAATTCTTTTGTCGGATTTAATCTACTTCCAGTTTTTTTGGGATTTAAATAGACATCGTATAATGGTCCTATTTCAGTTTTTTCAAGTAACGAAACATGTACTTCCCAATTCTTTTGCCAAAACTTTGAACCTTTATTAACCATATGCCATGCAACAGAAAAGAAAAAGCCTAATCCTGATAAAATTGAAATTACAGGAGCAAAAAAAGAATAGTTATTATTTTCAACATATTTACATAAAATTGCAAATAAAGCAGTGTATATAATTGTTATGAATGCCCAAAAGAATCCTGTTCGTCTCCAATATAAATCAATTTCGAATTTTCTGATTTCTTGAGCTTCTTTTAATGCTGTAAAACGAGATCTTTCATTTTGATTGTTTAGATTTTCAGGAAACAATTCTAAATATTTTTCATTTTGTGTAATACTTTTAGCTTTTCTTTTTTGTTTACTCATAATTTGTAATTCCTAGTAAAAAATAATAAAGCCTTGTAATTAAATTACAAGGCTAATTCGTCAGATTTTGATTTTATTAGTTTGTATAAAGTTCAAAATAAGACATATATCTAGAGTTGTTTTTTACAACTATATGGAAGTTACCATCCCATCTAGGAACGAAACTACACCATGCACTTGTGCTATATGAAGTATCTTTATCTATAAGATTCCAATTTGAATCATAAATATACAAATCAAGGTCACAACCATCTAAAGAATAAACATCAACTTCTGCATATCGACCTGCAACAAAGCCTACGTTGTAATATGAAACTTTACTGTTTCCATATACATAAGAATAATCATATTTTGGTCCACCAAATGCACCGCGTGTAGCAGATGATTTTACAAGTTTTTCAACAGTTTTTGCATATGCAAGTAAAGTTTTATCTTTGCCGGCTAATTTTTTTCCATCTTCTAAAAGTTGTTCTGCAGTATACTGTTTCTTTTCAGAAGCGCTTTCCTTATAACCAGATTCATCCTGAGAAGCTTTTGTTGTCATTTCTTGAGTTGGAATTTGCGCTAAGATTTCAGCTGCACAAAGTAATGATGAAGCTGATCCATTTTTGTAACCGTAATCTGCTAACTGGAAGGCTGTCTGTATAGAAGCCATTTCTTCTGATACAGGTGTTTTAAGTTCTTCTTTTGCTTCAATTTCTGGCTGATTTGCGGCCTGTGCAAATACAGATGTTGCAATTAAAGCACTTGCGAAAATAACCATTAGTTTTTTCATTTTTTCTTTTATTCTCCTTGGATTTATTTTATAAAAAGATTTATAAAAATCAATTTATTACTTAATTAATGGAATAATGTTTGTCCAATAATTATCTTTGCTTTTATCATAATTATTTATAACAACATAAGGTGCTGCTGGGTTACGAGTGATTAAAGCAACGCTAACATCGCATCCACGCTGTTTCATTAATGCCTTTACAGATGAAGCTAAATCATTATTTGGGTTCACGGTTCTCATGTGATCAAAATCTATTACATAGCCCATTGATTCAATCCAGGTAGGTACATATTTATCAATTATTGAATTACCATAACCATCGTGGTATGTGTAAGTATCATAAAGCCAATAATGAATTTTACCATGTCCTTCAATATAAGCCCATCCATCCTGTTCTTTGTAAGATTCTGCTACATTATAAAACCATTTTCCATTAAGTGTTACACCAGAATCCCAATGCCATCCTCCACTTTCTATTGGAGGTTCTTCAGCAAAAAGAATAATTGAAATAAATATAAGAGGAAGAAAAAGTAATTTTTTTTTCATAACCTCACTCCTAGTTGTAAAATCATTTTTCAGTTTCTGTCTAATTTTTTTTAATATTTTGTTATTAACAATTATAAACCTTTTTAGCTTTAAAATACAGTAAATTACTAATTTTTTATATTGTGCTTTTCTTCTATTGACAACAGCCTTTATTCAAGCTATCTTGAATTAAAGGCACTTCATTTGACACAGTGATTTAGAATTAACCTAAATGAATTGCTTCCCTTTTCGAGGGGAATCAGTCCAACTTATTTTAGTTTTAATGAATCTGTATTGAAAGTTCGTGTTTGATTTACCTTAAATATTTTACATTATTTATTTAACATCAATTATGAACACTCGAAGTGTCTTCAAAAATCTATTTGGAGGCATTCATGAATTTTAGTGAACAACAATCAATTATCAATTCTCAAAGAGAAATCGAAGAAAAAATCGGTTACAGTTTCGGGACAAACCGTCGTTTATTAGTACAGGCCTTTACAAGAAAATCTTTTGCCGAAGAAAATGAAGGAATCGAGGATAACGAAGTTCTTGAATTTTACGGAGATCAGCTTGTAAACACCATTATGACAAAATGGATGTTTGACTCATTCAGCCAATACTCTGGCAGTTTTCAAAATGATTATTATTATTCTAAAAAAAATGAAGCTGAACTTTCTGAAATACGTGCCAGTTATATTAATAAATCTGCGTTGGCGCATTGTATAAGAATTCTTCAGCTAGAGTATTTTCTTCTGCTTGGCAAAGGTGATATAAAAAAAGAAATCTGGAATAATGATAAAGTTCTTTGCGATTTATTCGAAGCAATCATTGGTGCTATTGCTGTGCATTCAGCCACCCGTACATCAAATGGCTATAAATGGAATTATGATATTATAGAAAAGTCCTGTAAGAAAATGTGGGATATGTTAGATATCAAAGAAGACTATGTTGAAGAACTTGAATGTTTATGTGAAGAAATGGATATAGACTATCCAAAATATATTCCTCAACCAGTTTATCTTACCCCATCAGGACAAGAGTATCGTTGTAAAATTGAACTTTATAATGATGACGGAAATTGTTTTAAAAGTTTAGAAGCTTCCGGAAATTCAAAAGTAGTTGCACAATTAAATGCAGCACAAGCTGCAATAAACTATCTTGTAGGAAGTCAAATTAAAACTGAGCTTCAAAATGCAACTCCCGAAAATGCACTTGAATTATTAAATGTTCTTTTTTTAAGAAAACAAATTGCGAAACCAGAATTTAATTTTCCTTCTTGTAAAAATGAAGATGGTAATCAGGTCTGGACTTGTGAATGTTATATTACAACATTTGAAAATCTTCCAGGCTATAAAGAACATGGTATCGATACTGGTTATACAAAACAGGAAGCAAAACAAAATGCCGCCTATGATTTAATTTGCTGGTACTTAGATAAACCAAATGAAAATCGTATATGGATTTGTCCGGTATGTGGTGCTGAAAATTCATATGATACAAGAATATGTACAACTTGTTACGAAGGCGAAAACTAAAAAAAATATAAGGATAAAAATATGGAAAATGAATTAGGAAAAATTGCATTATTAATTGATGCAGATAATTTTAAACAAATAAATAAAATAAAACCTGCCATTCTTGAAATTTCTAAGTATGGCAAAATTTCATTAAAACGTGCTTATGCTAATTGGACAAAAGATCAGTTCAGTAATTGGGGCGAGGTACTTCGTAATTTTGCAATTAAGCCTATTCATCAAATTGATTATGTATCTGGAAAAAATGCAACAGATATGGCACTTACAATAGACGCAATGGATTTTCTATATAACTCAGATTACGATGTTTTTGTAATTGTTTCAGGTGACAGTGATTTTACTCCACTTGCAATTAAATTAAAGGAATCCGGTAAAACCGTAATTGGAATTAGTGCAAAAGGTAATACTTCAGAAGCGTTTGTCTCATCTTGTGATAATTTTATTTATACAGAAAATCTTGAAAATGAAACACAAGAAACTTCAACCCCAGAAGATGATAAAGAAGTCACGAAGAAAGATAAAAATCTTGAATTACAGGATTTAATCAAAAAAGCTTATGACAGTAAGAATGATGAAGAATATGTAAATGTTTCTATTGCCGGTTCTTATATAAAACGTGTAAAACCAGATTTTGATATTAGGAATTATGGTGTAAAAAAACTTACTGACTATTTGAAAAAATATCCTAAGCTTTATGATGTCAAAAATAGAAAATCTGGTAATAAATTAATATTTACTTATAAAATTAAAGAATCCTAATTTAGCAAGTAAAAAAAGCTTCCAAACTCTCTCCGATTTGCCAGGGGGTAAGATCTTCGCTATCGGGGAGAGCCTTTTGCAGTTACTTATATTTTTTTGTCACACGTTTAATATAAGGCTTATCGCTCAAGTTAGGTTTTGGCTTAGATAAATAATTTTGCCGATTTCTTTCTCGAATCGGTAAATTATGTTCTCTTTCTTTTTTGCTTTCATATATCCTTCTAATAAATCTCCCACAGTTAGGACATTTATAAAAGCCGTCCTTTTTATCTTTCAAGAAGTTTTGAAATATATCCTGCTTCTTACAAAATCCACAATGTAATAAACAATCTTTTAATTCACCTGGTAATAAAGAATAATTTCTACCTTTCATTTTACAATACCTCGCCATTCCACTTTCACACTCAGCCCCAGCCAAAACCGCTGTCCGTTAGTGCTCAACCTCTTAAAGCCTTTCTCGCTCATCCGTAAGCCCAGCCACTTTTGCGACATAACCCGCTCATTGTTTTTATTGCACCACTTGATATAAGTCTCATACAAAATCTTAGTATGAAGCCGCCAGCTCAAAGATCCGTCAATTTCAAGACAGTCATTTACAAAAGTTCCTACCGCATCCATATCCATTCTATATTCCTCATTAGCCTTGCTAACCGCATCCGCATCTCCAAGACCTTCTTTTTTCCACATCGCATATCCCTGGATAAGCCAGTTCAAAATTCCGGCATTTTCTGCAATCAGCTTTTCAGTAAGATTTTTATCCCTCTGTTCCGGCGGAATCGTTACATCAAAAGGAATCATTTTAATACGTCGCCAGATACCGTTATCAGCTCCGCGGATTTTCGGCTTATGGTTAGTCGCCATAAAAATCTTAAAGGTCGGCTTAAAAGAAAAATACTCTCCGTACAAAAAGCGCGCCGTCAAAGAATCTTCTCCCGTAACACTTTTAATCAGGCTTTCACTCATCGGGATTCCCTGTTCAATCTCGCTGGTAGTAACAAGCCTTGAACCCTTAAGACGTGCCAGGTCGTTACTCTGTTCCTTATTCTTTTTGATAAAGGTTTCAATACCAGTGCTGCAGCCGTAGTCACCAAAAAGCTCAAGCAGCACATTTAAAAAGGTTGATTTACCATTAGCACCAGTTCCAAACAAAATAAAAAGACACTGTTCGCTGACATCACCGCTCAAAGCATAGCCGCAGGCTTTTTGAATAAAACGAATCAGTTGCATATCCTTAGCAAAAATCTGCATCAAAAAAGTTTTCCAAGTCGGACAGTCCGCCGCCTTGTCATAAATAAAATTGCTCTTCTTTGTAATAAGATGCTTGATGTTCGGCTCTTTAGCTTTTCCGGTTTTAAGATTCAGCGTCAGCCCCTCAACATTAAAAAGATAGTTATCCGTATCAAACTCTTTTTCAATTGTCTTGATTTCCGGCCGCATTTTCAAAAGCCCCACAATTGCCTGTATCTTTCTGAAGCTTTCACTTTTAATAAGATGCTTTTCAAAATCTTGCTTCAAAATCGGGTCTGGAATATAACGCTGAATTCTGTACATCTGGTGAATGAAGATCGGAATACGTTCCTGCACAAAGCCTCGGTAATCAATCTCCCAGTTGGTCCCATTCCACACAAGAAACTTATCCCAGGTAATACAGTAGCGGATTTTATCCTGATAAGCCCGAAGAAAATAAAGCGTATTCGTCAAATCCGTAAACTGCATTTCACCGCTTACGTATTTGTTAGCCTTCATCTCAAGTCCAATCTGTTCGAGGACAGCTCTTTCATTTTTAGAAAATTCAGTTTCATTCATTGATATATCCGTTCGCTTTCAAAAGCCTGTAAAACAAAATCAGCTTATACTGCAGCTGCTCATATCCATCTATCAAATTATTTGAAGTAATAGTCTTAAGAATTTCTGTAAGCTTTTCTTGAATCAAAATCAGTGCCCTGGGATTATCCGCAAAACGCTCAAAGTCCCACCAGGCCACAAACTTATCAGCTTCCTCATTCTGCTTCACATCAGGAAAACACTTAAACTTTTTATAAATCGTAACATCATCCCGAATCGAAACAAAAAAATCTTTTGCATCTGCCCTTATATCAAAAGGAACATAATTTTGAGGAACCTGAAAACGCCGCTTCATTTTGCCCCCGGTTCGTGTACAAATATTTCTCGAGATCTTCCGCAGGCTGTCCTGTCATCATCAAAAACAACCTCTGGCCAGAAGGTTCACCAGCCACTTTTATCAATATCATTTTCATCCACCACGTCATAAAAGATGATTCCTTTTTCCTCATCCTTCACAACTGCGGGAAAGCTCACTACATTTCCATCAGGCTTTCGCGCCCAGATCAAAACAGTTTCATAACCAGAAAGGTCGCATTTAGTATCAATAAGAATTCTTAATTTTGATTTCGCTCTGAAAATCCATTTCATATACGACACTCCAATTCAATTTCATATGCAATCGGACAGAACAAAGTCACCACATTATTTGCTTCTCTGATTTTTCCTCTGAGCCAATCCCATAAGCTCATAACAGTTTCAACCGCTCTAAAAAATAATCGTGAAGCAAAAGGTAAAGCCGCCAGCTGTACTTCATCAATATTATTTCGGAAGACAACTTGTTTTCTTATAACCTCAGTCTCTATTTCAGGTTCAAGCTCCAAAAGTCTTTTCCAGGTCAAAGTTTTACCAATCGAATCTGCAGAAACTAAAACATCATTACTATTTCTAAAAAGCAGTCTCTGATAATCTTTCAAAGCTATAGGCTCAAAGGCATCATTAAACTGACGTGTCATAGAATGATTTCTACTAAAAAGAGTAGTCATACTTTTTCTTTCAGACAAAAGCCTAGTAAAATACATCCGCTTTGCAAAACTGTCAGAAATTCCAATTCCATGGTTTCCGGCATTTCTTATATGCAGCTGATGTTTTTCTGCAGTTCCAGTTATAGCTTTAATTTCACTAAGAAGCTTTTTCAAAACTGATTTTCTGTTTACTGCAGAACTCACATTTATGACAGCCTGTTCGTTTATAGCGTAATTAAAATTATCTGGCGTAACATCATGAAAAGTTATATAGAAGCTCGGGTAATCGTTTATCTGTCGCCTGCTTACATAACAGTCTTCAAGATATCCTCCGGTTAAAACATCATAAACATCATCATCTTCAAACTCTGAATAATCCCACAGAATGTCGTAAGGTGTTACTGGTATTCCGCTACTAACTGAATTATCCCAGACAAAAACAGGAATTGGAGAATAAATACCAAAGTAAAGTGGATTTTCATATGTTTGCCAATTTTCTGTATATCTTCCCCAGATATATTCATCAAAATGAAGCGTTACATGAATCCATCCCGAATCGCGGCCAACCAGAGAAATCTTGTTGTAATCATAATTAATCATTCCCCACCATTTACCAACTGGTCCATAGCGTGGATCATCGTTGCTGGATGCAATAAAAGGCAAGATGTAAAAATATTCAGGGTCATAACAATAATTCCAGAAATCCGAAGTAGTCGGTTTTCGATAGTAATAATAAAACTCTATCGCAAGTTCTCCGTCATCCCTCTGGTCATAGGGTGGAAAAAACTCATAAACAAAAATGTAGTCTTCTTCATAAAACTCTACATCCGCAGTTTTTCCGCCAAGACCTTGTTTCCAGATATAATTGCTTTTAAGATAATTAGTTCCTATATGCTGATTACCCGCTATGGTGGTTCCCATATTAAGCTCCGCTTACAGTAATCTGCCAGTCAATCTGAAGGCTGTCTGCAGAAGGCACGTTTACACTTGGAGTAATTTGAGCATAAGCCAGGCACTTTGCTGCAGAAGTATTTCCGTTCATCAAAGCAACTTCGTTAATTCCGTTTGCGTTCAAGTCCCCTGCAGCAAAGCTTGTACAGTAAAGAACAACATTCTGTCCGGAAGAACCAAAAGCAGCTTGAGTTTTTGGATAAGTAGAATCAAGTTTTTTGAAAGAGCCTGTCGGAGTGTTTACACCGGTATTGTTCTTTGGTGTACTTCCGGTCCAGCCGGTTCCAACACGCATATAACCGTTTGTAGCATCCACTTTATCCTGAGTCGGATTACTAATCAAAAGATCCGCAATCATTCCGTCACCCTGATTAGTGATAGTGTTGTGATGACGGAAAATCATCGGTCGTTCTTTAAGCTTAAAAAGATTACGCCAAAATCCATTCTTAAAATACTTTACATGACCGTTACAGTCTCTAACCATAACAGTAACCAAGCCTCTAACTTTTCCTTTACTTGAAATCATTTACATACTCCCTGCCTACAATCGAAGAGCCGTTAAAAAAAATGCACCGCATTTTTTAGGCTCATCGAAAGAACGGCTCGAAATAACTGTGTTATTTCGTAATCAAACCGAACACCAGAGACGTAACAATCACGCCGCCAGTACCACCAATCAAAGCTCCATAAAAAAACTGATTCTGTTTTTTCTGAACTTCCGCCTTCAATTTTTTATTTTCAATCTCAAGATTTATCTTCGCCGCTTCCAGCTGGTCAGCCCTCTCTTTTTCAAAAGCCAGCTCACCACCAACTTCCAGTAAAGCAGCCTTAACTGACTCCTGAGCCGTTCTTTCAATTTCCTCTTCTGCAATTTCCATAACTTCCTCAATCGTCAGTTCTGCAGCAACGTCTTCTGAATCTTTCTTTTCCGTCGCTGATTGTGTCGCAGACTGAGCCATAAGATTCTGCAAGAGTCCGAGCATCAGCACGCTCAATACGAGCAACCGCTTCCTCCCGTTTTGTTGCAGCACGTTTATTAATCTCATCAATATCTTCCTTCCCGGTGGTTGAGTAGTCCGAAGGACGTATCGAAACCACCTGTTTTTCTCTCACAAAGAGAACTGCAAATATCGCCGCAAACACAGCCCCTAGCCAAATGAATATCTTTTTAATCACTTCCAAGGCTTTCTTCACTCGTTACCTTCCTTTGACACTTAAACTTCTGAATCTCTCTTCCCGCAATTACAGTAAGAGCCACCGTCAGCCATTCAGCGCCCCCAAGTACACCACAGCGAAGAAGCACAGTCGCAACAATAAAAATCACAAACTTCACGCTAAGAAGCTTTTCAACAAGTCTAGTAAATCTAAATCCAATCATCCGCATGCTCCGTCAATTGCATTACGAATCTGCTCAAACTGGTAATCAGCTCCAAACAAATCCACATTGTCATCACTTGCTTTCTGCAAAGCTTCCCGGTCCAGCCCGCGCACAATGATTCTGTAATCATTGGCGTTGTACCAGGGCTTCATATCGCTCAAGCTTCTAAGCTCTGAATAAGGCTCCACACAGTTAAGCACAACATCCCGGCCACAAAGACCGGCTACATGGCAAATCTCATTTTCCTTGTACAGTCTTGATCCAAGCTTTCTGTCATAAAGCGTCATAAAGAAAGCCGCCTGAATATCATCCTTGTCCGGATTCTTCTTCGTAAAATATTTCTTAAACAAAGCATCCGCCGTAACACGAATAGCGCAGCCGGTTGCAAGCAGCAAAGCAAGACAAACCGAGCCCGAACAGTCTGAGCTGATCAGATTTTCCTTTCCGCTTTCATAACGCAAAAATTGCATCCGTCCAAGAAAATATCTGTAGCGTTCAGCTTCTGTCAGTCCTTCAACAATTTCCTTTTCAGCTTCAAGCATCAGTCTCATTCTTAAATTTTGATTATCCATCACATCCCCCGAACAACCAGCGTTATTACTGTAACCGCCACATTAAAGCAGCTTATAACACAGGCAATAATCGCCGTAGTTCTTCCAGCTTTACCGCTGTCATTTTTAATATGTTCTTCAAGTCGTCTTGCCGTCGCACAAACATTCGGATTAAACTGGCAGTCCGTAGACCTAGAATCCAGAGAATCAATCTTTATTTCCACAGTTCTTTTGGACTCTTTCATTTCAGATCTGAATCCGCTCAACTCAACCTTTAGCCCGTTGATAGAATCAATCAGACTTTTTGTTTCACTTTCATTTAATTCTTCTTTTCCCACATGTCCTCCTGTGTAAGGCCGCCGGTCAGAGCGGTCGGTGTTCAATAGCAAAGCGTTAAAAAAAATTGCGAGCCAGCAATTTTTTAGCTTTATCACTTACACTCGTGTCACCCATATCTCAGAAGAGAAAGCCTCTTCCTTCTTGTATCTAAAAGTCAGCTCTTCAATTCTCACTTTTCTAAAGCCGTTCTGCGCATTAAGCCTTATATCCATAAAAGCCCCAACGCGGGCATGGATAAGCGGAACAAAGGTTGTAAGGTAATAAGCCCCTTTACAGTTCACACATTCAGACAAGAAATCTTTTGCACGTCTCTGGCAGAAAGGCTCTCCCTCAAATAAATCATCAGACAAAAACTTTGAAGTAATGTTTTTTACAATCTGCCCGTGACTGGCAATCTCGTTATCATCCTTAACAAATACGCTGTAGTTAGTTTCAGAAATAATTGCACGTCCAGTAATCGAAGCCTTACGAAGTCCAATAAGTTTTCCGTCACGGCCCAGCTGCACAATCGCTCTGTCTTTATAAGTCGTAGTGTCGTACTGAATCACAACAGGCTTGTCCTCACCGGTAACTTCCATTGCCTCTAAGAAGTCCTGCTCACTGTCTATCGAATCCGCATAAACAACGTTGCGAGTTTTTCCTTCATCATTCTTTGCAGTGTAAATAGCCTGGTAATCGTTATCAGAAATAATCTTCCGGCTGCCATCCGTAAAAGGATAATAAGGTTTCATATCCTCGTCATACCAAACAGGCGCATCAGAATAAGTCCAGAGCTCCTGGCGTTCCATCTGAACATAGCGTGTATACTTTAAGCGAACATTATTTGCATATTTATCTCTGTTATTAAAAAAGCGGTAATGAGTAATCTCACATTCATTAAGACTAAAGCAGCTTTCATCGCTGTACTCATTCTGTAAGTCATAAGGGCTTTCAATAAAGCTCAAGGTCAAATCCTTACCACATTCCACAACAGCGTTATAAGCCTTAGCCAGGGAACAAAGCTCCTTCCAGGCAGAACCTGCAACAACAACATAAGGAATATCAAAGCCAAGAGTTCCGCAGTTAATTTCATTAGCACCAATTCCACCGTGGGCCGCAATAATATGAACCAAAGAATTTTCCGGATGCAGTCTGTCACAAACTACCGAGTGCACAACCACCTGGGCATCGGTCCAGTTTCTCTGAAGCTTTGTATCATCAAGCTTTTTAGAAAGGTCAATAAGCTTTACTCTGCAGGTTTTATTTGAATAGCCGGTCTCCTGAATCTGAAAGCCGTCATCATCCACAAACATATGAAAGCGAAAGAAGGTATTAGTCCGCTCGCCAAAGCAATACCAGATCTGAACACCAAGCCCTGGTGTAAGCTCTTCATTATTTTCTAAATTAAAAGAATTATGAGAGTTATCAAGTAAAAGCTCACCAAGATTTACAATTCCGCCGTCCTCGCTTTTGTAAGAAGTCATCACACATTCAAGAATGTCAGAATCCCGGATGTAAACATCACCGCCGGCAAACTCAAAAACTATGCGGACAAAGGGACGTTCTTGTGTATTTCTGATTGCGTTCTCAACCTCAGGCGGAACTGCATAAAACTTCATACACAGAGTGTAACCCCAAAGTGCGTTTGCAAAGTGCCAATTAGTGATTGCATTTTGACAACGCTCTTAAAGCACAATCTGCAGCATTTCTTTTTCGTTTCTTACATTAAAAACAAGAGGCCCGGTAATTCTAAAGCTTTGGTTACAAAGCACAGTATCAGCGCAGTTGATATCAACCATTTCACCCTCAGGTTCAAGGTCATATAAATCAAGACTCACGCCATCTCTCAGGTCCAGCACCAGACTAAGCTTTTCTATTTTTGATTTGTAAGGATAATGCTCATCACTAAGCGGAAAGTAAAGCTTAATTTTATAAGAAGAAGTTTCAGCGTATTCGCCGGTAAGCTCAAAGCGGTACACCAGAGGAAGAGTTTTTAAGTCAGCAGTAACCGTGTGCCCGTCAAAAAAATATGTCCGCCGTCTTTCCCACAAAATAGAAGGAGTTACCACCGGCCAGCTTTCAGTCCAGGCATCGTCTCCGCTCAAATCAAAACGCAGCTTAAAAGCCTCGCCGTTATCTCCGCGAAGCTCAAAGCCTTTAATCAAAACGTTTTTGTAGATGACTTTTTTAAAGCCCCGGTCAGCATATAAATCAAAGGAGCTTTCATTATAAAAAAGCAGAAGGAACAAAGCCTTTGTGCACAGGTATTCAAGCCGTGTAACAAAACACCCCTGAATCAACTTTCCTGTCTCAATGCGCTTAAGCCTGTTCCTTCTTCCTATGCAAGATGGCAGCGTATAGCCTTTAGACGTTAATCTTACAGTTTCCTCGCTGTATGGTAATGGAATAAATTCATTGTCTTTTAATACCGTCAGTGTGCACTTTCTGCCTTGTATCTTCATACAAAAAGTGTAGCACCAGACTACAATTGCAAAGTGCCAATTTATGATGGCATTTTGCAAACGGTTATGATAGTGATGATTTATTTTCAATTTTAATCTTTTTTTTCTTTCTTCTTTTTCTTTTTCAGTTTCTGCTTTCATATTTTGTGATCCAACTAAAAAGAAAGGTTTCCAATTATCAGGATGTTTTCTTTCCTTCCATAATTCATTTAATTCATCACGGGTTGCAAAAAGTTCAGTTAGATAAAATACGGCATAATAATTGTTGTAATTAGGATTATTTGTATATCCTTTTTCATCTGTATCGATTTGTTCCATACATTCCACTAATTTTTCTTTGCTATCAGCAAATTTTAATTCAATTAAGGAATTACATTGTGGTACAAATATATCAGGTATATATGACTTAAATTTTTTTATATATTGCCCTTTTGGATTTTTTTGAATTGTAGGAAAAGTAATTCTAATTATTTTAACTAATGGATCGTAAAAATTTTTTTCTTTTTAAATTATTTCATCTTTTAAGGCAAATTCAGCATTTCTTAAAATACGCTCTAAAATCTCTATTTCTTTATTTTTAGAATTTTCATTCTTCGGAATATAAAAATCATACATAGAGTAAAAAAAAGTTCTTATATCACTAATAAGAGCAGGGACATCAATATCATACTCGTCTATATATTCAGTATCTCTTATTTTATCATGAGAAAACATTTTCTCTTTGAAATCATTATTGAATGTGTTTAATAAACCTTCTAATTTTTCCGAATCTAAAAAATATAAAATTTTATAAAATAAATTCTTAAATCTCCAATCAAGATTAAAATCAATATCCTGAAAATAAAGATTTTTACTTATTACATCATCATAGTCTTCTGGGTTTCCATATATTTCATAATATTTTTCATCATTCATTAATTGGTCATTTTGAATTTTTTCAATTTCTTTAAGGATTAGCTCATAGTTTGTTTGTTTGTCA
Organism: Treponema sp. Marseille-Q3903; assembly: GCF_014334335.1. NCBI lineage: Bacteria > Pseudomonadati > Spirochaetota > Spirochaetia > Treponematales > Treponemataceae > Treponema > Treponema sp. Marseille-Q3903. The sequence continues at coordinate 1,576,088 of NZ_JACSEU010000001.1, forward strand.
TTCATTTTTTATTCCTTATATCCCATTATTTTATAATAATCTGTTTTCCATATTTTCTTATTACAACCTTTGTTGTCACTTGTATAATTTGTACAAGCCAAGAAATAGTTATTTGATTTACCAGATTTTGCAATTAAATATCCGTCACAATCAGGACACTTCATAATTGCCAATTTTCCAGCATCAAGTTTATTTGTCATAAAATCACAGATTTCCGGTTCATTAGTACAAATCCAAAGATGAAGTCCATAAGCCTCTTTATACTTATGTTGTAGTGGATATCCACAAATCGGACATGATTTCTTGAATTTATTCTGATCAGAAACTTCTTCGTTCCATTCACCTTTTAGGACAACATTCTTATAATCATTTTTAATTTCAAGTAAAAATTCAGAAGGGTTCTGTTCCGGAGCAATAAAATAAACTCTGTTTTTTGTTCTTGTCATTGCAACATAAAACAGACGTCTTTCTTCCGCAGCATCAATTGTATTATCACGCTTAATTACATAATTCAAAACTGGATCATCTTCGATTTTTGAAGGGAAACCGTAAGTTTCATTTTTACCATTTATAACGATAACATTATCATATCCAAGACCTTTAGATGCATGAGCTGTCATAAAGATAATATTCAACTTTGGGTATTTTAGGCATTTTACTTTACTACTATCTTTGTATTCAAAAAGTCCTGAACGTTCCAGATTCTTACCATCAAAGCCGAATCGGCCTAGTAACAAAATAGAAGAAGATTTCTTTTCAGCTTGTTTGTCATATTCTAGTATTTGTTCAATAGCTATTTCAACTGCTTTCGCCTGATTGTATATTGCTCCACTTCTTGCAGAAGAACCCTTTTCTTTTAGTTTAGAATCATAAGTATAAATAATAACAGGATCAGTTATTGTTTTTGGGGATTTCAAAGACTTTCGAATCTGAGATGAATTCTTCTGAATAAAGTTACCGGCAATATCAATTACTTCCTGTGAGTTACGATAAGTTTTTGTAATCGAAAGTAATTCTGCATATCCCATTATTTCAGAGAACTTTGTAAATAATGTTATATCAGAACCACTAAAAGCATAAATAGATTGCCAATCATCACCTACAGCAATAATTTTTGCATTTGAATTAGTATGTAATGCTTCAACCAAATTGAATCGCTGTCTAGAAATATCCTGATATTCATCAACAATAATATATTTAAATTTAATCTGACTTCTTACAGCTTCTGATTCTTTTAATAAAATTGCAGATTTATTAATCATGTCAGAAAAATCAATAGCATTGTGTTTATTCAAATAACGTTCATATTCAAGATAACATTCTTTACATATACGAAGAAATAGTTTAGTTCTTACGTTGTTTGCAGATAACTGCCATTCATCAAATTGTTGAACTGTATATCCATTAGTCTTAAAATTCCCAATGAATCTATCAACAAGATTTATAAGCTTTCTGACATATCGGCTACCATCCTGGTCAGAAATCTTTTTCATAACTTCTTTATTATCTTTTGGAGTTAATATAAAGCCATCATCTTCAAGCTTTTCTCTTAAATGTTCTGTTAGTTCTCGTCCATCATTATATTTTGAACAAGTACAAATTAAGGTGGTCCCATGCTGCTTATGAAGAGCAACTTTATCTTTCATAGCTTTCTGATATTTCTCTAATTCTTCTTTTGAATATCTGTTACTATAGCCATCTTGAGTTACACCAAAGTGTTCAATATATGCTTCTTTATCACCCTGCTTAATAATAAAATCAGGTGTGTAAGGCTTTATAGAACCTTCAATACTAAATTTATATTTTGGTTCATATTCATATTCAATATTATTCAGATACAAAAAGTTTGCAATTTGAACTTCTTCATTTGAACGTAATTGTTCATTTTGAATTGTTACATATTTTTTATCACCAGATGGAATAATTTTCTTTTCATATTCCCCAAGTTCACTTCGTAAAGTTGTAAATGAAGATGATGCTATCTTATTAAACAAGATGGCTTTATCAACTATTTCGTCAGCAGGTGCATCACAATAAGAAGCAAAAAAAGTTACAAGATCATCTACAAGCTTTTCATTTGTAAGTACAGATTCATTAAAGTAATCTTCAAGAATAAAATATAATTTTTCATTCTGAACTATATTTAGTTTTTCATCATTCTGTTTATGAAGAATTGCATTTCCAGATGCATGAAATGTTGTTATAGGACAATCAATATGAAGTTGATTTTTGATCTTGTCACGTAATTCTTCTACAGCTTTATTTGTAAATGAAACTACTAAAATCTCTTCTGGCTTTATATTCAGCTTTTCAACAAGACACTTTACTTTAGCAGCAACTGTTGTTGTCTTTCCTGCACCTGCACCAGCAATTACAAGACAGTAATCTTCATCAGTAAGAACTACTTTTCTCTGGTCATCATCAAGTTTAATAACTGGATCAATTTCTTTAAGAATATTATCAAGATATTCTTTTTCAGAAACCATTTTATTATTAATGAAATCTTGATTATGTTGATTTACTAAATCACTGATTGCAGAGACATCATTAATGGTTTTCTGAACCTTTGCCGGATTTAATTTATTTTGTTTACAATAGTTATCTAAGAGTCTGTCTGTTGAAAGTTGTTTTAAATAATCAATATCTTTTGAATATTGTGCTAAATTATAGAACTTCTTGGAATATATGAATCTGAATCTAATAAGTCTTTTATGAAAGATTCCAATTTGATAGCAAAACTTGTATTTTCAAGTCCATTTGTTTGAGTCTCATCATTTGCTACCAAATAAATTCCTGAAGAAAGCCATTGTCTATTACTCAATTATATCATTTTCTATTGATTTTTTGTAGATTTACATTTTAATTTTTTCTGTACTATCGAAGGTCTTAGCTTTTCAATTAATTCTTTTTTGACATGCTCAGCTTTTTTATAAATAATATCTTCAATAAGATCTTCTTTACTACCATTAAAATTACGAGGAACATGGAAATATGTCTTTATATCTTCCATTGAAATATCAGAAAAATCTGTTTGATTGTCCTGAATGTAGGTTCTAATACGTTTTCTGACTTTTAAACTCTGTTTTGCCGAAGTTAAAATTTTTTTTGTGGGAAATGTTAATAATGAAACAACAAGAGTTGTATATAAAGCTGTTACAGCATTTTCAACTAACCACTCAATTAAATTAAAATCTCCTCCTTTTCCACCTGTATATGGTAATTCTTCTTGGAGTTTTTCCATTTTTAATATTAATCTTTTTTCTTTTTTATATTTAAACGGTAAATGGTTAATTAAATATTCTCTATCAAAAGAATATGTTTGATAGACCTCATCCATACTTATTCCAAGGTTCTTTATAGACAGAGAGTTCAGAATAGTTTTTATTTGCTTTGATATGTATATGTAAAAACCGTTACTAATATCTTCACAACAATATACCTCGTTGTATGAAAAATAAAATGGACATTTTGTTGGTTCTGTATATTCTATATTTAAAATCAAAATTCTGAAATTTATAATTATTTCGTTTTAAAAGCCTATTAAGTAAGAGTCCATAAAAATTAGACAAATCATCGCGTTTCCATTCATCTTCGTTATTAAAATCCCAAGACAATCCAATACCATCAAAAATTATATTTTGTATTGGTATTTCAATAGAGAAGTTTTTCTTACAATTCTTACATGTTATCAGGTTGTTCTGTATCATACCATTTGTTCCTTCGCTTCAGGTTTTATTCATTTTTTATTTCAAAGTAAGTAATTGTTTTATCAAATAAAGCATCATCAAAACTCGTTAAACTAAAACACTAATTTGATCTTTCTCATAAAAATTATAATCAATATCCATTTTGTTTATATCTTTTTACTTTTCTTCGAGAGTTTTTGCCACACCATTTACAATAGTCTCATGAACAAAAACAATTTGCCCTTTTTTATTCTTATAAAAATCACTGCTTAATCGTTTGAAATATCCACGACGGAAGTGTGGAATAACAACACCGGCTGCAGCTTTTTCAGTAACATCAACAACTTTTTCTGATGTATTTAAATAATGATTGTTTTCAGTTTTTACATCATGAGGAGCACCATCTACAAGACAATCAGGAAAACAGTAAATGTATGAAAGCAGATTAATAGCAAGCTTTGTAATCTCATTCATTTCTTGGTCTGTATAGACGATAGATTTTTTATCTTCAATTTCATTACTTGAAATATGGTATTGCTCCATTCCATGATTTACGAAAATACGTAGTTCGTTTGAAATGTCATAAAGAGAATAAGCAAAAACATAGCCCTGTGACTTTTTAGGAATGTGAAGACAGATTCCAAAGTTTATTCCAGTTGTGAGATTTTCAAGTTTGTCATCATTGTTAAGAACTACACTACAGCCATTGTCTTTAATGTAAGTTTTTATTCCTTCCAGGTCTCTTATTTCTGCAGCCTTAAAGAAGTCCATAAGGTTTTCATCTTTTAAGTAAATATGAGTGAGCTCATGATTCAGATCCCGTAAGAAAAGCTGGCAGCAGGTAGCGTCATCCATTGAAGATACAAAATTTGAAATAAACCACTGTCGGAACATTTCAGGTGTTTCAGAATTAGGCTTTCCGTCCGGAGAATTTTCTCTACAGAACTTTCTGTAAGCATCATAAAAGAGACCAAATGTTTTGTCGTACTGTATATGTTTACTCATTTTTCTTAATTATTTCTTTTTCAATTAATTCGATAAGAGAGTTAAGGCAATTTGCATAATCTTGCAGATATGAACTATCAGCTTTTTCATCAAGATTCGGAATGATTATATTTATATAAGCTAATTTTGCTATATCATATAATTCATGCATTTTTGAAATAATTTTTTTAGGACAATATAAAGCTGCTCTTGTCTCAAAACATAACAATAATGATTTTTTTTCTAACCATTTATTTGAAAGCTCTATATAAAAATCTTGTTCAGATTTTCCCTTGATTGAAGTTGTAGTATCAATAGAAATCTTAGATAATAATTCATCATAAAATTCATTTTTACGAATTTCAAAATCTTTTTTTTCTTGCTTAAAATTCATTAATTGAACAACGATAGTAGTTATTACAGAAATAAAACTACCAATCATTATACCTATAATATTTTCAAAAAAAGAAGAATTAAAATCCATAATCTATTCCGTTCATACTGTTAAAAAATTCTTTACAGTATTAGCAACATACCAAATCATTACTGGAGGTATGGCATTCCCCAAAGCTCTATATTGTGCTGATTCACTACCAACTAATTCAAATTTCTCAGGAAAAGATTGTATTCTTGCAACCTCTCTAGGAGTGAATCTTCTGTATCTATTTTCAAACATTAAAACAGGATCTGTGCTATTAAGAGAAACTTTTGCCAGATGTGCACCTACAGTATTGCATGGTTTTTCAATATCCTGTGCACGGCCTTTATTCATTTTTTCTCTTTTTTTCATCATACCTTCTACAGCTCTATCGGAAAAATAATATTTTTCATCAACAGTATTTTCGATTACTTTCTTTAGAGGTTCAAACAAATCCTCATCAGTAATTACCTGATTTGGAAATATAAAATCAATTTTTAAATCTTTTCTAAAGCCAACAATAATTACACGTTCTCTTTTCTGCGGTACTCCATAATTGGCTGAATTTAAAACCACATGTTTTACATCATAACCACTATTTTTGAACTCTTCCATAATAAGAGGAAATGCGCTTTTCTGATTGGCTGTTAGAAGACCTTTTACATTCTCTGCAATAAAACATTTTGGTTGTTTATCTTTTAGTATTCTACACATTTCAAAGAAAAGCTTACCACGGTCATCTTTTACACCAAGCCTTTTCGGATTTTGTGCAATAATTGAAAATGACTGACATGGAAAACCACCAGTCAAAATATCAAAATCAGGAAGTTCATTGGAGTTAATTTGTCTTATATCACGGTTATCCGGTTTAATACCAAAGTTCTCTTCAAAGATTCTGCAAGCATTATCATCAATATCATTTGCATAAACAATTTCCATGTTATTAGATGCATAATGCTTTCCGAGAAAATCAAAATTTCCGAGTAGTCCAACATCTGTACCACCGCAACCACAAAAAAGTGAAGCAACTTTTAATTTTTCCATATCATTAACTCCGTTTTTTCAGCAACTTCTTCTTTGAAACTAATCTCAGCTCCATCTGTAATTCTCATTTCAAGTTTATCCTGTTTATATAACTGAACTGGATTTTGTAGTATATAAATTACTTTTTGACTTCGGTTAATCATCAGACGATATACGAAATATCTGTCATTTAATGTTTGAGCGGAATCCCATTCATTTCTAGTAAGATGGAATCCGAAGAATTTCAAAGGCTTGTTACTAATGGTAGTCTTAACTTCAATGTAACGTTTTCGCTGATCTTCTTCTACACTTTGAATGTCATAACCAACTGCGAGTGCAGTAGGTATTTTCTTGATAAGATGAATCAAATCTTCTCTGCCAAGGTTTACAAGTCTTACTTTTTCATGACCGATTACAAGGTTCTCACCAAGGTCGCCAATATCTTTTGTTGAACCAACACCTTCAAGAATTTCTTTAATCTTATCATCAACTGCAGTCTTATAAAGATCTTCTTCCTCATCAGATTCTTCAGTAAAGTATGAAGTAAGATCCGTCTTAAAGAGTTCTGCATGAAGTTCTTTATTTACGTATGTAAACCAGTCAGTTTCAATTTCAGCTAAATCTGGTATATTAACTGGCTTTCCATAAAATCTATCATAACCATCAAAATAATTGATATCGTTGATGAAAACCATAATAGATTCCAGTTCTGTATGGTTCAAATAGAAATATCCATGACGTTCATCCAAAAGATTTGCATGTACCATGTAATCAAGAATATCTCCGGCGTATCTTGTAATATCTCCGCCATGTTCATATTCAACTTTATTCTTTCTGTTTGTAAGTATTAAATCAGCAACTTCGTTTACATCGCGATAATCGCGAGTAACTCTTAAATCATTAAAAATACAATGTGTAGCTTCTTCCTTTGTAATTCCGAGAGGCTTTCCATTTTTCAGTTCTGCTTCATAAAGCATTTTAAGAATATAATGAGCTGGCTTAAATTTTATTCCTGCATCGATAAATTCTTTGATTCTGTCAGATTTAAGATGTCCACCTGGATATTGAAACTTAAACAGATAAAACTTAAAGAACTGTACTAAATCTTGTTCCTTATCAAGGAAATAGGCTATTTCTCCAGTTTCAGTTTTTTGAGTATTTCTATCTTCAATGTAGAATCCAAATAATGCTGCAATTTCTGTACGCCAGTTATTAATTGTTTTTTCAGTTTTACCTGCATTTTCAGGATAGAGCTGAATCATAGTATTTAATTTATCTTTGTATTCATTAAGCGGTAATACTTTGAGTGTTGAACAACAATGAGCCATATAGAAAAGTACATTTTCGACATCATCTTTAAAACGAGGTCTTACGTGATGAATCCTAAAATAATATTCTACTGGTACTTTATACATTAAGACTCTACTTAATTGTTTTTGCTATTGCTTCAGCCATTAAAGGAGGTACTGCATTTCCAACCTGCTTATACTGGCTTGTTTTTGTTCCAAGAAAAATAAAATCATCTGGGAATGATTGTATTCTAGCACTTTCTCTAACAGTAGGAATACGGTTCCATTTATAATGGAAATGGTGTCTATGCCCTGTATCTATTGTAAAGCTTGGCTTTTGACTATTCAAACGTGTCCAAGCAATATGAACTTTTCTTGTCTGCTGTAATTCTTGTGGCAAGTTTTTATAATTTCCACCATCTGGAACTAAAGCGATAATTTCTTTAGTTCTTTCACTATGTTCTGTAATCTGATGATTATAAACTTTATTGGAATTACAACGCATTAATTTTTGATAATCACAATTTGGAGCTACAGGATAAGATGTTCCATCTTCTAATGAGTTTTCTGGCAAATCAGAAAGAGCTTCTGAAGATGTAATCAATTTTTCGACTGTCCTTTCAGGGAATTTAAATTCATACCCATTCTTAAAACCTACGAATACAGCACGTTTTCTATTTTGTGGTGTTCCATAATTGCTTGCAGTCAAAACTTGATAAACAACTTTATAACCTAAATCAGAGAAATCCTTAACAATTGAATCTCTAACAATTCCGCCACCAATAGAAAGTATGTTAGGAACATTTTCCATCATAAATGCTTTTGGTTTGTAGTATTCAACAAAACGAACAAAGTTTTTATAAAGCTTATTTCGAACATCATCTACAATGCGTTTTCCAGCAACAGAGAAGCCCTGACAAGGTGGACCACCTATAATTAAATCAACAGATTTTCCATTTAATTCTTTTTCAATCTCGCTTGGTTCAAGAGTAGATAAGTCGGCACAAATACCTTTTGAATTTTTATGATTATAGTTAAATGTTGTAATTGCATCTTGCCAAGCATCAATTCCAACGAGTACATTAATACCAGCTTTTTCAAAACCTAGAGATAATCCGCCACATCCGCAGAATAGGTCTATGCAATTAAGCACATTTTCCACTTTATTTTCCCCACCACTTGAGTGATATTTTTAAGATATTATATCACTGCTACAGTGCCAAATAACGACACTATATTTTTCATTTTTTGAATTCTTTAATAACTTATCAATTATACATCAAAAAAGTGAAAAAATCATCATTTTTTTTCATTATGTAGAAAATTAAAAATCTCCAGTCCAAATGTAAGTATCATAATTATTAAGCCAGAACAGTAACTCTTTCTTTAATTGCTTTCATCTGTTTTTCGGTAAGATTAAACAATTCTTTTACACGTGACTCTGCCATTTCTCCGCTTTCAAGAATCTTTGCAGCCATTTCAAGTCTTTTTTCGAGTCTTTCTTCTTTAGCCATTTGTTCCATAATTCTGCACATATGCTTAACCCCCTTTTCGTTTTCTGTCCATTCTTACCATAACCTATAATAGCTTTAATTATCCCATCTCGCAAGTTATCTACATTGTGAGCCCCTGATTTTAAAGGGACATTTAAAAGGACATTTTACCATTCCACATGCACCAGCAGTTCAAACTTCCTCTGCGTCAGCTTTGGCACTTCAAAGTTCAGCCAGTATTCAAAGTCATCTTCATGCAGCATCTGGCAGATTATCTGCTGGTAACAGATAGTCTTTTCATATGCTGGAATATCATCCTTTTCATAGAAAAACTCAAAGTTGAACTTATAGTTTATGGTATCTATGATTCTGTGTTTTTTACCTTGTTCTTTTTCAATAAAGGTTAAGGCGAAATAAGGAAACTTTTCTATACCAGGATTCATACACTGGTTAGTAAACTGTTTTAATTCAAACTTAAATAAGTCTGAGTTTTCCTTATTCCACTGAGTAATATATTCCGGAAGCTTATTTAAAAGCAGCTCTTCAAGTCTTTCATACATTGTCAAAAAGTCTCTCATCACCAGGTCTTCCTTCTGTAAATATCAAGTGTATTTTGTATGTCTTTTGGGATTTCAAAAGAACAGTCGTCTTCCTGATTCTGCTGCTTTATAAACTCTTTCTTCTTAAGCAAAAAGAGCTTTATTATTGCTTCCTTCAAATCTGCCGGCATTGTAGCTTGTAAAAAGCCTGCATTGTAATTTAAGAATAAGACGTGGCCTTCAAGCTTTGTGTCCAGCAAAAATATTGTCCTGCCGTCTATTACACAATGGGGCACTCTCAGCTTGGTGTTCATATCAATTATGTTCACCATTTCTGTTATGTTGTCTTGATTTGTATACACCTTGCAGTCTCTCACGGTCTGAAGCTCATTATAATTATGATCTTCCAGCGGATAGCCAAGTATTTTTTCTATGTAGAAAATAGTAGACGTATATAAGAGCTCATCTATTTCAAGCTCTGTATCTTTTAATTCAAGGATTTTCTGGAGTTCTTCAAAAGGGAAAGGATTCATATCTACTCCTGGAAAAGCGAGGCTCACGAAAGTATAACCTTCGTTCAGTCAAATACAATGTGTGTAAGGCCGCTGGTGGCCGGTGTTAAATCGGAAAGCGTAAAAAAATTGCGAAAGCAATTTTTAGCTTGTCCGCCTTGATTACTTTAGCAAGTAAAAAAAGCTTCCAAACTCTCTCCGATTTTACCAAGTCTTTTGCCTGAACCTCGCTTTTTGTTATAACTTATTCTTCTGTAGTTTTAAGAAGAACCATATTCTTCTTAGGTCTAGTAACAAGGAAGCCGTCACGCTTACGGAAGCGCATAAAGAGCTCGCCGTATTCCAGGCCTTCGGTTGTTTCATCAAAGCGCTTGATTTCGATTCCCTTGCGGTTACCGTGGATGATTCTTTTTGGATTCATAAAGATGGCAATTACCTTGTCGGCTTCTAGGTCGGCAAGCTGCGGCATCAGTCTTGATTCCACAATGTCATAACCATCAATGCGTGTACGAGTAGGCATGTTTGATTTTTTGTAGCATCGATTTTCTGGCCGTATGAAGTAAGCCACTTCAATTCAATTCCGCCACGGTCACGCTCTGGGATAAAGATTGAAGGTCCGTTCATTGGGCGATGGGTTACGAGATTCATCATTACAGACTGCTTTGCAGCTTCCTGCATGATTGTCTCTTCGTAAATCGGATTGATAAGATACTGGTCATTATTTGCCAGGTTTCCGATTGGCTCCCCGAGAACGGCTTTCTGTGGTACAAAGCCCTTTCCGGTTTCCCAGGTAAAGTCTTTTGGATTGTTCCACTTCTCTGCCCTGATGTTTGGACGGAATTTCAACTGGCCCAAAGTTTCGTGGTCTTTGTTCCATGCGGCAACAAGACCTTTACCAACGTTGTAGCAAACGTCGCGGTAAGTCAAAGGCTTCATTTCTGAATCAGTCTTTTTAAGAAGGTTACGAAGCTCCTTAACTGATTCTCTGATTCCTTCAAGCTCTGTTGTAGAGGCAGTCTGCTGACTGTCTGCCATTTTCAAAATTCCGTCAATGAGATCTTCTGTCTCATTAAAGTATTTTGAAATCTGTTCCGGTGTTGCAGCTTCAGTTGGCACCAAGCTTTTCATATTGCTAAGTTTCTGCTGCAAAGATACAATTACTTCGTTCAAGGTATCCTCCAAGTTGGTCTTGAATACAGGGCTGCTTCCATGTTCCAATTGCAAGCAGTCCTGCTTTATTTCATTTATGCACGAGCTTTCAAGCCCGAACAAACCTTTTCAAAAAACGAAAGCTCTTCCTCCTGAATTACTTCCGTAATCTCAAGTCTCTTCTGCGGTACGTGAAGGGCAAAGGGATTTGCCGGCACACTGCAGATAGAAAATTCCAAAAGCTCCTGCTTTCTGTAAATCAAATCACAGTCGCGGTCCTTGGCTTCCAGAAACTCAAGCTCATCAACTCTAAAGCCCACCGAGCCGCAGCGTAACACTCCGGCCTTTACACGCTCTCCAATGCTCCAGCCAAATTCATCAAAATCCTTTGCATTAAAAAGAATGTCGCCTTCAAGCGTTTTGTAAGCTGTCACATTCTGGACAATTCCAATAGGCGGAATCGAATAGTCGTGACTCCAGAGCACCACAGGATTAGAAAGATAGTTTTTTAATCCCAGCCGCATGGATCAACTTTCTCAAAGTCGCGGTCCGTATCAAAGGTACTCATTACCCAGTGAAAAGAATCCTTCTGCACATCCACAGCCTTGAATACTTCTACCTGGGCACTAACTTTTCCAGAGCTCGTATTCTCTTTAAGGAACTTCAAGAAAAAATTTCTGTCTTTTCCAAAGTCCTTATTTTCAACGCCGTCAATCTTGACTACCATTCCAGCCTCCCATATTTCTATCAAGCATCTGTCTGTAAACCTCTGCATAATCTGCAGGATTTTGATAACCAATCTTTAATCTCAGGTAGTGGATGTAAGAGCAGACCGAGCTGTCAGTAACGTTCATCTCGTAGGCAATTTCTTTAACAGTCTTTCCCTTGGCAAGAGCAACCGCAACATCAAACTCAGTGTCAGTTAGCTCGCCGACAGCCCGGGTTAGATGCAGACCGTTTTTAATGTCATCAAGAACAGTCTGAGGGTAAGCAGAGTTTCCGCTGAAGATTTTCTGCAGAGCAGGCAGCAGAGTATCGCTTGTTTCTGCATTACAGATAAAGCCCGAAGCTCCAAGCTTATGAACTCTAAGCCCAAAGAAATCCGAGCAGCTTTCTCCAGTCTCAAAAAAGACAAAACGCAGCTTGTCATTTATTCCCTTAAGACTGGTCATCTTTTCCTGAATACAAAGGTCTAAGAAAAACTTTTCAACCAGAATCACACAGTCACTGTCAGAGCCAAGATGATACTTAAAGTCATCATCCTTCAAGACATCAAAGGTCTGCACCTGCGGAAGCTTCTGCTTTAAGAATTCTTTTACAGTTCCCTTAACCACATAATTAGAAGTAGCAAAAAACAATTTCATATTAGTTTTTGTCCCCACAATTTTTATTGTCATCAGAATCAAAAGCCGAAATTGTATTGGGCTTCCACCAGCTGTCGCCCCAGGGCTTTTCCTTTTGTCCCCGTGCTCTCAAAACATCATTAATTGTTTTAAGTCCGGCATTGATTTCTGCAATATCCCGGTTGCTCTGGGCATCCTCAGATTCCTGCAGTTCCGGGATATTGTTAAGGTTGAATTCCCCGGTCTGTAAAAGATTGAACCGGCGAAAGAACTGAACTTCCAGAATCTGCTCAAAGTTCTTGAGCAGTGGAATAAGCGTAAAGTTCCAGAACGCCCGATGCTGGGAATCTGTATCGGTGCCGCTCAATGAACTTTTGGAATCCTGAATATTGGCAACTCTAGGCGGGATGCCGAATTTCGCAAGAAGTGTATACAGGTTCCACTTCTTCATATCGTAAAGCTTCAGAACGTCGGGGCTGAACGTAAGAGGCTGGTATTCTGTACCTTTACCCAGTACAGCCACACGATTTTTCATGCCGTGGCCGTATTTTGAGTCCCATGTACGAGCAAGTAATTCTGCTTCTGTCTCTATGAGAATCTGGTCTGTTTTTAAAAGCCCCTTAGGAACCCCACCTTCTTTTAAAAGTCCTGAATTCTGCTTGGCGGCGAGCAAATCTTGTTCGACTTCAAGACCCAAGCTTACCAGCGGACTTACTCCGCGGTATTCATTCCACGGATTCCAGTCCTTAAAGTGAATTATTTCATCAGGAAGAATTATGAGAGGCTTGCCTGTAGCTCCATCTGTATAAACCCACTTGGTAATCTTTCCGCCTTCAACAACGTGCTGCATATTCCGCGGATTTAAGATGTAAATCTCCGAAGGAATGCCGCAGCAGTAGTCCTCGCCGAACCACCAGAAAGCCTCTCCGTTGAGGCTCCACCAGGCGCAGGTTTGCTTCCAAATATCAAACCTGCATATGCTTTTATTCGGGTACATAAAGAGCTTAGCCAGTTTTGAATCACTTTCTGTCTTGCCGTTTTTCTTAATTTCAAATTCAGCACGCGCTACGTTACGAGTCAAAATATCAATACATGCCGATACCCAGGCGTGCTGTAAATAAGGATCCGTGCAGGTCTTTTTATCTCTCACCGAAAAGTCATCTGCCACAGTTTCATTATTTATCTCAGAAAAGCTTCGTAACTTTTTTTTCTTGCTGGTTCCTCTTTTTAAAAAGTCCCATATAAATTATCGGTATTACCTCAACCTAAAACGACCCCGGATGTCGCTGCGCTGAAAATCGCATAATGCATAGCGTCCATGTAGTGGTCATTAACTTTTACAATCTGATTATTCTCATCACGCGAATAATCCCATATTTCACCAAGAACACCGGTGCAGTCTTTACAAACAAAAAACTGTCCGCGTTCAATCTTTGCAATTATGTAATCAATCCCTGCATCCACAGAGTTATTAGCTTTCACACCTCCAGGCACTTCCTGAATTCTTTCACCCCCGGCCGGGTCACAGTAGGTAACAAAGCAGTCATCATACCAGTTCTTAGCCTGCTGCTGCTCAACAGAAGTTTTAGTCGTAATATTAAAGCCGCCAAAATCAGCGACAACATAAACAGTCTCTCCAACCCAGCCAACCTTAACCGCCGCAATATGAAGCACAAAATCCTGACCGCCTATAAAGCGGTCAAACTCTTCCGGCAGCTGGTCCCGAGTCAGGATCATTGACTCTTCAAACTTTTCATAAACAGAGCCCTCAGGCTTTACCCAAAGACCATCACGGAATCGGGCCCGCTGTTTTTCCGGCATGTTATCCAGAATGTCGCTGATGTAATCTTCATCAAGGTTTTCAGCGTTATCCATCGGGTTTAAAACTTCCGAAGCATAAAGCTCCGGCTTGTTTAATTTCTCATCAGTCCTCGGTTCAATCTTTCGAATGAACACCTTGTAAGCCCAGTGCATAGGGCTGCACGGGTTACAGTCATAAAAAAACTTATTCTTACAGCCTTCAACCTTCATCGCCAGTCGCGAATAGGCAGTAGTAATTGCAGAATAAGAAATCTGGCTCACTTCGTTAAAGTAAATAGTCACATACTCGTGTCCAAGAATGCGGTCTACCTGTTCCTTATCCCCAAGTCCGCCAATCCAAATCTCAGAGCCGTTCCAAAGCGTTATAAGTCCGTCGTGTACATTAGCCTTGTAGTTGGAAGCTCCAATTGTCTTATTAAGCCAGGGAAGAAAAGTCTCATGCAAAACAGAGCTTCTTGCATCCTTTGCACGAAAGCGGCAGATTAAATGTCTGCTTCCCGGGTAACGGCAGGCACGAAAAATAATGGCCATAACAAGCACCGTAGTTTTTCCCGAACGCGAACCGCCAAAAAGCAGAACATGCTTCGCAGAAGAACTAAGCAGCTTCAAGGCCTTTTTCTGAACAGCCGTCGGCTTAAACAGCTCTCTCATTACAAATCCTTAAAAGAATCTGCAAAAGTAATAGCCAGTTCCCCCTGAACAGGCTTTGAGCTTTCCTTGTCCGCTCCGGTAATGAACGAATCAAGCTTTGCAGAACGTTCAAGCAAATCCATAGCACCGTCTGCATCAAGCTTTTCCGGGTCCAGAGTCTTAAGTCTTTTTCCAACAAGCTCGTCAAACCCGTTCAGCATTTCCATCTGGCGTCTTTTGCGTTCAACACGTTCCGCCAGTAATTCTCTTTCAGTCTCCTTTTCAATATAGGCATCATATTCTGCAGCACGCTCATTCCAGTGATAGAGCCTTGCATAACGAGCCCAGGAGCCGTACTTCTTCGGCTCAATTCCGTGCATCTCCATACAGGCCTTAATGCTACGCTTATAGCCCATGGCACGAAAAAGACAGAAAGCCTTAAAAGCCTTGGGAGACTCATCGATTAATTTTTTCTCCCAGGACTTTTCTGGCTCTGCCACTTTTGAATTAAGTTCACTGTTTAAGTTTGCGGATGTCGAAACAGTGTCCTTATCTCCCACCTGAACACCTCCTTTTGCCTGAATGGTGGTAAAGCTAAAAATTGCTGTCGCAATTTTCTTAACGCTTTGCTATTTATCACCGCCCGCCAGCGGGCTTACTCATTATTTCCTAACGACGTAGCGGTTCACGCTTCGTCTTGTAATATGCTCGCAAAAGCTTTTTTCAAGCTTCACAGGGCATCCGTCATTCAACGTTATCCTGACGATAATCTCGCCATACTTTTCTTCCGCGGCAATACGCCTGCAGTAGTCATTCGATTCTTCAAGAATCTTAGAAAGAGGTACATTCATGCTTCCACCTCACAAACCTGATTTCCAAGCCAGGAAAATAAATCCGACTTTCTGAAAATCAAACGACGCCCAAGCTTCACATGCGGAATCTTTTTCTCCCTGCAGAGCTTGTACATAAAAGTCCGGCTAAAGCCCAGATACTCACAAGCCTGCTTAAACGAAAGTAAATCCAAGTTTTTTTCTTCTGCCATTTCTTTCACTCCTTTTTTTGAGATGAATAAAAACAAAAAAAGCCACAGCAGAACTTAATCTGCTATGGCTCTATCTTAAATCTAAACCCCGTTTGCAAAGTGCCAATTAGTGCTTACATTTTGCCCACGCTATAAAACAATCCGTTTGCATTTTGAAAACAACTAGGCCGTAAGATACTTTTCCCAGGCACTCGAAATAACTGTACGCATATTTTCAAACTTCTCCTGAGTCTCATGATCAGAGTAGTGGTCCGTCATAGTAAAGGATTTATGGCCCATAATCTGCATTACAAGCTCTTTATCAGCCTTCTGCTTCAACATCGTACAGCAGAAGTGACGCAGACTGTGTAATACAATGTTTCTCTCCTTACGAACCAACTCGCTGACTCCAATCTCTTCCAGGGCTTTATAAAAACAGTCGCCGTAATAGCCCGGAGTAATCGGCATTTTATGATTCTTTACAGACCAGAAGACATAACTCAAATCGCCATACTCAGGATTCCGTCTAGCCTGGTTCATAAGCTGTAAGGCAATAGAATGCTCAATCGGTAAATCCCGAACCTCTTTGTTTTTCGTAGTCTTCAAGCCGTCCATCTCGCTAAAGCTGTGGCGAACATGAAGCATATCTCCAACAACATCAATATCGCAGACACGAATCCCGCTGATTTCACCGGCACGTAAGCCGTAGAATGCCGCAACCTTAAAGGCAAGCTTTGCAGTATTGTTTTCCAAGTTCAGAGCAAGCAGCCTTCGAATCTCAGTCTCAGTCGGAATATCGCGCTCATCCGCATCCACCTTAAAGCGCTCAACACTTGCAACCGGATTCACAGTAATTTTCTGCTGCTTAGCAAGCCAGTTCAAACAGCGGTTTACACAGTTTATATTTTTATTAATCGTCTCACTTGCAAGCTCTTTTACGTCATGAAGATAAAACAAAAAGTCATCCAGCTCCGGAACCGTCAAATCCTCGATGCACATATCATCGCCAAAATAAGGCCTCCAGTAATTACGTACAAAAGCCTTCATGCAAAAGGCATACTTTTTCGAAAGCGAATGTCCGCGGTCCAGCTGCCTTTTAATAAACACAGAAGTATCATAATCCCAAAAGCTCTCAAGGTTAGCACAGAGAAGATGCTTGCCGTCAGGAGTCAAACCAATGCTTGACACAAAACTTGCGCAATCTTTAAGAGCCGGTTTTTCGTTCTTCACAAGCTTCATTTTTCCGTCAGCGGACTTTTTAATCACAATAACTTTTTTTGGCTTAGGACTTTCAGAAGGAGTAGGAGCCGAAGCCTGCACAGGAGAAGAAACAGGAGCAAGAGCCTCAACCACAGGTTTTCCAAGCTCCAAAGTCTTTTGAGAAAGGACAGGAGAATCAAAACCAAACTTCTCAGAAAGCATAGCAACAACAGTCTTTGCGTCACTTTCAGAAAGCCGGTCTACAAAGCTTTTCAAGGAAGTCGGAACAAGAATAGAATCGTCGGATTTTAATTTACGGGAATTAGCGTGGGCAGCAGGCTTACCGTTCTTAAGCCATTCGTTTGCAATAACCGCAGCTTCAAGCTTGTCTTTCGTGCCCGTACTCTTTCCGTAATCGCGGATACCAGTTACAGGGTCAATAAAATAGGCCTTGTAATAACCAGAGCTAGTCTTACCAAGATAAAACTGACGCACAAAAACCTCCTGTGGCCTCGAATATCCACAAGCCGGCATTTTTTCTCAAATTGGTTTATCAAATCCGTTATCAATTTTTTTATCAAATTCAATCCCAAATTCACCAAAAATGCCGTTACGTTCATGCGCCTAGCCCAGCAAGGTAGGACACATTCAAATACAAATTATGTTTTCCTTACGCGCTAAATCCTTATAACATAAGCATTTAGGCATAAAAAAAAGCTCGTCTGAGTGACGAGCTTTATAACAGCGGATGAAGGGAGTCGAACCCTCGTCATCAGCTTGGAAGGCTGAGATAATAAGCCGTTATATGACATCCGCAAGTTATAAATAAATATATATTTTTTGATAAAAACAGTCAATATTTTTTGAAATTTTTATCGCGCTGAATACGGTTTTATCGGATTTCTTTATCAGATATTGCGTAATCGATGTTTTAATTTTTTTATTCTTTTACGTATTTATCTAGCTGCATATTTGCGATATTTATTTTAGATATTACGCAAGGCCCTGCGATACACCCACCGCAGCAAGACATGACTTCAACAAGGTTTCCGTCGTTTTCGCCGGCTTTGACTCTGCCAGCCTCTATGTCGCCGTAATGCCTAAGCTTGTTCATTCCAGCAATATCAAGTCCGTTGATTACATCTTGTTTTATAATAGAATCGTCTGCCAAGCGCAGGCGAACTGCATCTGCAACGCCGCCTGTTCTCGCAAAATTGCGGGCGCTCGATGTCGGTTTTTCAGTTTTTTCAACTGATGTGAGTTTTGTCAAATCTATATCTTTTGCAGAAAAAAATGCTGTAAGTTCTTCAGCCGTTATGACATAGTCAACATTTTCATCGTCAAAACCTTCCCGCCTTTTTGCAAGGCATGGTCCGATGAAGACAGTTATACAGTCGGGATATTTTTTCTTTGCCAATTCTGCAGCGTAATGCATAGGGCTTCTTGTCTCTGAAACGCAGGGATCCAAATCTGGTACATGGATGTGGACGGCACGAACATACGCTGAGCAACAAGACGTTGTCATGAGTTTTTCTCCGCGTTTCATTCGTTCCGCAAATTCCTTGGCTTCTTTGTCTGCTGTGATATCGGCGCCCACGGCAACTTCCATTATATTTGAAAAACCAGCCATCAAAAATCCTGCCTCAAGAAGTCCGGAGCTTACACGGAATTGCGACGCTATAGAAGGTGCATACAAAGCGACAACATTCTCTCCGTTCATGATGTGTTTGATAACATCTACAAGCTGGCTTTTATCCATCATAGCTCCGAACGGGCATTCTTGCATGCACTTTCCGCAGTAGATGCATTTATGAAAATCTATAACTTCATGACCGTCTTCACCTTTTGAAATTGCACCGACAGGGCACGCCGCCTCGCAAGGAACTGTAATCCTTATGATTGCGTGATAAGGGCAGTTTTGTTCACACAAACCGCAATGAGTGCATTTATCTGCATCTATATGGGCGTGATGAACAATGTGAATTGCCTTTTTAGGACAGTTGACCATACAAGGGCGTGCAAAACATCCTTGGCATGCATTTGTCACCATAAAGTTTTGTTTAACACAACCGTTGCACGCTTCATGCAAAACTGTGATCATTGGCCATGTAGGTTTTTCGCGTTTTAAGGCTTCTGATGCATATTCGTCAAGGTCGTTCAAATCGTTGTAATTTTCAACAGAAATACCCATTTTAGCAAGAATCCTCATCCGCAAAAGTTCACGGTCATGAGGGATACAACAACCGATTGGAGTCGATCTTGCAGGTCTCATCAAAGTCGGAATCTTATTGATTTCACGGCTGTCGAGTTTTCCTTCAAGCTGTAATTTTGCAAGCCTTACTAATAATTCACGTTTTACATTGTTTGCGTTGTTATTGATATTCATAATTTAAATATATCAGATATCATTTAAATATTTAACTATCAGTTTATAAGAAAATTTTTATTAAATCATAATAAATTCATGATATAATCATGGTGTTATGACTAAAATTCAAGAGACTTCAAAAAAAATTAGAGATGAAGTGTGCAAAGTTTTTAAAGGTGATGATGACACCGTACATAAAATCCTTGCATGTTTTTTTTCCGGCGGTCACGTACTTCTTGAGGATGTTCCTGGAACAGGAAAGACTGTCCTTGCAAAAGCGATTGCAAAAGCTTCAGGGCTTTCGTTTTCTCGCATTCAGTGCACGCCTGATTTAATGCCTTCTGATATAACAGGGAGTTCCGTATGGATTCCTTCTGAAAATAAATTTGAATTTCGGGCAGGTCCAGTTCAGTCATCTGTTCTTCTCGTAGATGAATTAAACCGCGCAACTCCGCGAACACAATCAGCCCTGCTCGAATGCATGGCCGAAGGTCAGATAAGCGTTGACGGAGAAAAACACGTTCTGCCTAAACCGTTTTTTGTAATCTGCACAGAAAATCCTGTTGAATCCGAAGGGACTTTTCCACTTCCTGAAGCTCAAAAAGATCGCTTTATGATGTGCGTTTCTATGGGATATCCGACAGAAGCAGACGAAGCAGAGATAATCACAGCACAAAAATGTCTTACTCATCCTGTTGAAAATATCAACGCAGTCGTATCAAAAGACGACATTATTTCATGCATGGAAGAAGCTGTAGATATCCACGTAGATGAAGCAGTTCTAAAATATTTAATCGATTTAACTCGTGAAACACGGAAAGATTCAAGGATTGCAGCAGGTGTTAGCCCGCGAGGTTCTGTAGCTCTTTACAAAGCGTGTCAGGCATACGCCGCAATCAAAGGCAGAGGATTTGTCACTCCTGAAGACATAAAGCACCTTGCAAAATATGTGTTCCGCAAGCGCCTTATTTTGACAACTGATTCGATTTTAAAGAGTTTCAGCGTAGACAATATGATATCTGAATTGATTGAACGCGTGCCGCTGCCTGATTTCAAAGCACATATATAAAACTTCAATTGAGAATGAGATTGATGAAAAACAGTTTGAAAACTTCATCGATAGTTTACATCACCGCAGCCTTATGTTTCCTAGCATTCCTTTTTTGTCCATTCAGAATTTTACAATTTATTCTGCTTTCAATTTTAGGAATATTGCTGCTATCTTTTTTTTACGCGCTGATGTTGTATAAAAAAATTAAAATCGAAAGAAACGTCTCGGAAGTAAAACTTTCATGCGGTGAAACTGCCGAAATCACTTTTACGATTAAAAATTTTTCAAGGTTGACGGCGCATCTGTGTTATTTTTTTGATGAAATACCATACGTTTATGTTTTTGAAGATGCCAATCAAATAATTACAAGTTTGAAAGGCAGAGAATTAAAATACGTAACTTATAAGATAAAAGCACGAGAAAGAGGCATATATCACGCAGGGCCTGTGAAAGTCAAAACTGGAGATCCTCTAGGATTGTTTCAAATCGATATGGAAGTTCCTGCCGACTTAAAAATTGTTGTACGTCCGGCGCGCATTAAACTTACAACAGAGACTCAGCCTGGTTTTCCGCAGGGAAATCTAAAAATCAACAATCCCGTTTACGAAGATGTCACAATGCGCCGCTCGATTCGCGAATACAAAAACGGCGATGAACAAAAACGAATCAATTGGCGTGCAAGCGCAAAGTTTGGCACACTTTTTACAAATCAGTTTGAAAACTCCTACAACTCACCTTTTTTTATCTTTCTAAATATTGCAAAAGAAGATTACGAACTTCATTCTAGAAATTACAACATCGAAAAAGCTATTGAAATTGCAGCGAGCATAGCGGAAAAAGCAATTTTCTACAGACAAAGATGTGGGTTTTCCGCATTTGCAGAAGGTTATCCGTTTTTGCGACCGACTCCCAACAGTGCACTGACAATTCTTGACATTTTGTCTGTGATAAAACCAATAGACGGAAAATGCGGATACGATCCATACATGAAATTTAAAAATCAGCTTCCGGCAGGAACACTTTTTTTTGAAATCGGACCAAAAGAAGTTGAAGAATATTTTCTAAAGCTTGCAGCAGACAAACATATAAATACAAAAAATATCGGGGCATTGAAGAAAAATGGAAAATAGATTTACACATTTTGTTGAAAGTTTTTTGAATTTTTCTATTGCGACTTCTTTTATTATGTCAATTTTAATTGCGATTTTAATGCAGACGCAAAATGACAATGAATGCTCCAAAATATTGATTGACTGGTTCACTTTTTTGATAACTTTTGTTTCTGGTTTGCTTTATACCGTTGTCCTAGCGATTTTTTCAGATGAAAAAACTAAAATCGGATCTCACATACGCTTCATGTTTATTTACCTTATTTTCATCTGCCTTTTATGCTTTTTGATTGGAAAGCACAATCTTTTGTATATTTTAATTCCGACCGCAATCGCCCACTACATCTTGGAAGCAGTGATGAATGAAGTGTATGTATATCACAGAGAGTTTACAGATTCATTTGATGGGAAAACCGGAAAAGACTTAAAAACTCATCTTTATCACAACAATATCCCTGCAATCGATTTTGCTGCAAAACTGAAATCGATTCAGCTGTTTGAATCTGTAATCGCTGTTTTGATGTTGATATTGATTATTGCATTAAAAAATATCAACAACAGTTTACTGCCCTCTTTTGCTTTTTGTGCATTGTTTTTTTATTTTTGCATTTTCTGTACATTTTATCTTTTCGGATATTACAAAAATCAGTCATATTACGCTTTTCTTGGATTTGATAAAATAATTGAAGATAAGAAAAAAAATTTTAAAGCAATCATGTTGATTTTTTTTATTTCTGTCGGATTCGGTTTTGTTGCTTCTTCAAATAAAGCTTTAATAAAAGTCGAATTTCATGAACCAGTTTTTGAATTAAGGCAAGAGCAGCATGTTGAGATGAAAAAACCGAATTTTATTCAATTTGATTTTGAATCGCTTCCGATTCCTGATACGACAAAAAATCACAAAGATTATTCGTGGCTTTTTTCAATAATTTTTCAAATTATAAAATGGACTGTAATCGGAGTTTTAGTTATTCTTTTAATCGTATTTATGTTTAAGCCGTTTTTCAGCGATGAATGGAAAAAATATTGGGCGGAAAACAAATTGTTTGATTTTATAAAAAAAACAGTTTTAAAAATAAAAGATTTTTTTCATTATCTGTTCAAAAAAAACTCTGATAAAAAACAGTGCATAAAAGTAGATGAAAAAAGATTTCAGAAAGAAATCAAAGATTTTATAAAAAAGACAGCCCGCTCAAAGGAAAAAACAACAGAGCTCGACAGGCTGACAAAATTGTTTATAAAACTTATCGAATACGGAGCTTCAAACGGAATTGAATACAAAAAAAATCTTGCTCCGGCAGAATATACAGCACTTTTTAACAATTGCGATGCTGATATTGCCGGAAGCGTTTTTGAAAAAGCATTGTATGACAAAAATCTTTTAACAAACGATGAAGAAAAATTATTCCGTCAGTGTGTCAAAAAAACGATTGCAACAAAAATACAGGAAACTAAATGAAAATCATTTTTTACAGCACAAATTCAAACCAGTCAGATTCCTCTCTTTTTAAAATTGACGTTTTACAAAAAAATGATGATTTTTTTTTGCAATTCAAACAAAAGTATCATAAGCATGATTTTATATGCGTTACCCAAGAACCAAAAATGTTTATGCCTGAAACATTGTCTGTCATTGTCCCCAAATCTTGCGATTATAAAGAGTTTGCAAAGCGCATAATCGACTTAAAACCTGATATCGCAATCGCAATGACTTTTTGGGTAAATCCTTATGACTGGCTCACGATAAATGATGCCCTTGTCGGAGAATTGTTGGCTTCTGCAGAAATTAAAACTTTTTGTCACTGCGTTGAAACAGGCTTGATTTGTTTTGACAAATACAGAACGCGCCATGCTCTTGAAAAAGTTGCAATCGATATTCCTCGCGGCATTTTTGTAGATCACGATATGTATTTTTGCGCCGGAAGCCACAAGGAAGTTGTTCACAATGTTTATAGGGAAAGCGTATTTTCGCAGATGAAAAAATTGCGCCTTCCAATCGTCATAAAAGATACATCAGGGCTCAGCTCATACGGGATGACAGTCGTAAACACTTACGGTGAATTTGCAAATTATCTTAATTCAAAGCGGAACAATTCAAACAGAATTGCAGAAGAATTTATCAAGGGACAGCAATTCGGCGTTGAAATTTACGGAATTCCAGGAAATTATACTGTTATGCCGATGTTTTTATTCAGTGTAAATCAATATGGAATAACGAGTCCAAAGCAAAGCGTAAAATTCGGTCCATTTTGCGTGCCGAAAAAGCTCAAAGAAATGCTTCTAAAAATCGCCACCACTCTTGACTTTTCAGGCTGCGCCCAGATTGACCTTGTTTTCGGCGAAGATGGAAAATGGTATGTGATAGAGATAAATCCACGTCTGAGCGGGATGAGTTACACATATTCGGTTTTGCTCAATAAATCAATTTTTGAAATGCTTTATCTAAGCTGCGTAGAAAATGAAAAAATCGATTTTACAAAATCAAAATGGTTTTCAGAAGATGGAAAACTGCCAAAAATCATCAATTTAAAACTTCCCTTAATCGAAACAAACGCAATGCAAAAAATCATAAAAATTAAAGGTATAAAATTTTTGAATCAGACGAACGATTTAGCTGCGAAACAAGAGAGGGAAAAAGGTTTTTGTGAATGCATTATATCCGGCAAAGATAACGAAGAATTGCTGGAAACAGTACAAAAACTCCGCATTATTTTTCCGGAAGATTCTATAGTACAACTTGCTGAATCAATGCTGAAACACGCTCGTCATTGATTTTTCCCGATTTTACGAGAGAAATTATCCGCTCTTGTGTATATTCATCTTCGGGATACAAGATAATTGCCGCAACATCCCCGTTTTGAAGAAAGTTATTTTTTCCCCACTGCGTATAGCGAGTTGCCCCGATTGAAACCATAATTTTTTTTGGATGTTCGCAATCTAAAAGATATTTATGAATTTCTTCCGCAGGACCTTCGTCTTTCTGATTGTTGAATTTATCAAGCATCCATTCAGTGAGCTTATCGTATATATAGCTATAGTCGCGGACTGCACTGTCTTCACCGTAAATATGGACATCGTTGTTTCGTATTAAAAAACTTGAGATTCTATATTTGTTCAAAACTCCTTGAGAAGTAAAATTGTCGAGAGGAATCAATCTTTCTGCGAACCCTTTTGAAGCTTCACCCCAATTTTTTTTTACACTGATTTTAGGAGCATTTTCCCTGCGGATTGAACAGTCATTTGAAGCTCCGAACAGAGTCGGCGTGAGCTCGATAAGTTTGTTATTTTCCCATCTCGCATCGAAAATCAGAGCACATTCCGGCTCTATCTGGACTTTTTTCTCTCCTTTAGGAAAAATTATCTTTGTAGTATGAAATGGAAAAATGCTCAAAAAAGACGGTGCAGTTTTTGAGTTTGGAATGTAAGTCGGAAAAATCGCTTTCGGTGCATTTTGCTCTGATTTTATATTTACAAAGTCGGAAGCCTCTCCCGCCTGTTCAAGATGTCCTGTAAAATTTCCCGCAATGCCGAAAGATGGAATTGTTTTTGTGTAAAGTATATTCATTTTTCCTCACAGATTGTGCTATCTGCCTTTCAATTTTTTTATAATTTTTTTAAACCAGAACGCACGCAGATTTTCCATCAAACTGTAAAAAATGTAATAAATTTTTAAAGAAACGTCCCAACTTCCTGTGCGGTGAATATTTTTCCCACCAAAATTTGCTTTGAACATATAAAGCCCATGCATCGGATGATTTTCATCTTTTCCTTCCGGCGGGATTCCGTACATGTCGTAGTATTTTGAACCGTATGCTTTTGCATCTTTTATAGCTGTCCACTGCAAAAAGTGGTTTGGCATCAAGTTTCGTTTTGAGTTGCTGCTTGCTCCATAAAGGTAAACAGCTTCATCGTGGCTGAACAAAGTCATAATGCCGGCAATTGCATCGCCGTCGTGCTCTGCGATATATAAGCTGATTAAAGGGACGTCTTTTCCGCTGTTAATCCGTTCCGCAGAAAATTTAATCAAATCAAGATAATAAGATTTTGCATGGCAGGAATTTCCATCTCGTGCGTTTGTTTCCTTAGTCAACTGATAAAATTTATCAATTTTCTGAGTGATTTCAGGATCATCGCCGAAATAACGCTTAATCAAAACTCCTTTTTTTTCACTCAGACGAATGTTGTAACGCCATTTTGAGTGCATTCGAGAGAAAATTTCTTCTTCAGTGCAACACAAATCTACAAGAGTTGAATCGGGCGGCTGAATATCGACTTTGCTTTTTTTTAGGTGCAGTCTGTCTGCAAAGGCGACCATTTTTATTCCATAATTAAAAAAATCACGGTCGTCAGGCTCTCTAAAAGATACATCAGGGTCAAAACGAATCACAATTGTGTTTTTTGGAAGAAGAGGTTTTAGAGAATATGCAATCTCTGTCAAAAAATGCGCAAACTCAATAGACTGAGTTTCGGGTGTCACGATATTTTCGCTGATTACAGAAATGTCTTCCGTTTCAGAATCTTTTTCTTCAAATGTTTTGTCTATTATTTCTTCCGGGGTGCATTCGTACAAAAGCTTTGGAAAAAGCGGAATATACGCTATCGAAAACATTCCTCGTGCAAAATTTCTATTTAATACGGCGACTTCATATCTTTTTTTGGTGCAAAGTTTGCCCGAATTTGCCGATTTTTTTTCGTTGCACTCGCAGTTTTGATTTTCGTCTTCTGCAAAAATATCAGGCAAATATGCAGATATTTCAAAACGTCTGTATGACCAACCGTGACGTGATTTAAAATCACACCAGAAAGGTGTCTGCAAAAACGAGCCGTCGTTCTGATGTTTTGTATCGTCAATCAGTTTTGCTTCAATGTTAAACATTTGCACATATTAGCATATATATTTTTTTTAGTCTTTACCTATGACAGCTGATGACAGCTGCAAAAATTATCCTATTTCAGAGTTTAACGCTTTTGATGTTGTGATTGCTTTTCCATCTGCGACAAGTTTCTTACCTGCAATCTCTACAAAACCGTTGACTGCATTGATTGAGACAGCAAAAAACTGCTCTGCATTGATTTCCGCCTTTTTTGTTTCTTGGTTTGTCCCTTCAATTACAACTTTTGTTCCCGGTTTTGCCCAACTTGCGTCAAGAACTTCAACACAATCTTTTCCTTCGGAATCTTTATAGTCACCAGCGAGAAGCATTCCTCGACTTTCAACTCCACGCATAGTTCTAGGAGCGAGATTTGAAACGATTATGACATGCTTTCCGAGAAGTTCAGATTCTTTGAGATACATTCGAAGACCAGACTGAATTGTACGTGGAATTCCACTGCCGTCGTCGAGAGTTTCTATGTAGAGTTTTTCAGCTTCAGGATTCGGTTTTACATCCACGATTTTTGCGACTGTCAGCTCTATCGCAGAATTGAAAAACGCTTCCTGCTGTTCGACAGGCAATACTACTGGTTTGCTTTTATCAGTTTTTTTCTCTTTCTTTTCGGTTTTAGAGTTATCGTTTCCGCGTTCATTTTGCTTACCGCTAAACTTTTCGCGGAATGAAAGCATAGTTTTTTGATCCATCGGCTTAAAGTAGATTTCAGTTGCGCCGACTTTTTCAAGCCCTTCCATCACGCCGATGTCTGCCCAATTGTAGCCAGGTTTTGAATCAGTTCCAACTTTAGTTTCTGCAATTGTTTTTCCAAAATACGACATTATTTTTTGCGTATATTGCGGCATGTAAGGGTTCATCATGATCATCAAATCTTTTATAACATAACACAAATTGTAGATAAGAGATTCTGCGAGCTCAGGATTTTCTGTGCGCGCTTTCCAAGGCTCTGTAGCTTGAAATTTTTTGTTGCATATATCGGCAATCTCAAACATCGTGTGGAATGCATCTTTCAAATCTGCCCATTCAAGATAATCAGTCGCTTTTTTTTCAAGCTCCAAAATTTTTGACCAAAGTTTTTTATCAACAGGAGCATTAGGAATAATTCCGTCGTAATATTTGTTTACAAAAAGAAGAGTTCGGTTTACAAGGTTTCCAAGATTGCCTATCAATTCCGAATTGAGTTTTTCCATAAAGTCTTTCCATGTAAACTGAAAATCTTGTTTTTCCGGTCTGTTATAGAAAATATAAAAACGCCATGCATCGGAAGGGATGCCGGTTTCAATGGCGTCTGTTCCGAAAACTCCTATTCCACGACTTTTAGAAAATTTTCCGCTTTCATAATTTAAATATTCTGTTGAAGACATGTGGTGAAGTTTTGTCCAGTTGTGAGGAGAGCCGAGCAGCGTTGACGGGAAAATCACTGTATGAAATGGAATATTGTCTTTTCCGATAAATTGAAAAAGCTCAACTTTTCCTTTTTGTTTTGCCTGCTCTGATTCTGAAGGCAGCCACCACGATTTCCAATCGTAAGACTGTTTCCCTTCTTTTGAAAGTTCATCAGCAAGCTGCTTTGTAATAGAGATGTACCCGATTGGGGCATTAAACCAAACATAAAAAACTTTATCTTCATAGCCAGATTTTGGAACAGGAATACCCCATTTTAAGTCTCGTGTAATTGCGCGTTCGTTTAGACCGTCTCGAATCCAAGCTTTTGTTATGTTGATAGCGTTGTCAGACCAGCGCCCCTCTTTTGAAGCATCGACCATCCACGAGTCAAGTTTTTTACTCAATGATGGAAGGTCTATATATAGATGTTTTGTCTCTTTTACGATTGGGGTTGAACCACACGTATGGCATTTTGGATCTTTTAATTCGATTGGGTCAAGCAACGAACCGCAGTTATCGCACTGGTCTCCGCGAGCCCCTGAACTTCCGCATTTCGGGCAAATTCCATCGACATAGCGGTCTGCAAGAAACATGTTGCAGTGTGGGCAAAAAAGCTGCTTGTTGACGTGCTCTTTTATCAATCCTGCATCATCTAGATCTTTAAACAAAGACTGAGTGATTTCAGTACACTGTTTGTTAGAAGTTCGACCGAATTTATCAAAATTGATGTGAAACCAGTCATAGATTTTGATGTGCTCTGCATAATAATAATCGCATAGTTCTCTGGGAGTTTTGTTTTCTTCAATCGCTTTAGTTTCTGTAGCAGTTCCGTATTCATCTGTTCCGCAGATATAAAGAGTGTCGTAGCCTCGGTTTCGGCAAAAACGCGCAAAAACATCACCTGAAAGCATCTGGATCAAATTTCCCAGATGCGGAATATTATTTACATAAGGTAATGCGGAGGTAATCAGTCGTCTGTTCATTTATTTTCCCCAAAAAATATTTTGTATGATAATCGAGATATTTTAACGTTTTTTTTGGGGTTATACAATGTTGCGCAAAAAATCAGACATGCTTTCTAACGCCATCAAACTTAACTTTATATAAAAACAAACCTGTTGGAGGCGCTGTGACTCCTGCCTTTGTACGATCTTTTGCAGCAAGGAGTTTTTCCATCGTATCATCTTTTGCACAAGTTTTATCAAGTGTTATCAATGTTCCTGTCAGCGTCCTTACCATTTTCCACAAAAATGCATTTGCTTCAATCTGAAAAACTAGAATATCATTTCCCCATATATCTTTTTGAATAAAAAAAGCCGCATCGTCTATGTAGCGAAAAGTTGAAACAGAATCATCTCCTTTTGCCGCAAACGATGAGCAGTCTAATTCTCCCCTCAAGCATTTGCAGTATCTGTTTAATCTTTCCACATTCGGCTCGTAATTTTTTACAAACCAGCTATATCTTAAATTATTTGCAGAAACAGAGCATCCGAACGATATAAAATATCTGTAAACACGGCTTGTAGCAGATTTCCTTGCGCTAAAATCTTGCGGAACTTCTTTTGAATCGATAATCCTTACGTCTTTTGGTAAAAATCCGTTTATTGCGCGCAGATAATTTTCTGCGGGGATTGTATCAATCGGAGTATAAAAATTTGCTGCCTGACCTAGTGCATGAACCCCGCTGTCTGTGCGTCCTGAACCGTAAAGCTGAATCTTTTGTTTGTGGATTTTTTCCAATGCAGTTTCGACTTCGCTCTGAACAGTCCGTTCTGCCTGCCCACCTAAAACATCATCTTGACGCTGCCAGCCGCAAAAATCAGTTCCATCATAAGAGATTGTCAATAAAATATTACGCATCAGAAGTTATCATCATTTACAAGCTTAGACAGATTATCGTACAAATCGCGTGCGTGTTCCAAAAGCGGTCCCGGTTTATTTTTTGATGATTTACCAAGTCCAAAAATGCGGGCGATTGCAGTTTTTGACTCTGAAAGCTTTTTTAACCTAAGCTGAATATCGTTTGTCTGCCCATACTTGTATTCAAGAAGCCCACACAAATATATAACGCCGTCCCAACCGTAATTTTTATCTATATCCGGTCCCATATTTGGAAGAGTTGAGCTTTTTTCCAGACGTTTTTCTTCATTTATGACTGCCTGTTGATAAAAAAACAGCGCTTTGCTGTAAAACATCTTCGAAACTATATCGTAGTTGTGCCCAGAGCATCGTTCATTTATGTCTTGTGTAAGCCATGCAAGCCTAAGTGAGAGGATTGCTTTTTTCATCGTCGGAAGAGCATAAGCACCCATATCATCATACGTCATCAATGCCAAATAATACATCGCCGTACCATCGTATAATGTCCTTTCGTGTTTAAGATTGAAATAAGGAAAAATCTCTTCACATGCACATTTTCGTTTATCAGAATGTTCGTATAGTTTATCGCCATCTTCAGGAGCTATTTTTTCTGTAAAATCGTTCCAAAAAAATGCGGAATAGCAATTAGGGCAAACGCCAATTTCATAAATAAGAGGATAGACGCGGCCATATTTTGCTGACGGTTCAAAAATACGATGAAGCTCTTCTGTAAGACCACCGGCAATCATGCGTCCGTTACCGCTTCGCATTATCTCACGTTCAAAATGTTTTTGGCAGATTGGACAACTGCATTTTTCTTTTGACCAGTAAGATATTGGAAGTTTTTTCTTTTCGACATTTTTAGATTGTCCCATCATTCCCCCTTTTCTATTACAACAAATGCAAGTGCATATTCTTTTTCGTGACTGAGAGAAACGTGAACTCTACATTCCCCGCACCTTTCTTTCAACAGATTTATAGCAGATTTTTGAAAATTCAAAAAAGGCTTTCCGTTTTCGTCTTTCGTTATGTATACATCCTTTAGCTCAAAACCTGAAAGTCCCGTTCCAAGAGCTTTTGAAAAAGCTTCTTTAGCTGCAAACCTCACAGCGAGATGTTGACACATTGCAAAAATATTTTTCCCTTTTGAAACTTCCCTTTCATTAAAGAATCTGTCAATCATCTGCGGATTTTTTACCCATTTTTCAAAACGCTTGACTTCTGCAATATCACTTCCAATTCCGTAAATCATCAGATGCTAACTCTCCTGCTGTTCTTTAGTACTGAGTTCCGATGTATCAGACTGGCGCTCATTTTCAGCTTTTTTGACAACTTTTACGCTTATATAGTCATGCGACTTGTTTTTGATTTCAATATCAGATGGAATATTATATTTTAAATGAATCTCGTAAGTTCCCGGCTCTTTTATATCTGAAAAATTTGCTTGAACCGAATTTTTCAGAAGAATAAACTTTTCAAGCTCAATCATTTTTCCAAAAAGCGTAAAACTGACTTTTGGAACTTGACCGTCAACCATTAAGCCATCAGGGATATTGAGCAACTCAACTGAAACGTCTTCAAACGTATGCTCGTCCTGTACTTGGCTGATTGAAACTTCAGCTTTATAAGGACCGGAATCTCCAATTGAAACAAACTTTGAAGGATTTTGAAATCCTACTTCGGTAGAAAAATTTGTTTCTGCATTTGAGACATTTATCCGTTGCGTATAAATTTCGTTCAAAGAATTGACAATTGATTCCGGACCTGTGATGAGAGCAGTTGAAGGCGTCATCAAAACACTGTCTACCTGATAGCCGTGTGCGGCAGCCCCTACGATTGACGGTGCAATGTTTACATACTTCGATTCAACTTTTTCAACATCGAGTTCTATATTTTCCTGACGAAGTTTTATTTCTAGGATATCGAACTGCAATAATTTTTCCGAAATCTCAATTTTTACAGGAACGGTATATGTTCCTTTTTTCACTATATTGTTTAAATTTATAGTTGCGGTGATATCGTTTTTCTGAATGCTCATTATTTCATTTTCACCGGCTTTTACAACTACAGATACAGATGATGGAACATCGCCGACAGGCATCACAATTCCTTCATTTTGGATTTTTAGAGGAACTACAAAAATCTTTTTTTCTACAAGAGATGCCTGATGGAAAATGTAAATAAAAATCGCTATCACTAGGCAGATGACTTTTGCTGGCCATTCATTGCGGAGTTTGTCAATTATTCGTGTTTTCATGCTCATCGACAGTATCCTCCAGAGTTTTTTCTGCTGATGTTATTTCAAGCAAATTTTCTAAAACTTTACGAACTTCAGAAACGGAAAGGTCATAGTTCAGTTTTGAGTCATACGCAAGGCTGAGCGCCCCTGTCTCTTCTGATACAACTAAAACGACTGCATCGGAAACTTCTGAAAGACCAAGCGCCGCCCGGTGACGTGTACCAAAAGTCTTTTTAATGGAATAGTTATCGCTTGTCGGTAAAAAACATCCGGCAGCGATCAACTTTCCTCCCTGAATAAAGCATGCCCCGTCGTGTAGCGATGTGTCTTTACCAAAAATCGTCATCAAAAGGCTTGAAGACAAATCTGCATTTAATATTGTTCCTGTCTGGATGATGTTTTCAAGCTGGGTGTGGCGCGTAAAAACAGCAAGCATGCCTCGTCGTTGTTTAGAAAGCATTTCGGCAGCTATCAAAACGGCATCTACATAAGTATGCTTTGAACGGCTTCCAAAAGCAAACCATCCATTCTGCCCTATCCTGATGAATAATTTACGAATTTCCGGCTGAAAAATAAGGGCAAACGCAATCACAAGACCAGGAGCGATGATATTCAAGAGCCAAAGCAACGTCCTTAAATCAAGAATAACTGCAATTCCATAAGCAACACCAACGATGACAAACGCTTTAAGCATCTGGACACCGTTTGTCTTTGAAATAAAATCGTATGCCTTAAACAAAATAAAAGTCAAAACTGCAATATCAAGGACAGGTCTGACAAAGTCATATAGATAAAGAATCCTATCGAAACCTAACATACCAACTATTGTATTATAAAATTAAAGATATTTCATCACTTTTAACGTATCAATTGCTTCAGAAACATCGTGAACGCGGATTATTTTTGCACCTTTTTGGACCGAAATCATATCTGCAGCCAACGTTCCTGCAAGCCTTTTATCGGCTGTCTTTCCTGTCATCTCTCCGATGCAGCGTTTTCTGGAAAGCGCCATTAAAATCGTATATCGTCCATCACAGATTTTGTCTGTATTTTTTATGAGAGCTATAGATTCTTGGTTTGTTTTATAAAAACCGATTCCCGGATCTACTATGATTTTTTCTTTTGAAATTCCGTGAGATATACAATATTCGGCACGTTGATTTAAAAAGTTATTTACAGTTTTCACCCCACCGGGACCGTTGTGCATTAAAACAACAGTGACACCGCTTTTTGCAACAAACTCTACACATTCGTCATTTACTGAGCAGTCTTGCCCACATGTTTTCCCTGACAATGACATAACATCATTCCAGATATCTGCTCCTTCTGAAAAAGCAGCAGCAAAAACTTCCAGTTTTGTAGTATCGACTGATATTGGGATATCTGACTGTTTCCTTATCTCACGAATAATCGGGATTATCCTTTTTATCTCTTCATCGGCAGAGATAGGAGTAAACCCTGGTCTCGTTGATTCGCCGCCAATATCTATGATATCAGCTTCTTGGTTAATAAGGTCAAATGCACGTTCTACGCCGCCGCGGCTTTGTTCAAAAAAAGAATCCGGCGTTGCGTTCACAATTCCCATAACAAGGGCAGCTCTGTCTGTCTTTACTGTTTTTTTTCCTAACTCAATCTGGAACATTCTTTAATCGCCTTTTGTATATATTCATGAGAAAGCCCCGTCATTTCAAGAACTTCTTCACGACTTCCATGATTAAAAAATTTGTCATCAAAACCAAGAACTTTCGTGTTTGTCATTCCGTTTTTAGCGAGCAATCCTTTTAAATGCTCTCCTATGCCACCGATTTTTACTCCATCTTCAACAAAAACAACACCATCATATTTTTTTGCAATTTCAATAAAATATGTTTCGTCAAAAGGCTTTATAAATCGGAGCATGTATATATCAGCATAACCACCATCGAGCATCACAGCGCGCACAGCTTTTTGAACTTCTGAATACATGCCGCCTGTTGCGACAACAAGTATTTTTGATTTCCGACCTTCAAGTTCGGCATCACTTATATTTTCGATTACAAATTCGCTGCAAGGAATGAAAATCCCTCGTCCAAGTTCAATAGGCTGACTAAACTGAGGGATTTCTGTAGGGCATGAAAGTTTTGGATAGCGGATGATAACGGAAGAACCGTCATTTATTGCCCAATCAAGGCACAGCTTCATATCTTCGGCGCTGCTGACAGTCAGAAACTGAATTTCAGGTACAGGTCTAAAAAGCGCAATATCGTAAATACCTTGATGTGTAACGCCATCTCCCGGAACTGCACCTGCACGGTCAAGCATAAAAACTGCATGGAGCTTTTGAAGAGCGATATCGTGGATAATTTGGTCAACCGCACGCTGCATAAAAGTAGAATAAATGCAAACAACAGGGATTTTTCCGCCTTTAGAAAGCCCTGCAGCAAAGGTGACTGCATGCTCTTCTGCAATTCCAACATCAAAAAATCTATCCGGAAATTTGTGTGAAAATTGATAAAGCCCCGTCCCTTTTGCCATCGCAGCTGTGACTGTCACAATCTCTTTGTTCATTAAACCTTGCTGACAAATCAGATTGCTGAAATTTTCTGTAAAACTTGTAGTGTCAAATTTTTCTACAGCTCCGTCGCTTATCTGAAAAGGCCCGATTCCGTGAAATAATTCGGGATTGTTTTCTGCGGGACTATATCCTTTTCCTTTTTTTGTGACTATATGGACGACGACAGGTCTGTGAAGTTTTACAACTTGTCTAAAAACCTTTTCGAGTTCTGCCGCATTATGACCATCGAGAGGTCCAACGTATTCAAATCCCAAATCTACAAAAACATTATTTGTCAGAAAAAGACCTTTGATTGCTCTCTTAAACCGAAATATGATTTTTTCAAACGCACGTCCGATATATGGAATTTTATCTATCAGCTTGTCAGCTTTATATCTGAAAGTCTGATATCCTGCTGTCATTGTAAGGCGGCTTAAATAACGAGAAACAGAGCCGGTATTGTGGTCTATAGACATTTGATTATCGTTCAAAACTATTATCAAATTTTTAGAAAGTTGACCTGCATGTTCAAGACCTTCGAAAGCCATTCCGCCTGTCAAAGCACCGTCTCCGATAACCGCAATCACTTTGCCCTTATCTCCGTTTAATTCACGTGCTGTCAAAAGCCCGAGAGCTGATGAAATTGATGTCGATGAATGCCCGTTTATAAAAAAATCGTGGACACTTTCATCTTTATTTGTAAAACCAGAAAGTCCGTTTTTTTGACGAAGTGTAAAAAAGTCTGAATAACGCCCCGTAAGAAGTTTATGAGTATAGCATTGATGACTGACATCCCAGATAATCGCATCTTTAGGACTGTTGAAAACTCTGTGAAGAGCGATTGTCAGTTCAACAACACCAAGATTGCTCGCAAGGTGACCACCGTTTTTTCCGACTACCTCTATGATAGTTTTTCGGATTTCGGCAGCAAGTTGTTTTATATCTTTATGAGAAAGTTTTTTTAGATCATCCGGGGAATGAATTTTGCTAAGTAAAATAATTTTTCTCCTAGCACTGTCGGTTATATTTTATTTAAAATTCAGACAAAGCCGACAATGATATTTCAGTTTAAAAAAAAGACCGCACAAAACTTTTGTTTGCACGGTCTGTTGACACATAGTTTTGGCATAAAAACTATTTGTTCTTATGTCGATTACGTCTAAGAATCTTCTTTCGCTTATGTGTCGCCATCTTCTGGCGCTTTCTTTTCTTTCCACAAGGCATGAGGTGGCACTCCTACTTTATAAAGTCTTTGTATTATCGCAAAATTTATTTTTAAAGTCAATAGTCAGCATATTGATTTTGTCATAGTCAATTTCCGCTTCTCCGGAACTAGAATTTCTAAATTCTACGGAAATGCTGCCGGGAATATGGCGGATGTAAGTATATTGTTTTTTTGCGTACTTGCAGCTGTGATGCTTTATGCTCTCTTTTATTTTTTCAATTGATTCAAAATCACATGCGGCAGGGATATCTCCATTTTCAAACCATTCGCTGTAACCAATTGCTTTCATTCCAGGAGAGTCTTTTTTATATCCTTTTGCAACAAGTGAACGAACTTCTTTTTCAAGCCCCTGTTCAAACATAACATCTACTCGTTTTTTGATTCTTTGGTACAAAACATCACGGTTTGGCTCAATCACTAAAAATAAAAAATTGTATTTATCGCGAAGTTTTTGTTCGCGTTTGTAACTTGTCCTGTTCTTTCCTGAAAGATAATATACTTCGAGCGCTCGACAAATTCTGTAAGCGTCTTTTACGTGAATCTGAGCAGCACTTTCAGGGTCAATAGTTTTTAATTCGTCATAAAGCTTTTGATTTCCTTCTTTTTCAATTCTGTCTTTGAGCTTTTTACGAAGGATTTCATCGCTTACTGGGGTTTGTGCAACGCCGTACAAAAAGTTACGAATATAAAATCCAGTTCCGCCGCAAACTACAGGAATTTTCCCACGTCTGTAGATATCTACGCAAAGTTTATCCGCATCATCTACAAAAAGAGAAACATTGTATTGCATGTCTGGAGATAAAATATCTATAAGATGATGAGGAATTTCACGGCAAAAATCGGCATCAGGTTTTGCGGTTCCGATATTCATGTCTTTGTAAACAGCCTGAGAATCAGCACTGATGATTTCTGCATTTAAAATAAAATGACTGCCTGATTTAGAAAACAATTCTTTAGTCAAGGCAGTCTTTCCGGACGCAGTCGGCGCAAAAATCACAATAACCGGAATTTTCACATCGTTAGTCTTTTTGTTCAATGCGATAAGTTACTTTTTTTGTAAAAAGTTGTCTTGCAGCGATACAGACAACTTTATCGTGGTTTGCAGCAATTTCAGGATCTTGAACTTTAGCCATCTGATATGCGCGAATGCTTGCCGCAACTGTAATTTCATAAATATTATCGTTGAATTCAACTAATTGTTCCAAAGGAAATACCATATAATATACCTCTACCTTAATTGCTTCATCTTAACGACAAGGATAAATAGTGTCAATTATCATGTTCTGTCCGGTACATTCTGCCATTCCACACTCAATCTGCAATCGTCGACTCGGCTTACAATCAGAGTGAAGTGTAAACTATATCTTTTACCTTGCGTGCAGTTGCAGTAAGTCCGCTATCAGGTCTCTGCATTGTCAAAACAAGGCAAAGTTTATTTTTAAGGTCGATTGATACAAAAGCGCCAAGCCATCCGTCCCAACCGAATTCGCCGAATTCTGTGATTGTCTTACATTTTCCGGGTTCAAAGGCGATGCGCATAAAATTGCAGTAAGTGTATCCGCTCAAATGTTCCATCTTTTGATTAAATTTTTGCTGGATGTCATCTCTAAGCCTTGCAGACGCAATATACTCAACAGTCTGTTTTTTAAGAATCCTGCGTCCGTTAAATTCGCCGCCATCAGCGAGCATGCAGGCAAACTTCATATAGTCGTCGATTGTGGAACAGAGTCCGGCACCGCCGCTTTCAAATGAAGGTTTATGATCCATCCTATATTGAATGCCCAAATTGCATGAAGAAAAATGTTCAAGCGTCTTTGCCCAATATGCTTTTGCGAGACGATGTTGTTTTTCATTAGGAACGTAAAACGATGTATCATTCATTCCAAGCGGTTCAAAAATTCGCTTTTGCAGAAATTTGCTCAACTTCATTCCGCTGATTTTTTCTATCACAGCTCCCATGATATCTGCAGAAAATCCATAATTAAAATTTGTACCTGGCTCAAAACTGACTGGAATCTTTGAGAGGCGACTGGCAACTTGCTGAGTTGTTATTTTGAATAAGCCTTCGCTATCTTTGTTTAATTCTGCAATCAAATCCGATGTGAGGTGTTCCCCGAGCGTGCAATCTTTATTCCAAGCCCCATAAGTATAACCGCTAGTCATATTCATCAAATCCTGAATCAAGATGTTGCGGCATGCCATGCGAGCTTTTCCGTCACGCCCTTTGTCTGTACAAACATGAAGATTTTCAAATTCAGGAAGATAATATGAAAGTTCTTCTCCAAGGTCTAATTTACCTTCTTCAAGCAAGCTCAAAGCAGCGACGCTTACAATAGGTTTTGTCATCGAATAAAGGCGGACAATTGTATCTCTTGCGTATTTTTTACCGTTTTCGATATCTGCCATACCTGATTCAAAGTACCCTTGCTCAAATCCATCTTTGTAGACAAGAGCGTTTACTCCTGCAAGGCGCTTTTCTCTTACAGAATTATCTAGAACATTCTGTATATTTTTCAAGTTGTTGTAATTCATATAACTGATTATAAACTCTTATCTTCGATTTTGCCATTTGATGTTTTCTGATATATATTAATTGTATGAAAAGTGTTTCTTTACCTTCGAATCAAATTGGACAAATCATCTCTAAAAATATATCTGATTTGGACACGGTTTTTGTTTTTCCAACCGACACTGTCCTAAACAGCTGGATTGACTGGGCACTCACAAACATAGAAAAAACAGGAGTTGAAGCGATTTCGCTGGAGCAGTTTATTGCATGGGATAATTTTAAGAGCATCTATTTGAAAGCAGAACGAAATAATTTTACGGCAATTCCGTCTATTTTGCGAAAGATGTTTGCGTATGACATTATCGCGCGCAATGCAGAAAAACCGCAAAACGAACGCCTTCGGTCAGTTATAAACAGTGAAGATAAATATGCTGAAAATGCGGACTCTTTTGCCGGTTGGCTCTGCAAAAATCTTCCGGCACTGGACTTTTGGAATAAAAGGCTTATATCAAATAAAATTGATTACGGTGAACTTGATTTTGAAGATAAAGATTATCTGTATATCTACGAAGAGTATAAAAAGTTTTTACATGACAACAACATGTTCGAACCTTCTTGGATTGAAGATGTTAAGCTCTCAGACAAATCTAAAAAGTTTTTATTGTTTTACCCGGAACTTTTGGAAGATATTCAAGATTATAAAGATATTTTCAGCGACTGCGATAACATAACTTTGTACACTTTGCCGAAAGATATTCCTTCTCCGCTTTCTTACGAATATCCGGACTCAAGAAAAGAACTGCGCCACACAATTCTTCGTATAATAGACATAGCGCAGTCTGGAAAAGCCGACTGGTCTGAAATTGCGCTCAACATTCCTGATTTAGAAACTTACCGTCCATATATCGAGCGAGAATTTTCTATTTATGAAGTTCCTTATGTTATAAAAGCAGGTTCTCCGCTTACAAAAAACTGTGCCGGACGCATTTTCAGAGAAATATACAATTGCTTTTCGGAAAATTTCACATTCGACAGTGTGAGGACACTTTTGCTAGACCATTGCGTCCCGTGGAAAGAAGAATATCAGTCGCTTAGAGAAAACTTGATCCGTGAAGGAAAAAACATGCGGTGTATATGTTCTCCTGAGGAAAAAGATATCTGGCATGTCGCTTTCGGTTCAAAGATAGCAAGGCTCGAAATCGCATTAAAAAATGAAAATGATAATCAACTAAAAAATCAGTTACAGACCGAAATTGAATATTATAAAAACATGCAGAATTTTTACGGGCACATAAAAGCTTCCGTAGAGAGTTTTTTTGATTCAAAGGCAAACACATTTGAAAATATTCTTCGCGCATGGATGAGTTTTAAAACTCAATTTCTAAAATCTGACGAGGAGTTTTCAGATGAATCAAACAACATATTGAGCCGGTGCATAAAAGAACTTGAAGAAATCATTGAAATTGAAAAAAAATATAACGCCTGCAATCTAAAAATTTCTTCTCCGTTTAATTTTTATCTTGAGCTTCTTGATGAAAAAACTTATACACCTCAAACAAAAAAAACAGGTGTGAACATTTTTAAATATAAACTTACAGCCGCCGCTTATTTTAAGTATCAGTTTGTGATAGATGCTTCTCAAAAAAATCTTGAAGTTCCATACAAACGCCTTACATTTCTAAATTCTACAAAACGAAAAAAACTAAAGCTGACAGACGATGATAAAATTTTATCGGCAGACGAATCATTTATAAAACTATACGCAAAAGACACACAAACTTGTGACAGAAATTTTGTTCACTTTTCATCAGCGACTGAAACTTTTTCAGGATTCTCTATTCCACACAGCGCGCTCTCATCTGTAAATCTCAGCAAAACAGATATTTCAAAGATAAAAGATTTGGCAAACCTCGACGAAAACGATTATGTTTTAGAAGAATACGACATTATTTCATCTGATAAAGAACGAAAAATAAAACTTACAGAAGGTCAAAAAAGAAGTTTTCAAAGCTGGATAGATGCCCAAAAAGATTCAGACACTGAGACGGAGACGGCACAAACTGCCAGTTATGCAGATATCGAAAAATGTTCTGAAAAACTCAAACAGCTTATAAAACTAAGACACGACAAAGACACAGGACTTTTGAGGGTTTCTGCACGCGGCGACCTTGAGCAATTTTTCCCTTGTCCACGACATTGGCTTTTCAAGTCTGTTTTAAAATTGCGTGAAGATACTTTAGACACAAACCTTATGCAAAATTATGATATCGGAAATCTCAATCACACGATTATGGAAATGTTCATGAAAAAATATGAAAAAAAACAACTTCCTTTTTTTTGTGAAAGCGATTCAAAATTCTATGAAATTCCGACAGTTGAAGATTCCAACACCATAAACGCCCAGCCAGTTGACTGCACGACCGAAATCAAAAATCTTATTTATCACGAGATCACCCCGAAAGCTATAAAAGCAAAATCAGATTTTAGAGACAGCCCTCTCGCAATCATAACGCTTGAATCGCAAAAAGACAGCATAAGTTCTGTTATAGAAAATTTTCTTTGTAAACTTCTTTTGCCAACTCCAAAAGGCATTGGAAACTGCACCGTAAAAGCTGTCGAAGATTCCTTTTATGCAAATAAAAATGATTTTATATATTACGGAAAAATCGACTGCGTTCTTCAGTCACCTGAAAAAAAGTTTGTGATAATTGACTACAAAAATACAGCTGCTTCAATACCTACAAAAAAAAGTCTTTTACCCGATGAAAATGGAATACTAAATGATTTTCAGATGCCGCTGTATTATCAATTGATAACCGATGATAACAAAAACGAAGTCGAAGCGTGTATTTTTTATGCAATAAAAACAGGAGATTCTCGTGCAATGGAATCATATCCGACAGAAACGCTAGACCAATACGCACAGACATTTGTCAAAAAAGTAAAAACCGAAGATTTAATTCCTCTTCATTCGGGTATTTTACAGGACAGGCTAAACGTAAAACCTTATGAAAACTGCATAAAATGTTCATACAACACAATCTGCCGGACAACTTTTACAACCGGCAAAAAAGACATAAAGAAAAGCACCGGAAATATCGACTCGGGAGATGTAAAATGAATGATGATTTTTTAAACTTACTTGACCGAAAACTCGACGATAACCAGATTGCAGCGCTCCGCACAACTAAAAATGCTGTGATTGCAGCCGGAGCAGGTTCCGGAAAAACTCAAGTGCTTGCATCAAGGTTTGCGTGGCTTATAATCACAGGACAGGCAAAAGCAGACCAGATTTTGACTCTTACGTTTACAAATAAAGCCGCTGCCGAAATGTACCAAAGGATTTATCACACTATTAAAAAATTTGCAGAACACGAAGTGTGTGAAATTCTTTCGGAACATCAAAAAAAACTCGCTCAGGACGCACTCAAAGATTTTTCATCAGCACATATTCAAACTCTTGACTCGTACTGCACATCAATAGTCCGTCAATGCGCAAATCGTTATGGAATAAAACCGGATTTTTCAATCGGAACAGGAGATGGACAGCGAAGCGTAAAAAACAGCGCTTTTAAATTCATCCTTCAAAATCTCAGCAACAAAGCGGTGGTGACTTTTGCTTCACCCGGAAAAATTCAAGATTTTGCAGAAAACACTTTTGCATCTATCATACTTGATTTTACAAGCCTTGCGACAGAGCCGTGCTATTTTGTAAGAAAGTTTGAAGTTCAAAAACAAGAGATTGTCGAAGCATGGAACAAAATCATAAAAGGAAAGGAAAACGGCTCAATTTATTCATTTATTGACACGATAAAAGAAAATCTTGCGGCTTCAGATAAAAAAAATGATGAGGCAAAAGCCTTGTATGTAAAATCAATTGAAAAAATAATTGAAGAAGCAGAAGAGATTGTCTGCGATAAAGACATCACAAAAGATGACATTGAATCTTCATCATTAGAAAAAAGATTAGATTTTCTCAAAACATTGTTTGACGATATTTTGTCAGCGACTAAGATGACTGGAAAAATAATCGATGTAAGCACAGTCGTCACAAAGCTAAAAAATGAGATTCCGACTTACAAATCAATAATCTCATTTGTAAATCAGTACGATGCGCTCTTGGCATTCAACAAACTTCTCGACGATTTTCTTGAGCAAACAAACAGAGCAAAAAGGATTTCGGGAAATCTTTCATTTAAAGACGTAACAGACCTCGCACTAAAAATTCTGCTTGAAAACGAAGATATACGCAATCAGGAAAAGTCTGCATACAAAAAAATAATGATAGATGAATTCCAAGACAACAACGGAAAAAACAGAGACCTCCTTTATGTTCTTGCATTAAAAAACGGCGAATTTGAGCAAAACGGAAAATGCATAATAGATGTTCCCGAAAATACGACTCTTCACGACTTATTAAAAGACAGCCGCGAAGAAGAAAAATTATTTTTCGTTGGTGATGAAAAGCAGTCGATATATAAATTCCGCGGAGCAGATGTCTCTGTATTCAACGAACTTACAAAAGACGATGAAAATGAAATTGTTTCAATGACATACAATTACCGCTCCGACGCTGTGCTCGTAAAATCATTCAACACGATTTTTAAAAATGGAAATTTCATATTTGAAAACTATGCAGAGACACATTCTAAAATTGATTACGAAGCTTATTACGAAAAAAACGCCGCAAAAAATGGAAAATCTCTTCCTGAGATAACTGCCCAAAATGTCCCTGTTCACACATGTATTTTTGATTCTGATACGGAAACAGACGTCGCTTCAAAAGATCAAATCGCATATTTTATAGCAAAAAAAATCGCTGAAATTGCAGGAGAAAAGAAAAACTGGAGCGATTTTGCAATCCTCGATAAGTCTCGCACAGATCGTGCAATAATCACAAAATACCTCGACATGTTTAAAATTCCATACGAAGTCGACATGTTCAAAAATATTTTTTCTGACGGAGTTGTAAATGATTTTTACAATTTTATGAGAATCTGCGTCTATCCGTCCGATATGAAATCGTTTGCATCATATTTTTGTTCACCTTTTTGTGGACTTACAGAGAATTCTGCACAGACAATTCTTTCTTACATGAATGACCTTGATTTTGATATCACAGATTTTGAAAAACTTAAACTTCTTGAAAAAGAACTTTCCAAATCGGAATTTATAAAACTTGAGTCTGCCATAAACTTTTACAAAGAGAACAAACCGCTCGCCCTTCAGCAAAAAATCACTACGACGGTTTCTTATCTCTGGAACGAAAAAGGTTATAAATATGAGACTATGCTAAGCGAAAAACATAGATTATGTGCGGGGCATTTTGATTTTCTTTTTGAGCTTTCACGACAGGCAGATGAAAACGGGAAAAACATTTCATGGTTTATTGACCAGCTTGACAACTTAAAAAACACTTTTGGTTCAGATGATTCGGATTTGGATGCAGGCGACATTTCTTACCCTTACGAACACGAGCAGGCAGTTCATCTGATGACGATTCACAAAAGCAAAGGGCTTGAATTTGATCACGTATTCGTTTATGGATGCGTCAACGTTAAGCTGAAAAAAGAAAATTCCGATTGTTTTTTTGATGAAAAAGCCGGCGTTTCTATAAAACCTGAAAACGGAAATGGAAACTGGTTTTTTATCAGGCAAAAAGATTTAGCAGTAAAAAAAGAGATTGCGGAGTTTCGCAGATTGATTTACGTCGCAATCACACGTGCAAAAAAAGATATCTATATTGTCGGAAGCTCAAAACT
This sequence comes from Treponema sp. Marseille-Q3903, assembly GCF_014334335.1. Lineage (NCBI taxonomy): Bacteria > Pseudomonadati > Spirochaetota > Spirochaetia > Treponematales > Treponemataceae > Treponema > Treponema sp. Marseille-Q3903. The sequence goes on from NZ_JACSEU010000001.1 coordinate 1,620,127, forward strand.
AGATGTTAAATCAAAAGCAAAATGCAAGCTCATTGAAGATTTAATTCTTGGATATTATCAGCCTGATAAAGAATACGATTTTAATCATGAAGCCGGCTTTGACTTTTATAAAATCCCTCCTGTTGAATACAAAACCCTTGTGCACACAAGAGAAAAATCGACAGATGAACTGAGAAAATCGATAATCGCAACAAAAAAAGACAAATATGCGTCATCCGATACAATTAAATACGTCTCAAACAATATTGCACGAAAAACCCCGAGTTCACTTGAACCGGAATTTGTAGAAAGCAAGATGGCAGACGCAGATTCAGGCGAAAAATACGATTCGGCTTCAGATGTGTTAAAAAAATCTGTCTTTACAGCAGCTGATTTTGGTACACTTGCCCACTCATATCTGGAGATGCAGGCAAAGGGAATAAAAGCAGAAGACTATGAACCCGACTCAAAACTTTTAAAAAATCTTTCAGAATCGCAAGTCGAAAAAGCAAAAGCTGACTGCATAAGATTTTGTCATGAATTTGAGCAATGCGAGCTCGGGCTTAAGGTTGAAAATGCAAAAAAGAAAAAATTGTTTATCCGTGCGGAATGGGCTTTTAGAATGTTTTACAAAGATGCAATTTTTACAGGCTCAATCGACTTGATTTTTGAAAACGACGACAATTCTTATACTATTGTCGACTACAAATCAGACAATCAGATAGATGAATCAAAATATGAAGAACAACAAAAAGCATATCGCTACGCAGCATCAAAAATCTTAAAAACAGATGAGGCAAAAATAAGTAATTATCTGTATTTCCTCAAACATAAGAAAATTGTAAAATTATAAAAAGGCGACTATAATATTTTGAATATGTTTTAGTAAAATGATTTGAAAATCTAAGGGAAATGCCATGGAAAATAAGAGTTTAATTGAAAGTGGAAATGCTGTATTGGGAATTGAGTTCGGTTCAACACGTATCAAGGCTGTACTTATCAATGAAAAATATGAACCGATTGCAAACGGCTCTTACACGTGGGAAAACACTCTCGAAAACGGAATCTGGACTTACCCGCTCTCTCAGATTGAACAAGGTTTGCAGTCTTGTTACGCAGCTCTTAAAGCCGACGTTCAAAAAAAATTTGGCATAAAACTTACAAAATTCCGCTGCGGAGGAATAAGTGCCATGATGCACGGGTATCTGGCATTTGATGAACATGAAAACCTTCTTGTTCCTTTCAGAACATGGCGAAACACAATCACAGGCGAAGCGTCAAAAAAGCTTTCAGATTTATTTAATTTTCCTGTTCCCGAGCGATGGTCGATTTCACATTTTTATCAGGCAATTTTGAACAAAGAAAATCACGTTTCTAAAATCGCAAACATTTATACGCTTTCTGCATATATTCATTATAAGTTGACCGGAGAAAAAGTCATAGGAGCGGGAGATGCAAGCGGTATGTTCCCAATTCTCTGCAAAGACGGAAAAGCCGTTTACAATCCCGAAATGACAGCAAAATACGAAATGATTCCTGAAGTAAAATCATTTGGTTTTAAAATTGAAAAAATATTTCCTAAAGTGCTGATATCAGGAGAAAAGGCAGGAACGCTTACAAAAAACGGTGCAAAATTTCTAGATCCGACTGGGGAGCTTACAGACGGAATTCCATTTTGTCCGCCAGAAGGAGATGCGGGGACAGGGATGGTCGCTACTAACAGCGTTGCAGATGGCACCGGAAATATTTCTGCCGGAACTTCAATATTCAGCATGATAGTTTTGGAAAAACCACTAAAAAATGTTTATCCCGGCATCATAGATATTGTTACAACGCCAGATGGAAAACACGTTGCAATGGTTCACGCAAACAACTGTACAGGCGAACACAACTACTGGATAAATCTTTTTAAAGAAGCTGCAGATACGCTTGGAATCGGAGACGGAGTTGGAACAGGAGAATATTTTGATAAACTGATTATGAAATCTCTGGATGCTGACAAAGATTGCGGCGGACTGCTCGCATATAACTATTTGAGCGGAGAATCTATCACAAATTTTAATTCAGGGCGTCCGCTTTTTGTGCGTTCGGAAAATGCTAAGTTTACAATTGCAAACTTTATGAGAGTTCAGATGTTTACATCTTTGGGGGCATTGAGGGTAGGTATGAACATCCTCTATGATACCGAAAAAGTGACAGTAAAAAGCATGACAGGAACAGGCGGTTATTTTAAGACTGAAGCCGGACTCAAGTACATGGCTGCGGCAATGAAAACAAACGTCAGCGCTATGGAAACTGCAGGCGAAGGAGGTCCGTGGGGAATTGCGCTTCTTGCATCATTTTGCCCGGGTTGCAATGGCAAAAACCTTACCGACTTCCTTGAAAAAGATGTATTTTCTTCATGCAAAAAAACTACATCAGTTCCCGAAAAAGATTTGGAAGAATCATTCAATATTTTCTTTGAGCGCTACATGAAAGGTCTTGAAATAGAAAGAGCAGCAATTGAAAATCTATAATTTAAATTTATAAGCGATGTGGAACGCTGTTAAAAACAATGCCATTTTGGTCGTTGAAACAGCGCTTCCGATACTGTGTCCGGCACTGCGGCTGAGAGATTTTTGTGAGAAAGGAGAAAAACAGATGACATACGAAACATTGCGTTTAGAGGCTTACGAAGCAAATATGAAAATTCAAGAAAATCATCTTGCACTTTACACATGGGGAAACGTTTCTGCATTTGATAAGCAAAAAGGAGTTTTTGCAATCAAGCCATCCGGAGTGCCTTATCCGGAACTTACACCAGAATCAATTGTCATAATCGACTTAAACGGCAAAAAAGTCGACGGAAGCATGAACCCATCTTCAGATACTCCGACTCATGCGGTTTTGTACCGGGAATTTGCTGTAAAACAAGGTGCTGATATCGGAGGAATAATACACACTCACTCAACTTGTGCCGTAAGCTGGGCGCAGGCTGTAAAATCGGTTCCTCTTTTTGGAACAACACACGCTGACCATATTCAAAAAGCGATTCCATGCACACCATACCTTTCAAAAGAGGCTGTTGAACGCGATTATGAAAAGGAAACAGGACTTCTAATTGTAAAACACTTTGAGGAGCTTAAGTTGAATCCAAATGAAATCAACATGGTTTTGTGCGGCGGTCACGGACCTTTTGCATGGGGGAAAACTGCAGAAAAAGCTGTTTACAACGGAACAGTTCTCGAAGAAATCTGTAAGATGGCGATAAACACGCTTTCAATAAATCCAAACGCTACTCCACTCCCCGACTACATCGTAAATAAACATTACATGCGTAAACACGGCCCGAACGCATATTACGGTCAGAAAAAATCAGGCTCACGCTGATTTCATAGATTACGCAGAGCTTACTTATTGATATTGATAGACAATCGGTTATAATGAAAAATGTTCAGCAGAGAGAATTGCTTTTTTCAGAAAAATTATATTATAGATTATTAAAAAAGTAATTGAGGGGTTTGTATGAATAATATTATTTCAGCAATTATAAATTTGGTAGAAAACCCTAAAATAGAATTAATTAGAAAAGGCAGCAGCCATAATCGTGCAAATAATATGGGCGAAGCCTTGGAAGAGTACATTAAAGACTTATTTGCAAATACAGTAGATATAGAAGATGAACAGGTAAGAAATGCTGCAATTTCAACAACCTTCTCTTACTTGGGTAATCAAAATAATCCGCCCGACAGTATGCTTCATGGTGGAGATGCTATTGAGGTAAAGAAAATCGAAAGTAAAAACTCTGCCTTGGCTTTAAATAGTAGTTATCCAAAAGCAAAACTATTTGCCGTTAGTCCGATGATAAAAAAAGAGTGTCGAGAATGCGAAAATTGGACTGTAAAAGATATGATTTATGCAGTTGGAGTAGTAAATGACAACAATCTTGAATCTTTGGCGTTTGTTTACGGGGAAGATTATTGCGCCAACAAAGAAACTTATGAAAATGTAAAAAATACAATAAAAACAGGTGTGGAAGCTATTCCCAATGTAGAATTTGCTGAAAGTAAAGAATTAGGGCATGTAAATCGCGTAGACCCTCTTGGAATCACATACTTAAGAATCCGTGGTATGTGGGGAATTGAAAATCCATTCACTGTATTTAAATATGTATATTCTAGGAATCCCCAAAATAAATTCAATTTCATGTGTATAATAAACACAGATAAATTCAATTCTTTTGAGAACACTCCAGATTTATATGCTCTAATGAAGGAAAATAAAAAGTTTGAAATTCAAGATATTCATATAAAAAATCCAAATAATCCTGCTCAACTTAAAGAAGCTAAACTCATCACTTTTGAAATCGAGGCATAGTATGAAAGTAATTAGTCTTTTTAGTGGTTGCGGTGGTCTTGATTTAGGTTTTGAAAAAGCTGGTTTTGAAATTCCGATTGCAAATGAATTTGATGAAACTATTTGGGAAACTTTTAGAGCAAACCATCCCAAAACAAAACTGATAGAAGGCGACATAAGAAATATAAAAGAATCGGATTTTCCTGATGAAATTGATGGAATTATCGGAGGACCGCCTTGTCAGTCTTGGTCAGAAGCCGGTGCTTTGCGTGGAATAAATGATGCCCGTGGAAAATTATTTTATGAATACATACGAATTCTCAAAGATAAAAAGCCTAAATTTTTTCTAGCGGAAAATGTAAGTGGAATGCTTGCAAACAGGCACGCAGAAGCTGTACAGAATATTTTGAAAATGTTCAAAGAATGTGGTTACAATGTTTCGCTTACTTTGGTAAATGCAAAAGATTATGGCGTTGCTCAGGAAAGAAAAAGGGTTTTCTACATTGGTTTTCGGGACGATCTAAATATCAATTTTACTTTCCCGAGAGGCTCGACAGAAAAAGATGAAAATAAAATTACTCTAAAAGATATAATTTGGGATCTAAAAGATACAGCTGTGCCGACTTTAGCTCGCAATAAGCATAATCCCGAAGCAGTAAATAATAATGAATATTTTACAGGTACCTACTCACCTATTTTTATGAGTCGTAACCGTGTAAAACAATGGAACGAACAAGCCTTTACTGTACAAGCTTCCGGTCGTCAATGCCAACTTCATCCACAAGCACCAAAAATGGAAAAAGTAGGCTTAAATAAATGTCAATTTGTTCTGGGAAAAGAAAACTTGTATCGGAGAATGACTGTAAGAGAAGTCGCTAGAATTCAAGGTTTCCCGGATAGTTTTAAATTTGTTTACACGGATACAGATAATGCATATAAGATGATAGGGAATGCTGTTCCCGTAAATTTGGCTTATGAAATTGCTTGTGGGATAAAACTCGCTTTAGAGAATCAAATGCAAGATTTTTCGGTAACAGCAGATAAACAAAGTTTGTTTGCGGTATAAGCCACTTTTCCCAATTATCCACGTGATTCGCTTATGACTCGATCAAATCAAACGCCTGCATTGATACTTTCTCTAAGACCGCTTGGTGAAAACAATACTTCGGTAACGTTTATTACTCCGAATGACGGGGTGCGCTATGCAACGCTTTACGGCGGTCCTAAAAGCAAATTGCGCTCTCTTGTAGCACAGTGGAACAGCGGAATAATTTGGCTTTACAACACGCCTGAAAAAAATCAGACAAAGATAACAGACTTCGAGGTTCAAAACTATCACGACTCGTTTGGCAAAAATATTTTTAAAATGTATGCGGCATCTTTAGCTTCAGAGCTTGCGATAAAGACACGCTGCGCAGGCAGTAACGAACAGTGTTTTAAGATTTTAAACGGATTTTTAGATGGAATGGAACTCTGCAACGAAGAGCAAAGCCGAATGGGGTTGCTCAGGTTTTTATGGAGATACCTTGAACTGCTTGGAATCCAGCCTCCAATTCACGCATGCAGCGAGTGCGGCAAAACTTTTCTCGATTCTAAATTTGCACCATATTCGGTTTCATATTATAATAGTATGGAAAACAGTTTTATATGTCATGATTGCAGTTCAATTGCTGCTGAAAATCCGGCTGTAATTCCAATAAGCACCGAAGCTGTAAAATACCTCTCTGCGGTTACAGTACTTACTCCTTCAGAGTCTAGACGGCTACCGCTTGATAAAACTTGTTATGAACAGATAAAACAAATCGTATTTTTTTTAATCGAGAACAGCATCGATCAAAAGCTGAATTCTATTGAAACCGGGATGGGAATACTATGAGAGCCACAGATATAATCATCAAAAAACGAGGGACTTTTGTTACAGACAAAGATGGAAATCGTAAACTAGTCGGGGCACAGCCGAATACAAAAGAAGAAATCAAATTTATGATAAAAGGCTGCACAGACGGCTCAATCCCAGATTATCAGATTTCGGCATGGCTCATGGCGATTTTCTTCAACGGAATGACTTTTGAAGAGACAGGATATTTAACAGACGAAATGCTTCATTCAGGCGACGTCCTGAACTTTCATGAAAACGGAGCTAACAAAGACATCATTTATGTAGACAAACATTCAACTGGCGGTGTTGGAGATAAAATATCTCTTCCACTTGCTGCAATCGTCGCCGCGTGCAGACTTCACGATCCGATGATGAGCGGTCGGGCGCTCGGTCACACGGGAGGAACTTTAGATAAACTCGACTCAATCGAGGGTTTTAGAACGGCTTTGCCATCAGAAACATTTATCAAGATGGTAAACGAGATCGGTTACTCGATGATTGGACAGACCGAAAAAATTGCTCCGGCAGATAAAAAATTATATGCGCTTCGTGACGTCACCGGCACTGTTGAATCAGTTCCTCTGATCACTGCGAGCATCCTTTCAAAAAAAATTGCAGAAGGTTCAGACGGACTTGTCTTCGACGTAAAATATGGAAACGGTGCTTTTATGAAATCTACATCGGACGCCGAAATTCTTGCATCATTTCTTGTCAACACTTCTAAAGCGATGGGCAAAAAAGCTTCAGCGTTGATAACAAACATGAACACACCTCTTGGAAATAAAATCGGCAATTTTTTAGAGATTGAAGAAACAATAGAATGCCTAGAAGGAAAAGGCCCTGAAGATGTGATGACTTTGACTTATGCTCTTGGTGCTGAAATGCTTGTCATGGCAGGACTTGCCCCAGATACAGACAAAGCGGTTGCGATGTGCAAAGATGCAGTGCAATCAGGAAATGCACTAAAAAAATTCCTTGAAAACACAGCCGCTCAAGGTGGGGACACAAAAAAACTCTTAGATGAAGTTGGAAAACGCCGCTCACAATTTAAGACAGAACTCTACGCATCAAAAGATGGATACATCTCAATTGAAGCGTTCAAATGCGGAATGGCTGGAGTAATACTTGGAGTTGGCAGAAGCAAAACAACAGATCCTGTTTGTGCCGATGCCGGAATTATTCTAAATGCCCGGACAGGTGACTTTGTTCACTCGGGTGACTTGATTATGGAAATATTTGGAAAAAATACAGAATGTCTTGAACCTGCAAAACAGCTGCTGGAATCAGCTGTAACATACACAGACTCAAAACCTGAAAGTAATCCACTGATTTTCAAAAAAATTTAAATATCACAAGACAAAAACTTCATTGTGATGAAAAACGGACAAACACTTGAACGACAAAAAATGGATTAAAAAAGCTGTTTCAAAGCAACAAATTGATTTTCTTTGCAGCAGATTCAACATATCACAATTGCTGGCGTCTATCTTAGTTCGCCGCAACAAAACTGAAGGAAATCAGATTCTTTATTATCTGGAAAATGATTTAAGATTTCAGCACAGCCCATTCTGCTTCAGTTCTATGGAAGATGCAGTTGAGCGTATTCTTCAGGCAAAAGAAGAAGGCGAAAAAGTTCTGATTTTTGGTGACAGCGACGTCGATGGAGTTACGAGCACAGCTATACTCTACGATTATCTTTCAAAACTCGGAATTGACGTACAGTGGCGGCTTCCTTCTGCAGATGATGCGTACGGTCTTTCATTAGAAGCTGTAGACGATTTTGCAAAACAGGAAGGAACTCTCATAATCACTGTAGACTGCGGTATATCCAACTATATAGAGATAAACCATGCAAACGAACTCGGAATTGATGTGATTGTGACAGATCATCACAATCCGCCGGAACAACTGCCGTCTGCGATAGTCATCGTAGATCCTAAAACACAAGATTCAGGCTACCCTTTCCACGATATATCAGGCGCTGCGGTCGCATACAAATTAGTTTCCGCACTCCGTTTTGCTCAAACAGATTTTTACAATGCCGAAATATGCCTTTTAGAAGTCTCCGCTAATGAAAAAGAAAAATGCTTTGATGTAGACTGCATAAAAATTCGCAATCTTGTAAAAATCAAAGAACTTCATGAAAAGATTTTTTTAGGACAGACTTCTATTTACGACTTAAAACTTCCATATTTTTTGCAAGGTCAGCTGATTTACGTCTGGGATTCAAAAAAAACAATTTCGCTCCTTAAAGATATTTTTGGAAATGGAATTGAGTTCAATCTGTACGACCTTCGCGCAGAAGTTTCAAATGTGATTCCTTCACTTAAAAACAAGACAACAAAACAGCTTAAAAACCTTTCACAGATTGCAAAATACATTGCTGAAAGCAATTCTATCATCGAAAGCCTGTATAATCTTTACGTCACTTACTGCAAAAAAATCGTTTCTTCAAAAAACACAGATCAGTTGTCAGATGAAAAAAAAGATCTACAGCTTGTCGCTCTTGCTGCCCTTGCAGACATTATGCCTATGCAAGATGAAAACAGAATATTTGTTAGAAACGGCATCGAATCTATAAAAAAAGACCGTCCACGTCCGGGTCTTGCGGAACTTTTTAATGCCTTAAACATAATGCCTCCTCACATCACTTCGACAGACCTTTCATGGTCGGTGATTCCCGCTTTAAATGCGGCTGGGCGTCTTGGGCAGTCTGATTTAGCTCTAAAACTTTTGATATCTAAAGATGCAAAAGAGCGCGAAAACCTTGCCGCTACAATATGCAATCTAAATGAACAACGGAAAAATCTCGTAGCACAATCATTTTTCAAAATTCATGATTCGGCAAGAGAGAGCTTGAAATCTTACAGCAACAAATTGTGCGTTTCTGTAGACGATTCAATAAATAAAGGAGTGACCGGAATTGTAGCTGCACGGCTTATGGGTGAGTTTGGAGTTCCTTCCATCGTAATCACTTATTCGAATGACAACGACGTTTGCACGGGCTCAATGCGCAGTTGCCGCGGCCTTATTGCGACAAAATTTCTAGACAGCCTTGGTGATTTTTTTATAAATCACGGAGGTCACGATTTTGCGGCAGGGTTCAGCTTGCACAAAGACAAACTCGATTTATTCATGAAGAAATCGCAGGAACAGATACGCGCAATCATGCTTGAAGAAGAACAGGCAAACATCGAAGTCGATGCGGAAATCCCTCCGTCATTCCTTAACCCTGAAGTCTTTGACCTTATAGATATTTTTGAACCTTACGGTTCTGAAAATCGTGAACTTCTCCTTATAACAAAAGGAATTTTAGTAAGCGACGCAATGACAGTAGGAAAAAGAGAACCGCAGCATCTCAAATTGATGTTCGATACCGGAAAGTTTAAAATTCCTGCAATGTATTGGGGACAGGGCGAAAGACTCAGAAAAGATATATCAGTTGAAAAAAAATATGATATCATTTACAACATAAGTCGAAATTATTTTAACGGGATTGTGACAAATCAGATAATTATAAAAGACTTGACTGTATCGGAATCTAATTAACTTCCCTGTAAAAAAAATAAAAATTTAGCAGGGAATGTCGGGGAACGTACAAAAGTTTTTCGGAGTAAAAATGAAAAAAATTATATTTGTAACATTATGTATTTTTAAGTTCTGCCTTTTGTTTGCAGCAAATGCAAAATATCAATCGGAAGAATTCAACTTAAATGTCAATTATAACGACCAACTTGTTCCAGGTGACGCTGTTTTTGTCAGGATGGCGATTTCAACACCAAAATCACACAAAAGGTCAAAGTCAGATAACGAGCACAAGGCGAGCCTTCAACTTTTGAATGAAAAAAAAATCGTTGAACAGGCACCGTTTTATCAAATCGGAAAAACAAAAAAAGCTAATTATATAGAAATGTTGTGCGGAATCCCGCTTTCATGGTGGCTTAAAGATGACAACTACAGCTTAAAAATCACATTTCAGACTGTAGGAAAAGAAATAAAAGAATTTACACTGCCGGTGACATTTACTTTAAGACAGTTTCCAGAAGAGGTCATCTATCTTGATGCAAAGAATTCTGCAATTAAGACAAACTCATCTCCCGAACGCGCTGCTCAAATTGAAAAGTTAAACGCAATTCTTTTTACTACGATGCCGCAAGATATTTATTCTCTAAAAGCGTTCAAGGAACCTGGAGAAAACTTAAGATACACCGCAAATGCGGGCGATAGGAGAACATATTCTTACTCAAACGGGAAATCGTCTACAAGCATTCACTACGGGAATGACTACGGAATGCCTGTTGGAACTACAGTAAGGTCATGTGCCGAAGGGCGCATTGTTATGGCAGAAAACAGAATTTCAACAGGCTGGAGTATAGTCATCGAACATCTTCCAGGCCTTTACAGTCTTTACTACCATTTGAACGAAGTGAATGTAAAAGAAGGAGAAATGGTAAATCAGGGAGAAGCAATCGGAAAATCCGGGGCGACAGGGCTTGCCACAGGTCCTCATCTCCACTGGGAAGTTCGTTTGAATGGACAGGCAATAAGACCAGAATTTTTCTTAAATGATTTTACTTTCGATTATTTAAGCGGAGCAAAATAACCGGTTTCATCTCTACCGCTTCTGTTTAATAGATATACTTCAGACTCAAGCGGCAAATAATTTGTGCCAAAATTAGTCTGCAATGCTGATTTATAAGAAAGTTGATAGATTCCCTGAGGAAGTTCAATTATATCTTTTACTACATCTCCCAAACCTTGCGGTCTGAAAATGTAATATTCGTCTCCAAAAGTATTTTCAACAACATAAGAGAGTTCCTGATTAATTGCGCCTTGTGTCAATTTCACAACAGAAAATGCAATTGAATTGTTGCACATGTATGCTGTCAGCTCTGAAAGATTATATTTATCAAAAGTCAACGTGTTGTCTCCGCCTGAAGTGATCATGACGATTGCACGCTTTTTTGACGCATTTATCAAATCATTTGAGGCAAGACGGATCGCCAAGTCGGCAGAAACCTTTTTAGATTCAGGAGATTTTAGCGCTGAAATTTTAAAATCGCCGATATTATCGGGTTTACCAGAATATTCTGTAACCGGAACAGAGCTAGCTGAAACAACACGCAATACACCGCGGTTTTTCATTGAAGACGCAATTTCTTTAACTGCCGATTGAATTTCTTCTGTAAACAACGAAGATTCTGAAGAACGGTCAATTACAATTGTTATATCGGCTTCCGTATTGTTAGAAGCAGCTCCAAGCATCTTCATGTTGTTTACAGGACGATGATTTTCAGTCAAGAAAAAGTTTTCTTCCTGAAGCCCTACGACCGGCTGACGATGTCTGTTTTCTACACGAAGTTCAACAGTGACCTCAGGAAATTTAGAAGCATCTATCTGTTCAATCTGAACAAACAGACCGCCTACAAGTTCCTGCATTTTTGACATAACGTATACTTCATTAGAGGTAAAATCAGATACAATTACATTTCCGTTTACATCTCCGCTTGCAGAAGTAACTCGTGAAGGAGCATTTCCTGTGCGAACATATTCAAATAAAGCACCTGTCTCTGTATCTACAGAAACAACCTTGTTTGAATCACAAATGATGAGGCTTCCGTTCCAAAATCTAATTGCCTCCGGTTTTTTGAAAGTCTTGGGTTCTACTAAAGAGCGTATATAGTTTCCGGCTCTGTCAAACTGATATATTGAACCAGTATGATCGTCTGCCACAAAAACATCATCGTTGACTACTGCAATTCCTGTTGGTCCTTTTAAACCTTCAAAATCACCTTGCCGCCCACCAAAAAAGAAAATCGGTTCGCCATTTTTATCAAAAACGTCAACGCGGCGGTTTCCATAATCAGTTACATAAATTCTCTCGAGATAGTCTTGTGCAAGATATAGAGGTCCGACCATCTGACCGTTCCCCCTACCTTTTGAGCCAATATATTTTTCATATTGTCCTTTTTCATTTAGCAAAGAAAGTCTGTCACCTGCATTTTCGCTTACAAGGAGTTTCCCGTCGTGAAGTCTTATGATATCGCTTGGTCTATCAAAACCGTTTATCGGCCCCGTAATCCTATCTATGACTTTTCCGTTCTGATTTATCAGCAACAGTTGATTCGTATTGTAAGATGCAATCCACATCGTGCCATCATAATTCGGTTGAACAGAAACAGGTCCACTGAAAATCAAATTGCCTTTAAATTCGCCGGAAAAAGAGCCTGCTTCAGACAGTCGCATCAGTTTATCTTTTGAATCACCAGTGACACGTCTTTCCCTTACAATTTCAATTTTGTTTTCAAGCAGGATTCCACCGTATCCGTTACTGCTGACAGTTTTCCAATAAGATAAAGCGGAACCTTCGAGACCGGCTCTATAATATGATTTTCCTAGCCATTCTAAAATTAAATTATCATTCGGAAGATATGCAAGCGCTTTTTCAAACTGCATTATAGATTCGCTGAAAGCACCTTTGTAATAAGCCTGAACACCTCGTCTGAATTCTTCAGATGCTAAACCTTCGTTTCCATTGCGGATTCTGTCTTCCGGAACTCTCATTCCGGCATCGGCTGTCGTCTGCTGAGCAAAAGAAAAAATTACAGAAAAAACAACGGCAAGAACAGATGTTATGCATTTTTTTATATTTTTTTTCATCAGTGTTTTGCCTCAAGCATTACGGTTTTTATATGGTTTGCGATTTCGATGCTGTCTGTATCAATTTGTTCAGCCTGCTGAAGATACTGCAACGCATCATTGTACAATCCGAGTTTGTAATAAACCCAACCTAGAGAATCAAGGCATGCTGCCGATTTTGGTGCAACTTTTACAGCCTGTTTGCAAAGTGAAAGAGCTCGTGTCAAATCTTTTTCTTCACAAGCGAGGACATAACCAAGCCCATTCAAAGACGAAATATTGTCAGGATCTGTTTTAAGGGACTTTTCGTAATAGCTCAGGCACTTATCAGTGTCTTTTTGCTCCCATGCAACAAAAGCGATCGCAGCATAGACAGACGCAGTCATATAACCTGTTTCAAGAAGTTTATTCAACTCAAAGTCCGCAAGTCGTTTTCGCCCCGAAATTGCATAGATAACTGCCAACAGAAAACGGCACTGCAAAACTCTTTCAAGCTGCGCCCCAGATGTGACGACTTGTTCTAAAAACATAAGCGCATCATCATATTTTTCAAGTTTTGCATAACAAAGTCCAAGATAATAAGCGATTTCAACTTTATCAGCTTCAGAGTCAGATGGGAGACTTAAAAAAAAAGCCAAGGAATTTGCATAATCTTTCATTGAATACATTCTGATTCCCGGCTCTAAAATGTTGTTTTGCATTGTCATATTATACTCTTTATTTTATTAGCGGACAATACTAACTCCATCTGATGATTCAACTTGATAAACAGCAGGATGAAAACCAAAGATTTTTTCAAATTCAGATATTTTAGAATTAAAATTGTCGACATCACTTTCGCGTACAATCGCATAGAGGCATCGTCCAAAACCTTTTCCTGTAATCCTTCCGCAAGTGACAGGATTTCGAATAAAGTCAAGGTTTGGTTCAAGCTCATTTACACGCTTTAAAATCCAATCGATTTCAGGGCAGGAGATGTTGAACATATCCCGCATTGTTTCATGGCTGTGGTTTACAGAACGCGCAAACTTAAAAAAATCTCCTTTTTCTATGCCTTCTCTAGCTTCAAGGACATCGTGGTGCTCATATAAAACAGAAAGAAGTTTTCGGCGAACACCTTCGCTTACAACTGCGAGTTCTTCATTTATGTCTGTAACATCATCGATGTACTGCCAGCCACCGTATATATTCGACTTATGTTCACGGAGGTCACCGAGCAAAAGCGCATATTGCGGTTCGTGTAAAGATTCTTCGTCCCAAATGTTGATTCTTGGAACTTTCGTATCTACAAGAAAAACTTTTTTGTCTTCAAAGTTAAAAGGAATGTAATCCCATTTATTTTTAGAAAAATCTGTTATGATTAAACTGCCTTTTCTGGAAAAAAGAGCAGCAAAGTTATCAGAAATAAAATTGTTGACTTTGAGAAAACGTCTGTTGCCGCGTTCAATGACTTGAAGAAGTTCCATATCGGAACAGTTAAGATTGTAAAGATTTTTTATTGCAACAGCTGAAGCGGCTTTTATAGCAGTTGTTATACCAAAGCCGGCAGAAGGCAGTATTTCGCTGTAAACAGTGATGTTCATTCCGCCAATCGTAAAACCGCCTGATGTAAAACCGTAAGCGACAGCTTTTAATGCATTAGCCCATTTATCTTCTTTTTTTAATTTTAAAGATGTCAAACTTGATTTTTTTCTTTCATTAACTTGCTGAAAATAAAACTTTAATGATGAATCGTCACGTTTAGTAATTGCTATATATACAGGAAGATTGATTGCCATTGACATTGTCTTGTCCTTAAAGAAACAAGAATGCTCCCCGATAAGATGGAACCTTCCAGGCGCTTTAACTACAATTTCAGGCTTTTCTCCATATTCCAATTCATGCATATCATTTACTGCTTTCAATTGGATCCCCCCATTTTTCCCTTTTTTTACCTTGAACTTTTTCAAAGATAGTATATATTTTAAATAATAAACTAATGAACACGATTTTACAAGTTTTTTTTTATTCCATTTTCTCGAGCATAATTCTCTCCGCTGCAATTCCAAATGAAATCTCTTTATTTGGAAACCCGATATTGACGCTGATCGCCTTTGTTCCGCTGTATCTGGCATATACAAAAATTAAAACATATAGGCACGCATTTTTTCTTTTTTTCGTGCAGACTTTAATAACCCATCTTATTTCAAGTTTCTGGCTCGGATATTTCAAGGACTTTGCGATTTTTACGTTGGGGGCATCAGCGATTGGAACAGCATGCATCGGAGGCTTTACAGGATTTTTTTTATATCTGCCTTATTCAACTTCAAAATCGCATGATAAACTAAACAACAATTCATTTTATCAAAAAATCTTTGAAACTCCTGCTTTTAAGATAATTTATTTTAGTGCTGTCTATGTAGCATACGAATGGGTTAAATCTTCAGGATTTTTGGGATATCCATGGGGAACAGTTTCATCGGCACTTTTCAGATGGCATGTGATAACACAGCTCGCATCGATAACAGGAACTTACGGCATCACTTTTATTGTCGTAATGTTTAATGCAATTGCAGCTGAATATTTTATTTCATATTTTGAAAACGCAACTGCCTGCTACAAAAAAGGTATTCATATTACAGCAAAGCTTTATCTTGTTTTAATCGCATGCGTAATCGTTCACGGAGTATTTCAATATTATCTTCCGCGCCATCCTGTAAAAACGCTGAACACTGTTTTAGTACAGCAAAACAGCGACCCGTGGAAAACCCCGACAGACAACGAATCAATACGAGTTTCGGAAAAACTTTCAAATAACGGAATTGAAGAATTCGAACGGCAGAACAAAAAAGCAGAGCTTGTCGTGTGGAGCGAAGGCGTTTTAAAACATTCCTTTCCATCAGCATCATTTCATTACACAATAGCGCCGAGTGAAAGCCCTCTTAGAAATTTTATAGCCGATAAAGATGTCCCATTTTTGATTGGCGGTGTTTTCGCCCGCAAAAATGATCCCGAAAAAACAGGACTTCCTGAAACACAGTATTTTAATGCCGCAATCATGTTTGACAAAGACGGAGAATACCGCGGAACTTACAATAAAAATCACCTTGTACCGTTTGCAGAAGCACTGCCATTTATTGAGATTCCCGCAGTTCATGATTTTTTGAAAAAAACAATCGGCATTTCGGCAGGCTGGGCTCCTGGAGATCAGTACGTTTTCTTTGACGTTCCATGTTCGACAACAAAATATTACATGCTTCCTGCTGTAAAAAATATAGACTTAAACAAAAAAATCGAAGAACAGCAAATTGAAGAGATTGATAGACCGACTGTAAAAATCACTGCTCCTATTTGTTTTGACGATGCATTTACTGACATAATGAGGCCGCTTTTTTTAAATGGGGCAGAACTTTTTGTAAATATCACAGACGATTCATGGTCACTGATGAAGTCAAGTGAAATACAGCATTTTGTCGTTGCATCTTACCGCGCAATTGAATACCGCACAACTTTAGTCAGATGTGCAAATGCAGGCTATTCGGTTGTAGTCACTCCTGATGGAAAAGTTATAGACGATCTTCCTCTTTTTGAAGAAGTCTCAGGGACTTTTACAGTTCCTATTTATAAAAGGGTCATGACAACTTACGCAAGATTTGGAAACTGGTTTGCATATCTATGTGTCATTATTGTTCTTTTTCATGCCTTATACACATATCTTACATTTTCCGAATACGATTACATTAAATCGGAAAGAAAGTCAGGCAAAAAGTCAAAAAAACATCGTAAAAAAAATCAAAAAAAAGAGCACTAAAGATGTTTTAAAATAAATTCCGTTTTTTTTGAAAATTCCCTTGTTGAAACTATATTTAGTGGTATAGTATTTATCATACGTTATTAAACGCTAGAAAAAAGATAAAAAAAGGCGGAAAGTAAAAAAATGCGTTGTCCATATTGCGGCAAATTAGACGACAAAGTTCTGGAATCAAGGACGATGGTAAACGGAGAGAGTATCAGACGTCGTCGTGAATGCCTTTCGTGCGGTTATCGTTTTACAAGCTATGAAAGAATAGATGAGAAACCGTTCATGGTCATAAAACGCGACGGTCGCCGTCAGCCTTTTGACAGAATTAAACTCGAGAAGGGGATCGAACGTGCTCTCGAAAAACGCCCAGTCTCTACAAGTATGGTCGAACAGATTTCAAACGATATCGAAGACCTTGCAATAAAAAATGGTCGTGAAACTCGCGAAATTTCAACGACAGAACTCGGTGAACTTGTACTCGAAAAACTTTACGCTATCGACAAAGTCGCTTACATCCGTTTTGCATCGGTTTATCGCCATTTTGAAAATCTTGATGAATTTATTACAGAAGTAAAAAATATTGAACAGAGGGGAAAAAACAATGAGTGATCAGTCTATTTTTCCGGAATGGAGAAGTTTTCTGGGGAACAGTTCGGATTCGGAAACAAAAGGTTTTATAAAATCTGTTGTAAAAAGATCCGGAGAGATTGCAGACTATGACCGACTTAAAATTGAATCAGCAATTTGCAAAGCAATCGAGGCAGTAGAACATCAAAAAGATCCTGACAGAGCTAGCGCCTTAACAGATAAAGTTGAAGAAAAACTTCGCCTTCAGCTTGCCGGAAGCAGAGCGCATTCAATTCCTGCAATCGAAGAGATTCAGGATATAGTTGAAACAGTTCTCATCGAAGAAAAACAAGTAGCTGTTGCAAAAGCATACATCCTTTACCGCGCACGACACGAAGCTGTCCGAGATGCAAAAAATCTGATGATCGATATAAACAAAACTATGGACGGATATCTTGGTCAAAGCGACTGGCGTGTGAATGAAAATGCAAACGTAAATTTTTCACTCGGTGGGCTTATTCTTCATAACTCCGGCACTATCACTGCAAATTATTGGCTAAACAATATTTACTCAAAAGAAGTTGCTGAAGCACACAAAACAGCTGCTTTCCACATTCATGACCTTTCTATGTTCAGCGGCTACTGTGCAGGCTGGTCTCTTCGTCAGCTTATTGTAGAAGGACTCGGCGGAGTCCCTGATAAGATAACTTCAACGCCGGCTGCGCATCTTTCTACGCTTGTAAACCAAATTGTAAACTTTTTAGGAATAATGCAAAACGAATGGGCCGGAGCACAAGCATTCTCTTCATTTGATACATATTTGGCTCCTTTTATCCGTGCAGATAACCTGACAGAAAAACAAGTCAGACAGTGCATTCAAAGCTATATTTACGGTGTCAACACTCCAAGCAGATGGGGTTCTCAAGCACCATTTACAAATATCACTCTTGACTGGATTTGCCCCGACGATTTGAAAAATAAAAAAGCAATTGTAGGCGGCAAAGAACAGTCTTACACATACGGAGATTGTCAAAAAGAGATGGACATTTTAAACAAAGTGTTTATAGAGCTGATGATTGAAGGAGATGCAGAAGGGCGCGGATTTGCCTACCCTATTCCAACATACAACATCACGCGTGACTTTGACTGGACATCTGACAATGCAAAACTTCTTTTTACGATGACGGCTCAGTACGGAACACCGAACTTCCAGAATTTTGTGAACTCCGATTTGAATCCGAACGATGTGCGTTCGATGTGCTGCCGCCTCCAGTTGGACAAACGTGAACTTCGCCGCAGAGGCGGCGGACTGTTCGGTGCAGACGAATTTACAGGCTCTCTAGGCGTAGTTACGATAAACATGCCCCAAATTGGATATCTCGCTAAAAACGAAACGGAATTTTACCGCAGGCTAGATTATCTTATGGATTTGGCAAAAGAAAGCCTTTGTACAAAACGAAAAGTTATTCAAAAACTGTATGACGGTGGATTGTTCCCATATACGCGCAGATATCTAAAGACTCTTGTAAATCACTTCAACACGATAGGTCTGTGCGGCATGAACGAATGTTGTCTTAATTTTCTCGGTTCTGAAATCTCAACGCCAAAAGGTAAAGCTTTTGCAGAAAAAGTCCTTCAGCACATGCGTGAAAGGATGCAGGACTATCAGGAGCAGACAGGAGACCTTTTCAATCTTGAAGCAACCCCTGCAGAATCTACATCATATCGTCTTGCACGCCACGACAAACAGCAGTTCCCTGATATAATCACAAGCGGAAAAGAAGAGCCGTTTTACACAAACTCTTCTCAACTTCCTGTTGATTACACCGCAGATGTTTTTGAGGCGCTCGACCATCAGGAATCGCTACAGACTAAATACACAGGCGGAACGATGTTTCATGTATACATGGGTGAATCTCTCAAAGACTGGAAAAGCTGTGCAGAGCTTGTAAAAACTATTTCCGACAAGTACAGAATTCCTTTTTTCACAATTTCGCCGACATATTCAATTTGCCAGATTCACGGGTACATTGCGGGACAGCAGTTTGAATGTCCAAAATGTAAAATTGAAAAAGAAAAGGCGTTGAAAGAAAAACTCAAAGTTCTTGAAGCCGAAAAAGAAAAAATTCTTGCGGAACAAGCAAAAATGTAATCAACGGAAAAACATCTCAATGTCATTAAAGATTTTGATGTCCGTTGCCGAAAATTCTAGTGTCATTCAGATTGACAATACAGTGCGTCTACTCTATATTTAGTGTAGGTATAAAAAAAAGGGAGGAAGTAAAAATATGGAAAAGAGAACTCTTGCGCAAGTTGAACAGGAAATCGCAGAGACAAAAGCTGCATTGAACGATGTGCACGGCACAGAGACAGAAGTTTACGCTCGCATCGTCGGATATTACCGTGCTGTAAAACATTGGAACAACGGTAAAAAAGATGAGTTTTACCAGAGAAAAATGTTTACGCTTGAAGATAGCAAAGCATATGATATCACAGAAGCAGACAAAGAATGTGCATGCAGCGCGCCTAAAAAATTGTCTAAACCGGGAAAAATACTTTCCGATATGGAAAACGTATCATACGAAATGTACACTCGAAAAACATGCCCTAATTGCCCTCAAGTAAAAGATTTTATGTCCCACGTTGATTTAAAAGGTCGCGATATAGACGTAGATACAAAAGAAGGGCTTTCAGAAGCTGCAAAAAAAGGTATTTTTGCTTCTCCAACTGTAATTTTTTACAATAAAGACGGGGTTGAAACAGCTCGTTGTCACAATGTCGAAGAACTTGAATTAGTATTCAACAAAGTAGCTGCAATCGCATAAGATGGCACAACTTTCATTAAACGAACCTGCTGGAGTTCTGGTAAAAACAACTTGCGTTGATTATCCGGGACGAGTAGCAGGTTCTTTTTTTCTACGTGGATGTAACCTTCTCTGTCCTTACTGCTATAACAGAGGCTTAGTTTTAAACGAAGAACCTCCGGAACAATTAAATACTGTTCAAGAGCTGTTTGATCACCTAAAAAAAAGACAAGGAATTCTTTCAGGGGTCGTAATAAGCGGCGGAGAACCACTAATAAATCATTACACACCGCTGATAATAAAAGAAGCAAAGCTGCTCGGCTATAAAGTAAAACTCGACACAAACGGAACTTTTCCCGATAAACTGCGCACATTTCTTGACGACAAAGAACTCCGTCCTGACTTTATAGCGCTCGACATAAAGACAAGCCCAAAAAGATACGCAACCACAATGTGCCCAAAATTTTCAAGTTATTATGGAAATGAAAATTATTTTGAAAAAGTATTGGAACAGTCTGCCGCTTTAGTTGCAAAACTTCCATCAGACTGTAGAGAATGGCGTACTGTTTTAGTCCCTTTTCTTGTCACTAAAGAAGATATAAAAAATATGGCAGAACTGCTTCCAAAAGATGCGAGCTGGCAGTTCACACAGTTCCAAAACGGCAACTGCATAGACTCGTCATACAATAACATATCGCCATACACAGATAGAGAGCTAAAAGAATTGGTAGATTACGCAAAAACGTTTATTCCAAACTCGGAATTACGGTGATATTCGACTATCAATAACTTACATAATCCTTGCAAACTCTTTGACAACCTGAGGTATAAGAGTTTCAATACGACCGTCACACGTCATGCCGCTGGCATTTTTATGCCCTCCACCTCCAAATTTTGCAGCGACTACAGAGACATCGATTTTATCTTGAGAACGAAATCCTCCTGTACAAGTTGTAGCAGTATCTTGCCTAAGAAAAACGACAGCTTCGACACCTTCAACAGAAAGCAAAAGCTGATAAAGCGAATCGGAATCCCGCCCGTTAAGACCGTATTTTTTTGTATCTTCCATCGTTTCATAAGTTAGGACAAGGCGACCATCTAAATATCGTTCCGCTTTGCTGAGCAATGTCCCGAGCAGCTTTCGCGTTGAATACGGCTTTCCTGAATTTATTTCGCGGTAAACGACTTTGGGATTTGCACCGTCGGCAATAAGGCGTGACGCTGCCATAAAAACAGAAGCGGAGTCCGATTCCAAAAATCTGAAAAATCCGGTATCTGTGCAGAGCCCGAAAAATAAAATCTTTGCAAGTTCGGCAGGGACATCTCCTACAAGCTTTTCATAAAACTGCTGGATTAAATAAGCACATGCAGGGGCTTGCGGTAAAATACATCCTTGTGAATTTTCAGGCAATTCTCCAGTTTTGTGATGGTCAATTATAAATGTGTCAAAACCGTTCAAATCGCCATCAATTTCACCGAGCCTTGAGACTTCACTACAGTCAACAATAATAAAACCTGTTGCAGCGCGTTCGGAAACATCTTGAAAAACAATCTCCGAAGAAAATTTTTCCTGCCATGGAGCAACTTCATTTCGCTTAAAAGGACCTGCTGATAAAAGTTGATATTTTTTCCCAAAATTGTCGAGAATCGCAGCAACACCAAGAGATGAAGCAATGCAGTCTCCATCAGGTTCCTTATGTCCTGCAATAAAAAAAAATTCATATTTATTGATGAATGACTTAAAGCTGTCTATATGTTCTTGAGTAATTTCCATCATATAAAATTCCTTTAAAATAAAAAAAAGAGGATTGCTAAAACACAATCCTCTTTAATTATATCAGTTTGCTTCTACAATTCCAACTCTTCAAGAGCATCTTTATCTGTTCCCTCAAGCTGCTTTCCGCTATCTACAACACCCCAAATGCGTTTCGATTTATCCATCGGAATCGAAAGGACAACTCTTTTAAATTTGTTGTCATCTTTTATAACAGTCATATAGGCGCCGTTTACACCTTGAATATTTCTTAATTTTAGCTTTCTCGGTTCTTTTTCGCTGCCTTTTATCCATTTTTTCGGAATCACAACATTGCCAACTCCGGTTTTATTCTTCTGGTAAATAACTACGTAACCGTCTTTGGCTTCAAGAATTTTTACAATCGGAACATTTACGTATGACATCGATGTCCATTTTTTTTCATTTTTTGTTCTAGTCTGTGCTTCAGCAAAAGCAAAACTTACAAACACAGAGGCAATCGCCAGACTCATCAAAAACTTCTTCATAAAAGAACTCCTCATACGAAAGATTATAAACCGATTATTTTTTTTTAACAACAGTTTTATTTCAATTTATATGTAACTAAATCAATATTTCTGATATTATATTTAATAATGATAAAATAAAAGGAAAAATCAAAATGAATAAAATCTTTTTTAAAACGATGATTGCT
Organism: Treponema sp. Marseille-Q3903; assembly: GCF_014334335.1. Classification (NCBI taxonomy): domain Bacteria; kingdom Pseudomonadati; phylum Spirochaetota; class Spirochaetia; order Treponematales; family Treponemataceae; genus Treponema; species Treponema sp. Marseille-Q3903. The sequence goes on from NZ_JACSEU010000001.1 coordinate 1,642,558, forward strand.
ACGGCGGTCTTTACATTTTCATTATTATCTTGTGCAACAAAAAATCAAACAAAAGTTTCTTCCGATGTTTATAACGATTCGAGAGATGATTCTAAAACACAGACCGAGATTTCGGATAAAACACCTGTAACAAAGACTGATAAAAAGCAGACAAATTTAAATAAAAAAAACAATGAAAAATCATTTATCGAAGATTTGTTTACTTTTGGAAACAAAGGAAACTATATTTATGGTCCTGAATCATCGATAAATGCACTTGGAGCACTTGGCGGAATCGTTCAAAAAAAATCAATTTTTACGATAAGTGCAAAAAACAATGATGCCGGTTTTGGAAGTCAATACATGGCTGCCTACTATATTATTCTGATGAATTATGATGCTCGAAAAAAATTTATCAACGCATACGACAATTATCTAAAAGACTTTGAAAATAAAAAACTCAACAGAAAAGACAGCAAAACATTCAAAGCATACGGAAACATAAACTTTCATGCTGACTGGGGAACAATAAGTTCTTCTACGCCTAACCATGGAGACACAAAAGGTTATTTAGGCTATGAATTTGTAAAAGGCTCTCCTTACTTTCTTCTCTCAAGTTACCCTTTCCACAATGACCACTATGACCTTATAGGCGAAGCAACTTCAAAAGAATCGTTGAGGCTTAAATATTATTTTACAAAGGCTCAGGCAAAAGCTTTAGTCGATTTTCTTGCGGAAGACAATATCAAACAGTATATCGATCAAGAAAATTCATATTTGTTAAACGCCGAATCTGATGATTATTATTCAGAATCAAGTACGCAAGAATAAAAAATAATACAAAAAAAAGACACCGAATAATTATTTAGAATAATTATTTAGGTTAAAAAAAACATTAACAAAAAGCGCCGATTTGTTACAAATATTAACAGATCGGCGTTTTTGTAACATGTCTGTTAACAAATTCTAATATACTAATATTTTTGGAAAAAATTACAATTATTTTAATTCTTTCAAAATCTTATAAAAAGCAAACAAACTTTTCCTTCCACTTATAAAAAGCAAATCAGTTTTTTTCCCTCAAAAAAAACTTGATGGCGATTATTTCAGAAAAAAAAGAGTAAACAATATAAAAAAAAAGCGGAATTTCGTATAAAAATTCCGCTTTTTAAGTAGCGACTAATAGGATTGAACTATTGACATCACGGATATGAGCCGTGTGCTCTACCAACTGAGCTAAGTCGCCTTAAGATGTTTTTCAAAATATCATTTTCAGTAATTTATGTCAAGCGAATAATATTTTTTTTCACGCTTGGCATAAAATTTGCTGGATATTATACCATGGAGGAAATATGAAAAATTTCGATTTAAATTGTATTCCTTTACAGATTAAAAAAGGAATTATCACTAGAAAACAAGCGGTTCATAGTATTGCGACTTTTTTGTTAGACAACTACAGAATTTTCGGGCTTCAAAAATACGATGAAGATTTCAGAGGAGATTTGATTCTTTCTTTTTTAGAAAAAGGAGAGCACTTATTTGAACTGTTTAATCCAGAGTATGGGGAGTTTTTTACTTTTCTGTATTGTTTTATCATCAGCCTTTCTCAGACAAAAATGAAAACTTTGGCACGTAAGACAATAAATGAAAAATGTATCTTAGCCGAAGCTATAAAAGATCTTAAAGAAAAAGAAAACCTCTACAACTCGATTTGTTATCAGACATTTGAAACAGGAAAGACACCGTTTAGAGCTTGTTCTATGAATGCAAAAGAATTGAGAGATGCTTTTGCTGCAAATACAAGAAGTAAACAAGATAAAAAGATTCTTGTGCTTGCTTTGAAATCTTCGTTTTATATAACAGATGAACAGATAAAAAAAATATGCTCGCTTTATAAAATGAACAGAGAACTTTTATACCAGATGATTCAATATTGCAAGGCTTCGATAGACGACAAAAAGGTAAAGCATGAAAAAGCACTTCAAAGACGTAATTCGGAATATTTCCTAAAAAACAAATGTTACTGCGATCTTGAACGTCTAAAATCTAAAGAAGACGAATCGGTTTATTATATTCAGGAAGAAAAAATAAAGCGGAAACAAAATAAACACAACAAAAATTTAGATTTACTGAATGAAAATTTTAAAAACGGTTATTTAAGTTTGCGTCCGACGACAAAAACCGTTGCAGACATACTCGGTATTTGTGAACGGCAGGTAAATTACTACATAAGTTGTGCAAGGAGAAATTTAGAAACAAACAAATAATTGTTGTAAATCGCTATTTACTGTATATTGTTTTCATGAAGATTTATTTAGCTACAGGAAACAAAAATAAAAAACGTGAGATGTGTGAACTTTTACCGGAACACACAATTTTGATCCCATCTGATGAAGGTATAGATTTTGCACCTGAAGAAACAGGAACAACTTTTTACGAAAACAGTCTTATCAAAGCGCAGAATTTATATGAAATTGTTCACTGCCCCGTTATTGCAGACGATTCGGGTATATGTGTAGACGCTTTGGGTGGAGCGCCTGGCATATATTCTTCACGTTACGCAGGTCCGGACTTTATGCACGGAAAACCGGACGGACAAAAGATTTCGCAGGAAGAACAAAATATTTTCTTAATCAAACAAGTAAACGACGCAATTAAAAGTGGAAACATTCCAAAAGGTGAGTATCTAAACGGAAAATACTCATGTCACTACACTTGTGCAATGGTCATGTATTGCGGAGCGGACAGACTTTACGTTGCTCAAGAAACATTTGAAGGCACCATAATAGACGATATAAAAAAACAGGCAGGAAGCGGCGGATTTGGCTACGATCCTATAGTTTTTTTGCCGGAACTCGGAAAAACAGTCGCTGAAATTTCAGCAGAAGAAAAAAACAGAATCTCGCACCGTGGAAAAGCCGTCAGAGCGCTAAAACGAATTATAAACATCGTCTAATTTTTTACAAAATAATAAAAAAAATATTAAAGTTATTTACTGACATTGCCGATAATTCAACTAGAAATGTTATGACTGTTTCGACTTCGTAGAAGCAACAATCAAGCAGTTCTTGCAAAAATGTGTAGATGTAGCCTTGTAACAACATTTACGCATTTTTGCTTATTTCAGAAGAAAGGATTCTTCTGTTTACATTCCAAGGAGGAATACAATGGTTATCAACCACAACATGTCGGCAATGTTTGCTAATCGTCAACTCGGCGTGACAGGAACATCTTTATCAAAAGATATGGAAAAACTGTCATCTGGTATGAGAATCAATCGCGCAGGCGATGATGCATCCGGACTTGCAGTATCTGAAAAGATGCGTTCACAAATTCGAGGTTTGAACAAAGCTTCAGAAAACGCACAGAACGGTATCAGTTTCATTCAGACAACTGAAGGTTATCTCCAGGAAACTACAGACATCATGCAGCGTATCCGCGAGCTTGCAGTACAGGCTTCAAACGGAATCTACAGCGATGAAGATCGTATGCAGATTCAGGTAGAAATCTCTGCCCTTGTATCAGAAGTAGACCGTGTTGCAAGTTCTGCTCAATTCAACGGTATGAACATGCTCACAGGTCGTTTCGCACAGCCAACAGGAGAAAATGTTGTAACTGCTTCTATGTGGTTCCATATCGGAGCAAACATGGATCAGCGTATGCAGATCTACATTGGAACAATGTCTGCAGCAGCACTCGGTGTTCGCGAAATCGGAACTGAAGATAAAATAACACTTGCTACACCGGAAGATGCCAACCGTGCTATCGGAATAGTAGATGAAGCTTTGAAAAAGATCAACAAACAGAGAGCAGACCTCGGTGCTTATCAGAACCGAATGGAACTCACTGTAAAAGGTCTTGATGTTGGAGCTGAAAATCTCCAAGCTTCTGAATCTCGCATCCGTGATGCTGATATGGCTTCACAGATGGTAGAATTCACAAAGAATTCTGTATTGTTACAAGCAGGAACAGCAATGCTGGCTCAGGCTAACTCACAATCTCAGAATGTACTTTCTTTACTCAGATAGTAAATTATGATTAGAATTTGTGGTCAGGGAAATTCAAAAACTTCCCCACCACAAATCTAATTATAATCACGGTGTTTTTTTTTCTTTTTCTACGCAAAATTTATTCCCTAAAACATCGTAAACATGCTATATTATTAGTGTAATTACGCTTTTTCAGAAGCGCATAGTTCTTTGACATGATGTTTCCATGATGGCTGTAGGTGACAGCAAGAACAGTCGGTTTTTATAAGACTGACTATTCCTGCTGTAATAGGTCTGAAACTAAATTAGAGGCGCAATACTAATTTAGCCTTCACCTGCAGGACAAGAAGCATGAGGCTTTTTGTTTAAGTAAACATGGAGGCATAACTATGATTATTAATCACAATATGAGCTCGCTCTATGCTGATCGTGTATTGAACATCTCTAATGATTCAATCATGAAGAACATGGAAAAGCTCTCTTCTGGTGAACGCATCAACCGCGCCGGAGACGATGCATCAGGACTTGCTGTATCTGAAAAGATGCGCAGCCAAATCCGAGGATTGAACCAGGCAGCTAAGAACATTCAGAATGGTGTTTCTTTCATTCAGACAACAGAAGGTTATTTGACTGAAACAACAGACATTCTTCAGCGTGTTCGAGAACTCGCTGTTCAGTCTGCAAACGGAATCTACAGCGATGAAGATCGTATGCAGATCCAGGTTGAAGTTTCTCAACTCGTTTCTGAAGTTGACCGAATTGCATCACAGGCACAATTCAATGGTATGAATATGCTTACAGGACGCTTTGCTCAGGCAGGCGATGCAGTAATGCAGTTCCACATTGGTGCAAATGTTGACCAGAACGCACGTGTATTCATCGGTACTATGACTGCAACAGCTCTCGGACTCAAGGGAGCACAAGGTGGCGATGAACAGATTTCTATTTCATCTCCTGATGAAGCAAACATGACTCTTGCCGCTGTAGATGCTGCATTGAAAAATGTAACAAAACAGAGAGCAGATCTTGGTGCTTATCAGAATAGATTTGAATTGGCTGCAAAAGGCGTAAACATTGCTGCTGAAAATACTCAGGCTGCAGAATCACGTATCAGAGATACTGATATGGCTGCAGAAATGGTACAGTTCACAAAGAACAGCATTCTCACACAAGCTGGAACTGCAATGCTCGCTCAGGCTAACTCACAGTCTCAGACAGTATTGTCTTTGTTGAAATAGATCATAAATTAAAAATAAATTAAAGAGATTTCTGGATGTCATCTTTTTAATTAGATGGAATGGAAGGGGTATGCGCCTCCCTTCCCTTTCATTCTCTTTTTAAGGAGGAGAACTATGAATACAATTAATTCAACGGTTCATGTGGCAATGGATGGCCAGTCTCTTTACAATAAAATTAACAGCAATAATGCAGGTGTTTCTACATCCGCATCACAACAGATAACTGCAAAATCCATAACACCCACAGGAGCCCAAGTAGCACAAAATATTGAGCAGAATATAGCCGAAATAAAGGCAGATGCCCAGGCATTGCAAAGAATGTCAGAAATTGTGCCTAGCAACAAACTTCAGTTCAGTATAAATAAAGAACTCGGAAGCGTAATAGTTTCAATAATAGATGCATCAACTAACCAAGTTGTAAAACAAATTCCATCAGAGGATATGCAAAAATTAAAGTTACGAATTCGTAAAGTGATCGGCAACTTATTTGATGAGCTAAGATAAGACAAAAAATGGCTGGAATAAATATACCGGGTGTAACAAATCAGTATAATACGAACGAAACTGTCGAAAAACTGATGAAAATCGAACGTATCCCGCTCACAAGGGAGCAGAATGCGCTTGAATCATTAAAAACTGAAAAGGACGCCTGGCGAGACCTCAACTCGAAACTTTCCTCATTAAGAGACAACTCAAAAACTCTCTACTCTTTTGAAAATCCATTTAACAACAAAATAACTTCCTCAACAGAAGAATATGCTATAACAGCAGATGCAAATCGCTCTGCATCTATTCAATCTTTCAAAATTGATGTTATTCAGCCTGCAACTCCAGACAGATTCTTAAGCAGTGAATTGGACTCTGATTACAAAGTACAAGAAGGAACTTTTACTTTTAAAGCCGGAGAAAAGCAGCTTAGTTTCAAATGGAAAGGCGGTTCCTTAAAAGATTTTGCAAACGCAATCAACAAACGTGGAAACAACATAATAAAAGCATCTATCATAGGTGCGAGCGAAGGAAAAAAAACGCTTTTGATTGAAGCAGTCAAGACAGGAAAAGAAAACAGGCTCATCTTTGAAGACGATGCATATAAAATGGCATTCGATATAAAGATGATAGATAAAATAAAATCGAAGGCTGTTGAATTTGCAGACGAACAAAAACAGATACTTCCTGTCAACAAAATCGAATACGAAGAGCCTTCTTACATGCCAAAGCTGTCGCTCACAAATATAAAGTTTAACGAAGAAGATAAGACAGTAAGAGTTGAGCCTCGCGGAGCATATCAGGTAAAAATCCCTGAAAAAATCCTCTCCGATTCAAACATTCATATTCAGTTTTCAATCACGCCCGAAAATACGGAAGATATAACTTCCGGTATAAATGAAAAACTTATGCAGCCGGAGCTGCCCTCTGCCGGAAATGCGGAATTTGAAGGGATTATCGTAAACAACAGCCTATCTGACGTAAACATGAATCTTCCGCCTGTTCCGCCTGAACCGCTTTCTCCTGTCACAGAAAACCAAATTGTTTTTGCGGTGATGGAAGACGGTACAGAAAAACCTGTCGAAGTTAAAGATTTATTTTCGATAAAAGAAAATGATTCAGAAACCTCAAATTTAAATAATTCAAAATATGTTGATATAAATCTTTCCGAATATAAAGGCATAAAATCAATTGCAATCAGAAATACAAACACGGGAACAGCTTTTACGATTTCAGATTTCTCTGCATTAAACCCTGTTCAAGATTTAGGATATGGACCTGTCAATCCTGTTTCTGTAGCAGATGACGCAATAATAAAATACGAAGGAATTACAATCAGCCGCTCTTCAAACAAGATTGATGATGTAGTTCCCGAAATAACTTTGAATCTTCACGACAAGACAGAAAAAACCGCAACTATTTCTGTAAAGCCGGATAAGGAGTCTTCAAAAAATACAATAATCGAGTTTGTCGGGAAATACAATCAGGCAATTGCAGAATTAAATATACTGTCACAAAAGAAACCGGAAATCATTCAGGAATTAAATTACCTTACAAAAGAAGAACAGGAACAAGAAGAAAAAAAGCTAGGAATTTTTCAGTCTGATTTTTCGCTCACAAATATAAAATCGAACATGGCGTCTATTATTTCGCAAAATTATGTTTTTTCAGATACTGCAAAAATCACGATGCTCTCTCAGATTGGGATTGCGACTAATGCCGGCGGATTTAGCGGAGGATATTCCCAGAGCAAACTGCGCGGTTACCTTGAAATAGATGAAAAAAAACTCGATGCAGCGCTCGATTCAAATATGGACGACATTCGCCAGTTATTCGGATACGATACTGACGGAGATCTAATCATCGATTCCGGAATTGCATACAGACTGGACAAACAGATTTCTGCATACACTCAGACAGGCGGAATCCTTTCATTGAAAACGTCTACTCTCGATTCTAAAATTAAAAGTTCGGAACAAAAAATCTCAAAACTTGAAACACAGATGAACAACAAGGAAGCGCAGCTGCGGAGCAAATATAGCCAGATGGAAGGCTCGTTGAACAGCCTTGAAGCACAGCAAAATACAATCAGCAATTTTACAAAACAACAAAACAATAAACAATAAAAAAAGGCTCAGAAAACCTGACACAGGAGCATGATTATGATAGATTTTTTTATAAACGGACAGAAAATAGATGTTCAAATTGAAGATGAGCAGACAATTGGTGATGTTTTGAGCTCTTTTGAAAAAACTTGCGAAGAAAATCAAGCGGCTGTTATCGGCATCGCAGTAGATGGCAAAACAATTACTGCGGAAACTTTTGATGACGAAGCTCTCAAACCTCTCTCAAAAAACATGAAATTCGAATTTTCAGTTGTGACAAAATCAGATATTCAAATGTCACTTACAAAACTTTCAGAACTTTTTGCTAATTTGGCAGGGCAAATGGAGAGCGTTCCATCTGCTCTGCAATCAGGGAAAAATAAAGAAGTCAGCGAATCTATCAAAAATGTCGCAGACAGCATCGATCAATTTTGCCATGTAGCGGCTCTCGCTTCCCTCTTTCCGGAAACTTTTAAAATCATCAATATAGACGGTGTTTCTTTTAAAGACTTTTTTGCAGATTTTTCTCCAATTCTAAAAGATTTTGAAGACGCTCTGAAAAATAATGACACAGTTATGATTGGAGACCTTTCAGAATACGAAATATGCCCTCGTCTTCAGGCAATTTCAAAAGCACTTGAAAAGAGGTAGCTTATGTTCTTATTGTACGTAGATGTGAGCGGTTCTCCAATTACCGCTCGTCAAAATGCTCCAATTTTTACAATCATCTTTTTTGTGATTATTGTCTCTCTTATTTTAGGTTTGATATACTTTATAAACCTGCGTTTGAGAGCGTATCACCATTCTGAAAAATATCTTGAAAAAGAAAGAAAGCGCAAGACAAAACTAAAAGATATAATTAATTTTGCAAAAATTAACAACCTAAAACAAACCGACATAGATATTCTTTGGGATATATGCAAAATAACCGACTGTTCGAATATATTATACTATTTTCACAGCAATGCCGAAGTCAGAAAACTTTTTAAAGATACATATATAAAGGCAAAGGAAAAAAATATCTTTTCCGACCAAAAAGTGAGCGATTTTTTTAAATGTCTTTTTAAGATTGAACGGATTGTTGCACAGATAAAAAAAATATCGACTACGCGCCAGATACCGGAGCAATCAGTTGTGTTTATTATTTCACCAGAAGGAGAGCTTTATCCGCTCACTGTAATAAAAAATGTAAAAGATGGGATAACAGTAGAATTTCCGGCTTTTATGTACAATTCCCCTGATAAACCTAAAATCTTGCAACAGACAAAATTCAATTTTAAGACATACGACAAACTTTCATACAATTTTGTTTCAAGAATTATAAGATACGAAGTAAATCCTGAGAAAAATACATTTTACATGATTTTTGGTCATACGGATCAGCTTACTTGCCTTACACAACGCAATTATAAGCGAAGTTTTACTGATCAGGAATGCATTTTTATGCCTGCAAAACAAAATCCAAATCACGGAAAAAAAGGACAGCCTGATTATATTTTTTCCGACAAAAAAGTCAAAGGCAAACTGACAAATTTTTCTGCCGGAGGTTGCTGCATTCAGACAAATCTCCCATTAAAAGAAAACCAGCAGATTGGAGTAGAACTTCCGCAGTCGGGGGTTACTGAAACAATCGTATGCAATGTAATAAAGACTCGCAAGCTTACAAACGGAATGTTCGCTATCCATATTCAATTTATACATATATCTATTCAGACTAAAAATAAGATTTTTACTCTTGTTTACAAATTTGAATTGTAGTATCATTCTTAGACTATGAAAGTAGTAGAACTACAGAATATAATGCGAGAAGAAGGACATATTTTTTACTTACGCAAATATACTTGTGATGCAGTTTTAGAATTGCCGACAAGCGAATGCACTGTAAAAATTTCATTTAGTATTGAAACAAGTCCTTTTGGTCAAAAGAAAATAGAAGTTATTTTTCCGCAACAAATCAATTACCCTCTTTTGCCGGTAAAAAAAGCGCTGATAGAATTTATTTTAAAAGAAGAAGAAGAAGGCAGGTTACCTTGCTGACGTTTACAACTAAAACTCCCGAAGAGACAATCGCACTTGGGGAACGAATCGGTGCAAAATTAAAAAAAGGCGACGTCATCGCTATGCAGGGAACGCTTGCTGCAGGAAAAACTACAATCACAAAAGGAATAGCAAAAGCGCTCGGAATCAAAGATATTATAACGAGCCCAACATTCTGCTTGATAAGTGAATATTATGGAAAAATGTCTCTTTACCACATGGACGTTTATCGCCTTGAAGGTGGTGATGATTTTGTAAATCTCGGCACAGATGACATGATTTACAGCGATGGAGTTAGCATAATAGAATGGTCAGAAAAAATCATCGACGAGCTTCCGGAAAAAACAATCATCTTAAAAATTACACCTAATGAAGATGGAACCCGAACTGTTGAAATCGATAATTGGAATAATGGGGAAATATGAATATTTTAGCTTTGGATTGTGCAGTGAGTCGTTTTGGACTTGCAGTAAAGGCAGGAGATAAAGAAATCGCAGGAGTTTACGATATAGGTATGAGACAATCAGAACTTCTCGTTCCGGCAATTGATGAATTGCTTTCAAAAGCCGGGATAAAGGCTTCTGAGCTCGACTGCACTACGATGACAATCGGACCTGGAAGTTTTACAGGGCTTCGCCTTGTGATATCAGCCTTAAAAGCGATAGAATTGGCTTATGACGTGCCTGTATACGGCGTATCTTCGCTTGAAGCATATTCTTATGAATACAAAAACTTTGGATTGCCGGTGCTCTCTTGCATCGACGCAAACAAAGGTAGATTTTATGCAAGCATTAAAAATGGTTCAAAAATAATTTTGGAAGACGGCGACTGGGAAACCGATAGGATATGTGAAAGTATTAAAGATTTTTTAAAAGTGATTTTGTGCGGACCTGATGCAAAAAAACTTGCAGGAATCATAAGACAAACGAACAAAGATATTGAAATTGCAGTTCCTGAAGTTCACTCGTTGTATACTGACGCATTGATTAAGATAATAGAAAATAAAGAAGCTCGCCAACTAAAAGATTATGACGGACCTGTTTATCTAAGAGCAAGCGAAGCTGAAATAAAACTCAACGCTTAAACAGATTGCTCAAAGCGCTGACAGCACTGATTGCATTTTGGTTATCATTTTCTTCAACGACGGCAGCCTTGTTTTCTGACTGAATCGCATCAAAAACTTCCTGACGAAAAACTTTTAGGCTTTTTGGTGCTTCAACGCCGATTTTTACTTGGTCGCCATGCACATCAATCAATGTAATAGTTATATTATCACCGATTTTTATTTTTTCATCGATTTTCCTAGAAAGGATAAGCATCAACGGTCTCCTTTCTTGCTGAGAGCTTTTACGATATCAACTTTTGTTGACCAGCGGTTATCATTTATGATTGCCTGCATGCATTTTCTGTTTTTTTTGTTTATCACAAGAGGTCCTTGAAAATTTGCCGTGATTGGAGAACCGTCGTGCGGAATTGTCACAATTGTCATTATGATGATGTCTTCAGGTTTTGTAATGCCAATTTTAACGAGCAGCTCATCATCAATATCTGTTTCATAATAAGAACAGATAAGGAACGGATCTACAATCAAAAATGCAAGGTCAGGTTCTTCACATGACTGAAGCCAAAGAAATGGTTCATAATCGGAATCTACGATTGCGTATTTTGTATATTTTTCAAATCCAAAAAGACCTTCGGGTATATCGATAAGCTGTTCAGAAGTTACAGTGATTTTACCACGGGCTTTTGTAACAAGTTCCATATAATTCCTCTGTGATTATTTTTATTTCATGAAGTTCAGCAAAGTTGAAGAATACATTTTGGCAGCCTGACTCAATGTTGCCTGATTTGTATAATCGAGCATCTTCAAATCGGTGATAGCTTTAGTAAAGTCAAGGTCTCCTTCGCGGCTTGCTTGTTGAGTTACGTCAATGGCGAGTTTGCTGTTGCGTGTCGCATTGAGCTGAGCTCTTTCGTATTCTGCACCGCTTTTTGCAAGCCTGGAAACAAGGCTGTCTATTCCTAAATCAAGAGCCCCTAGAACTCGTCCTCCAATGCTGTCTTGGTCACCGGCAAGCAAAGCGTTGCGGAATGCTATGACAGTGTCGAACATACTTCCACCGCTTACACGAGTTCCTGTTCCAAGATTATATGGCGGCAACTGAGATGAATCTTTTACTATTCCCAGTTCCTGCAATGCGCTTCCCTCTATGTCCTGAAGCCACAGCTGACGAGCATCTGTAGTAGTAAAGTTCAATGCGTTTCTGACAGGGTCTATGGACGCTTTTACAGCAGCCCCACTGTCGTTGATTTTTGCGGCAACTGCATAAACATTGTCACCTTGCTTGATTTGAATTTTTACGTTATCTACAGAAATCACTTGATCGCGACTCGCCTGCCAAGAAGAAGCATCGCGTGCACCAAAAACAGACTGATTTTCTGCCCAGAAAGCCTTTACGCCCGCATTGTCGTTTTCAAGATATTTTCCCTCATCAACTTCAACCAGATTTATATCGATATTGCCGTTATACTTTACATTTTGAATCAATGGAATACCGCTGCCTTCTACATTTCCCATCTCAACATCAAACGCAGTTGCTTTTGTGTTTGTTCCAGCAAAAATTGAATTTCCGTCTGCGCTGACTGCGTTTGCATTCTGAACTAAAGCTTTCAAAAGCTCGTCAACTTCTGAAGCCATGTTTTTCAAATCTTCTTTTGTATAGACGCCGTTTGCACCTGTAACTGCCATCTCTCTGACTCTCTGCATAATCTGAAGAGAATCGTTCATGTATCCTTCACGAACTGTGAACTGGTCGCTCAAAGTCAGCGCATTTTTTTCAAACTGATTTACACGCCCAAGATAAGACTGATATCGAACAAGGTGACCGGCTGCGATTGGATCATCGCGGAGACGTTGAATTTTGTGCTGAGAACCGATCTGATTGTTTGCACGGTTTAAACGCTCTTCCTGCAAACGAAGATTGCTCTGTGTATTGTTATTGTTCATCTGACTAGAAATTCTCTGCATAAGTCACTCCTTAGACGCCTAATCTGTTAATTATAGTATCGACAAGACTGTCCCAGACTGTTATGAATTTAGCGGCAGCATTGTAACCGTGTTGAAATTTCATGATTTCCGCAAGTTCTTCATCGATATTTACTCCGCTGATTGAATCTCGCAAGTTTCTAAGGTCATCCATAATTGCATTTTGACTTAAGAGATTTGTTTCAGCTTGCTCACCTTTTAATCCGACATTTGTAACCGAGTCGGCAAAATAATCATCAAAAGTCTTCATGCCGCCAACCATAACGCTCGAATTGCGAATTGCAGCGATTTCAACTGCGGCACGTCCATCACCTGTCGGAGCCCTACCAGCGGCATCCATATATCCGGCAGCTACGCTCATCACATCGTTGCGTATTACCTGGTTTACTTCGATATAAGCAGAAGGATTAAAAACCGGAGCTACAGCAAACTGAGCTCCGCCCACAAGAGCGTTGACAGCATCAGCCTGATTAAAATCATACGCCCCTTCTTCCCCTCTTGCAGCGAGAACTCCTGAATATCCTGCAAGGAAATATCCAGAATCTTCAATGTGACGGATGACAAAGTCGGGATTTTCCGTACTCTGCGCCGTTGTAGATTTTAATACAAGGTGATTGTTTTTATCGAGATACGCTTTTACTTCGCTTGTAGAATTGTTGATGCGTGCGATGACAGTTTCCACAGTGTCTGTATGAAAATAAGGAACTTGAACATTGCCATCAGTTCCATTAAATGTCATGACGCCTTCTATTCCGACTTGCTGCTGAAGTTCAAGTTCATTCGTGCCGCTGATACGGAACACAAAAGAAGTGTCGAGCTCTCCATCTCCATTGCGATCAAAATTACCGTTAGTATTTTCAACAAATGGATGTTGCGTAAAAAAGTTTAACCCGGTGACTTTGTTAGCGCCGACAGCATTGCGGTGAACATCGTTTACAAGGTCGGCAAAATTCATTGTCATAGTGTTCAATGATTGAATCTCGTTTCTGATATCGACATCGCGAAGCTCTACAAGAGCTCCAAGTGTTCCGCCGGAAAAAACAGCGTCGTTTCCTGTATCTGCCCAGATAAGTTTTTCATATCCGGAATTGTCGTTGCGCAACTTAAATCCTATTTCCCGAGAAATGCTGCCTTGCACAAGTATTTTTCCATCTACATGGACCATAAATTCATCGTTATCTCGTTGGTCAGTTGTGACATTTATGAGTTTTGACAACTTATCTACAAGCAGGTCACGGCGGTCAAGCAAATCATTCGGATTGTCTCCCATTGCACGCGTGCGAACAATCTCCGAATTGATTGCCGCAATTTGTTTTGTATAACTATTGACCTGTTTTACAGTTGAATATATGTCGCCGTTTATGAGATCGCCAACGCCTTGAAGGCTTTCCCATCGCTGTTTGATTGATTCTGTAAGGGTATCTGCTCTAGTTACAACAGCCTGACGAGCAGCTTTACTTTCAGGATTGATTGAAAGTTCCTGCCAGCTTTCCCAAAATTTGTCCATATTTGTGCGAACAGAAATATCATCAGGTTCATTGTAAATCTGTTCGATCATCGTGTAATATTTTGAACGTGTATCCCAGTAAGATTCCTGATTCGCCTGAGCGATTATGCGTTTGTCAAGGAGTTCATCACGGATGCGCTCTATTGATTTTACATCAACACCCTGCCCAATCAAGCCCGGTCGTTCAAGACGTTCAAGGTCTGGTTTGTAAAGAGGGTCAAACTCTTTTATTTGTACACGCTGACGGCTGTAGCCCTCTGTGTTTGCATTTGAAATGTTATGTCCCGCAGTTGTAATCGCATCTGTATTAGCCATGATGCTGCGTTTGCCAAGTTCAATACCGGAAAAAGTCGATCCCATAATTAACCTCTCACATCTACCAAAACACTCGCTGTCTGTCGCTGAGTGATTGTGCCATTTTTTGTATAATTTTTATTGCGAGTCTGAGGAAGAGCTTCTTCGATAACTGTTGAAATAAACTCGCGTGTTACATTTACATAGTTTGAAATAACCTGATTTTCAACTTTGCATTTTAAGAGTTTTGAGCGAAGGCGATTGAGGCGCTCAAAATACGGTTTTATCTGCTCCATTTTTAGTTTTTCTTGAATCTGATCGCGGCGGACATCAAAACGTTTAAAAGAGTCGGAAATCTGATTTACTTCAGAAATCAAATCGAAGAGAGACTGCCAGTTTTTTTCAGTTATAGTTTTGCGCAAGACAGTCTGCCTTTCTGTAAGCCTGTCCAAAAGGTTTTCCTCGTGTGCAAGCACATCAGCATATTCTTTAATTATTTCGTCCATATATTGCCTCTGGTTTTTACTTGATTTCGCCATCTCTCTACTTTATCAATTATATTTTCGGACGATTAAAAATTTAGTTTAGAAAAAACATAAAATGTTTTAAATAAAAAAAGGCTGCCTCAAAAGCTTGTACCTTTGAGACAGCCTAAAAAAAATTGCGTCTGACACGATTCGAACGTGCTACCCTCAGATTCGAAGTCTGATGCTCTATCCAGATGAGCTACAGGCGCAAATGCATAATGCAAAAAAAATGGTGCAAAGAATTTTCTCTACACCATCGGGTGCCTAGTCGGGATTGAACCGACGACAACCAGATCCACAATCTGGCGCTCTACCACTGAACTATAGGCACCGTAATTAAAAAAAAGCTCCTTGTAAAATTTGCAAGAAGCATTCCTGAGCCATGCAAGGATCGAACTTGCGACCCACAGATTAAGAGTCTGTTGCTCTACCAGCTGAGCTAATGGCCCTAAGTCTTAGCAACTTTGCGTTATTCAATATATATTAAATAAAAAAATTGTTCAAGGACTTTTTTCACTTTATCGTGTTTTAACATGTTTAAGAAAGAGCAGTGAATTTGCGAACTCCAGAACATTCTCAGCTGTTTATACATACTCACCTGTTTGAGCATCTTTAAAAAAAAATAGACGAGGGGCTATAATGGTTTTATGATTTTTTATATAATAGAGTTATGGCTATAGTTGAGCTCAACAATGTAAGTAAAATTTATCAGATGGGAAAAATCGCTGTAAAAGCAGTCGATAACGCATCATTTAAAATTGAAAAAGGTGATTTTTGCGCAATATCAGGACCTTCAGGCTCTGGAAAATCGACGCTTTTAAATATTATAGGACTGACAGACCTACCTTCTTCCGGGCAGGTGATTTTAAACGGAATCGATATATACAAAGGAATCTCTCTTTCTAAAACAAAACGGATTCCTCTTTCAATTGATTCAAAACTCACCGATTACAGGAGAGCGCTTTTAGGATTTATATTCCAGACTTTCAACTTGATTCCCGTCTTAAATGTGTACGAAAATATCGAGATACCGCTTCACCTTGGGTCATCTCCTGTGACAGCTTCTATGAATAAAAAAGAGCAGACTGAATGGATTGACTTTTTAATTGAAACAACAGGGCTTACAAACTGGAAAAAACATAAGCCAAGTGAACTGAGCGGTGGTCAGCGTCAACGTGTTGCGATTGCAAGAGCTCTGGTGACAAAATGCCCTATCATTCTCGCCGATGAACCTACTGCTAACTTAGATTCAAAAAACGGAGATCAGATTCTTGAACTTATGCATAAATTAAACATGGAATTGAAGACAACTTTTATTTTTTCAACGCACGATCAAAAAATAGTCAGCATGGCTAACCACGTAATAAAAATCAGCGATGGGAAAATTATTTAGAATATTGAATATCCAAGCGAAATTGAAATCGATGTCGACAAAATAAAAACAGGCATCGTGTAAGCGCTTCCGTAACCGATTGCAACTTTGTTTGACAATTCCGCATAAGGCAATATTCCTGCTATTATAAAGTTTACTCCGCCATATCCGTGTTTTTCTGTAACACTATGATGCCATATCGCCCCAACTTTCATATTTTTATCTCTGCCGAGCCTCTTCAATCCGCCTTCAAACGCCAGCCTGTGCTGATATATGTTTGCAGTGCTTTTTGGATTATACTCGCACTGATATTCAATATTAAAACCGATATTCGGATCAAAGCTGTCCCATAATCTGTACAATCCGCATGTAGCAACAATGTCGTTATAACCTTTTCGATTTCTGAGGTTTGAAAAATCTGCAAAATCGGCGATTGCCTGCCCATAAAAATCAAACCCGAGAATTGTTTTCTTAACCTGCCCTCCTACGATTGGAGAAGAGTTCACAGGATAAGATTTGGGTTTTTCAGGCGAAAAGAGAGTTCCAGGAATTTTTGCAAACAACTGAAAACTCGTGTGAAGCATTGTCCATTCAACAGAAGCATACATCCTTATATTTTGTAAGTTATACGAAGTCAAAGAATCTAACGAAGTGACAAACGTCAAATTTGCATAAGTCCATGGAATCATAATTTTCAGCTTAATCGCGCTATCAGAAGCGACTATATCTGAAAGCATCTGCCCCGTTGGAAAAAAAACTCCGTAAACCTTGCCTGTAGTATAATAACTCGAATTATTGAAAATTCTGGTGTAAGACCATGAAAGCCCTACAGTTCCGACTGTCAAATAAACTTTATTCAGCAAAAGATAATCAAAATACAAAGATGAAGGACGGAACATATTTCCGCCGAGCGTCTGGTCAAAATTTGCGTGGAATGCAAAAATAGGGCTCGGCTGTACTGTGAAATTTATAGCATTTTTCAGACTTGCACCAAGTCCAAATTTATTGCTTTCAACTTTCGGATCAGAAGAATGTTGATACCTATCTAAAAAACTTATAGAAGCATCGATATTCCCGTTTAGATGAACCCATTCGTTTATTCTGCAAAACAAAGATTTTGAATTTTCAGATTCATGTTCTTCAACAACAGCATGCTCTATATCTTTTGACTGTTCAAAAAGAGAATCGATATCATCATCTGCATTTTCTTGCGAAAAACATAGACTGAAAACAGACGAAAACGCTGCAACGATAAAAAAAAGTTTTTTAATATCTTTCATAATTTATTTCCGGCTCATCATTTCTAGGTATGGTTTTGTG
This sequence comes from Treponema sp. Marseille-Q3903, assembly GCF_014334335.1. Taxonomy (NCBI): domain Bacteria; kingdom Pseudomonadati; phylum Spirochaetota; class Spirochaetia; order Treponematales; family Treponemataceae; genus Treponema; species Treponema sp. Marseille-Q3903. The sequence continues at coordinate 1,660,458 of NZ_JACSEU010000001.1, forward strand.
TAAACAGTATCTTCAACTTTTTCAAAAGCCGCATTCTTGATTGTGATTTGCGTTTTTTCATACTGAACCTTTCCACTGATTTTTTTACCTTTAAGGTTGTCTTGAATCAACATTGATACGGGAATTGAATATTTTCCTGTAGATGAATTGACAGTTTGATAAGACGGAATTGCAGTTGTCCGAAGTTTTTGACCGCTCAACGAGTAATCTTCTTTTTTTCGTGCAAGCCCGTCATCTTTTGTAACCCAGAGTTTTAGCATTGGGTAATCGACTGAATTATCTTTTGCTTTTAGCGTAAACAAAACGCAGTCGAGTTTTCCGAGAGCAACCTCCTCAAAACTTTCAATATCATAGCTTGAGTAATATTTTTGAGGTGCAAAATCAGAATTATTTGCATTTGTGTTTTGAAATTTGTCTTTAGCGCTTGTAAAAGTAAAACGCCTGTCGGCAGGGTCAAAGAACCAGATGTTGTCGTCAAACTGAAGATATCCTTTGCCTTTTTCTCTTTGCGGACCTGTGATTAAAATTGTCCACGCTTTTTTTGAATCGCGGCGGTACATTATTGCTTCAGTTACGTTCTGCCCTTCTCCGGGTTTTGTCTGGACGACTGTATAATTGCCTTTAAAATCAGTATCGTAAAACGAAGAACTCTCTTCAGCCGATTTTAAGAGTTTGCCAGCTTCCGCTTCTGAAATTGCAAAAAGAAACGAAGAAAAAAGCAATGCAACTGCGCTGATAATTATTTTTTTCATTCTATTAATCTCCTAATCTCCTGAATATTTATTACGATTTTATTCTGTCACGGCTAGGGCTTCGCAAGGTGTTACTCTTACAGTATTCCGAACTGCAAACAAAACTGCGGCAAGCGTAGTTACAACAATAAATGAGGAAACAGCTAAAAATGATTTTATGTTAATGATTCCGTGCAGGTGGCCGTTTACAAGGAAGATGTCAAATGCGGGAATAAACGAAAAGCTGAACAAGCTTATTGCAAAACTTATTAGAATCGAAAAAATAAAACCTGCGATACATCCTGCTATCACTAAAATCATTGTTTCTGTAAGAAGCATTGAATAAATTTTAAACCGTCTCATTCCGATCGCTTTATAGATTCCGATTTCGTTTATGCGTTTCATTGCAATTACGCGGAATGTGCTGCTTATTCCTGCCACGATGATGATGACAAGCATAACAATCACAAAAGCAACTATGATTTTCATCGCATCTATGACAACTTTTAAATCTTGAAGGTTAGCGCTCAGTTTAACAAGTGCGTACGGCTGATTTTGTGAATATAAAATTCCTGAATTAAAATATTCTTTTTTGTCTTCGACAGTTTTGTACATGTTGAACTGCGCAGAAAGTGCGTTCCGATATTTTTCGATATATTTATCGTCAAACCCGTCTTTAAAAGAAATGCAGATTCTGTTGCAGAAGTTTGATGGATATCCCCAAGCATTTTTTAATACGTCGATATCCATATACGATGTATACATTCCAAACAAACTCGAATCACGAAAAATTCCTTTTACAATTAGAGGAACAGTGTTTATCTGGTACGAAGCTGTGCGCAGCATAAATGTTATTTCATCGCCGGCATGACATCCGAGCATCTGGGCAATCGGTTCGGAAAGAATTACCCCGTTAGTCCCCTTTATTTCTTTTGCGCTGCCTTCCGTATAGTTAAAACGGGCAAACAAATCTTTTTCCGTGTCAAAATCAACACCTTTGATTATGCGCTGACGAACGCCGGAACCTTCATAATAAAGCGCAGCGTATTCCGCATTTAAATCATAGCGAGGGCTTATGACAGTTTGGCTTGGGAAATATTTTTTTAATTCCTCTACGTTTGAAACAGGCTGGTCAACACCCCAACCGCCTAAAAACTGCAAATCCCCGCCATAATAGAGTTTTGCTTTATCCTCAAGCGCCCTCAGCATTCCATCGACTGTGTAAATGCAAAAAAGAGAAATTCCTGTTCCAAAAAGGCAGACCAGAAAAAGTGAAAGATATTGTTTTTTCCGATATACGATGGAACGAAATCCCATCTTAAAAGAATCTTTCATTTTGCCCCCTGAATTGCAGTTACAGGACTGACTTTCAACGCTTCTATTACAGGATAAATCCAGCCGAGAATTCCGAGAAACAAAATCAAAATGACGAGTTTTATAAAATTTTCACCTGTTATTTCAACAAAAAGCGCATCGGAGCCAAAGAGCTGAATTAAAAATGAATTACTGAACACAATGTGCGCTTTATTTATATAATGAATCACAATCTTACCTGCAAATATGCCGGCAACGCCACCGCTCGCAGAAAGAATAAAAGTTTCAATCATGCATAAAGCCGATATAAAACGCTTTTTTGCACCTACCGCACGTAAAGTCCCGATTTCGCGTGTTCTGTCGAGGATGTTTACAACAAGAGTGTTGTTGACAATTATAAAACCAGCTGCCAAAACTATGACAATTCCTGCATTGAATATTATCCTCATCCAGTAAAGATATAGTGCAGTGCTTCCTGCGGCGTGACGCCAGTCACTTGCAGATACAGCCCAACCTTTTTGTTTGAAAATCTTGTTTAATTTTCGAATAAAACGCTTTGTGTGTGTTTCAGGATTCAACCTAATTATTATGTTATTCCAAGTTGTAGATTCTTGTGACGCATTAACTTCATAATTTTTTTCCGCATTTGAGACTTGAGGAGTATCTTCTGAAAAAACACCTTCAACATCTTGTGAATCGGAAAATAAATCGTCAATATCGCCGTCTTCTGTTATGAGATTTTTGTCTTCTTCGGAAATGTCAATCTGTTCTGCGTCGTACACTTCATTCATATCTAAAAGTGAACGGACTGTAAAAGGATCTGCAATGACAATTCTTCCAAACAACTGATTGTAATTTTGATATTTAAAAATGACAACGACTTTTGCTGCACGAATTCTATAATTTGGACCATCAGCCGCGATAAACTGAATTGTGTCTCCAACTCCAACCCCGAGTTTTGAAGCAACTTCGGAGCATACCATAGCACCGCGTTCTCCGTCTTTGTAAGGCTCTCCGCTGACAATAGAAATTGATTTCATCAAGTCAATGTATTCGGTACCTTTTACGCCAAAGACGTAAAAGCCATTTCTGTTTGCGCCGTCTGCACGTTCGACCATGCAAGCACCGGCTACCTGAGCTGTAAAACCAGAAACTTCTTTAAGAGAAGATAATGTGTCTATGATTTTGGTGTATGGGACTAAAGACGGAATTTCAGTCAACTCTCCGGTGACCGGTGTTTCGTCTCCAAAAAGGCTCTGCTGGATATCAGATTTTGGGCGGATATAACAGTCACCTGTAAAACTTGCAACATAATTAGTCTGAACGCCGTTTTCTGTACTGTCAAAAACAGCATTAGCAATACAAAAAAGAGCGATTGCAAATGCTACAAAAAGAATTATGACATACGAACTTTTTCGAGAAAAAACACTGCGAAATGCAAGCTTAAAAAGCAAAATAAAACCTTTATTTTTTAGAAAGTTTGCCAGAATTCCATGCGTCAGCAATCTTTGAACTTGCCTCTGAATCAGCCTTAATATTTTTGATTGCATTCAACACAAATGCTATGAATATAAAAATAAGCAACGCTGCAAAGAATACGATAGCTAGAGTTTTTAATCGTCCAAGAGGTTCTAAAACAATAAATGGAATTGGCATTAGATAAATAAATGAAGTAAAACTTACCAAAAACTGCTCTATTTTTGTATCTAACTCCTGCATTCTTTGAATAGATGAGCGGTCTGTATTGTCATTGAGAAAACTTTCAGTTTTTCTAAGAGAATCGAGGTTGGTCTTTTTAAACTCTTTAACCAAAGGAAGCAAGGAGTCTTCAAGCTGTTTTTCTGTTTTTGAGACCATGTCGGTTATCAATTGGTCGCAAATATCTTTATTTTCCTGTGGAACTTTTACATAAATTTCAATTGCATTCCCAAGTGGTGAAATATTTATAGTAATGTTTTTATTTTGAAGTCTCAGAATAAAAGAATTATATTGATAATCTGTCAATTTATAAGCGTCTCTATCAAATGCGGGAAAAACTTTGTGTTCTTCCGCCAAAAACTGAGGACGATTTAAATAATAGCCTGCAAGTTTAGAGACCTCTTGAGGAAACAAACTTGACACAGTTTTATCTATTGAATTAATTGACAATGTATATGTTATGTTTAATTCATGAACATTGCTCGGTTTTTGTACGATTGGTAAAACAAATAATTTAACAACTGCAAGCAAAGTCACCGCAGCAGTTCCAATACAAATCAATTTTCTGTATCTGATAAGTACAGCAAAAAGGTCAATCAAACTGATTTCATCATCATTTTTTTCTGTAATAGTTTTATCTTTGTCTTCCATAAGAGGCATATTATCACACGCACAAAAAAAAATCTATCAGTTATTGCAAGCTCAATTAAGTTTTAATTTTCTAAATGTTTTCCGGTAGTATACATTCTTATAAACCAGTTGTTTATGCCGTGAAGCCTTGCCCAGAATGCATTTATTATATACCGCCTAAAAAAAACAGGCAATTTAAATGAAGTTTGCACAGCCAAATACATAACAACAGAAGAACCTTTATCTACTGTCATGATGAAAATTGTAAATTCGCCGGGTTTTATTGCACGAAATAAAAAATTTTCGAGTTTTTTGTTTAGCACGGCAGTACATGTGCAGATATTGTCATGCTGATAAAATTCCGTATCAAAATAAAGCTTCCCGAATGTTTTATCTTTTACATAAAGCATATTTTTATTTTTGTTATATTTTGATTCTGTAAATATAGGTTTTCTTACTTTGTGAACTATATTGTAATAATCAACGCCGCCGCCCATTGTATCTATTTTATTCTGAAGAATTTCATCACACGAAAAATAATTTGATTTTGGAAGCTCAACGACAGATTGATAGCAGTAATTTATTTTATGTAGCTTTTCTAGATTGTATTTGTAAAAGTCTGATAAACATGTTTGGGGTATCAAAGAATAATCAGCTTCCATTGAATCAAAATAAACTTGCGCGTAGAGCGAATTGAGCAACAAAAAGGCGACTATCAAAGAGAGAAATATTTTTTTCATCGGACTATTTTGTAAGATCAGGAACAGGAACTCCAAGCTGATTGTGTTTCTTTAGCACATTCCAATGGATAAAATGGAGCATACTGAATGCAAGTGTTACAAACATCAATGCGAGAATCAAAATCACAGTGCCGAATTTTTCAGGCATAAACATTGAGAGTGCTGCCGAAATACATATTCCACATTGAATTAAAGCAATGACAACTAACGTGCCTTTTATTGAAAGCCCCAGATTCAAAAGTTTGTGATGAAGATGGAGCCTGTCTGGAGCCATTACTGAACGATGGTCTCGAATGCGGCGCCATATTGTCGCAATTGTATCAAACACTGGAATCGATGACAAAAGAAAAACTAGCAAAAATTTATTGAATTCTATTTTTTCTATGTTTATGCTCAAAGGAGTAACCGCAATCATAAAGCCAAGAAACTGGCTTCCACAGTCGCCCATAAATATTTTTGCAGGCGGCATATTGAAAACTAAAAATCCTAAAATCGCTGTGGCAAGAAAAATACAGATAAAACCGTTCATATCGCTCATCACTACACATGTTATTCCAATTGTCATAAAAACAGACAACGATAAAAAGCCGCAAAGAGAATCTAGCCCGTCTATTAAATTATATGCATTTATTAAGCCGAGACACCATCCGAACGTAAGAAGATAGCTGAACCACAACGGCAACTTCCATCCGCAAATCGATTCAAATCTAAAGCCATTTAACACGACAATTGTCACTGCGATTATCTGTACACAAAGTTTTATAACTGCACGAATATCTAAAAAATCGTCTAAAATGCAAAAAAAGAAAATTATAGAGCCTGAGACGATGAGAGGAACGCTGTGTTTTACAGGAATTCCTTTGAAAACTAAACTGTAAACGACAAGCGCTGCAAAAAAAGACAATACAAACGCAACTCCGCCGAGTCTTGGAATGTTTCCTGTGTGAATTTTTCTAGCATTTGTAGAATCATAAAAACTGTATTTTTTACAGAAGATAATCACAACTTTTGTCAAAAAAAGAGATATCAAAAATGCCACTGCGGCGATGATAATTGGAATAATATACATATAAAACCTCTAGAGATTTTTAATCTCTTCTGCTGCTTTTTTTACATCTTGAACTTTGTCTTTTGCAGCGACTAAAATCGTATTTTCCGATTCAACAATGACAATGTCTCTAAGCCCAATCACCGCGATTGGCTTTTTTACCGAGTGAACGTATGAGTTTTTAGTATCAAGCATCAGTGCCTTCCCTTTTAATACGTTTCCATGTTCATCTTTTTTGTTTATATCCCACAACGCTGCCCACGAGCCGACATCGCTCCAGCCGGCATCGAGTTTTACAACTTTGCCTTTTTTTGTGTGCTCCATCACAGCGTAGTCAATTGAATTTCCTTTAATTTTTTCAAAACTTTTTTTATCAAGCCGTATAAAATCATTTTCAACTACAGCGTTTTCATAAGACTGTTTAGAAAGCATCTCCATCTCCGGTTCAAATTTTTCAAGCTCTGAAAGGAACGTTGAAGCTTTAAAAACAAACATCCCACTGTTCCAAGAATATTGACCGCTTGCGATGTATTCTTCGGCTTTTTCAAGGCAAGGTTTTTCTACAAACTTTTCAAGGTTGTCGTTCCCTTTTATATATCCGTACCCTGTAGAAGGAAAAGTTGGGACAATTCCAAACGTTACGAGGTAGCCTTCTAAAGCTTTTTCTGCAGCGATTTTTATAGCTGCCTGAAATTTCTCTTCATCAGCTATCACGTGGTCGCTTGGAAAAACTGCAACGATTGCGTTTTTATCTTCATTGAGAGCAGCACAACATGCGGCAGCAATTGCAGGTGCTGTATTTTTTGCGACAGGTTCAAGCAAAATCTTAGGCTTTTTATCGCTGACTTCCGAGAGTTGCTCAGCGACTAAAAACCTGTGGTTTTCATTGCAGGAGATTATAGGAGCAGAGCACTCTACCCCTTTTAATCGGAGTAAAGTGTTCTGAATCATTGTGAAATTGTTTGTAAGTTTTAAAAACTGTTTTGGAATTTCTGATGTTGAAAGCGGCCACAGGCGAGAGCCGCTGCCACCACTTAAAATTACAGGTGTTATACGCATATATTTTGTATTTTAATAATTTTCACTGCGTTAGTCATCATAATTTACATCAGATATTTATCAGTTGTTTTACTGACAGATTTTTTCATTTTTGCGTCCATAAATCTTTGTATATTTTCCCAAAAACTCAACGATGTCATCACTGAACTGATCTGATGTTGCGCGCCATTTCCAGTTTTCGCCGACTGTTGAAGGAGTGTTCATTCTTCCTTCCTTTCCGCAACCGATTAAATCCTGCATTGTCAAGATGCATGTGTTTGCAACGCTAGAAATCCCTGAGAGCATCATTTCTTCTCTGACTTTTGACTTATCTGTAATTCTGTAATAATCCATTGCAGCCTGAACAAATTGTTCTTTTTCCTGTTCAACCCACTGATTGATTGTGCAGTTATCGTGAGTTCCTGTATAAACTACGCAGTTTTTCGGAAATTCATAAGGGATATATCCGTTTTTGTCATTTGCATCAAAAGCAAATTGAAGGACTTTCATTCCCGGGAAACCTGTATCTTTTAAAAGCTGACGCACGGTGTCTGTCACATAGCCAAGATCTTCTGCAATGATAGGAAGTTCACCAAAACTGTCTTTAAGCTCTTTGAACAAATCCATTCCCGGACCTTTTTTCCATTCCCCGATTTTGGCATCTATTGAACCGTATTTTACAGAGTAGAAAGTGTCGAATCCGCGGAAATGATCGATTCTTAAAATATCGTAAATTTTCAGACTAGATGTAATTCTCTGCTTCCACCATTTAAAACCTGTTTTTTTACAGTAATCCCAGCGGTAGACAGGATTTCCCCAAAGCTGACCTCCCAAAGCGTAAGCGTCAGGTGGACAACCGGCAACTTCAATAGGAATGTGATTTTCATCAAGCATAAAAATCTCAGGATTAGTCCAAACATCAGCGCTGTCGGCAGCAACATAAATCGGAATATCACCGATTATGCTGATTCCTTTTTTATTTGCATAATCTTTTAGAGAAAACCACTGTTTGAAAAACAGATATTGAAGAATTTTATAATATTCTATTCTGTCTGAACATTTTTTTGTCCACTTTTCTACGGCAGAACTTTCATGCAAAAGAATATCTTTTTCCCAATTGATAAAAGATGACCCGTTGTGTTCGTCTTTTATTGCCATAAATAGCGCATAATCTTGAAGCCAGAAATCATTTTTTTTACAAAATTCGTGATAGTCGGCTGGAATATTTTTTTCAAAATTCTTCTGAATCAATTTAAAAATCTTGTGGCGCTCAACGTAAAGAATTCCGTAATCAACTTTTTTTTCGGATTCACACCATTTTACATTTTTGTAATCTTGAGCGGAAATTAAACCGTCTTTTTCAAGAAGCTCAAAATCTATAAAATACGGATTTCCTGCAAAAGTCGAAAAACTCTGATATGGAGAGTCTCCATAACTCGTAGGACAGATTGGAAGAATTTGCCAATATGTTTGTCCGCTTTTTACAAGAAAGTCTACAAATGCAAAAGCATGCTTTCCCATTGTTCCAATACCGGTTTCACCCGGCAAAGACGAAATGTGCATTAAAACACCGTTAGAGCGTTTATCTAATAAAGACATAAAAACACCTTATCAATTTATTTTTTTTACGCTTTCACCTTTTATAAACTCAAATGGAATGATTTTATGACAAGGATTAGCGTTTTTTTCTATACAATCGAGCAAAACAGAAAGCCCTTCTCTTGCAAGTTCATCAGCGTTTTGCCGAATTGTCGTAATTCTTGGACAAAAATAATTGGCCAGCGAGATTCCGTCAAATCCTATGATAGAAAATCTTTCTGGCACAGAATAATTCATGTCTCTAAGTTGCCTGCAGGCGCCAATAGCCATCGCATCTGACATTGTAAATATTGCAGTAATATCAGGATTCCTTTTTATAAGATTTTTTACAGCCGCTTCACCACCTTCAAAGGAATATTTGGAAGGCTCATACGACTTTTCAAAATCAAAACTGAGATTAGCTTCATCCATCGCTTTGAGGAATCCTTCATAACGGATAGTAGAAAGGCCTGTATCAAGTGCACCGCCAATCACTCCAATATTTTTATGTCCGTTTTCAATCAAATGCTTTGCAGAAAAATAAGAAGCCTCAAAGTTGTCGATGCTTACGCTTGAAACATATTTACTGTCTAAAGTGTGAGCTTGATTTGAAATAAGGACACTAGGTTCGTGAACCCTTTCAAAATCATCGGCAAGTTTGTCCGGGCTTCCACCTAAAAAAATTATGCCAAGAGGTTTCTGCTCACAAGCAATGCGAGTGGCATTTAATCCTTCATCATCGTTTTCATCAAGGACTACGACGCTTGCAGTATATGGAAGCGGTTCTAGCATTTTTTGAATTCTTTCCAAAAGGCTAGTCAAAAGAATACTTGAGGTTCCTTTTACAATAATCACAAGATTGTTTCGTTCCTGAGATTTCAGCAGTTTAGCATTTGTGTTCAAAAAAAATCCATACTTTTCAACAACAGCCATAACCTTTTGACGCGTTTTATCACTGACATCAGGATGATTATTAAGAACTCTCGAAACTGTACCAATGGCACAATCACATTCTTTTGCAATATCTTTTATTGTCATACCACTTTCCTAAATAAAATCAATGAACCGTCCAAAAATTAAATTTTTAGACAGAACATTGTTGCAAACATTATCCTTTTACAGCTCCGGCAATTACACCTTTTATAATGTACTTTTGTGAACCCATGTAAAATGCAATGATAGGAATAACTGACAAAACCAGCATTGCCATGAATCCGCCGTAATCTGTAGAACCGTAAGCACCCTGCATTGCAATTTGAATTGCAACAGGAACTGTCTTGTGGTCAGAACCAAGTACAAGATAAGGAAGAAGGAAGTCGTTCCAAACCCACATTGCATTCAAAACCGCAACAGTAATTGAAGTAGGCTTTAACATCGGAAAAACAATCAGGAAAAATCTCTGAATAGGATTACATCCATCAATTTTTGCAGCTTCCTCTATTTCTAGCGGGAGTCCTTTGACAAAACCTGAAAACATAAATACTGAGAGCCCAGCTCCAAAACCAAGGTATACAAGAACTACTCCAAAAATATTTGAAAAATAAATTGAAGTTACAACAAAAGTCATCGTGTACATCACCATCTGGAATGGTACAATCATACTGAATACAAATATGTAATACAATAGTTTTGTAACTTTGTCTTTTACGCGCACAATGTACCATGCAGTCATCGATGAGCATAAGACAATCAAAACAACTGAAAATATACTTACAAAGACAGAGCGAAAGAACGCTAATAAAAATCCTGAAGTAGTAAGCCCATTTAGATAGTTTTCAAAACCGACGAACATGTCGCCGCTAGGCCATGCAAATGGTTGAATAGACACGTAAAATCTTGCCTTAAATGAATTCATAAAAACAAGAATGACTGGAAAAACGAAAACACAAGTTAAAATAATCAAAATTCCGAGTGTAATAAAATTATTTACAGCTCTTTTTTCTCTCATCAGCATTATTGTTCAATCTCCTTTCTACCTGTAGCACGCAACTGAATAAACGCAATTAAAGCTACGATGATAAAGAAAATTACGGCTTTAGCCTGAGCTACACCGTGCCAATTTGCATTTCTATTGTAAAATGTCTGATAAATATTCAAAGCCAACATCTCAGTTGTTTTTTCCGGAGCTCCTGCTGTAAGAGCAAGGTTCTGGTCAAACATCTTAAATGAGTTAGACAATGTCAAAAATGTACAGATTGTGATAGCTGGCATTACCATTGGAATCTTTACATGAAATAAAATTCTGAAACCGGATGCGCCATCAATCTGTGCAGCCTCAAGCAAATCTTCCGGAACATTCTGAAGACCGGCGATGTATATAACCATCATATAACCTATATGCTGCCAGTTTGTAAGGATGACAAGTCCCCAAAAACCGTATTCTGTTTTAAAAGAAATATCTGCACCAAAATAACGAAGTAAAACACCGTTCAAAAGAAGATTCCAGATATATCCTAATACGATACCTCCGATAAGGTTTGGCATAAAAAATATTGATCTGAAAAAATTTGTTCCTTTTATTCCTTTTGTGAGCATCAATGCCAGAGCAAAAGCAAATACATTTACGGTAATAATTGAAACAACTGTGAATATCGAAGTAAATTCAAGAGCATGTAAGAACTCGTTATCAACAGTAAACGCCTTAATATAATTCTTAAAGCCTACAAATGATGTAATATCCGTAACTGTAGTAAATTTAGTAAAAGACAATCCAATACCCATAAAAAAAGGAACTACAAAAAACAGAGTAAAGCAAATCAATGTAGGTAAAACAAATATTGGAAAATATCTTCGTATAGAATTTCTACCCTTATTTTTCATCTTTTCCTCCAACAAGATTTTTTTTGATTATAAAAAGAGCGGATTTAAGATTTTATAAATCCGCTCTGTGATAAACATCTCTAATAGCTAAAATTAGTCAGCCATTGCACTTTCTGTAGCCCAGTCAGAAACTACCTGTGCTTTTACTTCGTCCCAAGATTTAGAACCCTGAGCGTAGCGGAGCAATGAAGCACCAAAGTTGTCTTTGAATCTTCTGCTAGGGAACAATGTGAAGTTCCATGCAACAGATGTTATGCCAGGCATATCCATCCATCGGAGGATTTCTTTTGCCAATGGATCTGTAGGTTTTTCATTGTCAGCAAATGTATCAAATGGAGCGATGAATCTGAGTTTGTTCAATACATAGTCTTTACCCGTCTTTGAAGAGTACAACCAATAGATAAAGTCAGCAGTTGCTTTCTGGTCTTCTTTAGAAGCTTTTGAGTTGATACTGAAGAAGTTTTCTGTTCCAATACAAAGTCCCTGATTTTCTTCACCTGCAACACCTGTGTAGATTGGGAGATATTTTACGTTTTCAGCTTTTACTTTGTTTCCTGAAACACCTGCAATCTGTCCCCAAGCCCAGTTTCCGTTCTGTACCATAGCACATTCTTCAAGAGCAAATTCAGCCATAGAGTTTTCAACAGTTTTTACACCTGTGTTTTTAGCAGGAATAACTGAATCGTTCAAATAAAGGTCAAAAATGTTCTGATATTCCTTTGCGTACTGGAATGTGATTTTCTTTGTTGCGTCGGAAGAAAGATCAATTTTGTTGTTTTTGAATTCATAGTAGATAGGAAGGTTTGCAAGGTGAGTCTGCCATCGCCAGTTATCTCCTGCTTTCAGTGATGTAGAAGCGAAGACACCTTTGATTTTAAGAGCTGAAGCGTTTCTCTGCATATCATCAGCAACTTCTTTGAGTGCGGCAAAGTTCTTTACTTCGTCCATAGATTTATATTTTGTTGCTTTGTTTGGAAGAGCAAAATATCTGTCTGTAATTGCTTTGTTGTAAATGATACCATATCCTTCAACTACATAAGGAATACCATAAACTTTTCCCTTGTTAGTTATAGCAAGAGATTTATCTGTAAGGTGTTTGTAGAGTTCTGTCTTTGAAAGATCTGCACAGTAGTTCTTCCAGTTAGCATATCCACGTGGTCCATTGATCTGGAACAATGTTGGAGCCTGCGATTTGATAGACATTTTCGCAGAGAGTGTAGATTCGTACTGGTTATTTGCTGCGGTTTCAATAATAATTTTTACGCCAGTTTCTTTTTCATAATCAGCTGCCAATTCCTGGTATACATCTGCAACTTCCGGCTTTCCGTTCAAAAAGCGAACCTGCCCCTTTTTTGCTGCCCCGAACATTGATGCAGCAGCAGCCAACAACATTGTTGTTGCCAAAATAATTTTTTTCATTTTTTCCTCCTGTGAAAAAAAATTTTTAAATATTTTTGTAATAGATTTGAAACGTTACCGAAAACGTTTCAAACCATTTATAGGTTATCACCGGATATTCGAGCTGTCAATTTTTTTTTAGATATTTTCGTTTTTTTTATGCAGAAAAAAAATTCTGTAAAAAAAAAGACCTGGCATAAAAAATGTACGGGTCTTTTACATTGGGTAAGAAAAAAAAATCAAAAGTAAGATAATTTTTACACTCTATATTTGATTCGTTTTCCGGTTCCTTCATAGAGTTTCTGGCGCTGTTCCGTAATTGTATTATCGCTGATATAGTCGTCGAACGACATCATACGGTCAATAACACCGTTCGGGGTGATCTCAACAATACGGTTTGCAATAGACTGAATAAACTCGTGGTCGTGAGAAGAGAACAAAAGAACTCCAGTGAACGCTATCAAGCCTTCGTTCAAAGACTGAATCGCTTCAAGGTCGAGATGGTTTGTAGGGTCGTCCATTGTGATGCAGTTTGCCCCGCTGAGCATCAATTTAGAGAGCATACATCTGACTTTTTCGCCACCGGAGAGAACTTTTACTTTTTTCAAAGATTCATCGCCGCTAAAAAGCATTCTTCCGAGAAACCCGCGAACATAAGAATCATCCTGTTCTTTTGAATATTGTTTGAGCCATTCAGTGATATTCAAATCATTGTTGAAATTTTCGTTGTTATCGCGAGGAAGATAAGATTGACTTGTCGTTGTTCCCCAGAAAAACTCACCGCTTGCCGGTTTTATTTTTCCATTTATGATGTCGAACAAGGCTGTGATTGAATTGTGTTCAATACCAACAAAAGCAACTTTATCTGTTCTGTTGATTTTTAGATTGAAATCTTTTAGCAAAACATTGCCGTCCTGATCAGTATAATTCAAATTTTTAATTTCCAAGACGTTGTTTCCGATTTCCCGATCAGTCTTAAATGCCACATAAGGAAATTTTCGTGTTGAAACAGGAATATCTTCAAGAGAATCTGCCAATTTATCGTAGATTTTTTTACGAGAAGTAGCCTGCTTTGCTTTAGAAGCATTTGATGAGAATCTCAAGATGAATTCGCGAAGATCTTTCATTTTATCTTCTGTTTTCTTCTGCTGGTCATGAGCTTGGCGCTGCATAACCTGGGTCATCTGATACCAGAAATCGTAGTTACCGCTGAACTGAGTGATTTTACCAAAATCGATATCACATATATATGTACAAACTGTGTTCAAGAAGTGGCGGTCGTGGGAAACAACTATCACAGTGTTTTCAAAATCCAAAAGGAAGTTTTCGAGCCATGTGATTGATTCAATATCAAGACCGTTTGTAGGTTCGTCTAAAAGCAATGCATCAGGATTGCCGTAAATCGCCTGAGCAAGCAAAACACGAACCTTCTGACTTTCATCTAGTTCTCCCATCATCTTATCGTGAAACTGCTCTTCAAGACCCAATCCTGAGAGCATCTGCTCAATCTGATTTTCTGCTTCGTACCCGCCAAGCTCTCCGAATTCAGCTTCAAGTTCCGCAGATTTGATTCCGTCTTCTTCAGTAAAATCAGCCTTAGCGTAGATTTCGTCGCGAGCTTTAGAAACTTCATAAAGTTTTGGAAACCCCATCATGACAGTATCTTTTACAGAATACTGGTCAAAAGCAAAGTGGTCTTGTTTTAAAACAGCCATGCGTTCGCCGGGAGTCATAAATATTTCACCGGAATCTTTTTCAAGTTCCCCTGAAAGCAGTTTTAAAAACGTAGACTTTCCTGCCCCGTTTGCACCTGTGATGCCGTAACAGTTGCCTTTATTGAATTTTAGATTTACATCTTTAAAAAGCGGTTTCTCACCAAAAGAAACGCTGACATTGCTTACTGTAATCAATTATATTTCCTCAATTATTTTTTATTTTCCAAAAATAGATTTTATCTTTTGGAATAATGACATCTTCTTTTCAGGAGATTTTTTGTTATCATTATAAGATTTTTTATAGTTTTTCTTATAATCGGCTTTTTTGTATGTTGATTTTTTATAATCACCTTTTTTGTAAACACTTTTTTTATATTCACCGTTGATGTTTTTCTTGTTTTTGTCGAAAGACTTTTTGTTACCGTTTTTGTTGCCGGCGCTTTTATCAGCAGGAGCAGAATATACTTCTTTGTAAAGCTTCATGCGCTCTTCATAAGAAAGTCCTTCGAGTTTTGCAGGATCGATGTATGGCTTGCGTTCTCTTTTACGCTCATCTTTGCTCTGATTTTTTTTGAAATCTTTGCGGTCGCCTTTTTTGAAATCTTTTTTCCCGTCTTTGCTATATGATTTACGTTCGCCCACTCGCCCACGCTCACTTCGCCTGTTGTGAAAGTCACCGTTTTTACCTTTTTTGTATCCGTCTCGGTTGTCATTTTCATCATCGTCGTGCCAGTTTTCTGTTTTGATATAGACACCGGCAGATTTATCTTCTTCCATCTGGTCTGAATAAGCTACAGTTGCAGGAATTTGCATTTCTATATAGCGCTCGATAGCTGGAAGATTGTATACATTTTGTTCCGAACAGAATGTATATGCTTTGCCTGATTTTCCGGCGCGTGCCGTTCTTCCAATACGGTGGACATAGTTTTCAGCTTCTACAGGCAGGTCATAGTTGATAACCATAGCAAGGTCGTCTATGTCGATTCCGCGAGCGGCAACATCAGTTGCAATCAGAGTTTTGATTTCGCCAGCTTTAAAAGATTTTAAGATTTGGAGGCGTTTTGACTGTGGCAAATCTCCAATTAAAAAATCACACTTTATATCATTGAGCTGAAGCCTTTTTGCAACAACTTCACAAGTGCGTTTTGTGTTACAGAAGATGATTGCGCTTTCAGGAGTCTCGTGTTTAAGAATTCCAAGCAAAAGTTTCATTTTATCATCGCTCGAAACGTGCAACAGTTCCTGTTGAATTTCACTCACGGTGATGTTTTCAGATTCGATTGTGATTTCTATCGGGTCGCGAGTGTATTCCCATGCAAGGTTTTTCACATACGAATTGAGCGTTGCGGAAAAAAGCATCGTCTGGCGCTCTTCCGCAGCAGGAAGGCATTTTAAAATTTGACGAAGGTCGGCGTAAAATCCCATATCAAACATGCGGTCTGCTTCATCTATAACGCAAAATTTTGTATCTGCAAGAGAGAGATTGGCGCTTTCGTTCAGGTCTATAACGCGGCCTGGAGTTCCGATGACTATATCAACGCCTTTTTTGAGGTTTGCGATCTGTTTTTCATAACCTACTCCACCATAAACGGAAAAAACTTTCAGACCGCTTGTTCCTACAAGGACTTTTGCTTCTTCTTCTATCTGGACTGCGAGTTCGCGAGTTGGTGCCAAAATCAAACATTTTTTTCCCTTGTTTTCTTGTTTGAGCATTTCTTCGATTACGGCTGTAAGATAAGCACAAGTTTTACCTGTTCCAGTCTGCGACTGAACATACAAATCCGGTCCCTTTGAACCGGCAGTCGATTTTGAAGCTTTGATCACTTGTTCTTGAACCGGCGTACAACTAACATAACCGGCAGCTTCAATTCCTTTCAAAAGTCTTTCATCAAGACCTAATTCATTAAAATCCATAATGATTCCTTTACGAAACTGTAAAAAAAGCAACAAACTTTTGAAACAGTCTCAATCAATATTATTTACAATTATTTACACAGTGCACACAGGCTCCGAGATAATTTTCATTCATATTCAGTACACCTTTCGCATATAGTGCAAAATTATACAGTTTTTTTACAGTTGGGGGAAGCCAGATGATTTTGTAGGTGGCACGATAGATGATTTTGTCGGGCATATTTTTGTTTATAAAACAATAATTTGTAGACAATGAACCAAAAGGAATCTTGTTCACAGTTAAACATATTGCGATAATACATTATACTTTTTCAATATGGAAAATAAATCTGTAAACAAAACGGAATATCAGTCGCAGCTATTTTCAAACAGACTAAAGAAAAAATACAAAGAAATTCGAAAATGGGCAAGAAAAAATAGGATTTCATGTTATCGCCTTTATGACCGCGATATCCCAGAAATTCCTTTAAGCCTTGATCTGTATGAGTTTTTACCGAATGATGTTACAAATCCTATTGAAACGGCAAAATTTCTAGCTGAACAAAATGCAAAAATTGCTGCAAACGACTTGTCTATAGAATCGGATATAAAGGAACGCACTTATGCAATTCTTTACCTTTATGAACGCCCTTATAAAAAAACTGATGAAGAAGAAGAGGTGTGGCTCAAAACGATGGCACAATCAGCTTCAAATGTTTTAGGAATTCCAGAAAATCACATCATTAAAAAATTTCGCAAACACCAGAAAGGTAAAAATCAGTATGAAAAACAAAGCGATAAAGAAAAATCTGTTGAATCGGTAATTCCATACAGTTTGACACAAGAATGCGGGCAACTTTTTAAGATTGATTTAACATCATATTTGGACACAGGACTTTTTTTTGATCATCGTCCTCTTAGAAATATTTTGAGAGACACTTGCAGCAACAAAAGCGTATTAAATCTTTTTTGCTATACAGGAAGTTTTTCTGTTTACGCTGCTCAAGGAAATGCAAAATCTGTGGAATCTGTTGACTTGTCGAACACTTATCTTTCATGGGCAAAAGAAAATATGAAACTCAACGGATTTGATGATAAAAAATACATTTTTACACGGGCAGACTGCATCTATTTTTTGCAAGAAAAGGCTGTTGCAGAAAAGAACCTCATCACCAAATCTTACGATATAATCGTGCTTGATCCGCCGACATTCAGCAACAGCAAAAATACGCCGAATGTGCTTGATATAAATAAACAATGGCAGCAGCTTGTAAAAGATTGCTTAAATATCTTAAATCCAGGTGGCGTTCTCTACTTTTCAACAAACAGCGAACGATTGAAATTCGACGCAAGTCTAATTCCGCCAAAGACAGTTTCCGGAGCATATTTCAAAGTTGAAGATATCACAACCAAAACAATTCCGACAGATTTTACAGGCAGCAAGCCGCACCGCTGCTGGAAATTTACCTTAGCCTAGTTAAACAAAAAAAAGGAACCGACATCTTTGAAGTTCAATAACTTCCGTAGCAGTTCCTTTTGCAACGAGATTTGCACCGCAAACTCATTTGATTTGATTTTTAGTTCTCAGAACCTTTTATACCATAACGCTTGTTAAAGCGATCGATACGACCTGCAGTATCAACAAGCTTCTGCTTTCCTGTATAGAACGGGTGACATGCAGAACAAATTTCAACGTGGATATTTTCAACTGTTGAACGTGTTTCAATCACATTGCCGCAAGCGCAAGTAATTTTTGTAAGTTTGTAATCTGGGTGGATTCCCTTTCTCATAATTATAACTCCTGTTTCTTGCCCGATATTACGCCCGGCCGCCACTAGCCCGCTGCACAAAAGGTGCATTGCGTCTATCATTCCGCTACCGTCAACAAAAAAATAAATAATACCACAAGATAATATTGTGTAAATATATAATATTTGCAGATTATGTGCAATATGGTAAAGATAAATTGTCAAATGTGTCAAAAATAAAAAAAGCTCCTGAACAAATCAGAAGCTTTTCATGCCACAGGTTGGAATCGAACCAACGACATACGGATTTTCAGTCCGGCGCTCTACCAACTGAGCTACTGCGGCGTGTGATGTCAAATATATAAAAAAAGGAGATTTGTGTCAACATGTTAAATCTATTTTTTTTATATTCCGTGATTTTATTTTAAATTCGTTTTGTTCCGGGTTCTGGTCAGAAAATTTTTGATTTTGTTCAAGTTCTCTTAAGTCTTTTGTGGTAAGGTTCGGGCTCGAGGTCAGATTCAGGTTCGGTGTCTGATTTATCTCAACATTTCCGATAATAGCTTTTTTGCTTTTTGGAAATCTGTGAACACAAATCCCGAAAATCCGAGTTTTTTCGCAGCCTCGATGTTTTCTGCCCTATCGTCTATGAATACACATTCTTTTGCATTCAATTTGTACTTTTTGAGCAACGCATTGTAAATTTCAGGGTTCGGTTTTAGAACTTTTACTTTGCCGCTTACAACTTTTCCGTCAATGTAGGGAGCAAACGTAAACTCATTTTCCCAGTGATAATCGAACATCCAATCGGGATAATTTGTCAAAAGATAAATATTGTAACCGCTTTCTTTCAATTCTTTTAGCCAATTTTTTGCATAGTCAAAAGTTTTTACGGCTTTTAACAATTCTTTTTCAAAAAAAAGTTTTGCATCTTTTCGATATTCTGATGGCAATTCGCTGAGCATTTTTTCAATAACTTCGTTTTTATCAATAACACCGCGATCTAATTCACTCCAATATTTACTGTATGCTGTGTATTGTGCGATTGTTTGAACTTCATCTTCAGGAAGCTCCATATCTTGCAAAACCTTTTCAGGAATAAATTCTACCAAAACTGAACCAATATCAAAGACAATGTTTTTTATCATCAAAATCCTATAAATATAAAATCATAAAAAAAAACCGGCAAAGCACATAACTTCTGCCAGTTTTTATACTACAAACTGATATTATCCCCACGAAAGGTTCAAATCATAATTATCGTCATGAACTTCGAAGTAAACATTTTTTTGCTCACAAGTCGGACAGAAATCAGGTTCATTAGGACCAACGATTATGTTACCGCAAACTCGGCATTCCCAAACTTTGACTGTTCCCTCTTTTGCCTGTTTTGCAACTTCGCCATCATTTAACAGCCTTCGGTAGCGCTCCTCGTGGTGTTTTTCAATCTTTGCAACAGCACGGAATTTTGCAGCGAGTTCTGTAAATCCTTCATTTTCAGCATCTTTTGCAAAACCTTCGTACATATCTGTCCATTCATAGTTTTCACCATCAGCAGCCGACGTAAGGTTTTCGTGCGTATTTCCGATTCCTTCGAGTTCTGTAAGCCACATTTTTGCATGTTCACGCTCATTGTTTGCAGTTGCTTCAAAAATTTTTGCAATCTGCTCAAAACCTTCGCTTTTTGCTACTGCCGAAAAGTAAGTATATTTGTTTCTAGCTTGACTTTCACCTGCAAATGCTGCCTGCAAGTTTTTTTCTGTTTTAGTTCCTGAATATTTGCTCATCATAAAACTCCATAATTTTTAAAACAGATTATATGCCAATTACAATGTTTAAGCAAGTTTTACAAATTGTTGACAGGTTTTAAAAAGTTGTCAACAATTTATAAAAGTTCTTGACAATTTTAAAAAGTTATCGTCAGCTTTAAAAAAAAATAACATATTTTCAAATAAAATATTTTAATTCTTGTAATATCAAGCATTTAATCATATAATGACCGGAAGATATGAAATGGCTTTTAATTACTGACGATGACAACCTATTTTGCACTGTAAACAAGACTCTTACAAAAGCTGATAAAAAAAATCTATGTCTTGCTTCAGATTTTGAAATTGAAAATTTACAAAATCATAAGGCAACTTATAAATTTATCACAGCGTGTTTTATATATTCGAAAAATGAATCAAATTTTTCGCCGAAAACTATAGCAGTGCTTGCCAGCATTTGCGGTTGTTTAAATGCTCAGCGTATCCCTGTCATAACTAATCTTTCAATAATCAACGACAATGAACTTCTTGAAAAAGATTTTCTCAAAAAAATTAACAATGAAGCCGAATTGATTAATTCGATTTCTAAAAATCACAAACATTTTATCGAAGAAGCCAAAAAGCGCATTGCAAAAAATGAACTTTTCAACAGAGGAATTCCTTTTACAGCAGATTGCTTTGGAACTTACATCGCAAAAAATAAAATTGAAATTGTCAACGAATTTCTTCAAGCTGGAATGGACGTCAATTCTCGAGATGATTTTGGCACTCCAATGTTAAATATTGCATGCCGCAACGACAATTTTGAGTTTGTTAAAATGCTTTTAGACCTCGGTGCTGATTTAAACGCGATATCTGAAGACCGCGGATACACAGCCGTTATGGATGCAGTCTGGCGTGGAAATGAAAAAATTACAAAATATCTGATTTCTAAAGGTGCGGATTTAAACACGATCAACAAAGAAGGTCAATGCAACCTTGTTCTTGCGGTCGGGGCAAATCGTGAATCGCTTGTAAAATTGCTTACAGAAAACGGAGCCGACCCTGATGTAAAAGATACGATGGGTATGAGCGCTTATAACTATGCTGTTTTATTTAAAAAGCAAAAACTTATAGACATTTTGCAGAGATACCACAAAGAAGCATAAAAAATATCATTTATCTCATACACACGTAAAATAAAACAAAAAAACTTGCATAAAAACTTCAAACAAAAAAAAGCCCTTGCTAACGACTATCGTTCACAAGGGCTTAGTAAATTCTGCTTAAGTTATCGCTTCAAGATATTATCGCTTTAAGCTCAAAACAGTTTCAAGCAATGTGTCTGCTGTTTGGATTGTCTTTGCGTTAGACTGGAATCCACGCTGCGTTACAATCATATCTGTCATCTGTTCAGACAAATCAACGTTTGACATTTCCAATGCACCTGCCATCAAAGTGCCTTTTCCGCCTACTCCTGATTCGCCGATTCGCGCCATCCCTGAGTTATTAGATTCTATATAAGTGTTATCACCAGCTTTTTCAAGACCGCGGTCGTTTGCAAATGTTGCAAGTGCAATCTGACCGATTGTGCGGTTTGTGCCGTTTGTATAAACGCCGGTGATAGTTCCGCTTGAGTCAATCTTAAAGTTATCGAGATAACCCATCGTGTAACCGTCTTGATAGAAAGCCTTTGTTGTAGACTTTGAAGCAGACTGTGTGATTGTATCTTTAAAAGAACCGATTGTTCCCAAGTTGATATTCAATGTCTGGCGGTAAGGATTTCCTTCGGCATCTGCATTTGAATCAGCTACGGCAAAAGAAGTCTGGATTACAATTTGCCCTTCAGGATTTGAATTATAACCGGCTGTATCTGAAACAGATTGAAGAGCACCGTAGTTGTCAAAACTTACGAGGAATGTGTTTCCAACTCCGTCTGTTGTGTTCAAGCCGACTCGTGTTTGTGTATAATCGGCATTGTCAGGATCAATTTGGACTGTTGCTTCCCACTGATTCGGGTTTCCATTTACACGTCTAAATGAAACAGAAAGGAGATGCTCGTTTCCAAAACTGTCATAAATCTTCTGTTCAGTTCCCCAAGTTCCTTTTGCAACATCATCAGCGCTTGCCCCATCCAGAATTTCCGGCGTGTTTTTGTTCAAGTTACACGCAAAATTGACGTTAGTTGTCTCTTTTGCAGGATCTTTCGCCCCTGTCGGAATAATCAAATCTTCAGGAGTTGCCGCAGTTTTTACAATCATCTGACCGTTGATATCTTCTGCCATCCAACCTTGAACCCGCATACCGTTAGCAGGATTGACGAGAGTTCCGTCGCGGTCAAGTCCGAACGAACCGTTTCTCGTGTAAAAAGACTCTTCGCCGCTTTTCATAAGGAAAAATCCGTTGCCCTGAATAGCGATGTCTGTTGAAACTCCTGTTGACTGCAAGTTACCTTGAGTAAAGATATTGTCGATTGAAGCGACTGTCATTCCAAGACCGACTTCCTTAGGATTTACCCCACCAAGTTCATCTGTAGGTTTTGCGGCGCCGCTCATCTGCTGGCTAATCATATCCTGAAAGTTTACGCGCCCACGTTTAAAACCGTTTGTGTTTACGTTAGAAATGTTGTTGCCAATTACGTCCATTCTTGTCTGGTGATTCTGCAATCCCGAAACGCCAGAATAAAGTGATCTCATCATATGCTTACTTTCCTTCCTTCCACCGATTAGTCTGCGTATACCGCATTAATTTTATCCATTCCATAATACATACCGTTTACAAGTACCTGTGGACTTTCCCCGCGAATCGCCCCTTCCACAATACCTGTAACCGTAGTATCTCCAATATTCAATTCTACAGTTTTGCCTAAAGTTGAGACAGCTTCAGAGCTGCCGATATAAGCAGCCATCTTGCTAAAAGATGAACTCATATTTGTAATCTGTTCCAAAGAGCTGAACTGAGCCATTTGCGATATAAACTCAGTGTTCTCCATCGGATTTGTCGGATCTTGGTTTGAAAGCTGAGTGATAAGCAGTTTCAAAAAATCATCTTTTCCTAATTCATGAGAAGTTTTTCTTCCTTCATTTACAAGTGTTTTGTTGTAAGTATTCACCTGATTTTCAACAGCTAACTTTTCACTTGCATTCATCTGTGTGTTCAGAAGTTCCATCATTTCTCCTTTACCTTTGTAAACCACGCCTGCTTATTAACTCCGCAGTTTTGCCTTACCGTTTTTATAATCGGTATTTAAGCAATAATATTTACTGAATAATTTGAAATATCTTCAATATTCATCAATATATTTTCAAGTTCTCCGCTCAAAATGTTTCCCGAATTTCCATAAACTTGTTTTGCAATATAATCTGTTCCGTCATTTTGACTTGCAAACCCACCATTTTGACTAAACGAGTTGTTATTATTATAAGAAACATCAAAATTTGCAGAGTCAAAACCGCTTTTTAAGAACGCTTCGCGCAGAGTTTCCGAGTTGTCTTTAAAAACCTGCAAAGCTTCTTTGCTCGCGACAGTTATATGTCCGCTCAAATTTTTTCCATCCAATGAAAGGTGAATTTTTACATTGCCGAGGTCATCTGGATGAAGAATTAAATTGATTGTTCCCTGATTGTTGTCTTTTAAG
The DNA here is from genome assembly GCF_014334335.1 of Treponema sp. Marseille-Q3903. Taxonomy (NCBI): domain Bacteria; kingdom Pseudomonadati; phylum Spirochaetota; class Spirochaetia; order Treponematales; family Treponemataceae; genus Treponema; species Treponema sp. Marseille-Q3903. The sequence continues at coordinate 1,684,194 of NZ_JACSEU010000001.1, forward strand.
ATGAGGTTTCCTGCCTTTACAAATTCCGGTGCACTGCTTTGAATCTGATTGTTGAGCATTGCTTGAAAATTTGAACCATCGCTTGCCGCACTCTGATTATTTAACGAAAGAACATTCTGCTCAACTTTTTGATTCAATTCCATCGTAAAAGTCGCTGTGCTTTCGCCTGACAATTTCGGTTCGCCTACTTTTAGATTTTGCTTTTTGCCGTAATCAGCAGCATTTATTTTTTCAGAACGAAGATCTTGAACTGTTATTTTGCCGTCTTTGTCCAAAGCAAATTCTTTTTTGCTTTTCTTTACATCTTCAGAAAAATAAAATTCTTTATGCTCTTTAGAGTATGATTTGAGCTTATCATCAAGAATCTCAAGATTTTCTGCTGTGCCGCTGATTTTTGCAGAAACTGAAAGGTCTTCGTCTTTGTCATCAGTCTCTTTTATTGTTTCATCTTTTTTTGCATATTTTGCGCTGTTTACAGCAGCATTATTATTGAGATTTTCTGCGTTTTTTAGATTCTCGATTTGCTTTTCAAAATCGTCTTTTTCAAACTGATCAATTTTTGATTTTGAGAAATCTTTTTTAGACAGTTTTTTTAATTTTGAATCTTTTTCAGCTGATTTTTCCGATTTTTCAACAGCGTCTTCCGCTTTTTTTTCATCTTTTTGACCGCTAACAGTCTTTGAGTCTTTTTCTGATTTTTCTACATTATTTGCATTTGCGCCGTTTTCATCATTTTTAGATTCAACATTTTCCGTCTTTTTGTTTTTATCTTCAAAAGGTTTTTCTGCACAAACTTCGTCAGAATTAGTTTTCTGATTTTGCTCAGGACTTTCAGACTTTGCAGTTTCTAGCGCATTGTCATTTTGCAGCGATGTCATAATTTGTGCAAACGACAAACTTTGAGAACCGTTCAGAGAATCTTGAGTTATATTAGATATCTGAGGGGGTCGTAACTGTACTACATTTTGAGAACATGCGACAACATCTGCGATTGCTTGATATGACATACAGCAAATCTCCTTTTAAACATTGCAGATTTGCTGATCTGATGGTTAATCTAAAGAGTCCGGCTTACTGAGCATCTTCCGCTGTATTGTCGCAGCCCGGTCAGATGGCATTAAGGAAAGCCAGTATGCTCCTAAAGATGAAGTGCCTTCAGCAGTTGCGATCTCTTCAACTTTGCGAAGTACATCTATCACAATTTGATCATCCATTGCAATAAGAATATTTACCGCAGCCTGTGGCTTCATACCATTCAGATTTCTTGCAATCTGTTCAATGTTTATATTCTTATCATCGTATTTTTTTACTTGCAGGTTAAATGTTTTTTCGCGTTCTTCCTGATTTTTTTCGCGTTCAGTTAGTTCTGCCGTCACTTTTTCATTTTGTTTTTCGGCAGATTCAATGTCTTGCTGGCGTTTATCGAGTTCTTCTTTAAAAATATCAAGAGATTCTCTTTGTTTTATCAACCGGTCTTCATCGAGATTTGCTGTAAGAGGTTTTGACTGAGTTGCGGTCGTACTTGTCTGAGGATCTTTTTTTAGGACTTTATAGACAGGAGAAAAAACCGACTTCACATGAATCACGCCAAGCCTGTCAAACCACAAAAGTCCACCTATAATCAATATAAGAATGACAAGTAAAAGCACAAAAGACTTTCCTAAAGACTTTTTAAAAGACATATTTTCCCCTCAACAATGTTCTGAAGTTTATTTATGAAAAACAAAATAGACTGCAAAACATCGCTAGATCTTAACATATAAAAGTTAATCTATCAAACCGGAGATTGCAGCACCAAGTGTAATATCGTTGTCACATGATACAATTTTCCAGTAAATACCATTTTGGCGAGTAAGAACTTCATCAAGATAAGCGCTTACACGAGCTTTAACCATATAAGTCTTATGAAAAGTTGTTCCGTCACATAAAATGCATATAGGTTTTGTTGAAGTTTTTCCTGCTCCTGTCTGAATTGCACAAGCTGTGAGAATCGCAGCAGAATAACGCGCAGCACGCTCAACTATTGCGTCGAGAATCTGGAAAATTTTGTCTGCATCTTCATCTGTTCCTGTCGTAGATACAAGTTTTCCAAGTGCACAATCAGTGTTGTATGGCGCATGAAGAAATTTATCCATTTCAATCAATGTGAGCACATCAAGTTTTTCAATCGCTTTGCAAACTTCTCCGCTGAAAATTCCGTCTTTTGCGGCAGCTTGCAATGCATACCACGAAACAGCTCCTATATATGCTCCGGAGCACAATTTCTCAATATAGAATGCGTTCGGATTTACTGTCGTATTTGCAAATGCAATATCAAAATCTGACCGGTTTACGCTCAGGAACTTGCCGCTTTCGCAAACTACAATCTGTCTGTTTATTTTGCAGCTGCCGCAGTCCGGCTGAATGTACGCAGCGTTCATACCGGTTCCAAGAATAAATCCGATATATGAAGAATAGCGGTCACCTGAAGATGCACAAGCAGCTCCGGCGAGAAGAGCAGCAACTGTATCGTTACAAAGAGTGATTCGTTTAATTGTATTCCATCCGCGACCAGCCAAAGCTTCTTTTAAGCACTTTCCGACTTCGCACCCTACAACTTCAGGCGCTTTTACTTCTTTTGAAAATCCGAGCAAAACGCCATCGCCGTTTTCTTTGATTTCCATCGGATACGAAAAGCAAAAACCGATTCTATCTGATTTATTTTTAAGATGTTCAAGATTGTCTGCAATCTGTTTAAAAAATTCTTTGCGTGAAAGCTCTTTTTCAACTCCAGGCATGCGTGTTTTTTCCATTTCAGAAATAACAGCCCCACCGTTTTCATCAAAATCTACAAGGCACGAGCGAAAATTTGTTCCCCCTGCATCGATCACTATTACAGAATTGTTTTTTGCCTGATTTTTTGGCGGATTACAGAAAGTGCGGATCATATCCTGATTTGCCTTTTCCAAGCGAAGACCTTTTCGCATATCATCTAAAATTGCTTGAGCAACAGATAAAACATCGACGTGGTTTACAAAATTATGACGTGATAAAAATGAACTTACAGTAGTATTCATAGTATTTTCCTGTTTTTTTATTTTTTTCAATTATATATTGAATTGCTAGAAAGTTCAAATATTTTAAAATCCAACGCATTTTTGATTCTATTTTTGAGATTTTAACTTAGTCAAAAAATCGTTGAACATCGCACCAGTTTCTTCCTCTGTCAGCTGTTTTGGCTCGTGGTATTCTACAAGATTTGAAGGAATTTCATCGAGGAAACGACTAGGTTCGCATTCCCTCACGACCTGCATGTGACGGCGCTTTCGACATGCACTTATCAAAAGCTTATCTCTTGCGCGTGTGATTGCTACATAAAACAGCCGACGCTCTTCTTCTACATTTCCCTGATTTTCTTCGACAGAACGAGCATGAGGAATTATCCCTTCTTCTGCGCCCGCAATGAAAACTACAGGAAACTCAAGCCCTTTTGAAGCATGAATTGTCATAAGGTTTACTTTGCCTTTATCGTTTTCATCATCGCCATTGTCGCGACTCATCAAAGTGATTCTATTTAGATAATTGAACAAATTCGGATTTGAATTATCCGGATCATTTTCCCAAACTTCCATAGAAGTCAACAGGCTTTCGATGTTCATCAATTTAAATCTGACTGCTTTTTCACTTTTTGCATATTCTGTCAAAAGATGGTCTTTGTAATTTATGTCTTCTATAAGTTGACGGACTTTATTTGCAAGCCCGCGACCGCTCAAAAATCTCTGACGGTGCGTTTCAATAATATCTACGAAGTTTTGCAGATCTTCTTTTAATATATCGGTTGCGACAGACTCTTTTGCTCTGACAACAGAATCGATTGCGCTCCAAAGCGTACATTTATATTTTTCCGCCTCATCGTTCAAAATTTTAATTGCAGCGCGCCCGATTCCACGCCGCGGGCAGTTTATGATTCGGAGCAGATTTATGTCGTCGTCGTGATTAGAAATTATGCGAAGGTAACTTACAATATCCTTGATTTCTTTTCGTTCGAAAAACGAAGTTCCGCCGCTGATTGTATATGGTATATTGTTTTGCAAAAATGATTCTTCCAGAAAACGGCTCTGAGTGTTTGCCCGCATCAAGACACCAAAATCGTCATATTTCCTTTTATCTTCAGCTGCGATTCCTAAGATGCTCTCGGCAATAAAGTCAGCTTCGTCAGTTTCGTTTTCAGGCATAAATATTTCTATCGGTTTTCCGCCGCCGTTCCCACTCCAAAGTTTTTTGTCTTTGCGATTTGTATTGTGAGAAATCACTCCATTTGCCGCTTCGAGGATTGTCTCTGTAGAACGGTAATTTTGTTCAAGGCGTATTTCCGTCACGGGAAAATCTTTTTCGAAGTTGATGATATTCTGATAATCTGCTCCGCGCCAGCTGTAAATGCTCTGGTCATCATCTCCAACTACAGCAACGTTTTTATCTGCGAGAAGATGCATCAATTCGTACTGCTGATGGCTTGTGTCCTGAAACTCATCTACCATTATATACTTGTAACGCTCACGGTATTTTTTTAGAACTTCGGGGTTTTCCTTAAATAATTTTATTGGAAGGACAATCAGATCATCAAAATCTACTGCGTTATAAAGTTTAAGACCTTCTTGATAGCTTTCATAAAGAGGACGGTACATGTCGTTTGCAGTTTCCCAATTTTTTCGTCCGGTTTTTATATTCGAAATAAGATTTCCAATCGTATATATATCCATCGAATCGACTGAATATTTCAACTCGCGACCGCATTCTTTTATAAGCGAAACGCGGTCAGTTTCATCATAAATAGAAAAATTTTCGCGGTAACCGAGTTTTTCAATGTCTGAACGAAGAACTTTCACTCCAAATGCATGAAAAGTTGAAACTGTAAGATTTTGAAGTTTGCGTTTTGTCAAATCTTTTATTCTATCTGACATTTCTTTTGCGGCTTTGTTTGTAAAAGTCAAGGCGAGAATCTGGCTCTGAGGAATTCCCTTATCGAGCATGTGTGCAATTCTAAAAGTAATCACACGAGTTTTTCCGCTGCCGGCCCCTGCGATAATTAAAATTGCACCGTCTGTTGTTGTGACAGCGCGGTATTGCTCAGGGTTCAGATCTTCTTTAAGGGTTTCCAAATCTAACATTGAAAAAAAATATAGCACAAAAAGTATTTTTTTTCTATTTTTATTTCCTAAAAACGAACAACGGGGTTTATATTATAGTAGAAATAAAAAAAATCGGAGGAGATATGGAAGATGACTTAGAGATATTTACTTTTGCAAGCGACATAATCACAACTTACAAATATCTTGTTTTTGAAAAAAAAGAGTTTATAATTTCAAAGCGATTGTTAAAATCCGGGACAGGAATTGAAACTCATCTCGCGCGGAATGAAAAACGGACGGCTTATAAAATGGCAGTCGAAACCGAATTCTGGCTCAAATTTTTAGAGATTAAAGAAATTTGTGAAGCTAAATTGATTTCGGGTCTGAATAAAAAACTCAGAAGTATAATAAACGGTTTCTATCAAGAAACTTTGACTTTTTAACAGGAAAAATCAGTATGAAAAAACTTTTATCTATTTTTATAATTTTTTTTGCCGCTTCGTTTTTGTTTTGTGAAATCAACATTTCCAGATATACAATTACAAAGTCGAAAAAGGAATACGATGTTACATATTTAAAAACAAAAGATATGAAAATTATCAAAACGCAGTCGCAGGAGTCTGAAGATGATGTTCACACGACGCAAGCCTTTTCGATTTCACACAAGGGAACAGAAGGTAAATTAAAATATACGCTTTTTACAGACAATGGAGGAGACCCAGATAAGCTTGATTTTGATTTTTATGTCATGGTTATAACTACGGCATATAATGCGACAGGTGAAGACATCGGCATTGAAAAATTTTCCAGGTTTAGGGACGAAGATGTAAAAAAGGAATTCAATGGAGATTTCGGTTGCACGACATTTTTGCAAAATCCAAAGTCGAACTATGCGGAAGGATATAAATATATGATAATTGAATTTTTCTGCCAAAAAGAAAAAGGTCTTTTAATGCGTTCGTTTTTGTTCAATGACTTAGCTTTTGTCGGCATAAACAATGACGGCACACAAAATGCCGATTGTGCGATGAATGCAAATTATCGTACTTTCAAGTTCATTGATAAATAGCAGGCAAAAAAGACTGTTCACAGTATTGACTAAAATCCGCAAAAACTATATTCTGTTCCAACATAGTTTACGAATGCTAAGTCGAGCGAGAGTGGTGAAATTGGCATACACGCTAGACTTAGGATCTAGTGCTTCGGCGTGAGGGTTCAAGTCCCTCCTCTCGCACTTAAACAAGTTGCAGTTTTTGCGGAAATAGCTCAGTGGTAGAGCGCCACCTTGCCAAGGTGGATGTCGCGGGTCCGACTCCCGTTTTCCGCTCTTCAAGCATGGAGTTTGCTCGAATTTACAATATGCGGAAATAGCTCAGTGGTAGAGCGCCACCTTGCCAAGGTGGATGTCGCGGGTCCGACTCCCGTTTTCCGCTTGAATCTTACAATAGAGACGCAACATCTTGTGTCTCTATTTTTTTTATTAAGTCATGCAAACCGCATTGACACAGGAGACTCAATTGAAACTTACAAAAGAATTCAAAAATCTTGAAAAATCGGCTGTAGAGCTTACAGTAACAATTGCTAAAAAAGATGTTGAAGAAGCATACAAGTCAACGCTTTCAAACTACACAAAAAACGCACAGATTCCGGGATTCCGCAAAGGTCACGTTCCGGCAAATGTTCTTGAAAAAAAATACGGTGAAGCGATTAAAGCCGACACTCTCGGTTCGCTGATTGATAAATCATTCGATGAAATATTCCAGAATGAAACTGAAAATCGCCCTCTTCCTTATGCACAGCCGGCAATGGAAAAGGCTCCTGAATTCGACATCACAAAAGATCTGACATATACAGTAAAGTATGATGTTTTCCCGAAAGTTTCTGTAAAAGATTTTTCAGGCATTGCGGTAAAAGAAACTCAGTGTGAAATAACAGATGCAGATTTAGCGGAAGAAATCAAAGGACTTCAGGAAAGAAATGCAATGGTTATCGAAAAAAAAGATGGAACTGTTGCTAAAGACGACATCGTCACAATCAATTACAAAGAACTAGATGACGAAGGAAAGACAATCGCTGGAACAGAACGCGAAGATTTTGTATTTACAGTTGGAACCGGCGAAAACATCTATAAAATCGATGATGAAATAATCGGTATGAAAAAAGATGAAACTAAAGAAATCACAAAAAAATATAAAAAAGACGATTCGGATCCTGAACTTGCAGGAAAAACGAAGAAAATCAGCGTAACTGTAAAAGCTGTAAAAATTCGTGATCTTCCAAAACTCGATGATGATTTTGCTCAGGATGTCGATGAAAAATACAAAACTCTCGCAGATATGAAAGCTGACATTAAAAAGAATATGGAACTTGCAGTTAGCCGCCGTATCAGAGAACTCAAAAATAATTATCTTCTTGAACAGCTCGTTGAAAAAAATAAATTTGACATTCCTTCTTCAATGCTCGCAACAGAACTCGACGGCAGATGGAGAATGATGGCACAGCAGTTTCAGACAACACCTGACCAGCTTGAAAAACTTATTCTTTCATCAGGTCAGACAAAAGAAGATTTGATGAAAGATTGGGCAGCAGATAGCGAAAAAATGCTTAAATCACGCATCATCGTTGATTCTTTGATCCGTGACCGCAACATCAGCGTAACTCCTGAAGATATTGAAGCAAAATACGCACAGATTGCAGCTGACGGAAACATGACTGTAGAAGAAGTTAAAAAGCACTACGAAGATGCTCGTGCAAAAGAGTATCTTATCGATGACGCTAAAGAAAATAAACTTTACGATGAAATCTACAAAGAGATTAAAGTTTCAAAAGGCGATAAAAAATCATTTAAAGAACTCTTTGAAAACAAATAAAAAAGACGCTCCAAAACTTGATTTTTTTTGACTTAAAGCTTTTTAGATATAAACTTTATTGATAAATCCTTCAGCATGAGTTTAATATTTGTCATTATTCTGCTGAAGGGTTTTTATTTTAAATTTATTACTATTCACTTGCCAAAAAATTTATTATATTAATAACGATAAACAAAAATATCATTAGCTTCTTAGAGGATTTTTTATGAACGAAAATATGAACAACAATATCCCAAACATCTGGGAAAAAACAGGTAATGGGGAACGTGGATACGATCTTTTCTCCAGACTTCTTAAAGACAGAATCATTTTCATTGACGGAGAAATAAACGATTATACCGCTGACCTTGCTGTTGCTCAAATTCTCTTTCTCGAATCGGAAAATCCTGAGAAAGATATCAGCATTTACATCAACTCTCCTGGAGGCAGCGTAACTGCCGGTTTGGCTATTTACGATACGATGAAATATGTAAAATGCGATATTCAGACTATCTGCATGGGTCAGGCTGCTTCTATGGCTGCGATTTTACTTGCAGGTGGCACAAAAGGAAAACGATATGCACTTCCTTCAAGCCGGGTTATGATTCATCAACCTCGCGGCGGAGTTGAAGGACAGGAAAGCGACATCAGCATTCTTGCAAAAGAAATCATCCGCTTAAAGAAACTTTCCATTGAATATCTTGCAAGCGACACAGGCAAGACAGTTAAAAAAATTGCAGAAGATATTGAGCGTGATTATTATATGTCTTCAAAAGAAGCAATGGAATACGGCATTGTAGACCACGTTATGCCAAAAAGAAAATAACGGAGTAAGAAATGAAAAGATTTGGATCAAATGACGCATACTGTTTTTTTTGTGGCAGCACTGCCGGTAAAGACCGTAGGCTGATAACTGGACCTAGTGGCAACACTTTTATATGTGACAAATGTGTTGCAATCTGCGAAGGAATTCTAGAACAGCAAGAAGCAGACCTTATGCCGATTGAATTAAAAGACGTTCCAACTCCTCACGAGTTTAAAGAATATCTCGACAGTTATGTGGTTGGTCAGAATGATGCAAAAAAAACACTCTCTGTAGCTGTTTACAACCATTACAAACGGATGTCAGTCAGCGTTGCTCAACAGGCAGCTGACGATGCGGTAAAAATCGAAAAATCAAATGTCCTTTTGATTGGTCCTACAGGTTCCGGAAAGACTCTCTTAGCTCGCACACTTGCTCAGCGTCTTAAAGTTCCTTTTGCAATTGCAGATGCGACAACTTTGACAGAAGCCGGTTACGTCGGCGAAGATGTTGAAAATGTTCTTCTAAAGCTGATAAATGCGGCAGACGGCAACATCGAAGCAGCACAGAGAGGAATCATTTTTATTGATGAAATTGATAAGATTGCGCGAAAGAGCGAAAACACTTCTATCACTCGCGACGTAAGCGGCGAAGGCGTTCAGCAGGCTCTCCTCAAAATTATCGAAGGAACAGTTGCAAGCGTTCCTCCGCAGGGCGGACGGAAACATCCTAATCAGGAAATGCTTCAAATTGATACGACAAATATTTTGTTCATACTCGGAGGGGCTTTTGTAGGTCTCGACAAGATTATTGAGCAGCGAGTTTCGTCACATGCGATGGGATTTGGCTCAGATATAGGACAGATGAGCGAAGAAGACAGGATGAACCTTCTAAATCAGTGCACTCCTGACGACCTTGTAAAATTCGGCATTATTCCAGAGCTCATAGGTCGTATGCCTATCACATGTGCCCTGAAAGAGCTTACGAGAGACGACCTTGTTTTAGTTTTGACAGAACCGAAAAACGCAATTACAAAACAGTTCCAAGCATCGTTTAGCATAGACAATGTGGAATTGATTTTTGAACAGGACGCTATCAACGAGATTGCAGACGAAGCTATCAGGCAGAAAACAGGAGCAAGAGGTTTGCGGAGTATCGTAGAAAAGATGCTTCTTGATGTCATGTTTGAAATTCCTGAAATAAAAGGTAAAAAGCGATTTACAGTTACAAAGGACGTTGTAAAAGGAAAAACTACAAATTTAAGTGAGTTGATTCAAGAACTTCCAGATGCTAGTTGATGAATATTTTTGCGCAGTTATCGGATAACATAAAAACTTCGCTGTCTAAAATGGGAATTACAGAACCGACTCCTGTGCAGTCGGAGGTAATTCCTCGTATCCTTGATGGAGAAAATGTAATCTTTCAATCAGAGACAGGAACCGGCAAAACTTTTGCGTATCTTTTGCCCCTCGTTCAAAGGCTTGGAGATGTCGCTGACCATCAGAAAGTCAGAATTATAATTGTTGCCCCTACTTTTGAACTTGCTTCGCAGATAAACGCAGCATGTAAATCAATCTCGGCTTATAAATGCGCGCTCTTAATCGGAGGAGCGCAAATAAAACGGCAGATTGAAGTTCTTAAAGAAAAACCTGAAATCATAATTGGAACTGCGGCGAGGCTCGTTGAACTTATCCGCCTAAAAAAACTAAAGGTAGACGGCATAAAGGCGATTGTTTTTGATGAAACAGACCGTCTTGTAAAAAAAGAAGCGTTTGAAAACACATCGAATTTACGAAATCTCATGCCTGCCGGAACTCAGGTTATTGCATGTTCCGCTACAATCAGCAAGCCTGCAAAGATTTTTTTTGCCGATGCGCAAAACGTAGTGATGCCGGCCGAAGACATTTTGAAAAAGAGAATAACTCATTGGGCAATATACGCAGAATCACGCGATAAAATCGAAACACTGCGAAAATTCTTAGCAGCCGAAAATCCAAAAAAGTCTCTGATTTTTACAAGCCGTGCCGACCAAGCTGAAAATATCTACAATAAATTGACTTATAAAAAAATTGAATGTCTATGTCTCCACGCAAAATCAGAAAAATTGGAACGAAAAGCTGCAATCGACCGTTTTAGAAGCGGAAAATGCGAAATTCTTATCACAAGCGATCTTGCTGCCCGCGGTCTTGATATTCCGAACATTACGCATATAATTCAGATGGATCTTCCTGACGACGAAGATTTTTTTGTCCACAGGAGCGGAAGGACGGCTCGCGCCGGAAAAACCGGAATAAATGTAGTTATTGGAGATCGTTACGAAATGCAACACTTTGCTGCTCTTGAAAAAAAACTTGGAATAGTTGTTTATCCAAAAGAAATCAGAAATAAAAAAATTATAGCTCCTTTAGCTGAAGAAATTTCCGAGGAATGATATATGAAAATTGCAATTGATACGTTTGGATGCGAAAATGGTCGCTCCGGATTTGGTTCTTATATTCTCAATTTTATTTCTAATTTGCCTTCTCTTGAAAATAAAAAAATTGAGTTTGAACTTTTTGGAAACGAAGAAGACCGTTACACTTACACAAGCGGTAAAGAGATTTCATATCAATCTGTAAAAATACTCTCAAATTTAAAACATCTGCGAATCTGGCACATATTTCACATGAGAAGTTTTGCAAAAAAAAATAAATACGATGTTGTGTTGTTTCCAGCTGCACACAAAGTTCTCCCATCTTCATTTCGCGGCTACAAAGGTGTGGTAATTTTAAACAGCATTCTTTCTTCCGATATAAAAGGACAAAGCTGGATTTATAGACATCAGCTTAAAAAAGGTCTTAGGCACGCTTACAAAATTATTGCAGCGAGCGAATACATCAAAAAAGATTTGATAAAGCTTGGTGCCCGCAAAGAAAAAATCACAGTAATCCACAATGGAATTGACCACAAACTGTTTTATCCTGTTCTTCACCTTGCGGACGATATAATAGATATCAAACCATTTGCAATTAAACGGCCGTATTTTGTTTACAGCTCAACGCTCTCAGGCCCTGAAAAAAAACACATTGAGCTAATCCACGCTTTTGAACTTTTCAAGAAAAATACGGGATTCCCTCACAGGCTCGTTATTACTGGAAACGAAGGTTTATATTCAGAAAAGATCCACAAAGTTGCTTTTGATTCTGCCTATGCAAGCGACATTTTTTTAACAGGTTTTTTCCCACACGAAAGCGTCGCAAAGCTTTTTGCAGGTGCAGAAGCGTGCGTGTTTCCATCAGTAAACGAAGGTGTGGGGCTTCCGATTCTCGAAGCGATGGCAAGCGGCATCCCTGTTTTGTGTTCGGATAAAGGCGCTCTAAAAGAAATCGGTGGCACCGCTCCACTTTATTTTGATTCGGACAATATTGACCAAATTGCCTCATGCATGCGGCAGATTGTTGAAGATAAAGATTTGCGCGAAAAGATGATTTTTGACGGAACAGTATGGTCGGCAGAATTTAATTGGGAAAAAACAGTTATGAAGACGATTTCTCTTTTTCAAGCATAGCTCTGTACTTAAAAGGTGTCATTTCTTTGTATCTTTTAAATAGCTTGATAAAATAACTTATATCATTAAAGCCGCACCCGTATGCAATATTTTCAATAGAATCGTTTGTGTCGTGAAGCATCTCTGCTGCCCTCTTTATTCTGTATTGATTTAGATATTCAAATGGAGTGTATTTCGTCACTTTGTGAAACAACCTGCAAAAATATTTTGGAGAAAAACCTGCCGCATCTGCCATTTCACCAAGAGAAATGTCTGTATTGTACTTTTGCTTTATCAGATTCAACACGCATTTTAGCCATATAAGTTTTTTAGAATTGCCAAAGTCTTCACGTCTGTTTTCAGTGTATAAATTTTGTGAAATAACTTCACCAAGCAACTCAAATATAAAACCGAGTGTATAGAATTCATAGCAAAAACGAGCTTCTCTAACTTCATGCAAGATTTTTAATGAAAGTTCATGGAGATTTTTATTTGAACTGTTGAACACCACTGCGACATTGCTTACGCCTTCAATCAGCTTGCTTACAATCTCTTCCGTAGCTGAATGTTTTACGACCAACATGTCAGGGTTAAAAACAACAGATTCATAACGACAATTGCTTTTGATATCTCCATCCCCGTGAAGAACTCCGCTAGATAAAAAACAAACATCATCTACTTTAAGCGTTATGACTTTGTCTGACACGAACATATAATATTCGCCTTCGAGCACGTGAATCAGTTCAAAATCTACATGCCAGTGAAGCGGCAAATTCCAAGTAGACTCTTCTGTATTGCATTTATAATATTCAATCGGAAAAAGGACAGTTCCTCTAGAACGGTTTTCCTGTTTATACGAGTTTATCATTTTTAATTCCTTTTTCTTATCAAAAAGTAACTTTTATCATACTATTGCATAATTATATCTCTAGCGTCCACACAAAATCAAGAATAAAATATTTTATATAATTCATTTATTGGAGTATTTATGTTAAATATAGCAGCAATAGAGCATCATGCTTTTGATAATTATTGTTATCCGCTCAATGAAAACGAACTTTCTATAAGCATAAGAACCGGAAAAGATGTAAAAAAAATCTATCTTTTGTGGGGAGATCCGTTTGACAGGGAAAAAGCAAACGACGGAAGTAATTTTCATTGGATTTACAAAACAATTGAAATTACGGAAAAGAAAGAACTGCAATATCACTATTTATGGAATATCGTTGTTGAGCCGGCTTTTAAGCGTTGCATGTATCTTTTTAAGATATGCGGCGATAAATTGGAAAATTCCGATGAAGTTGAGTCATACATCTACGGAGAAAGCGGCATTCGCACTGAAAAAGAATACAAGAAAAATCCTGAAGAATTCTATCAATTCATTTTTCCGTGGATGAATAAAACCGACATTTGTAATCCGCCGAAGTGGCCTTCGAAAACTGTCTGGTATCAGATTTATCCGGCTCGTTTTAGACGCGGCAAACTCAACAACGAACCTGGTGACATTTTGCCATGGGGAAGATCCGACACAAAAGTGAGAAATGAGATGAAATTCGGAGGAAATCTCCCAGGAATTACCGAAAAACTTGAATATCTTGAAGAACTCGGAATCACGGGAATCTATCTGAACCCTATCAATATTTCAAAAACTGAGCATAAATACGACACAATTGACTATTTTGAAATTGATCCTGCATTCGGAACTAAGGAAGACATGAAAATGCTTGTAGAAAAAGCTCACAAACACGGTATTAAAATCATGTTAGATGGCGTTTTCAATCATTCAGGATGGCTTTTTTTTGCATGGCAGGACGTTCTTAAAAATCGCCAAAATTCAAAATATGCAGACTGGTATATGGTAAATGACTGGGATTTTCTTCCAAAACCGGCAGAATGGTCAGGTTCCGGCAAGTTTTTTGCATTTGCATTCTGCGATTACATGCCAAAATTAAATACAAACAATCCGGAAGTAAGAAAATATATAATTGACGTGTGTGAATATTGGGTAAAAGAATATGACATCGATGCGTTGCGCCTTGATGTTGCAAACGAAATCTGCCATACATTCAATAAAGAATTAAAAATAGCGATGCGTGCCTTAAAAGATGATTTTTATATTATCGGGGAGATTTGGCACAACTCTCTTCCGTGGCTTCGCTATGATGAATTTGATTCGATCATGAATTATCCTCTTGAAAATGCTATTTACGAATTTGGGCTAGATAAAACACGTACTTCAAAAGATTTTGAATTCAATGTAAACAGATGTCTCACCGCTTATTTTGCACAGACAGAACGTGTCCTTTTCAACTTGATGGACAGCCACGATACGATGCGCCTTGTCACAAAAACAGGAAATAAAGATTTGTCTTACCAGATGCTCGCACTGCTGTTTGGAATGCCGGGTTCGCCGTGTATTTATTATGGAACAGAAGTCATGCTCGAGGGAGGAATAGATCCTGATTGCCGCCGTTGTATGCCTTGGAAAGAAATTGAGGAAGGTAAATACACTGAAGAAATAAATATTATGAAAGATATTATTAAACTTCGCAAACAGCATGATCAGTTTTGTTCTATGAAGATAGAATTCTGCTACTATAAAGAACTCGAAAACGACGCGAAAAATAGGGTTTTATGTATAAAAAGAACTTCCGAAACTTCAGGTAAATCTGTGATGATGATATTCAACTTTGACACCAAATCGTTTAATTTGGTGAATATCGGCATTGCTGACAAAAAGGTTCTTTTCAGCAGAAATTACGGTGATAATGAATTAAATCCTTATGGCATAGTGATTTACGAATTAAATGATTAAATTTTATAAAAAAAAATTATCACAAAATATGACAATAGTTACAATTATGCTGTAAATTTTGACATACAGAAATTTTAGATAAATAATAAGGTCAGTAATAAAAAAAATAAGGAGTTATTTTTTATGAAAAAACACACAGGCATTATGGCAGTTGCCATGATTTGTTTAGCAGCAGTTGGCTTTACTTCTTGCAGCAAGAAGAAAGTTACTTTAAAGGTTTGGGAATCTAATGGTCCAGAGCGTGAATTCATGGAATGGGCTGCTGGAGAGTACACAAAGACTCATAAGAACATTGATATTGTTTATGAACCTGTTGGAGCAACAGATGCTCGTACGAAGATTGAACTTGACGGACCTGCCGGTGTTGGTGCTGATGTTTTTGTATCACCTCATGACCACATTGGAGCGCTTGTTGCTGGTGGACACGTTCTTCCGGTAACAGACAAGAGTTTTATCAACGACTTTGTTGACGCAGGAAGGGTTGCTTCTACTTATCAGGGACAGCTTTACGGCTACCCGCTTGCTATAGAAACATACGCTTTGTTCTACAACAAAGATATCATCAATAACCCACCAAAAACTTGGGATGAAGTTGTTGAATATGCTAAAACTTACAATGATAAGTCACAGAATAAATACGCACTTCTTTGGGGTGTTGGTAACGCTTACTTCTCATATATGTTCTTTAGCGCATACGGAGTACAGCTCTTTGGACCAAACGGTGATGATGTTAAACAGCACAACATCAACAGCCCGGAAACTATCAAAGGTCTTAAATATTTCCAGAGCTTGAGAAAACTTATTCTCGATGTTCCTGCAGCAGACGTTTCAGACGATTTCTGTAACTCTTCATTCATCGAAGGAAAAGCTCCAATGCTTATCACAGGACCTTGGAAGATTTCCGACTTCAACAAAGCCGGATTAAACTACGGTATTACAACAGTTCCTGGATTTGAAAAAGGCGGAAAACCTGCAACAACATTCTCAGGAATACGTGTTGCATTCGTAAGCGCATACACAGAACATGAAGCAGAAGCTAAAGATTTTGCTAAGTTCCTTATGTCAAAAGCTTGTCTTGAAAAGCGTTTTGAAATTACAAAACAGATCCCTCCAAGAAAAGACATCAAAATAGATGATCCTTTGAGCAATGGAATTCTTGCACAGGCAGCATACGCATTCCCAATGCCAACAATTTCACAGATGGGTACATACTGGGCAACAATGAACAGTGCTTATGCTGGAATCTGGGACGGCGACAACGTAGAACAGGATCTCAACAGTGCAGCAGCAGCTATGGAAGCAGCTAAATAACGAATAACGAGCAACACACTTGCCACCATCGGGGTTATACACAGCCCCGATGGTTTCTCTTTAAGGAGCTACCTGTGGAAAATTTAATAAAAAAAACTAAGGCCGCATCTATTATCTATATGGGGCTTGGACATGTCCTTTTTTTAAAACAGTACATACGCGGATTCTTATTGATGGCATTCGAAGCCATCATGATCTTATGCTGCACACCGGTTTTTGGCAGCGTAATACCGAAAAAAATTTACGGTCTTATAACTTTAGGTTCACCGAAACCTGCCGGAACGCCGATTAAAAACCTCGATCACTCAATTTTTATGATGATCGAAGGGCTTTTTATTTTAATCCTTATCGCTATCTTTGTTGTGACTTACATAATAAGTGTGAAGTCGGCACAAAAAGATATGCAGGAAATTATTAAGAAAGATAAATATCCTACTTTTAAGGAAATTAGAAATAAACTTGCAACACGTTCTTTCCCTGTTATCAGCATCACTCCATCAATTTTAATGATTGCGATTTTCACGCTTATACCATTGTTGTTCAGTGCGTTGATAGCATTTACAAATTATTCTTCACCTGATCATATTCCGCCTAAAAGCCTTGTAGACTGGGTAGGTTTTGCCAATTTCAAGACTATGTTCAACTCAAGGCTTGGCGGTGATTGGACAAGAGCATTCGGAAGCGTTGCTCTTTGGACAGTAATATGGGCTGTATTCTCTACATTTACTTGTTTTTTTGTCGGATTTTTGTTTGCCGTTATTTTAAGAGATAACAGAATCAAAATCCCACAACTATACAGAACAGTTTTTATCCTCCCTTATGCAATTCCGCAAATGCTCTCACTTTTTGTTTGGGCAAACCTTTTAAACGGAACATTCGGACCGATAAACAGAACCCTTCAGTTTTTCCATATAATTTCAAGAGGTATTCCATGGCTTTCTGATCCGACAATGGCAAAAGTCACTTTGATTCTTGTAAATATCTGGATTGGGTTCCCATACAGTATGATTCTTACAACGAGTTCTATGACTGCAATTCCTCAGGCTCAATATGAAGCGGCAGAAATTGACGGTGCAAGCAAATGGCAGCAGTTCTGTCACATCACACTTCCTCTTGTAATGTATCAGCTTAAGCCGGCTTTGATAATGCAGTTTGCAGGAAACATAAACAACTTCGGTGCTGTTTTCTTCCTAACAGGAGGCGGTCCGAACATGATGCTCAACGGTCAGAATGTTACAATTTCAACTCAAGCAGGCTCAACAGACCTCTTGATTTCTTGGATTTACAAACTGACAATGAACACACCAAACCAGTACAACCTAGCATCTGTACTCTCAATTCTCGTATTTGTTGTTCTTGTTCCATTTGCACTTTACAACTTTACACACACAAAATCGTTTAAGGATGGTGAATTATAATGACAGCAAAATTTAGAAGATCATCTGCAATCGCTCCGATTTTTTTAACTATTATTCTGATAATTCAAGTTATTTTGATTCTCTACCCAATTGCTTTTACTATCAGTTCTTCGTTGACAGAATCGAACTCTCTTGCATCTACGAGCATTGTACCTTTTGGAAATAAGGTATCTTTATTCCAGTATAAAAGATTGTTTACAAGTACAAACTACTTTCACTGGTATATGAATACACTTATCATTGCGGCATCGAATTCTGTAATCACGGTAATTGTATGCAGCTTGTGCGGATACATTTTCAGCCGTTTCTGGTTCCCTATGAAAAAACCGATCATGGCTTCTATGATTATCCTTCAGATGTTCCCGAGCTTTATTGGAATGATCGCAACATATGTAATCTTGTGGAAGCTAAACGCATTGGACACATTGTGGGGATTAGTTCTTGTTTATTCGGCAGGAAGTATCCCGTTCAACTCATGGTTGATGAAAGGATATTTTGACTCAATTCCTCACGATATTTCAGAAGCTGCTTATATCGACGGAGCAACTCCGCTTGCAGCTTTCTTAAAAGTTGTAATTCCTGCTGCTCGTCCACAGGTAATTTTCCTTGCTTTGACAAGCTTTACAGGACCTTGGATGGACTTTATCTTCCCTCGCCTTGTGCTCAGAAGTGATGCTAAAAAAACACTCGCGGTCGGACTTTATGAAATGATAAATGGTCGTGCGTCAGATCAATATACAATGTTTGCGGCAGGAGCGCTACTCGTAGCAATTCCATTTACAATTTTATTTATCGTAGGACAAAGATCTTTGCTATTGTCATTGGCAGGAACCGGTGGAAAAGAATAAATCTAAAAGCAGATTTTTTGTAAAAAATGTTGCAGTTGCAGTAGTTTTATTTACTGTAACTGTAGCATTTTTATTCTCAGGATGCACAAAAAGTCAAAACTCAAACACAAAGAATTCTCAATCGTTTGGAATCACACCTTCAGAGGGTGTTTATTACAGCCTTTTTGTGCGTTCGTTTTCGGACAGCGACAATGACGGAACCGGTGATTTTAACGGGATTACTGATAAGTTAGATTATCTGCATTCTCTAGGAATCACCGGTATCTGGTTGCTGCCGATTTTCCCTTCTCATTCGTATCACGGATATGATGTAGATGATTACTACTCTGTAAACCCTGATTACGGAACGATGGAAGATTTTGAAAATCTTATTTTGCAATGCAATAAACGCAAAATAAACGTGATGATTGACATAACGTTCAATCACTCGTCTAAGTATAACGACTGGTTTATAAAATCAAAAGATTCAAACGATCCTCACAGAACATGGTATCACTGGATAAATACGCCAAACAACACAAAAGTTTGGGGGCATAAACTTTGGAACGAAGATTCAAGCCACCCCGGAAATTACTATGCCGGCGAATTTGATTCTGGAATGCCAGATTACAATCTGGAAAATACTGAATTGAGAGCAGAATTAAAAAAAGTATTAAAATTCTGGCTCGATAAAGGTGTCTCAGGTTTTAGATTTGATGCAGCCGGTCACATTTACGATAAGATCAAAATGCCGGAAGGCTTTGTCGGTTCTACCGAAAAAAGTGCGGAATTCTGGAAAGAGATCACAAATTATTTGAAATCTACACGCTCAGACCAATACAGCGTTGCAGAAGTCTGGAGCTCAACACACATACGAGCTCTATCGCTCGCAGGTTTAGATTCGGTTTTTCATTTTGACCTCGGCGACAATTACATAATCAATTCAATTAAAAACAATTCAGCAGGCAACAACAACTATGCTCATATAGTTCAAAACGATTTTTTATCATACGAAAAATATAATCAAAATTTTATAGATGCTCCGTTTTTGACAAACCACGATCAGGCACGCGTGGCAGGTTTGTTGCGCAGCGACACGGCAAATCTAAAGCTTGCAGCAGGAATGTACATTTTAGGACAGGGCGTTCCTTTTGTTTATTACGGCGAAGAAATCGGAATGATGAGCGGCGCAAACGATGAATCAAAACGAACGCCTATGCTTTGGGGCGACAAGGGAGAAACAACTTGGGCGTCACAGGCAGACTGTATCTACAATAAAAAAACAATTCCTGTAAAAGTTCAAAATAAAGATAAAAATTCGCTTTTGAATTATTACCGCAAACTGATAAATTTCAGAAACAGCCATCAGGCTTTTTTAAAAGGAAAATTTTCACCGCTCGATACAAAAAATGAAAAAATCAGTTCTTGGACGATGGAATATTCAGAAAACGTATCTGAAAAAGCGTATGTTTATCACAACCTTTCGGAAGAAGAAACTGTGATATCTGTTCCTGAAAATCTTAAAATAGTATTTTCAACTTATGAAAAAAAGACAAAACTAAAAGAAAACAAACTTACAGTTCCTGCAAAATGTTCGGTTGTTTTATTGTAATGACATACCGTCGAAAATTCGTTATACTGTGAAGACTATACACTGGCGAGTTTTAGGAGAAAACTTTGTTTTTAAAAAGTCTTGATATATACGGATTTAAATCTTTTGCTGACAAAACCCATATTGATTTTGCGGAAGGAATTACAGCGCTTCTTGGTCCAAACGGTTGTGGAAAAAGCAATGTTGTGGACGCTATAAAATGGGTACTTGCCGAAAGAAATTCAAAGAATTTACGTGCAGAAAAGATGGAAGACGTCATTTTTAACGGTACAGAACGTCGCCCTGCCCTAAACACTGCCGAAGTAACTTTGACAATTGCAAATGACACGGGTTTGCTACCTCTCGATGAAGAAGAGATTGCTATCACTCGCCGCCTGTATCGTTCAGGAGACCAGGAATATTTTATAAACAGACGCCCGGCAGGACCGACAGAGATTCGCCGCCTTTTTTTAGACACAGGAATCGGAAAAGCAGCTTACTCTGTGATGGAACAGGGAAAGATAGACCAGATTCTTTCAAGCAAACCGGAAGACCGCCGGTATCTTTTTGAAGAAGCGGCAGGAATAAGCCGTTCAAAAGCTGAGGTTGCAGAAGCAGAACGTGAACTCGAAAGAACGCGTCAGAATATGGTTCAGATTGAAATTGCAATGGGCGAGATAAAACGCCAGTACGATTCTTTAAAAGTCCAATCTGAAAAAACGATAAAATATCGAAAATATAAAGAAGAAATATACAATTACGAACTCGATTTAACACTTATCAGGTTGAAAAACTTTGTTACAGATAAAGCTCGCCGCGAAGAAGAGCTGAATATTGTTCGGGAAAAACGCGACAATGTGCGCAAGGAAATTGATGACATAAGCAATACTATTTCCGAGAATATGGACAAAGTCAAGGCTATGCAAGAGGATTTGTACAATAAACAGGCAGACCTTCTTGCAATCGGGAAGGAAAAAAACGGAAAGCTTGAGCTTATCAAACAGCAAAATGAACAAGCTATGCACATCAAAGAAAAGCTCAACAACCTTGAAAATCGAAAAAAAGCTATTGAAGAGAGAATCGACAATATTCAAGATGATATCGACGAACAAAACGCAAGCCTTCATGTAAAGACAAAACAGCTAAATGACATAAAAAGCAATATTGAATCGTTTGAAAAAAATATTGAAGCAAGCGGCTCTCAGATTACAGACAACGACAGAAAATCAGATTCTTTGCAACAGAAAATCGGGGAATTTGAAACACATCGTCATCAGCTTCAAAGTCAGTTAGCAGCTATTACGGAAGATATTGTCAGTCTCCTCGATCAAAAATTAAAAGATGATGGGTTTAGTGAGAGCGCGATGCGCATCGCAAAAGAAGAGCTCAACACTGCTCTTGGAAAACTCAAAATCTATCTTGATGGTCGAAAAAATATTTTTAATGACTATGCTGCACAAGACCATTCTTTTGACAACTTAAAAAAATCTGTAAAAGAAGCCGGAGAATATTTTGAAGAAGCAATGGTTCAGCTTGCCGGAGTGGAAAAAGCTCTTGAAAAGTATCAAAACGCTTCCCCTGCTTTTATCACTGAGTTTCTTTCGCCTGAAGGTATCATGACAAAGAAGCGAAAAATAGACAAACAGATAAGTGAAAATGTTTCAGAAGTCGAAAATATAAACAATCAGATAAAAGAACTGAATGCAAAAAACACGGAGCTGAACAAAAAGATCAACGAATATAAAGACACTCTTCAAAAGCTCAAACTCAATGAAATTCAAATGGCAGAGCAGATAAACGGAAGTCAAGAACAGATTAAGGTTTTGGACAGGCAGATTGCAAATGAACGCTCGAACTTGCACGATGTGGAAGATGAACTTTTTGGCGAGACAAAACGCGCTGATGAACTAAAAGAGCAGATAAATGATTATCAGAATGAGCTTGCCGAAATTGAATATCGCGGTAAAAAACTCGCAGAGGAGATGAACAATCTCGACGAAGAGATTGCAAAGGCAAACAAAAGCGTTTCCGGAAAAAACTCTACTCTCAATAAAAAACGCGAAGAGCAGAATAAATATCAGGATCAATACGAAAACCTGACTCTCGCTTTGAACTCGGCAGATAACGATATCCGCAACGTAAAACTAAACTTTCAGGAACAATATTCACGAGACTTGATGGAATTTGAGGAGAGGATGTATAAAATTACAACTCCTGCCGCAGAAATCCGCGAGAAACTCGCCACCGCAAAAAAGGATTTTTCTGCATTGGGAAGCGTCAATCTCATGGCTCCTGAAGAATTTACAGAAGTAAAAGACCGCTACGAACGCCAGAAATCAAACTATGAAGATACTCAAAAATCTTTGGAAAATCTAACACGCGTGAGTGAAGAGATAAAATCCAAGTCTGCCGAGATGTTCCTTGAAACATACAACCAGATTAAAAAGAATTTCCACAACATGTTCCGCAGACTTTTCAATGGCGGCCGTGCAGAATTAAAACTCGAAAATCCGACAGATATACTGACATCCGGTATCGATATTTACGCTCAGCCGCCTGGAAAAAAACTTGAAAATATAGCATTGCTCTCCGGCGGTGAAAAAACAATGACGGCTGTTGCGCTTTTGTTTGCTACATATCAAGTGCGCCCTAGCCCATTCTGTCTCCTAGACGAGATCGATGCGGCTCTCGATGATAAAAACGTATCAAGTTTTGTGACGGCACTCGAAAGCTTTGCAAGCGTCAGCCAGTATATAATCATCACACATAACAAAAAAACTGTGATGGGAGCTTCAACTATGCTCGGTATTACGATGGAAGAATCCGGCGTTAGTAAAATTATTGCGCTTCGTCTCGAAGATACTGTAAAACGCAGGATTGAGACCGATCCTTATCAAAACGACTTTGAAGAAGAAGAAGTTCCTGATGAAGAAGGCGTAGTTTTGCCGCCGCGTCCTCCAAAACGACAATAAAGATGGAAAAATTAAAAGAGATTCTGGAACAGACATATCATTTTCTCGAAGAAAAACTTGAACCGGTTACTGAAAAAGTTTTGGAACTGCATGAAAAAAATAGAAAAACTTTTTATGTGATTTGCGGTTTGGTAACAATTATGCTCGTCTGCCTGATTCTTTTGATAGCGATAGCCGTAAAAGGCAAAAAGAAAACAGTGGAAGTCTATGGAGAAAAACTCGAACTTACAGAACCATTAAAAGTTCCTGATGGGTCTGAACTTCCGCATGACTACACTGTAAACCGTACTACAAAAAAAAGCTGGACAGAAGAAGAAGCAAAAGAATGGTTTACTGTCCCATCTGAGGAAGATGTTGAAACGCTTTCAAAGTCAAATGACAACATGGTAAATGAAATTATAGGAGCGGCTCCGTGAAAAGATATTTTGTTTTATTTTTGTCTGTGATTTTTTTATTTTTAGTATCTTGTGCCACAAAAAAAATAGACGTTCCTGCTGATAAAGTTGCGCCAATTGCGCCAGTTGAAAACTCGGTGCAATCTGAAGGAATCGATAAAAAAAATCGGGAGATTTTGAATCAGGCTGAAAATCAGGAAAATCTTCAACAAAAAGAAGAAACAAGAGATTCAGAGCATTCATCTTTTGAAAACCCATCTCCAATTGACGAACCTGAAATTACAACTATGGTTCTTCCTGAAAATCAATATGAAAATAAATTTGAAGAATCTGTTGAAAGTGAAATCGTCGCTGATGAAGAGCCGCCTCAATTGAAGCAGGAAAATAAGGCTGTTGGCAATGATGATGCCGATGATGATGCTGATGCCGATGATGATGATAAAAACGGTATATATGCAAATGAAAACAGTTTTGTTGATGGGAAAAACGGCATGGCTGAAAAAACTGACAGTTCCGTTGATAAACAAAACAGCACTTTTGATGACGAACAAAAATCCGATGATGAAGTTATAGACGTTGATTCCGACAAAACTGTTGTAGTCGGTGATGAAGACGAGAATGTTGATAATGAACAAAAAAATCAGGCAGATAGTGGAAAAAAACAGAATATTGTTCCGAGCAGAAAAATCACTGTAAAAAAAATGGAGTACGTAGATGTATCTTATCCGGGTACAGGTTGGATTTACATGGGGCTTACAGACGGTTCAAAAGCTCTTTCATATTTTGGTCGGAAACTCGGAACAAAAAATACTGATTTTACGCTTCAGGCGCGGGAAGCCGGAAATTACATCATACACTTTTACCGCAACGACGCTTTGACAAAAACTTATCTTGACGACTATGTTGAAGTAGAAATCATGAACGAAAAAGGTGACAGCAAAATTCATAAAAAAGTTCCGGAATATAAACAGCCTGTTCCGAATGTCGTTATTGAGAAAAAAACATCAGTCGCTTCGACCGCTAAAGAAAATACTGAAATGCAAAACAAAAACTCCTCTGCTCAACAAAAAACCGAGAGTGAAAAAAATGAAACTAAACTTGATAAATCTCAAAATCAAACTTTGAGAACAGTTCAAAAAAGCGGTCAGAACGCACAGACAGTAGCCGAAGCAGCTGGAACAAAGAACATAGATGAAACTGCTGTGACAGCAAATGTTGAAACTACAGAAACAAAAGACAATGTTACCGCTTTGTCAAATGAAACTGCGGCAAAAAATAACGAAGATTCTGACAGTGAAAATTCAGACATTCTTTTAAAAACTGCTGAAACGCAATATAATGAAAAACAATACATTCAGGCAAACGAAACTTTAAAAAAGTTTTTTGAATTTGCAACGGAAGACAGAGACAAGGGATTGTATCTGCAAGGACAGATTTTGGAAGCAAAATCGGCTATACAAAACATAAAAGCTGCAATTCAAGCATATACTACGCTTACAAAAAATTATCAGTCTAGTAAATACTGGAATGATGCAAATAAGCGGATTATATATTTAAAAAGATTTTATCTGGAGGTTAGATAATGAAAAAATATTTTTGTTCTATTGTTTTTAGTGTGCTTATAATTGGACTTTTTTCGTCATGTTTATTGAGAAATTCTTATGAATCAAAGAATGATAAGCACTATATTACAGTTTCCGGCTCTGGAAAAGTTTCTGTTGAACCTGATTTGATATCGATGAACTTTGTTGTAAGAACTGTAGATTGGAACGTAAATCGCGCAGTTGAAAAAAATGCGGCAAATACTGCCAACGTGCTGTCCGCACTGAAAAATGCAGGTGTTGCAGACGACGATGTTTCAACAGATGACTACAGAATCAGTCAGGACAACTTAAACAACTATCCCGGACAGTACACCGTGTCAAACACAATCAATGTCATTATTCGCAATATTTCTATTGCCGGAACAGTCATAGACGCTGCTGTAAGACAAAACACAGGAGCAAATGGAATTACTTCTTTCCAATATTTGGCATCAGATTCATCGAGTGCAATTCGTCACGCTCGAACACTTGCAATTCAGGATGCTCAAGATGCGGCTTCATTGCTAGCCGGTGCAAGCGGCTGCAAAGTCGGTGCAGTTGCAGATATCAGAGAAGACTACACTACAACATCTTCAGGAAACGATATGATGCTTATGGCAAAAGCTGTCGGCGAAGCCTCTTCACCTACTTCAATAAAACAGGGAAAAATCACAATAACATCAAACGTCACAATTAAATATATTCTTGAGAACTAATTGACAATGGAGAAAATGTAATATGTTAGATTATAAATATATAAAGGACAATCTGGCAGCGGTAAAAGAAAATATCGTAAACAGAAATATGCACGCTGATGCAGATAAAGTTGTTGAACTGTACGACAAATCTACTGCATTGACAACAAAATTGCAGGGGCTTCAGAAAAATCGAAACGAAAATGCACAAGCTATGAAACAGAAGCTTGACAATGATAAGCGTCAAGAACTTATTGCAATTGGAAAGCAGATTAAAGAAGAAATAGCTGAAGTAGAAAAAGAGCAAAAAGAGACAGCGTTTGCCCTTGAAGAAGCGGCTCGTCAGATTCCAAACATGGTTCATCCGAAGGCTCCTATCGGAAAACTCGACACGGAGAATCTTGAAGTCAAAAAGTTTGGTACTCCACGCAAGTTTGATTTTGAACCAAAAGATCACGTTGAGCTCGGCGAATCACTCGATATAATTGACTTCGACCGCGGAACTAAAGTTTCGGGACCAAAGTTTTATTATCTAAAAAATGAAGCAGTTTTTCTTGAACAAGCTTTGATTATGTACGCATTGAACACTTTGCGCAAACATAATTTCAATATGTTCATCACTCCTGATGTCGCAAAAGAAGATATTTTGAAAGGAATCGGGTTTAATCCTCGAGGAAACGAATCTAACGTATACTCAATTGAAGATGAAGGAACTTGTCTTGTCGCAACTGCTGAAATAACACTCGGCGGGTACCATCAAGATGAAATTTTAGACAAAGCTAGCCTCCCGCGTTTTTATGGAGGGCTTTCACACTGTTTTCGCCGAGAAGCCGGTGCTGCAGGTCAGTTTTCTAAAGGGCTGTATCGCGTACATCAGTTTGATAAAGTTGAGATGTTTGCATATTCTACTCCGGAACAGTCCGATGAAATTCATGAAAAACTTCGCCTAATCGAAGAGGAAATTTTTACAGGGCTTGGTCTTCCGTTCCACGTAGTCGACACATGTACAGGTGACCTCGGTGCCCCTGCTTATCGTAAGTGGGATTTGGAAGCTTGGATGCCGGGACGCAACGGTGGAGAATACGGAGAAGTAACATCAACTTCAAACTGTACAGATTATCAAGCAAGAAGATTGAACATAAAATACAAAGACGATGATGGGAAAAACAAATACGTTCACACGTTAAATGGAACTGCAATCGCAGCAGGACGCGCAATGCTTGCAATCCTTGAAAATTACCAGAATGCGGACGGCTCTGTATCAATCCCGGAAGTGCTTATTCCGTACTGCGGTTTTGATAAAATTTTACCAAAGAAAAAATAAAAGACAGCTCGATATGGAAAATAATTCAAGCAACAGGATATTTTATATTCTCTTATTTTTTGCGGTAATCCTTGCAGGTATTTTATGCAAAGTGATGTCATCTGTTTTTATTCCGACAGTGTTGTCTTTTATGCTCTCATTCGTATTGCTGCCGGTCATTAAAAAACTGAATGTAAAGACTGGGATACCTTGGGTTATCAGTTCATTGATAATCGTTTTGATGTTTTTGATTTTTATTTTTGCGTTGACTTCAATTTTGGTTACGAGTTTGACGGGAATTGTCTCGGAGCTCCCAAAATATCAGTCAAGATTTACTTCAATTTATAAAATCATCGCTGACAAATTTGGTTTTGAGATTGACACTTCTATCAGCCTTTTTGAAAATCTGTGGAAATCTCTCAAAGTTCGGGAATTTGCGCAAAAAACAGCGGTGGCGCTATCTTCAGGTGTGATTTCTTTCAGCAAAACGATGTTTATCATATCAATTACAACCGCGTTTATCTTGATTGAAATGCGTCTTACAAAAAGAAAAATATATTACGCTTTTAAAAAGAATCGAGAACAGATTTCACGTATTTCACATCAGATTATAACTCAGACAGTGCATTACATTTCAATAAAATTCTTTATTTCGCTTGCGACAGGTATTCTCGTATTTTTACTGACACTTTTGATAGGGCTCGATTTCCCTGTAGTCTGGGGATTTTTTGCTTTTATAATGAATTTTATTCCGATATTCGGTTCGACTTTTTCTGTTGGGCTTACATCGATCTTTGCGCTTATTCAATTTTATCCATCATGGGGAAAATCGCTGATTGTATTTGTAGTTATGACAATTTTCAATACGACTCTGGGAAACATTCTAGAGCCTAGAATTGAAGGTAAAAATCTTGGAATCTCGCCTGTCGCAATTTTGATAAGTCTTTCAATCTGGGGCTATATCTGGGGATTTATCGGAATGTTGATTGCTGTCCCGCTCACGGTGATCATTAAAATTATCTGCGAAAACATAGAATATCTGCATTCTGTTGCAATCATTTTGGGCGGAGATCCGAAACGCATAACTTAGATTTTCAGTTGAACAATCTGCTCGTAGCTTTTTCGTATATAAAACGTAAATCTTCTTCCTGCATTGTCGTATAACGCAAATCTACGCAAGAAGAAGCCCCATCTGCGCTTCGATATATTTTATTTACAATGCAAGTGACATAAATATCACGCGTAAGAATAGGTCCGCCTTTTATGGAAAAAGAAAGTTTTACACCGTATTCTTCAAATGGGAAAAAAGTACACTGTTCAGAATCCATCCCAAGTACAAATCTCTCATGGTCGACAAACAAAACCGGGATCGGTCGAATTCTATCCTGCATAGCTTCCATTTGTTTTACATGCTTTTCTGTAAGATATTTGCAGATTGGAATAAGCTGAATCCCGTTTCCTGCATTTTTTTCTTTTTTTGCCTGCTCGACAAAAGTTTCAAGAAGTTCTTTTGCTTTTTTTTGATTTTCTAAAGGAATAATCTTCCATGCAGGCCGAACAAAAAGCTCTATATCTTCGCAGGGAATACATTTTATCTCAAGCTCTTTTCGTGTATTGCATTCAAAATAAATATCAGCTGAAAAATCATATTTTTTCTCTTCGATGATATCTGCTATACGCTCAATCTCATCAGGGATGGAAATCGAAAGCCCTTCTTTTGATTCTGTAACTTTTGAAATAAAATACAAACCGACGCGGTTAAAATAAAACTCAACCTTTACTGTTTTGTCTGCAAAATTTTGAACCGACTGAGGCGGATTTTCAAGGAGAATCTTGCCGTCTTTTTTTACACGCATGTGTTCGGCTTTTATCGCAATCGGAAAAATCTGAGAAGTTAGAGAATGGATAGTTTCATCATCAACATGCTGCTTTTCGACAGGAGTCAGAGTAACAGGGACATTCCCATCTATCAAATATTGAAGAACAAGTTCCCTTTCAATCCCGGACAAACTATTTTTTATCATGCTCATGTTTTTTCCACCTGTCTATTGTGATTTGACAAATTGAATTCTGATTATCAAAGTATAATGTCACATCGACAACGCCCTGACTGCAATAAAAACGAACAGGGACAATTGTGATATCATCTCCGTTGAATGGCTCTCCTAAAACCCATTTTGAAAAAAGAGTTTCATTTTTGTTTTTTTCTACTTCTTTTTTTTCCGCTGATTTTTCTATTGGGAATGGTTTTTGAAAATTAGATTCCCAACTCTGCTCAATTTCTTTAACAAAAAAAACATAATTAAAAATGTATTTATTGTTAAAAAATAATTCAGGACCGCTGTAAATATTTTTTGACAAAGCTTTGCAAAATTCATCAACTTTTTGTTTTAGTGGAGTTTTGAATTGCCTTGTGTCGAGACTTCCAAAATCTTCATATTCGGGGTAAACAGAGTCCGAAGCATTGTTGTTGATGATTTTCAATATTTCTCTAGCGTATGCGACATCAGAAGCAATCTTTTCTTTGTCTGTTGAAATATTTTTTGAAAGTCTTTCACCTTCAATCTCTTTTGTCCAAGTTACATCGTGTTCCCTATTTTTTATCAGCTCTTTTAAAGTGTTATTTTCCACATATTCAAGTTTGGAATTCGGAGAATTTTTGCAGGAAATCAAAAAAAACATCGATAATAATGATATAACAAAAGCGGAAACAAAAACTGTAGATTTCGATGAAGATTTTTTCATTTTATCACGGTAACTCTCCATATTTATTGATTGCTATATTTTAACATAATTTTTATACTGCGTCATCAATCACTGTGTTGATTTTTATAGTTTATATTTGATCGAGAAAAGCTTCTGCCTGAGTCAACGCTGCATTTTGTACAATAAGTTAATTCAACACAAACTTATATTCAATTCTGCCGTCAGCATTATTAAATATCAATCCTGAGAATTTTCCGTCAGGAGAAAAAACGGCACTTGATGTCTCTTTTTTTAGTGAATGCAAATCTGTATCAAACATTTTTGAGTGAAGTTTTTTTCCATGCTTGAAATCTTCGAAACTTTTATCGCAGGCTAATTTCACAACATTGAAGCCACACAGCATGCATGTTTCAGTGTCTAAAGTTATAAGTCTGTTTTTTATCTCTTGCTGAAGTTTTGAATTTCTTTCTACTTTTGGCTCGCTTTTTTGCTCATTATTGCTCTGTAAAATTACATTTTCGATTGTAAACTGTTTTAATAAATCGTAGCCTGCAGCTTTTTCTATATTAAAATTGCCGATTTTCGTTCTGTACAAACCTACAAGATGTGCGGCTGAACCGCAATGTTCGCCGATATCTCGCGCAAGACTTCTGATATAAGTTCCTTTAGAAACACAAAAATCGACAAGAGCGTATTCTACAAACCCTTTTTCATTCAATTTAGTCTCTTTTATTTCGGCAGAGAAGACATTTATCTTTCGTGCAGGAATATCTGCAATGCCTCCGCTGCGCGTGATATCGCTGGCACGTTTTCCATCGACGTGGATGGCGCTGAATACAGGTGGTTTTTGCATAACTGTTCCTGTCCACGCTTTTACAGCCTTTTCAAGAGCCTGAAGATTCGGCAAAGGAGCCGTTTTTATCGTTTTCCCTGTGTATTCAAGAGTATCTGTCTCAACACCAAACTTGATGACGGCACTATAAGTCTTGTCAAACTGTGTTATATTTCCCGCAAGTTTTGTGAGCTTGCCTGTGCACACAACTAGAAGCCCTTGTGCAAAACTGTCTAAAGTTCCTGTGTGTCCAACTTTATTTGTGTTGAGCGCATGCTTTACGTCATATAAAGCTGAAAAAGATGTGAGACCGGGCGTTTTCGCAAGGAGCACAATTCCATCGCAGTCTTGATTTTCCATTTTAGTTCCTCGTAAAAAAAATCCCCGTGCTGCAAAAAAAACAATGCACGGGAATTTTCTTATGCGGTTAAACAAAATTTATTTGTTTTCAGAAGTTTTTTCAAGTTCGTTGAGTTTTTGCACCATATCAAAGCCTTCTTTCATGCCTGCATCAACTACGAACTGGAGTTTCGGAAACTGACGGATTCTGAGCTTTTTTGCGATTTCTCGCTGAATAAAACCGGCTGCAGCCTGTAATCCGTCAACACCTTTTTTAAGCTGGGCATCTGTCAAAAAAGTTGAGACAAAAACCTTCGCATAGCTTAAATCTGAAGTGACTTCGACTCTGTTTATGCAAAGGAATGTAGATACCCTCGGATCTTTCACTTCTTCGCGGAGTATCAACTGTGATATTTCATCTCGAAGCTGGTCGTTGAGCCTCTGAAGTCTATACTGCCCCATCACTCAGCTCCTTCTGAACCGGTTGCTGTGACATTTTTCTTTGCGGCTTCAGCCTGCTCCTGTGCAATTGTTTTTCCGAGTTTTTTTGCCACCTCGACAACTTCAAACACTTCAAATTTATCGCCGACTTGGATATCCTGCCAGTTTTCAAGCCCGATACCACATTCGTAACCTGTGCTGACTTCTTTTGCATCATCTTTAAAGCGTTTGAGAGAAGAAATTTTTCCTGTAAACAGTACAATTCCATCTCGAACGAGATTTACGCTAGCCGAGCGCCGTACAATACCTTCTGAGACAGAACAACCGGCGATAACACCGATTTTTGGAACTTTGAATGTATTTCGAACTTCGACCTGACCGATAACATCTTCTTTAGTGTCAGGCTGGAGCATTCCTTCCATTGCCTGGTTGATTTCTTCAACACATTTATAGATGATGTTGTATTTTCTGATTTCAACTTGTTCCTGCTCTGCCAGAGCTTTTGCTTTTGGAGTAGGACGGACGTTGAATCCGATGATAATTGCGTTTGAGTCGGCAGCAGCCAAAGTGACATCTGATTCATTGATAGCACCGGCGCTTGAATGTATGACAGAAAGTCTTATCTCGCGAGTCGATAGTTTTTCAAGAGAAGATTTAAGAGCTTCTGCAGAACCCTGTAAATCGGCTTTGATGATAACTTTGAGTTCACGAACTTCACTATCGGCAATATCGCTGTAAAGAGATTCAAGCGTTGTCTTTTTAACAGCTTTTGCAGCCTCAAAGCGCTTAAGTTCCTGACGCTTAGAAGAGATTGCCCTTGCGTCTTTTTCAGATTCAGTAACTTGGAATGGGTCACCTGCGTTCGGCATTTCTTCAAGACCGAGAACTTCGATTGGAGTTGATGGACCTGCTTCAGAAATCCTGTTGCCGCGGTCATCAAACATAGCCCTAACACGTCCTGAATATATACCTGCGACAAACGGATCTCCTTGATGTAAAATTCCACGCAGTATTATGACAGAAGCAACAACACCTCGTCCTTGGTCAACTCGAGATTCAAGGATTCTTCCTTCGGCACGGCAATCATAGTTTGCAGTAAGTTCAAGCATCTCTGCCTGAAGAAGGATTGCATCAAGCAAATCGTCAATACCTGTTTTTTTCAAAGCGGAGATATGCACATATTGTGTCTCTCCACCCCATTCTTCAGGAGTAAGACCGAGTTCCGAAAGCTGAGTCTTGACTCTATCAGGATTAGCCTCCGGTTTATCAACTTTGTTTACCGCAACGATAATTGGAACTTTCGCATCTTTTGCATGAGAAATTGCTTCTAGCGTCTGAGGCATAACTCCGTCATCGGCTGCGACAACAAGAACGACTATGTCAGTAACTTGAGCTCCTCGTGCACGCATCATTGTAAATGCTTCGTGACCAGGCGTGTCAAGGAATGTGATTTTACCTTTTGGAGTTGAAACCGAATAAGCGCCTATAGATTGAGTGATTCCTCCGGCTTCTCCTTCCGCAACATGTGCGTGGCGAATAGCATCGAGAGTTTTTGTCTTACCGTGGTCAACGTGTCCCATTACAGTTACGATTGGAGGACGAGCTTTGAGTTCAGCATTTTCGTCTGTTTCGCTTTCAATAACTGTTTCATCATAAAGACTTACGATATGAACTTCGCAACCGTATTCGGAAGCAAGCAACGTAGCTGTATCAGCATCGATCGACTGGGTAATTGTAACCATCATACCCATTCCCATCAGTTTTCCAATAACTTCGCTGGCTTTAAGATTCATCTTTCGTGCCAAATCAGATACGGAAATCGACTCCATGATATCTATTGATTTTGGCACAACCATAGCAGGGGTTTCCGACTTTTTCTTTGTTTCAAAAAGCGTATCATCGTACTGTTCTGCATCTTTGCGATTGTAAATCTGTTTTTTGCCTTTAAATGCTTTTTTTGCGGGCTGACGTGACTGGTCAACTTGAGGAACAGGAGCACCTGTCCTTCCGCCCATTCCTGAACGAGGGGTTCTAAATCCGCCTGACTGACCGTTTGAATTGCGATTAAATCCACCGCCTTGATTGTTGCGATTGAATCCACCTTGTCCGCCGCTTCTGTCGCTGTTGAATCCGCTTCCGTTTTCGCGTTCACGGTTTTGATAACTTCTGCGAGCTTGAGCGCCGTTGAATCCGCTTCCGCCGTCGCGGTTGAATACGCCGCTTCTGTCACGATAGCCGCCTTCTCGGCTGAATCCGCTTCCATGATTGTTGTTGCGGTCGCGATTAAAACCGTTTTTAGGTTTGTCAGAAAGGTTTCCGGCTTTTACATTTGGTCTGGCAGAATTAAGTTCAAAAGTCCTTGAACGTCCTCCTGCCGCTCTGTTGCCGCCTGCAGGACGAGATTCCGTTTTTACAGGACTTCCTGACTGTGATTGATTTTTTTTCTGCGCGATCGACTCAGTTTGTTCATTTGAATATCCCTGAGCTTGTTTTAAATTTTCTTCGGCACCTTCAGATTTCTTTACAACAACATGAGATTTTTGTGCGTTTGAATTCGCCTGAGTCTGAGGCTGTGTATTTGTCTGAGGACTTGAGTTCTTCTTTTTGACTACAACAACT
The DNA here is from genome assembly GCF_014334335.1 of Treponema sp. Marseille-Q3903. Lineage (NCBI taxonomy): Bacteria > Pseudomonadati > Spirochaetota > Spirochaetia > Treponematales > Treponemataceae > Treponema > Treponema sp. Marseille-Q3903. The sequence goes on from NZ_JACSEU010000001.1 coordinate 1,718,326, forward strand.
TTCTTCTTTTCAGAAGAGACAGACGTTGAAGCGGCAGATGTACTATCTTGCTGTTTTTTGTGAACTACAAATCCGGGCTTATTTTTATTTTCTTCAGCCATAAATTATTCCTATACCTTCCTTATTCCTCATCTGTGAATTCAAACTCAACGCCACATTTTGGACAATGAGTCATATCGAGAGTAATCTTTGCACCACATTCAGGACAGAAGTATTCTTCATCTTCTTCTGCATGTTGCGGTTCTGAATTTTCTTCAGTTTCTTCTACGAACTCAACGTTTTCATTTATAAGCTCATTGAGTTTATCGAGAGCTTCTTTTGAAACTCCTTCGACATTGATTGTTCCGTTGTCATATGCGTCGATAAAGTCTTCAATCTGCTCAATTCCATTTGCTTTGAGGAGCTCTGCAACAGAAACATCGACTCCCGGAAGTTCTGCAATTGTTGTAATTTCTTCAACTTCAGGATGATTTGACTGTTCGTCGGTAAACAGATTGCGTGCATTTTGAACTGTGTTGAATGCCGAAAGGTCGATATCGGCAGCTTGTTCAACTGTTTTGACATCGATGTTCCAGTCGCAAAGTCTGTTTGCCAGACGCACGTTCTGCCCTTGTCGTCCGATTGCGAGCGAGAGCTGTGATTCTTCAACGATTGCCAACGCTTCTTTCTTTTCGGCATCTGTGATGACAACACGCTCAACTTGAGCCGGTGAAAGAGCATTTTTGATAAATACGACAGGATCAGAATCCCATTTTAGAACATCTATTTTTTCGTTCAAAAGTTCTCGAATGACGTTTTGAATGCGAACACCTTTGAGCCCGACACAAGCTCCAACAGGGTCAACTTCTTCGCGTTTTGAATAAACAGCTATCTTAGTTCTGTAACCTGCATCGCGAACGATTTTATGAATTTCAACAGTGCCGTCAGCGATTTCAGGAACTTCTTTTTCAAGGATTGAACTTACAAGTTTTGGATCACTTCTTGACAGAATAAGCTGAATTCCTGAGTTTGTTGGTTTTACATCGACGATGAGTGCTTTAATTCTGTCTCCTTTCTCATAAAATTCAAGTTTAGACTGATATTTTACAGGAAGAACGCCTTCTACTCGACCTGCGTTTCCAAGGTCAACATATATGTTTCCGTTTCTTTCTCGCTGATGATAACCGATGATGATTTCGCCTTTTTTATCGTTGTATTCGTTCATCAACGAATTTTTTAAAGTCTCATTCAGCCCCTGGTGAACTTGCTGTTTTCCGCTTGAAACCGCAGAACGATCAAAACTTTTTGGGTCTTCGAGAATATCTATCTCGTCGCCTTCTTCAACGTCATCCCCGGCTAGTTTTTTTGCTTCTTCAAGTTCAATTTCTCTTACAGGATCATATACTCCGTCAATCACAACTTTGCGTGAATAAATAGAAACATCGGACATATCGTCGTTAAATTTTACGATTGCGTTCGAATCATCTCCATAAGTGCGTTTGTAAGCAGCCTTAAGTGCTTTTTCAATTGTCTGTCTAACCGATTCTTCCGAATAACCTTTTTCTGAAATCAGCTGACGGATTGCTTCTGCCATTTCTGACATCTTAATTACCTCGCTATTATTTGCTATTTGCTGTAAATAAATTTTGCTTTTGCTATATTTTCATAAAGAACAGTGAAAGTCTCACCGCCCTCTTTTTCCATTGTCACTGATTTGTCATCAGCAGAAACAACTTTTCCGCCGTTCCAATCATTTATAGTTTTGTCCCACACCCTGATGTTATATCCCGTGAAAACAGTAAATTCAGCTGCATTTTTAAGATTGTGCTCAATTCCGGGAGAAGTGAGTTCCATTGAAGTTTCTTCGGTTCCGAGTAATGCTTCAAGACGCGGAAGAAGAACTCTGTGGACTTTTGCACAATCGCTTACCCCAAGGTTTACGGCAGGATCCGGTGAAGAAATCATCGCAGAAATCTTTGTGATTGTCTTTGCCGGAATGATTTTCAATTCGACGAGCCTGTACCCCATGCCTTCGACAAGTGCAGCACATTCACTGTAATATTTAATATCTTTAAATGATGTAAAATCCATTAATAAAACCTTCTGTACCTTGTTACGCAAAAAATCTGCATAACAAAAAAGACCCGTGTGCAACACGAGTCTTTTTAACTTAATATTAAACTGACAACTATAATATATAAAAATATAGTAGGATTGTCAATATTTTTAATATTTTTGATACATTTAATCGTTTTTGTTTATAAAAAGCTTTCCTTCTTTAAATTGTGCAAAAATTTTGTATCCCTGTTTTTCAAGCATGTCAAACTGAGGTCCTGGCTTTTTTGCCTTTCTGATTATCGAAACTATGTATGATTTTCTAAGTTTTTCAGCTTCTTTCATGACATCTGCAAACGGAACAGAATTTTCATATAGAAGCGCACATTTTTCTCTTTCATCAGGGATTTTAAATCCCGAATCTATCAAAATACTGCATATTCTTTCAAAACCGATTGAAAAACCTACTGCCGGAATCTGCTGACCGAGAAATTTTCCAATCATGTTGTCGTAACGTCCGCCGCCTCCAACAGCTCCTGCAAATTTTGGACTCCCTATTTCAAACACGACACCTGTGTAATATCCTTGCCCCCGAACCAAGTTCGGACAATAAGCAATTTTATATTTTTTTTCAGCGACAGTTTCTACAGTTTTGATTATGTATTTCAAGTCGTCTGCGATTGAAACGTCTGCACATCTTGAGGATACATCTTCCAATGTGATTTCTTTTCCGTTCGAAATGAATGAAACAAGAGTCTTTACAGCATCGCTTGGAAGTTGTTTTTCATTTAGTTCCTTTTCGATTCCCTCCGCCCCTATCTTGTCGAGTTTATCGAACGTGATACACACAGAATCAAGAGTTTCAAAAGGAAATCCCATATTTTCCAGCATGCTGCGCAAAATACGCCTGTCATTGATATTTATCACAAAATCGTCAAATCCGATGTTCAAAAGGGCTCGAGATGTTACATCTATCAATTCGACTTCTGCGTTTGGTGACTTATCACCCAAGATATCGATATCGCACTGGACAAATTCTCGGCTCCTACCTTTCTGCGGGCGTTCCGCACGAAATACGCGATCTGTCTGAATAACCTTGAATGGAAACTGAAGTTCATTTTTGTTTGCAGCATAAAAACGAGAAAGCGGCAAAGTCAAATCATAGCGAAGTCCCATATCAGAAAGTTCTTTTGAATCATTTGACAAAAGAGCCGCATCGAGTTTTTCACCTCGTTTCAAAACCTTAAATATAAGATTTAAGTTGTCTCCACCATCAGATTTATCAAGATTTTCCGAATCTTCGAGCATCGGCGTTGAAATGCGTTCAAATCCATTAGCGCGGTATGTTTCGAGGATTTTTCCCTGAACGTAATCGCGGAGCTTTTGTTCGTCAGGTAAAATATCTTTCATTCCTTTTAGTGCATTGATTTTCATCTGTATTGATTCCCGAGTTTTGTTTAATTATAATGTTGATATATTAACGAATATTATTTTATTTTACAATAAAGGTTGTTTTCACAGAAGGCTTGTTCAAGTTCGCATACATGACAAAGATTTTGGAGATGGAGATATAGATGATTCTGATTTTTGATATTGGAAACACAAATATAAAAACTGCTGTTTTTGACGGCGACAAACTTCTTTACACATGGCGCATCTCTACTGATTTGAAGCGCACCGGTGACGAATATTTTTCGCTTCTCCGCCCTCTGATGCGTGATGTTGAAATCGACTTTTCAGCGATTGAAGATGTTGTTTTAAGCACCGTAGTCCCCGCTCTGATAGGTCCTTTTGTAATCGTTGCACAACATTTTTCAGGGAAAAAACCTATTATAATCGGACCAGACGTTTACGCAAAGCTTTCCGTTCATGTTCCGGAAACAGCCGTCCATGAAATTGGAGCAGATTTGTACTGCGACGCTTTTGAAGCGTGGAATCGATATAAAAGTCCATGCATCATCACAGATTTTGGAACAGCACTTTCTTTTACGGCAGTTGATGATAAAGGAAATATTGCCGGTGTCGCAATTGCTCCTGGTATAAGGACAGCGTTCAACTCACTTTTTTCTAACACGGCTCAGATTCCTGCAATTCCTTTAGATATTCCGCCGACAAGCCTTGGGAAAAACACTGTGATTTCCGTTCAAAGTGGAATTGTGCTCGGATACAAAGGTCTTGTAGAAGGTCTTTTAAAACAGATGAAAACAGATCTCGAAAAAGAAACAGGATGCAAACAGTCAGATATCAAAGTGATTGCAACGGGAGGTCTAAACAGCATGCTCGCCCCAATCACAGACGTCTTCGACTACATAGACAAAGATTTAACTTTACGCGGAATGCTTAGAATTGCAAAATCAATTTAAACTATAATCAAAGTTATTTTGCAATCAAGTCTGAAAAAAGCACACCGGCTCCTGACTCGACGTCTTTTGCCAAGACAGCTCCGATGATTGTATCGTAGAATTCAGGCGAAATACCGGGCGTCAAAACTTTTTCTGTTCTTAAAATTGCAACATCTTTTTCAGTTATTTTTTCGCCTTTTTTCATATCGTGCATAAAATGAAGACTCCTGTTTGTACGACCGTAATTTGCAGCCTCAGCAGGAGCAAGTTTTTTTATCCCGGAACCTAACGCCGCCATCACCTTTTGAAGCCCGAACTGCTCAGCCAACTGCCTGATTGCACGCTTAAAACCGTCATCATGTCCATAGTGACGGACAACGGCTTGTGTCTGACCGACTGCGTGAACCATAAGCGCAAACTGCTCCGGTTCAAGGGCAACAGGGTCATCTAAACCAGACGTTTTTCTGCTCAAAGTGATGTGCTTTTCGATCAACGTCCCTCCGCACAAAACGCATAGAGTCGGGACAAGAATAGGGTCGAGGCTGTGGTCGCTGACTCCGCATTCAACTCCAAATATATTTTTGAGATTCGTTATCAATTTCAGATTGTATTCTTCTTCAGGAGCGGGATAACTTGTAATGCAGTGCAAAAGAGAGACATTGTCAGTTCCTGTAATCTCGAGCGCTTTTTCGATGTCTGAGAGTTTAGAAACTCCGCTCGAAATTATCACAGGGATTTTTGTACCGCGCAGAACTTCAAGCATCTTGTAGTGGTTTAATTCAGGTGAAGCGATTTTCACATAGTCGGGGTTTATTGCAAGAAGATTTTCCATGCTTCTGACTCCGAACGGCGAACAGCAGAACTTGCATCCTTTTGAGTGAACGTAGTCGAGCATCTGTTTATAAAAGGCACAATCGCATTCAAGCTGGCGGAATCTGTCGTAAAGAAGGATGTTTCCTGTCGGAAGATTTACAAAACCTGTTTTCGGATGAAGGATTTCATCTGCATACACCCACTGAAATTTGATAGTATTAGCCCCGGAATCTGCAGCGGCATCTACAAGCCGACACGCTTTTTCGATTGAACCTTCATGCGAAGTCCCGATTTCTGCAATTATATTCATATTTTTTTCCACTCTGAAAATAAAATTTTCCGATTTATGAGCTATTCTTTTTCAAGAAGTTTTTCAGATATATTTTTTGCTTTCAGACGGTTGCTGTAAACCGACAGACAGCTTTCGGAAAGCCAGCCATCATTAAAATAAAACCATTTTTCACCGCTTGAATCTATAGATTTTCCATTTATCTTAAGTATATCGCCTTTCCGACAGTGACCGGTTACTTCAGCCTGCCAGTGTGCAGTCGCTTTAAAAGCTGAATAAGGCTCCGTCACTACAGCCCATTCGATATCGGGAGCGAGGGCAAGCGGTTCGGAATTGTCAAAAACGATTGTTTCAGAATCTTTTTTAGAACAGGAAACTGCCAAAAGAAAAATAACAAAAAACAACAATACAAAAAAAATATTTCTTTTCATTTTGAAACCCACTCTTTTACACATTTATAAACCGATAAGTCAGAATCGACAAAATCAAGCGATGGGATTTCATCAATGTCTGCCCAACGGTAATCTGTATGTTCTGTCAAAGTAAATCTTTTTTTATCTCCCTGATGAGGAAAAGTAACTTCAAAAACATCTAATGTGCATCGCTTTCCATGGTGTTCGAATGTGCTTTGAGTTATATGACTGCCGACGATGATATCTACACCGAATTCTTCTTTCATCTCACGGAAAATTGCAGTTGAAAAATCTTCATCATCTTCTATTTTGCCGCCTGGAAACTCCCAGCGACCACCCATGTCACCGCCAGCTTGTCGTTTTGCGATAAAGACCTTTCCGTCTCTATAATCTATACATGCTACTGAACGACTCATATCACCTCTAAAATTACAAACCTAACGTTTAACCTTTGCCGAAACTTCCTTTTCTTTGCCGTCCGAAAAAAGGCTGACATCGACTCTAATTATATCATAATCGGTAAATTTTTCTCTGATATATTTTTCACCTTCATCGTAAATCAAAGACGATTCCCTTTTATCGCTGATTTGCCCGCTGTTATCTACCATATTTATGACGGCATCGACTTTGACAGGAGAAGTGTCCTTAACTTTTGGGTTTCGGGTAAATTTCAACGTGACGTAAATCTTTTCATCATAAGAAAACGCCGAAAGTTCATAATTTATCCCGTTCAGCGTGGCATATGCGCGAGTTTTATTCAGACCGGAATATCCCCAGACAGCCCCGACAAAGATTATCAGCGCAAATGTGATATATCTGTTTTGCTTTGTGAAAAATACTTTTAAGCCTCGCACCGGTTTGTTTTTCCCTTCATAAAAATCTTTTACAATTTGAGGTGCGTTTTCGAGCCGCTCCTGACGGTTGTAATAATATTTTAAAGGTTTTTTATCATCGGGAACAAACTCTTCAACATCATCAAACATAGTCACGCCTGTTTACTTTGCTCTTCGCACATCAATAAGTTTATCGGTTCTGTACCACACTACGCGGGCACTGTCTTTTTCAATATAAAGAGCGGTTATAATTCCGTCTTTTGAAAGAGACATTTTATCGTAAATTATATTTGAGTTATCTGTCTTAAACTGACGGCGTAAAATTCGCTGAGTCTCGCTTTGAATCATTTCAATATTAAAACCTTGTTCGGTTTTTAAGATAAAGAATTTCCAGCCGTCTTTTGTAACGCCAAGGAAATCGTAAGGAATTTTATACGTAAGTTTGCTGTAATCAGATACGACAGATTCTTCATACGGAGGGACAGAAACAGGTTCTTCATATATTCCGGTTTCTACGTTTATAGGATAAAGATAAGTTTGAACGTAATTTATGCCGGACTTCACTTTTGAATCTTGATCGATGTAAGTCGAGTAATAATCGACCATGACGTATAATTTATAATTTTCCGGGTCAGGAATTACATTTTGAACAGTCAAATGGATGTCTCCTTCTTCCGAATCTCTAATCGATGGAACATCTTTTGTAACGACAGGAATCATATATTTTAAAAATCCATCAGTCGCAAACCAATAAACTATCGCACCGTCTGTAGAAGTGCATACAACAACGAGTTCATCTTTTGATGTTGTATAGATGTTTTTTATGTACGGAAAAGGAGTTCCTCCCGGTCCCTGCTGACCAAGATATTCGGGAGAAGAACCGTTGCGGACAATTTTCAAGATTGTTTGAATGTAAAGCATTTTGCCGTCTTCACTCTGCTCCTGACGGTCACGCGGGATTGTACATACAGTGTAAATATTTTTATTTGAATCTATGGCGAGCATTCCCGGATAATCAAAAGGATATGAAATTTCGTAATGGATGCTCTTTGCGTCTTTTTTAGAGTTTTTGAGCAGATTGGCTGTTTCGGAATCTTCATTATAAAAAAGAGTCAATATATCGCCGTAAGAATTCAATTCCATCAGCTTTTTAGCCTCCCCACTGATTATGTAAAAAAAACCATCTTGCATGGCAATTCCAAAGCGGACATCTCCGATATTGTTCAAATCGGTGACGCTGAGCTGCTCTTCAAATTTACCGTAGGGAATTTTAAATAATTCATCTTCATTGATTGACTGAACTGCCTCAGTCTTAAAAAAACATGATGAAAATAAAAAAGGAATAATAAAAATGAATATATACTTGTGATTTTTTTGCATGCGCTTATTATATAATTAATTATATTAAAAATAAAGAGTTCAGAAAATTATAACCGGCTTTATCAGTGGGGTCAAAGTGTAACTGAAAATCTCCTGTTTTTTTGTATAAATCTTCATAATATATAATCCGGTTTACTTTTTTACATTCAGCCATTCCACTCAAAATGTTTTCATACAGTTCTTCCAGATTCCAGCAAAGATGACCGTCACGTTCCTGAAAAATTGCCGGAAGAGAAATTTTTCGGAAAAGACTTAAAAAAATCTATAGTGATCAGAAAGCATCCAAATTTTACGCCTGTATTTATGCATTCCCACTTGCCATTTTAATCATTTTTTTACTTGTCGGAATAATGATTATTATAGTAAATTTTTTATATATTCATTATAATTTTGTCATTATATTTATTTAAGGAACAACTATGTTTATTGATAAAGTTCTTACCGCAATTTTCGGTACACAAAATGATCGTGACTTGAAAGCCCTTTTACCGATTCTTGCTGCTGTAAACGCAAAAGAAGAATGGGCAAAATCTCTTAAACCGGAAGAATTCCCGGCACAAACTAAGAAATTTAGAGAGCGCCTTGAAAATGGAGAGACTCTTGATGATATTTTGCCGGAAGCATTCGCACTTGTTCGAGAAGCTTCATGGCGTGTGATAGGCGAACGTCCGTTCGATGTCCAGATTATGGGTGGGATAAATCTTCATCAGGGACGAATTACGGAAATGAAAACTGGTGAAGGTAAAACTCTCGTCGCAGTAGCTCCTGCTTATTTGAATGCGCTTACAGGAAAAGGTGTCCACATAGTTACTGTCAACGATTACCTTGCAAAGCGCGACGCCGATTCCCGTCGACCGATTTTTTCATATCTTGGGTTAACTGTAGGTTCTATCCTTTCAGATATGGATAACGAGGCTCGCAAAATAAGCTATGAATGCGATGTCACTTACGGTACAAACAACGAATTCGGCTTTGACTACCTCCGCGACAACATGAAAGTCGACCTTAAAGATAAAGTTCAAAGAGGGTTCAATTACTGTATTGTAGACGAAATCGACTCTATCTTAATCGATGAAGCGCGAACGCCTCTTATCATTTCGGGAGCCGGAGAAGACGATACATACAAATATCACGAAGTTGATAAATATGTCGGCGAACTTACAGAAGTTCCAAAAGATCCGAAAACCGGTGAATATCCTGACGAAACATTCCTCACTCCTGAAGAACGCGCAGCAATTCCCGGCGACTATACGCTCGATGAAAAGTCAAAACGCATTTCTTTTACAGACAAAGGTATGCTCCACATCAATGAGATACTTCACAAGCACAATTTGATAACAGGCGCACTTGAAGATGAAGAAAACTTTGAATTTACACACTACTTTACTCAGGCTTTGCGGGCGCATCTTCTTTTTCACAACGACGTAGATTACCTTGTGCGTGACGGCAAAGTTGAAATTATCGATGAATTTACAGGTCGTGTTCTTGAAGGGCGGCGTTATTCTGACGGTCTTCATCAGGCTATTGAGGCAAAAGAGCACATCAAGATTGCGCAGCGCAACAGGACGATGGCGACTATCACGTTCCAGAACTTTTTCCGCATGTATGAAAAACTTTCAGGTATGACAGGTACTGCCGCTACAGAAGCAGTTGAGTTCAATAAGATTTATGAACTCGAAGTTGTCGCAATTCCGACAAACGTTCCAGTTGCCCGCATTGACGAAAATGATGAAGTTTATCTGAACGAAGAAGATAAGTGGGAAGCGATTTCCAACGAAATTAAAGCAGCTCATGAAAAAGGTCAACCTGTCTTGGTCGGCACAGTTTCTGTTGAAAAATCTGAACACCTTTCAAATCTTTTGACACGAAAGGGAATCAGGCACGAAGTTTTGAACGCAAAAAATCACGCGCGAGAAGCTATGATTATCGCTGAAGCAGGTGCAAAAGGCGCTGTAACAATTGCGACTAACATGGCTGGTCGTGGTACAGATATTAAACTCGGAGGCAACCCTGAATTCCGCGCAGGAAAACGAGCAGGAACAGGAGCTACGGAAGAACAATACAGAGCAGCTCTTGCAATTGAAAAAGAAAACTGGAAAAAAGATTATGAAGAAGTCAGAAATCTCGGAGGTCTTTATGTAATCGGTACTGAGCGCCATGAATCTCGTCGTATAGATAACCAGCTGCGTGGACGTTCTGGTAGGCAAGGTGACCCTGGACGCTCTAAATTCTATATCTCAATGGATGATGATTTGATGCGGTTGTTCGGTGGGGAACGAATGAAGAACATAATGAGCCGAATCGGAATGAAACCCGGCGAACCGATTGACCACCCATGGTTGAACAAAGGTATTGAAAAAGCCCAACAGAAAGTAGAAGACCGCAACTTTGAAATTCGTAAGCACTTGCTTGACTACGATGATGTTTTGAATGAGCAGAGAACTGTGATTTACAACCAGAGAGATTCAATCCTTGCTGATGAAAATCTTTCAGCACGAGTGATGAGCAATGCCAAAGAAGACATTGAAGCGATTTTTGAAGATTTTGAGTACGAGCAAAAACACAATAAAAATTCAAATGCGCCACTTGTTGCATTGAATGAAAAAATAAGAGATACCTTTGGACTTCAACTCCCAGCGGAAAGTCTAAACAAAGAAGCACTAATTGCTGCCCTTCAAAACGATTTGACAGAAAAAGAAATGCTCGCCGGTAAAGAGAATTTAAATATGTTTATCCGTTACCAGTATGTTCAGATCATTGACAGAAAGTGGCTTGACCAGCTTGAAACGTTGGAAGGATTGCGAGAAGCAGTTGCTCTGCGTTCATACGGTTCTAAAAATCCTCTTACAGAATACAAAATAGATGGCTTTAATATCTTTGATGAAATGCTCGACACAATTAGAGACACTGTCATGTCACGTGTGTTTAAAGTCCGCATACAACTGTCACCGGAAGCAGCAGAACAACGGCGAAGAATGGCAGAAGCTCAAAATCAGGGGATAAATGCCCGGCACAATGAGGCGCAGTCAATCAGCGAACAAGTTGCACAGAATGCTGCACAGCGCAGCGTACAGTCTTCATTCAACGGAGCTATGGCACACAGGCAGGCAGTGAACAGCGCTATGAACCAGCGTTCGCAAGGTGATAATATCACAGTCAGACGGACAATGCCAAAAGTCGGACGTAACGACCCTTGCCCATGCGGAAGCGGCAAAAAGTACAAAAATTGTCACGGAAGATAATTTTTTGCATATTATCAAAAGATAATAGATAAATAAAAAATCCCAAGGTGTTGACCTCGGGATTTTTTTGTCTCAAGGTGAAAGAATTCCGCTTTTCCTACTCTACACTTTCCCGAATCTGTTAAGCGGCCAGAATCTGAATATCGGTTTACCGATTATATATTTTTTGTTGATAAACTGCGGTTCCATCATAGAGTAATAAGAAACAGACTGTGGATCATCTTTTGTCAGGGCTTCTTCTATCTTTTCGTACCTGTGACGCAAATCTAGTGAATTGAATCTGTTGTCGCCTATCATAAAGTAACAGTTGTCGGGAATATACTGAGGATTTCCATCGTTGTCATTTGCAGGGAAGACCGGCATATTCCTTTCGTCCAGCAGCTGTTGAATATACCAGTTTAAAATGTCAGCTTTTTCATATAATTGATAAAGCTCGCTGTCAGACTGCCACGATACCGATGCTGAACTGTTCAAAAATAATTCCGAATATCTCACGACGAGCTTGCCGAATGTGATTTTTGTCATGACATTTAATCTATAGTTTGCTTCTGAATAATAATCGCGCGCATTGTCTTTTGAATAAATCCACGAAGTCATAAAACTCGAAAACCACTCAACTCCGCCTTTTTTGCTCAACAAGTCTGTTGAAATCTGCTGAACATTTTTAAAAAGATTGTATTCAAACAAAGAAGGCTGCTCAAAACCGTCGATTAAGTTGCCGGTAAAAGCAAGTTTTTTAAATTTGCGTACAATTTCTTTAGCCTGAAACGCAGCCAAATTCAAATCGTAATTTCGGCGCTCTTCTTCAAAATCAAGCATTTTTTGATAGTTTTCCGAAGCTGATTTTACAACTTCTTTTGTATTTGCACGGACTGTCTGTTTCCTATCTCGCCAAATTGGACTTACACTGGAAAAAGGATAATACTGAATTTTTTCTCTTATAGACGCATCTACCGAACTCAAATCCCAAGTCGCAAATTTATTGTCATAATCTACAGGTTTCCACTCATCGCTTTCTATTGTGCGCCTGTAAAGTTTGCCGTCCTGCATTACAAGCTGCTCTCCCGGCTCTCCTGCGATTCGCTTTACAAGAGGATCTGCTTTTAATTCACCGTCGGCATCTTTGTTGAGATTTACTGTCATCAGCGTAAGCATATTTACAAGCTGTGATGTAACTGTCTTCACTTCTTCTTTTCTGTCATGGCTGTAATGAGGATTTCTAATGACAATTGTGTCTCCGCGTTTGTATTTTCTAAAATCAGGCAAACCTACATCTGTCAGAGGAAACTTTGGACCGCAGTCAATTTTTGAAACAAAAACATGATCCTTAATCAAAAAAGTAGGCACCATCGACTCTGACGGGATGCTGTACAGCTGAACAAGAAAAATCTGGAATATGAGAACTGTAAAAACAGCCCAAACTGCGGCATCGACCCAGTCGGCTATCTCAAAAATAATCTTTTCTATCCCGTGAAGTTTCTTTTTTTTAGGCGGAATTGCCCAACCTTTTATAACTTCTTTGTTTTTATCTGCATAAAGACATTTAGGCGAAAAATACGAAAGAACCCAGATGATAAACCATAAAACTACTGTTACAACATCATACCAAAAAGCAGTTCCGGTTTTTCCTGCACGCCTCAAAATAAAGGTGATTAAATGCACGTATGGCAAATATTCTGTAAATTTTATTGCAGCGTAGATATGAGAACCGTCAGTTTTTAAAATTATCAGATAAAAAACAAGATAGACTGTTGCAGCGGTAAAACATCCTGATATAGGAAAAGCAAGAAGAGAAATATCTGCGTGAAAGCTTAGCTCTAAAATAGAAAGCAAAGCTGCCATAGAAAGATTGATAATTGATATGATTTTAAACCGATTGAATTCTTTTGTTGATGTCATAGAATAGATTATAATGATTTTTCATCTTATAAGCAAACTCAAAAAAATCTTCTTTTTTGCCGCGAAGTTCCCATGCGGCGTTGTAAACTTTTTTGATATCCGATGGTTTTGTCAGAGTCTCACCTTTTAATGTCTGAAACGGGGCGTCTGTTTCCATAAAAAGATTTCCCAGCGGCAACTCTTTTACGCATAAAATCACTTTTTTATTGTTGTTCAACATCTGTTTCCCAAAACTAAAACCGCATTTGATTCCGCGCTTTACAAGGCTGAACGCTTCTACATCGCTTCCCATAAAAGAATGGAACAGCACAAACGGCAATTTTTTTAGCTCTGAAGCATATTCAAACAATTTTTCATTCGCTTTACGACAGTGAACGACAAGAGGAATTTTGTATTGTTTTGCAAGGGCTAACTGAATGTTCCACATTTTCTCTTGAAGAGCGGCAGCATTTTTGTATTCAGATGTAAAATAGTCAAAACCTGCTTCACCGATTGCGTCGAGCTTATTGTTTTCCAACAGCGATTCCAAGAAATCTGCATTTTGGGCAATCTGTATTTCGTCAAATTCAACACTGCTCTGAGGATGAAGCCCGAAAGCCTGAAAAACCTTTTGAGATGTCTGAGACTGAATATTCCATTCTGAAATGGAATGAGCACAGGAAAGACCTGCCCATTTAAAATCAGGCATCATCAAATCATTATCTTTACAGACAGCATAATGAAAATGTGCGTCAAAATATAAAATATTTTCATTTTTTTCTAACATAATTTTAATTATAACCGAAAATAAAAGTAATGTGGCTATCCTGGCATTGATGATAACACAAAACATTTTTTATTATGGGAGTAAAAGAAAATGAAATCATACACACTAAAAAGCATTGGTAAAAACACAGATTACATGACAATCATCAGAGAAATGGAAGACGGATTCGTCGTTAAAATCGTTCGTGATATGGACGGCTATGAAGATATTAAAACAGATTATATTTCAAAAGAACTTTTCGACAGCTGTATTCGCACCGGCTATCTGACAGAAATCACAGAAACAGTAAAAATGGCAGTAAATGCCTAAAGCATAAAGATTGTACCTGTCGAAGCTTCAAACGCAAAAAGTCTCAACAGGTGCAGTCATGCCGCATTCAGCACTTTATTTTTTAACAAACAGGCGGTCTGCAAAAGCTGTTTCAATAAGTTTTTCAGCTTCTTTTATTCTACATTCTTTAGAATACGGCGCAAGCCAGTTTATTTTTACACCTTTTTTTTCCATCATTCTAAACCACGTTTCCTGACGCTTTGCAAACTGCCTTATAGCTATAAAAAGCTGATTAAACAAATCATCAATTGATTCGATTTTTCCCTGCAAAAACAAAGCGCAATATCTGTATTCAAGACCTAATTTTTCCAAGCGTACCCATTCAATTCCACTGTCGTGAATTTGCTGAACCTCTTCTATCATTCCGTTATCGATGCGCTGACGCAGTCTGCTAGAAATATTTTCCCACAACTGAGATCTAGGTAAAGTCGTTCCAATTATCAGAGGATTTATCTGCGGGCGTTCTATGCTTGTTGAAACTTCACCATTTCGTTTTGCTTCAATAATTTCGAGCGCTTTTACAACTCTTTTTTTTTCTTTTAAGTCTGACATAACGTGGAGATTCGGCTGTTCTTTTAAAAGACGAGCGGCTAATTCTTCAAGAGGCGTTGCCATAAGTTTTTCATGAAGTTCTTTATTTTCAGGCAAAATCACAAGCTGATAGTCGCGGATGACAGCATCGAGATACATCCCGGTTCCGCCGGTGATGACAGGAAGTTTACCGCGAGATGTGATGTCTTTAAAAGCTCTGTAAAAATCCTGCTGATAATTGTAGACGGTGTATTCATCAGGCAAATCTATGATATCGATAAGATGATAAGGAATTGCTCTTCCACCTACAACATAATCTTCAAGGTCTTTTCCCGAGCCTATGTCAAGATGACGGTAAGTTTGCCTCGAATCAGCCGAGATTATCTCGCCATTGAACTTATCAGCGATAGCAACTCCAATAGAAGTCTTTCCGACTGCCGTTGGACCTAGTACAACAACACAGTTATATGACACGGCATACCACGCATTTTAAATATTCAGATTTTGGATAACCAAGCAGAACAGGATGGTCTGGACCGGCACCGCGCTTTTCGAGAATCTGGATGCGTTTGTGACTGTCCATCGCTGCATGCATAATCATATCGCAAAACATGTGGCTTTCCATAAAATAAGAGCATGAACATGTGACAAGAATTCCGTTTTCATTTAGCAAACGCATTGCGCGGAGATTTATCTCCTTGTAGCCTCCGTACGCTTTTTCAATCATCTTCGCAGATTTTGTAAATGCCGGTGGGTCAAGGATTATGACATCAAACTTTTCTCCGTCGGCTTCATATTTTTTAAGCAAATCAAAAACATCAGCACAGACAGCGGTCATAACTTTTTCCGCACGATTGATTTTGATATTTTTGTTTACCATTTCGACAGCTTCCTGAGAAATATCGACAGAGATTACTTTTTTAGCACCGGCTTTCACTGCGTTCAGACCAAATGCACCGGTGTGAGTAAAGGTATCGAGGACAATTTTATCTTTGCAGAACAAAGCGGCTGCCTCCCGATTGAATTTTTGGTCAAGAAAATAACCTGTTTTTTGACCGTTGGCAATATCTACGCATAGCTTGATTCCATTTTCAATTATCGTGAGCTTTGTATCTAAGTCAGAATTTTCGGCTGACGCATTTCCGCCATCATCTATCCAGCCGGAAGTTTGAGCAAGCCCCTCTTTATCGCGGACAGATGCATCACTTCTTTCGTAAATTCCACAAGGATTACAAACTTTCACGAGTGCGGAAATCAATTCGGAACGGAAAACTTCACAAGAAAGTGAAAGAAATTGAACAACAAGATAGACCCTGTTTTCTTCATTGCAAAAACGTTCGCAGATAAATCCGGGAATAAAGTCGGCTTCAGCAAAAATCAAACGATACGAATCGTAATCTCTATAATAATTACAGCGCAAACTGTAAGCATTTTTGACACGTTTTTCCCAATATCTACCGGAATCTTCCAAAATCTTGTCAGCATGTTCACTTCCAATCAATCTGACTGTAATCTTAGACTTCCGATTTATGATACCAGTTCCAAGAAATCCGCCGGCTTTTGTATAAACCTCTACGGCAGAACCGTCAGACACAGTGCATTCAGGCAGATTTTCATTTTTCCATTCAGAGTGTTCATCGTCCCTGTGTTTTATGTGTGAAATTTCGTTGTCAAATACCCACGGATAGCCCTGCTGAATTTCTTTTTCTTCTTTTTGTTTTAGAAAAACTCTCGGAAAATTATTTGTGCTCATATACAGGCATTATATCAAACTTGATTATTCATCACAATTATACCATAATCGAATTATGTTGTTCATTTTTGACATGGGTGGCGTTGTAACAAACACTTTTCAGATTGATTCTCTCTACAATAGATTGAAACTCTCCGAAGCCGGTTTTGACTTTGTTTGCAAGATGCATGATAAAGATATTTGGGAACAGCTTACAATCGGTAAGCTCTCAACTGATTCTTTTTGGACAGAATTTAATCGGCGGATTGAATGCTTGCAGCATGAAAAAGGCATCGAAAAAAAAGCGTTTCATGGATTTGATACAAAACTGATTCAAAAAGCGGACTGCGACTTGTTCAGATTGTTTTTTCATCCTGTTGAAAACAGAGCGACCGTAGAACTTATCAAAAATCTCAAAAAAAACAACAGAGTTGTCTGCGGAACAAACACAATTCAAAGCCATTGGGAAAATCACACCGAACGCGGAGATTATTCTTATTTTCATCAAACTTATGCGTCAAATAAAATTGGAGCCGCAAAACCAGACACGCACTTTTTTGAGCTGATACTCGAAGCCGAATGTTATAGGGCCGAAGATGCGTTTTTCACAGATGACCGTCAGGAAAACTGTAATGCGGCAGCTTCAATCGGAATAAATGCAGAGCATTTTACGACGGCGGAAGATCTGACCCAAAAGTGGAGCAAATATTTTTAATAGTGACGTAAATATTTTTAATTAGCGTTTGCGCTTTTTGTCTGGCTTTTTAGCACTTCTGCCTGACGAATCTCGTATCTTATGTCGGATAACCCTTTTGAAATTCTCGAATCAGATGGAAATTTTTCTTGAACATCAATAAGTTCGCTTTCGGCGCGTTCGAGGTTTCCAAGAGCCTGTTGAATCATTGCAGCGTTGTATCCGGCTTCTGCAAGTTTATATTTATCATAAATATCGCGGAACTGCCTGTACCCATCTTCTAGGTTCCCATCATCGACTGTGTCGTTTGCAATTTTCATCAGTTCTTTTAACATTTTGATTTTTGATTTTGTAGAAAGAAGTTTTATAGATTTTGTGACAGTGTAAGGTTGAACCTCTCGGAGAATTTTTTTACTTAAAGAATATAAATCAGAGTCGAGCATATAGAATGCGGAAGGTAAATTCGTTCTGTCAGTGTATTCCGCCGTTTCTGCAGAATAACTTACATTTCTGTATGCAATGATGTGATCTGTTTTGCTGTCGATAACTTGATATCTTATATCGATTCTCGCCTGACGCTTCCATCTTGTTTCTATTTCATAAACGGCAGGGTGACCATCTTGGGCATCTCTAAATTTTACTTTTACTTTTCTAAAACTGTCATCAATGTCAAAATATGTTACTTCACCTGTGAGATAGACATCGGCAGGATTTTGAGTGTTGTTTTTTAATGCTCGAGAAACTGCATCTGAGTTTACAAGCTTGATATAGGAAGAAGAGCTTAGCCCGCTTTCTAGCTGTGATTGCAGATATTCTAGGCAACGCCGTTCATCGGGATCCGCTCCATCAAAAATTCTGAACATTGAATATAAAATAAATTCCGAAGTCGAGAATGCTCTGTTTGTAATAAAAAACTGACTCGGCTTAAAAGGAAGAACAGCAATTGTTTTTGCCCCGTTCAAGTTCAACTCTGCAGGTCTTACAACTTTTACATCAATAGAAGTTGCACAAGACGATAAAAGAAAAGTGCACAAAAGAGATAGACAAAACAAACATTTGCAAATTTTTTGCGACATAAAATACCTCGTTTTGGATTGTTTTTACATGTTTTTGCAATTATAAAATATAAAATTATTGTTTTCAATAAAAAGCCACTCAGATCTTCCGTCTGCTCATTGAATAAAGCGACTGGTGTTTTTCGAATTTACACGTTATTGAATAAGGCGGCAATTTTCGATATAATTTAAAAAAAGTCAGAGGTATATCAAATGAATTCTAACATTTCAAACACCGAGATAATTCTTCACATTTTGCTTTCAGTCGGAATTATCGTCATAGCAGCTAAATATTTTGGAACTTTAGCTAAAAAACTCGGCGTTCCACAAGTTGCAGGGATGATTTTGGCAGGGTTGCTGCTGCGCTTTATTCCATGGTTCAAAAATTTTGGTTCACCTGATTCAAATATCATCTACAATGAAACAAACAAGTTTATTCAGTATATGGCGGAAATCGGCGTCATCCTTATCATGTTTTCTGCAGGGCTTGGGACAAACCTTAAATCGCTTGCAAAATCGGGATTCAAAGCGACAATAGTAGCGGCGTGCGGAGTTATTGCTCCACTTGTCATAGGAACTATTGTTGCACTTTGTTTCTGGGGTTTTGATGGTTTTGGAACACACAGATTTTTCGAAGCCGTTTTCATCGGAACAATTTTAACTGCGACATCGGTGAGCATTTCTGTTGCGGTTCTCAAAGAACTTGGAAAAATCAAATCAGATGTTGGACAGACAATCATAAGTGCTGCAATCATCGATGATGTATTTGGCATAATCGTTTTGACAATTGTGCTTGGAGTCAGCACGGGACGCGGCGGGTATCTTGGAATCATATTAAAAACTGTAGCGTTTTTTATATGTGCAATTTTTGTAGGAATCATAACATATAGATTTTTCAGCTGGTACGATAAACGGCATCCTCGCACACACCGAATTCCCATTTACGCACTCGGAGTTGCCTTGATTTTTGCTTATGCGGCTGAAAAATTTTTTGGAATTGCAGATATCACAGGTGCATATATCGCAGGGATTGTCTTTTGTAACTTGACAGATGCATCTTACATGGAATCAAAAATCGACATAAATTCTTATATGTTTTTCAGCCCGATTTTCTTTGCAAGTATCGGATTAAAAACCGACCTTTCAGATATGAATATTGCAATGCTCTGGTTCTCAATCGCATTTGTCGTTGCAGGATGTGTTTCTAAAATCATCGGATGCGGCGGTTCTGCAAAACTCTTAGGCTATAATTGGAAAGAATCTTTGCAAGTAGGGCTTGGAATGATGGTTCGCGGCGAAGTTGCATTGATTGTAGCAACAAAAGGACTTTCTGTTGGACTTGTAGAATCAACATATTTTACGCCGGTTATATTGCTTATCATAGTATCTTCGATGCTTGTCCCAATTTTACTGAAAAAAGCGTTTGCAGAAAAAAACACTCCACCAGCAACGCCTATATCGCCAGCAGAGTAAAATACAAAAACGGAGCGCGGATTTATCCGCACCCTATTTTAATTTTAACGCAAAATTATTTGAAAAACTATTTTAGAGCATTTGCAAGCTGATCAAGTTTTTCTAAACAAGCATCGTTCAAAGCGCCTTTCACAGTGACAACAGGCTCGATGATGTTCAAATCTTTACATCCGCAAAACTTTTCTTTTATCAATCTTGCTGCAGCAGGCGCCCAAGAGCCGTTTTCAACAAAGGCAATATTTGTGTTGGAAAATCCATGCTCAGCAAGGCGCATAACAAAATCATTCATAAAAGGATATATGCCGGTGTTGTAAGTCGTCGTCGCAAAAACAACATTTTTATAAGTAAAAGCTGCATCAATAGCGTAAGAAAAATCAGTCTCAGCAAGATTTATAACTTTTACATCTTTACCACAGGAACGAAGTTTTTCGGCAAGAATATTTACCGCTTCCTCAGTGTGCCCATAAACAGAAGTATAGGCAATAAAAACTCCATCATTTTCAGGCTGATAGTTAGCCCATCTCTTATATTCCTCAAAATAATGAGACAAGTCTCCAGTGAGGACAGGACCGTGAAGAGAGCATATAGTTTTAATCTCAAAAGCGGAAAGTTTTTCAAGAACTTTTAAAACAGACGAGCCAAACTTGCCCACAATTCCGTAATAATAACGTCGCGCCTCATCATCCCATCCTCGCTGCTCAACGTCGTTAGCGCCAAAAGTACCAAAAGCGTCGGCGCTGAACAAAACCTTTTCGCATTCATCGTAAGACATTATGACTTCTGGCCAATGAACCATCGGAGCCGTGATAAAATGAAGATTATGCTTACCAAGCAAAAGAGAGTCTCCGTCTTTTACAACAACAGCGCGCTCAGAATAATCCTCTTTAAAATACGACTTAAGAATAGTCAGAGCTACAGCGCTCAAAACAACCTTGGTACAAGTATATTTATTCAAAAATCTTGCTATATTTGCAGAATGATCAGGCTCCATGTGATGCACAACCAGGTAGTCAGGATTGCGACCTTTCAAAACATTTTCAACATTTTCGAGCCATTGATCACCAAAATTGCGGTCAACAGAGTCAGTGACAGCAACCTTTTCGTCAAGAATCACATAAGAATTATAAGCCATTCCAAAAGGAACAGGATACTGCCCCTCAAAAAGTTTAATTTTATGGTCGTTTACACCAACATAAATAACATCATCAGAAAACTTAATCATGTCCGCGATAATACAATTAAAATAAAAATGTTTCAAGACGAGTCAAATTTAAAAAATCGCAGCGCAAACAATCACCAATCGGCGTTCCGCGGTTCGCTAACGCTCAGCCTCTTCCCTCGCTCGCCTGCGTCTCGCTCAGTCCAGTGGCCGTCTTCGCCGCCCATCCACGCCGGGCGCAAACTTGCTCTAGCGCACGGCAAACAAGGTTGTCACAGGCTTTAATGCTCGGCGATAAAATTTTTCATGCACTCAAGAGTTTCAGAACTGACGTGATGCTCCAAGCCTT
This sequence comes from Treponema sp. Marseille-Q3903, assembly GCF_014334335.1. Lineage (NCBI taxonomy): Bacteria > Pseudomonadati > Spirochaetota > Spirochaetia > Treponematales > Treponemataceae > Treponema > Treponema sp. Marseille-Q3903. Next base: position 1,739,660 of record NZ_JACSEU010000001.1, read on the forward strand.
CTGAATCAATTACGGCCGTTTTTTCGCTCACTCCAATTTTTAATAAAAAGCGTTGGACAATTTTGTGCCGATTTGCGCACGTTCGAGCCAAAGAGTAGCCTGCCTCTGTAAGAACGATTGGTTTTCTGGCTTCGTTTTCTATAAAACCGTTTGCAGTCAAGCGCTGTAAAACCTGAATGACAGATACGTGGCTCACACCAAAGTACCTAGCAAGATCCATTACACGGCACTCACCGTTTTCTGTTATTATTTTTGAGATAACTTCTGTGTAGTCTTCTAGGATTTCCATCGCGTGATCAGCGCGAGTCCGAGAAAAAGCGACCGACGCTTCCGTTTTTTTTTCCGACATCATGGGCTCTCTTCTCACAGATCAATGCGCGAAATTCGGTGAGGCTGTAATATTCGACCGTATCAATAATCATCGCGCTTTTTGTGAACACGGTCAGAGATAAAAGTTTTAATCGTATTTATCCCATTGTATAGTTTTTTCTGTCGACGTTTCAAGTACAAAAAATAGCCTGTCTGTAAGGCACATTTTTTTAACGATAGGCTTTCTTGCACAGAAACATTTTTTAAATATTTTTGAATGCTCCTCTTAGAATACGCATACATAAGATTTGGGAATAGGCGATTTATGTGATATATAATGTTCGCCATAAAACAAGGAATAATCAAAGAGCGCTTTTTTGCAACGCCTTTCATAATGCATCTGGCGACTGAACTAGTGAAACTGATATTCCATGCAGAACAAGTTCCGCACACAACACTTGCGCAAATTCAGCAGGAGACGTGCTCTCAAATTCTTTACAAACAGCAATTCCTGCACAGTTGAACAACAAGTCAATTTTACCAAACTGCCTCTCACAAAAATCGGTAAAACTGGCAATCGATTTTTCATCGCACACGTCAAGCTCATGCGCGCTTATACCACCAGCATATAACATCAATTCGGCTTCAATTTTTTTGAGCAAATCTTTCCATCGAACTCCTATGACGACCTTGAATCCTTTTTTTTAAACACTCTTGCGCAATAGCATTTTCTATACCGCTTGAACCGCCGGTAATCACAGCAACAGTTGAATCCATGGGAGTTATAAAATAACCGACAATAAAAAACAGCTCAATATAAATCATTTAAAACACAGAGATTTTTCATTTAACTATTGACAAAAATCCGTAGTTTATACTACATTTGTAATGCAAAAGATGTAGTAAATACTACAGATTTTGATACAAAAACCTCAAAAAAATATGATAAAAACGGCGTCTAAAACAGAACAGTCTATTTTTGTTCATATCAGGAGTTTATATGAAAAAAAACATACAATTTACAGCAGCCTCGATCGCTGCAGCGGCAGTGTTGTGCGCAGTAGTTTTTTCTGGATGCGCAAAAAAAAGCGCGACGGTTAGCGAACATGATTCAGAACGTCCAAAGCGAGTTGTAACTACGTTTACAATTTTACAGGATATGGCGCAGAATATAGCAGGAGATAAGATTCTCGTCGAATCTATTACAAAACCCGGAGCGGAAATTCACGAATACGAACCTACACCACTAGACGTCGTAAAGGCTCAGTCGGCAGATTTGGTTTTGCGCAATGGATTTGGCCTTGAGCGCTGGTTTGAAAAATTTATGGGGAGCGTTAAAAACGTGCCGAGCGCAACTCTTAGCGACGGCATAGAACCTCTTGGAATTGGAGAAGGACCGTACAACGGCATGCCAAATCCTCACTCGTGGATGTCGCCTAAAAACGCCCTTGTGTATGTCGAAAATATCCGAAAAGCCTTTGTCGCTTTGGATCCGGACAACGCCGAAACCTTTAACGCAAACGCGGCGTCCTACAGCGAAAGCATTAAAAAAATCGACGCCTTTTTGGCCGACAAGCTTTCGGAAATTCCCGAAGAGCAGCGTTGGCTTGTAACATGCGAAGGCGCTTTTTCGTACCTTATCCGCGACTGCAATATGAAGGAATTGTACCTGTGGCCGGTAAACGCCGACGAGGAAGGAACTCCACAGCAAATTCAAAAAGTTGTAGACACTATCCGCAAAAATCACATTCCTGTCGCTTTTTCTGAAAGTACGATCAGCGATAAGCCCCAGCTGCAAGTGTGTAAAGAAACAGGAGCGAGTTACGGCGGTGTTTTGTATGTAGACTCATTGACATACGAAGACGGAGATGCGCCGACGTATTTAAAGATGCTCGAATACAATGCAAACACGATTGTAAAAGGCTTTCAAGGCAGTTTGTCAAGATAACACGAGGCAGAATATGGATATAGATACGAAAATTCCAGTTGAAATTGAGGTACAAAATGTAAGCGTCGCATACAATAACGGCCACGTCGCGCTGTACGACACATCTTTTCATCTAAAAAAGGGAACGATTACGGCTCTCGTCGGCGTAAACGGCAGCGGAAAATCTACGCTTTTCAAAACAATCATGGGCTTTATTAAACCTATGAACGGCTCTGTAACGATCTGTGGCAAACCTGTACGCCAGGCTCAAAAACAGCACCTGCTTGCTTACGTTCCGCAATCTGAAGAAGTTGACTGGTCTTTCCCGGTCAGCGTGTGGGACGTCGTTATGATGGGGCGCTACGGCTACATGAATTTTTTGCGCATACCGAATAGGGAAGACAAAGAAATTGTTGAGCGCAGCCTTGAGAGAGTTCAAATGCTCGACTTTAAAGACAGGCAAATTGGGGAGCTTTCTGGCGGACAAAAAAAGAGGGTTTTTCTCGCTCGCGCTTTGGCACAACAGGGAAAAATAATCTTGCTCGATGAGCCATTTACCGGTGTCGACGTTAAAACCGAAACTGCGATTATCGCTCTTTTGAGAGAACTTAAAAACGATGGACACTTGATTTTTGTCTCAACGCACGATTTGGGTTCGGTGCCAGAATTCTGCGATCACGTTGTGATTATAAAAAAAACGGTGCTCGCTTCGGGACCGACAGAAACGACATTTACGGCCGACAACCTTATAAAGGCCTTTGGTGGCGCTTTGCGTACCATTAAGCTCGATCACACCGACAATCCAGAAGAAAGCACTCACGAGTTTAGAGTGTTTACCGACGATGAAGGTGCTTTGGTAACAAAGGGCGAAGGCAAGCCCTATAGAAGTGGCGTAAGAAATACCGAAGCTGCTTTGCACAAATGATGTGACAAAAAAAATGCGGAGAAATACAGATGATTTCAAATTTATTGATTCCATTTCAGTATGAATATATGGTAAAGGCTATTCTTGTCAGCGGTTTTATAGGCGGAGTGTGCGCCCTGCTTTCGTGCTTTGTAGTGCTAAAAGGTTGGTCTTTGCTCGGAGATGCGCTGTCGCACGCGGTAGTTCCAGGCGTTGCGGTCGCGTACATAGTCGGCATACCATTTTCGGTCGGAGCGTTTATAAGCGGTATGTTCGCCACCCTTGCGATGGGTTTTATAAAAAAGCGGACGAGAATCCGAGAAGACGCCGTCATCGGCATAGTTTATACGACATTTTTTGCGCTTGGAGTTTTGCTAATTTCGCTTTTTCCAAGCAACATAACTCTTTCTACAATAGTTATGGGAAACATCCTCGGCATAGCAGACAGAGACATAGTTCAAACTCTTATAATAGCAGGAAGCGGTTTGACAATTATTCTGCTTAAATGGAAAGATTTGCGCCTCTTTTCGTTCGACCCTGCGCAAGCGCGCTCTATAGGACTCAACACGAGTGCGTTGTACCTTTTGTTGCTCACACTGCTTGCAGTTACAGCGATCGCTGCGCTGCAAACTGTCGGCAGCATTTTGGTTGTCGCGATGCTTGTAACGCCTGGGGCGGCGGCATATCTGCTTACAAATAAATTTTCTTTGATGATGTGCCTCTCGTCGATTATAGGTTTGGTCACTTCCGCACTGGGCGCATATATCAGTTATTTTTTGAACGGCTCGGCAGGCGGATGCATAGTTACACTACAGTTTTTGCTTTTTTTAGCCGTTTTGTTTTTTGCGCCACATCATGGAATACTAGCCGCAAAATTGAACGCTGTAAAATCCCTAAAAGATTTTTTTGCGAAAAGGACAATCTAAGGCTAAAAATCTATTGCGGCAGAGTCTACTTGTAGATCCACTACTCGCCTGCGAGCTTACAACGGCAAGGGATTGGAGGGGCGGCGTAGACGTCGACCGCAGGAGCGTAGCGACGAGGACGATGAAGCGATAGCGGAACCCCGAAAAGCCCGACGGTTTTGCTTTTGCAAAAACCGTGCCGCCTAAAAAAAAATTGATACGATTAAGATTGTTGGAATGTGTGATAAAAATTACTTCCGTGTAATTTTCATCACGAAAGTTTACTTCGCGAGTTGCGCTGTGTAAACTTTGATACAGCACATCCGTGCGCTGCCGCTAAAGCGGTGTTTTTATGGGAGAATACAATGTTTTTGGAAAGACTTATTGAGCCGTTTATGTACGGTTTTATGGTAAAGGCGCTTGTGATTGCGGCGCTTGTCGGTTGCGTGTGCGCGGTGATTTCGTGCTACCTTATTTTGAAGGGATGGGCGCTCATGGGGGATGCGATTTCGCATGCTGTGTTGCCGGGAATAGTAGTAGCATACCTAGTTCATATCCCTCTTGGTTTAGGAGCTTTTATTGCAGGCTTACTCAACGCTGCAACCACAGGCTGGATAAAAGAGCGAAGCCGAATCAGAGAAGACTCTGTGATGGGCGCAGTGTTTACAGGCATGATGGCGTTGGGACTAATACTCGTCACAAAGGTGCGCTCAAACATTCATTTTATGCACATTTTATTCGGAAGCCTTTTGGGAATTGAAAAGGAAGATATGATGCAGGCGGTCGTATGCTCGCTTATAACGCTTGTTTTAGTGATTGCCAAGAGAAAGGACATCTTGTTGTATCTGTTCGATCAAAATCACGCAAAAGCGATTGGACTTGATATAACGTTCATACATTATCTTTTTCTCGCCCTCACCGCACTGACGATTGTCGCTTCGCTGCAGGCGGTGGGAATTTTACTGACAGTCGCTATGCTGATTATCCCTGGCTGTATCGCCTATCTTTTAACGGACAGGCTTAACCGCATGCTTTGTATTTCCGCGCTGTCGGCCATGCTCAGTGCGCTGATTGGAACTTATGTGAGTTACTTTTTGAATGGAGCGACCGGTGCGTGCATCATTTTGACCGAAGCGATGTTTTTTGTTTTGGCGATGATTTTTGCACCAAAGTACGGCATGCTTTCATACCGAAAATTACGGAAGGCTAACTTGCAAATTCACGGAAAACAGCACTTATAGCTCTACATTTGCTTTTTATAGAAAATAAACTTTTTACACAGCAAGCAAAAAAAATAAAAAAACACAGCGCAAACAGTCACCAACCGGCGTTGCGCGGTTCGCTAACGCTCAGCCCCTTCCCTCGCTCGCCTGCATCTCGCTCGGTCCAGTGGCCATCTTCGCCGCCGCTCCATGCCGGGCGCAGAATTTATTTTAGCGCACGGCAAACAAGGTTGTCATATATGAGGGAAGCGGAGTGAAACGTAAATCAATTTTCGTGTCACACACCTTATCTATTGCAGTTTTGCCAAAGACAAAACTGCAAGCTGGTGGTAGACCAGTTATACCTTGAAATCCCCGTTACACCGCCAGCCGGTTACTGAGCGGCTTTGCCCTTCCGCAGGATGCGGAGGTTTTAATAATTTCCTTGCAGAACTAGCCGACGCTAGTTGGCGGAGCGAACAACGCGAAAGCCAATGACGTTGATGCGGTAGTACGGGTAGGTGTAGTACCGGTAAGCAACCTCAGCGAAGTTGGCGTAGCCATACCAAAAACCGCCACGAAAACAGCGGAGCGGACCCGAAGCCGAGCCTGAGGCAGGAGTGGAGTTCGTTATGAGTCCGTACCAGTCCCATCCCCATTCCCACACGTTACCGCTCATGTCGTAAAGTCCGTAGCCGTTCTTTTTCTTCGTCTTAACGTCCCTCGTTCCTGTATCGTGCGTGTTCGATGTATACCATGCGACATCATCGATGTTGTCGCTTCCGGCGTAGGTGGTGTGGTCATTTCCGCCCCGGGCAGCCCACTCCCATTCCGCTTCTGTCGGAAGACGGTAGCCGTCGGCATCAAAGTCGCACACTGCGGCGTTCCATGTAGCGTCGTTTGAACTTGGGACAGCGCCCCAGTCATCAGGGTTTGTAGAGCCGCTAATCTTGTAGCATGGGGTGTAATTTCTTTTTAGCGAAAGCTTGTTGCAGTACACTATCGCGTCATACCAATTGATTCCGTTTACAGGGTTGTTGCCTGCATCATCTCCTGTAAGATTGTTGCCATCCTTGTCATAAGCGTCCGCTGTACTCGGGTCGCTTCCGATTACCTTCTTGTACTCAGCCCTTGTCACCTCGTGGTCGCTCATAAAAAAGGGTTTTATCTCCAAAGAGCGGCCGCTCACAAACACACTTGAGGACGGATTCCAGAATTCCGTCCCTGTGATTGAGATGCCGGGAATTAGTAAGAAGCCATCATCCATTCGCGGAGATCCGGGCATTGTTGACACTACGGTAGCAGGCTTTGGCGGCTCTCGTTTATCTTGAGTCTGCCCGGGCATGCTAGGGCAGCCTGTAATCCAAACTATTGCGATGGCTGTAGCCACCGCAAGTATTCCAATTTTTCTTAAACAACTTCTCATATGTTCCTCCTAGGTAAGTTAGTTTTATGTTAAACCGCAAGTTTACGCACAACTTGTTGGCTTTGAAAACCTTTTAAAAACAAAAAAAACCGGCGTACCGCGAACGCATTTTTTTTACGCTCGGACACGACGGTCTTTTCCTATTATATAAAAATTTTTAAAGAAAGGCTGTTCTGTTCTGTTCTGTTCTGTTCAAGATTGTATCTCTCCTAAAATTCTTGTCAACAGTTTTGTTTCAGTGATTCCATAATAACACAATTGTTCGGGTTTTGCAAATTGTTGTCCGTCGCAAATACATTCAGGCACGGGAATCAATTTGCGTGTGTAAAAAGTGGTTGTTTTTGCTGATTTGGTTTTTCTGCAGTGTGGGCGTTGAAAACGGGGTCAGGCAGTTATTTTATCAATTTTTTCTGTCGTCTACATCTTTATAGGCTTCCATGTTTTCTCTTTTCCCAATGCCCCAAACCTCGATGATTTCTACTTTTTCCGGAGTCAAAAGTCGGTAAACAATACGGACGCTTTTACCACAAGCATAAAGTTTATAAAAACCTGTTAAATCCATATTCGCTTTATTGCCCAACGGAAAACCAAGAAACGGATTTTTGTCAAGTTTTGCAAGCTTCTTATCAACTTCAATCTTTATACTACCATCCAGTTTTTTATATTCCTCGGCTGCTTCCGGAATCAATCGGATTTTTTCAAATTCATCCTCGTGGAATTCCCGTTTTTTAGCCATTATTTATTCCTAAGAGATGACAAACTCACAGACTTTGAAGCATCATAACGGCTCATTCTTTTTTGAACCTCCGAAAAAATTTCTTTGTGTTCTTCAAGTTCTTCCAATTCGGAAAGTTTCTCGTAACGGTCAAATGGAATCATAACGGCTTCCATGATATTGTTTTTCATAATGAAAACAGGCTGATGGTCTTCGGAAATCTTTCTGACAGTCTGTGTGAGCGTTTTCTGCAACTGTGTAATCGGCATAATTTGAGAAGTTTCTACTAACATATTACCACCCCCCCTTTTGAGTATATAATAATACATATTTTTATATGTAGTCAAGTTCAGGAATTTTGAAAAACCGTGGGTTGTTTTGGCAGCTTGGACTTTTCTGCAGGGTGGGGTTGGGGAATGGTGTCAGGCAGTTATTTTTTTTGTTTTTGACGCTCGTAAACTCGCTAAAACTCGCGCAGAAGAGCTATCCGGGTTCGGCTTCTACTAACCTACGCTTACGCTACCAAGTTTTTGGCGCTCGTAAACTCGCTAAAACTCGCGCAGAAGAGCTATTCGGGTTCGGCGTAGCCTCACGACGCGCGGCTTTGCCTCGCTCACAAAAGTTTGACTGCTCTTCAGCTATAGACAAAACAACACAGTCATTTTTTTGGAAAATCAGAGTTAAATAAAAAAAAGCCGGCAACTATCTACTTTCCCGCTAAAGAGCAGTATCATCGACGTAAGAGAGCTTGACTTCCGTGTTCGGGATGGGAACGGGTATTGCCTCTCCACTATGGTCACCGGCATTTATAAACAAAATAAAAAACTAAGTGTAAGTCTGTTCTAGGACAGAGCACACGGAACGGAAAAAACTTTAAGTAAAAGGAAATGAAAATATGGTCAAGCCTCACGACTTATTAGTAATGCTCGGCTGAACGCCTCACAGCGCTTACACCTGCATCCTATCAACCTGGTAGTCTCCCAGGAGTCTTAAGGAGGGTTGAACCCTCAGGGAAGTATAATCTTGAGGTGGGCTTCCCACTTAGATGCTTTCAGCGGTTATCCCTTCCGAACTTAGATACCCAGCACTTACCCTTGGCAGGATAACTGGTAAACCAGAGGTTCGTCCGCTTCGGTCCTCTCGTACTAAAAGCAGCTCCTCTCAAACTTCCAACGCCCGTAACAGATAGGGACCGAACTGTCTCGCGACGTTCTGAACCCAGCTCACGTACCATTTTAATTGGCGAACAGCCAAACCCTTGGGACGTGCGCGAGCGCCGTGATATGGTGAGAGGAGATCGGGGAGCCAGACATGACCGTCGATGTGAAGTCTTGGGGAAAAACAGCCTGTTATCCGCGGAGAACCTTTTAGCCGTTAGGTGATGGCCTTTCCACTCAGCACCATCAGATCACTAAGACCTACTTTCGTACCTGATCGATATGTCTATCTCTCAGTCAAGCCTCCTTGTGCCTTTACACTCGTACGATGATTTCCAACCACCGCGAGGAGACCTTCGCGCACCTCCGTTACTCTTTTGGAGGCGACCGCCCCAGTCAAACCGCCTGCCTAACATTGTCCCGCAACCTGCTTCAAGGTCACGGTTAGAAATCCCATTCATCAAGGCTGGTATTTCACCGGCGGCTCCACGCAACCTGACGGCCACGCTTCTCTGCCTCCCAGCTATCCTACACATGATGAATAGAATCCCAATATTAAGTTACGGTGAAGGTTCACGGGGTCTTTCCGTCTAATTACGGGTATCCGGCTTCTTTACCGGAATATAAATTTCACCGAGTCTCGCGTTGAGACAGTGCCCAGAATCGTTACACCATTCGTGCGGGTCGGAACTTACCCGACAAGGAATTTCGCTACCTTAGGACCGTTATAGTTACGGCCGCCGTTTGCTGGGGCTTCGATTCAATGCTTCTCCTTACGGATAACATCTCCTCTTAACCTTCCAGTACCGGGCAGGTGTCACCACCTATACGTCCCATTGCTGGTTCGCAGATGGCTGTGTTTTTGATAAACAGTCGCCTGGGCCTGCTTTGTGTCACTCCCTGTATTTCTAAAGGGAGCCGCACTTCTTCCGAAGTTACGTGCGCATTTTGCCGAGTTCCTTAACGCGAGTTCGCTCGAGCGCCTTAGATTACTCATCCTACCTACCTGTGTCGGTTTCCGGTACGGTTTACTAAGCCTTACTTAGGAACTATTTCTCGTCACCATGATTACGTCCGCTTCAGTCCCACTTTCTGGTTCCTCGCTGTCACAGCTCATCTTGGTTCTTCTTTTAACCAGAACCTCATAAACTCGCTGCTTTGACCGGGACTACCGTCGCCCGGCCGGATTTCACCTCATGCGTCATTCCATCAAAACTCAATAAGTACTGGATTATAAACCAGTTTCCCATCGGCTACGACTTTCGTCCTCGTCTTAGGGGCCGACTTACCCAGGGCAGATTGCCTTTACCCTGGAAACCTTAGGTTTTCGGCGAGCGGGGATCGCACCCGCTTTTTCGTTACTTATGCCTGCATTCTCTCTTGAATCTCCTCCAGAACCCCTCACAGGTATTCCTTCGTCAGTTAATTCAATGCTCCCCTACCACTCATAACTTCTGTCATGAATCCGGAATTTCGGTTTTATGCTTAGCCCCGTTACATTGTCTGCGCAAAAATGCTCGACCAGTGAGCTGTTACGCACTCTTTTAAGGAATGGCTGCTTCTAAGCCAACCTCCTGGCTGTCTGTGCATCTTCACTTCATTTAACACTTAGCATAAATTTGGGACCTTAATTGCCGGTTTGGGCTGTTTCCCTTTCGACTACGAACCTTGGCGCACGCAGTCTCACTCCCATAAGCTGGTTACCGGCATTCAGAGTTTGATTGAAATCGGAAAGATTTAACTCCCCCTTTTCCATCCAGTGCTTTACCTCCGGTAACTTTTTATGAGGCTGTCCCTAAAGGCATTTCGGGGAGAGCCAGCTATTTCCAGGTTTGTTTAGCCTTTCACTCCTAGTCACAAGTCATCACTACCTTTTTTAACAGATTACTGTTCGGTCCTCCACAGGGTTTTACCCCTGCTTCAACCTGCTCATGACTAGATCACCTTGGCTTCGGGTCTGCGTCATGCAACTTATCGCCCTTTTCAGACTCGCTTTCGCTTCGGATCCAAAACTTCTATTTCTTATCCTCGCTGCATAACGCAACTCGCAGGTTTATTCTACAAAAGACACGCCACTACCCTTGCGGGCTGTGACATCTTGTCAGTTTATGGTTTCAGGTTCTATTTCACTCCCCTTACAGGGGTTCTTTTCGCCTTTCCCTCACGGTACTTGTTCACTATCGGTAGCTGTCTAGTATTTAGCCTTGGATCGTGGTCGACCCGGATTCTGACAGGGTTTCACGTGCCCCGCCATACTCAGGATTCTGCTAGGAGTCAGTTTGTTTCGGATACGAGGCTTTCACTCTCTTTGACGCTCCTTCCCAGAAGCTTCTCCTACAGACTGATTTACTGCCTACTCCATATCGCAGTCCTACAACCCCGCTTTACGCGGTTTGGGCTCTTCCCTCTTCGCTCACCGCTACTGGGGGAATCTCTTTTGATTTCTGTTCCCGAGTTACTTAGATGGTTCACTTCACTCAGTTTGACTTCTCTATCCTATATATTCAGATATCGAGATGGTGTATTTCACCGGATTACTCCATTCGGAAATCCGGGGGTTTGCGGATATGTGCTCCTAACCCCGGCTTATCGCAGCTTATCACGTCCTTCTTCGTCTTACAGCTCCTAGGCATCCACCATAAACCTATATTCGCTTGACCATATTTTCATTTCCTTTCATTCCACTCTTTCGCAGCTCAAGGGCTTTTTATTCAAGCTTCCCTTTCCTCTGCTCGCAGACTGAAAAGTCCTTCTTCTGATAACGCAAGTCTTTCCATGCGTCATCTTCCGTTCCTTCCTTAGCAATTTCAAAAAACATCGTCCAGTTTTTCTGAACTAAAACAGCCCTTTCAGGCTGCTATTTTCGGTCTTCGACAGACCAGAGAAAGAAACAATTGACACTGCTTTGTACACCAAAGCCTATTCCTTTTTCTTAAAAAGGAGGTGATCCAGCCGCACCTTCCGGTACGACTACCTTGTTACGACTTCACCCCCCTCACAAATCCTACCTTCGACAGCGTCCTCCTTGCGGTTAGACTGCCGGCTTCGGGTAGAATCTACTCGGATGGTGTGACGGGCGGTGTGTACAAGGCCCGGGAACGTATTCACCGCACCGTGCTGATGTGCGATTACTAGCGATTCCAACTTCATGGAGTCGAGTTTCAGACTCCAATCCGGACTACGAGAGGTTTTCTGCGTTTTGCTCCGCATCGCTGCTTCGCTTCACTCTGTATCTCCCATTGTAGCACGTGTGTAGCCCTGGACATAAGGGCCATGATGACTTGACGTCATCCCCGCCTTCCTCCGGTTTGTCACCGGCAGTTCCGCCAGAGTCCTCACCTTTACGTGTTAGTAACTGGCAGCAGGGGTTGCGCTCGTTGCGGGACTTAACCCAACACCTCACGGCACGAGCTGACGACAGCCATGCAGCACCTGTTCACAGGCGCATTGCTGCGCTTACATATCTCTATATAATTCCTGTGTATGTCAAACCCAGGTAAGGTTCCTCGCGTACCATCGAATTAAACCACATGCTCCACCGCTTGTGCGGGCCCCCGTCAATTCCTTTGAGTTTCACCCTTGCGGGCATACTCCCCAGGCGGTGCACTTATCGCGTTTGCTTCGACACCCGGTCTGTCGACCAGACATCTAGTGCACATAGTTGACTGTGCGGACTACCAGGGTCTCTAATCCTGTTTGCTCCCCGCACCTTCGCACCTCAGCGTCAGTCATCTGCTGGTAACCTGCCTTCGCCATTGGTATTCTTCCAGATATCTACAGATTTCACCCCTACACCTGGAATTCTGATTGCCCCTCAGTGACTCTAGTTTTGCAGTTCTCAATGCTATTCCGGAGTTAAGCCCCGGTATTTCACACCAAGCTTGCAATTCCGCCTGCATGCCCTTTACGCCCAATAATTCCGAACAACGCTCGCAACTTACGTGTTACCGCGGCTGCTGGCACGTAATTAGCCGTTGCTTATTCATGACCTACTGTCACCATACGGCGTTTCTCTCACCATACTTATTCTTCAGTCATAAAAGGATTTTACAATCTTCCGACCTTCATCATCCACGCGGCGTCGCTCCGTCAGACTTTCGTCCATTGCGGAATATTCTTAGCTGCTGCCTCCCGTAGGAGTCTGGGCCGTATCTCAGTCCCAATGTGCCCGTTCACCCTCTTAGGCCGGGTAGCTATCATCGCCTTGGTGGGCCGTTACCTCACCAACTAGCTAATAGCTCGCGAGCCGTTCCTTCGGCGGAACAAATGTTCCTTTCCTGACCTGCCTCTGACACAGGCCACCTTATCCGGTATTATCTGCTATTTCTAGCAGCTATCCCCGTCCAAAGGGTACGTCACCCACGCGTTACTCACCAGTCCGCCATTCTAGGATCAGTGCAAGCACCAATCTTGCCATTCGACTTGCATGCTTAAGACGCGCCGCCAGCGTTCGTTCTGAGCCAGGATCAAACTCTCCATGATTATTTCTAAGTCCCGAAGGACTAAGATTTTCCACAAATCGTTCAATCACAGCTTTATTTTTGCTGAAATTGATTTTCAATTCTTAATTCGTGAACCGAATTAAGCGGTATGTTTTTTATTCAATTGAAACACTTAAAACAAATTATATGTCAATTGTTTCCTTCCCTGAACTGTCAAAGAATCTTTTGGATTTTCGTCCAAATCTCAGGCTTTTATTGTAAAACCTGCGAAAAAATATCATTTTACTGCTATTTTGTGCCGCCCAAAAGATGTGGTTTTGTGACGGTGAAAATGAATATACATCTGAATTAAAAAAGTGTCAACATAATTTTTAATTTATTTTTCTTTTTTTTCTACTTTTTTTCCCTTTTTTTTGTGCGCAGAAGAGGCTCACAAAAGAGAATTTCAACGCTCAGAGAGGCAAGAGGTACGGGTGGACGGGGAAGTTTTTTTTGTATGCAGCCTCGTGGAAAAACTTTGCTTGGATATGTCTTTTTTATAATTTTTTTAGTATATTTTATTTGAGGTGATTTTATGAAAACTGCTGCTATTTTTTTTGCTGATGGATTTGAAGACATCGAGGCTCTTTCTCCTGTCGATTATCTTAGGCGTGCCGGAGTTGATGTTACTACTGTCGCTGTTCCGTCCAAATCGATGAATGACAAGCATATTGTAACTAGCTCTCACAATGTTCGGATGATTATGGATATGACGCTTGAAGAATATCTTGAACGGTTTGGAGATAATATTCCAGACTGCGTTGTATGTCCCGGAGGTTCTGTCGGTGCTGACAATCTTGCTGATTGCAAACAGCTTCTTATCCATCTTGAGAATGCATGGCGTGAAGATAAAATTGTTGCTGCAATCTGCGCTGCTCCTGCTGTCGTTCTTGGAAAAACATTTATTCCTGAAGGGAAAAAATGGACTTGCTACCCCGGAATGCAGTCTGCATCTAATCCATCTTATGTCAAAAATTATTCAAATAAGGTTTTTATAACTGATGGAAATCTTGTAACCGCGCGAGGTCCCGGCGCTGCTGAAGAATTTTCAATGGAACTCGTAAAGATTCTTGCCGGAGATGAAGTCTACAAAAAGATTCATTCCGGCAGCCAGCAGCGATAGAAGCTCAATTATAATTCTTTTTCTTTCTCTTTGATTTGTGCTGAGAGATTTTTTATCTCTTTTTGAATGCCGTTCAAAATGTTTATATCGTCTTGGTTTTCAAACTGTATTTTTGCACCTTGCAGCATCATTTGAGAGATTTTTAACCCCAGCTCTTCATATTTACAGTTGCGTTTTGATTCTATCTTTTTAATTTCGATTTTTACAACGCTTTTGTCTGTAAAATCCTGGACTTTATTCCCAGCTTTTTCAAAAGTTTCTTTAGAGACTTTCGAGACTTTTGAAAACATCTCTTTCATTTTTTTTCCAATTCCTTCCGAATCCATCTTTGCCTCCTTAGTTTTATGCTTTTTATTTTTATAAATTTTTAACTTACAACAGTTTGATTGCTAAAAGTGTCAGGTCATCTGACTGTTCATCTTCAAGCATGTTATCGTAGTCTATGTAGTTTGAACTATTTTCTGCATCTTTTGATTTATGCGCAGCATAATAGTCATATTTATTAAAATACCTTGAGAGGAATTCGTCAATCTTTTTATCAATTTTTATATAATCTGTCGGCAATGTTGACGGAGATTTGTAAAGCCGGAAGACTTTTTCAAGCGATGCGAGTGCAAGTATCGCTTCACTGACAGTTCCTTCGCATTTTGAAAAATCGAATTCAAGTGTTTCGCCTGCAAGTGGGTTGTCGAGTTTTGTAAGAGTATATTTTCTTTTGTTGTAAACAGCTTCAATTATTTTTTGAACGCGTTCTGCACCAAACTCCTCTTTTAAATCTTCGAATTTATGCTCTATCTCTTCCTGACGTGTATCAGGGTTTATCTTTTTAATTCCTACATCTTGCTTACGCACAGAGTAATCGCTCTCTCTGATACGTCGTGCAGACTCTTCAATTCCGTCTGTGTAAAGAAACAAAATATCTCCATGGTTCAAGACAGTTTTTTCTACTTTAAAACCGCCCCGTAGTGAAACTAAATCGGAAGTGAATACTCCGGCAGTCGGTGCAGATGAAAGCGTAACAAGCTTCATTTTTTGTGTTGCAGAATCGTAGATGTGGACGAGGTTGTCGCCGGCATTGCACATGTAAAGCTCCCCTGTTTTTACATTCAACATGCAGACTATAAGCGTTGCGAACTTTCCTTTTAAGCCGAGTTCTTCAATAAAGTCGTTTATCTGCTCGACAAGCTTGTTTAGAGAAGTACCTTTTTTTTCATAAGTCCAGTTGTTAAAATAGCGGCGGAAGATTGTTGCAACGACAGTCATGATGATTGCGGCAGGAATTCCATGCCCTGAAGCATCGCACTTTATTATGCAGTACCATTTATCATCAAGTTTTTTATAGTCAAAGTAGTCGCCGGAAACTCCAGACTCACCTTCATAGTAGCCAAAACACTGTATATTGTTATCTTGATATTCGGCAGTTGTCTTTTTATTGTTTGCATCGCTGTCACTCAACGGAAGAAATGCTTTTTGAACAGCTTTTCCATCCATAGCGAGTTTTTCTTCTTCGGCATTTGCGACAAGTTCGTGGGTCATGTTGTTGACAGCATCTCCGAGTCGCCCCACTTCGTCTTTTGACTTTATGTCGACGTCTTTTCCTTTTAGCGCAATTTTATTTTTTGTCTGACCAATCATGATTACGTGACGCTCAAGTTTTTTTATAGGTTTTACAATCAATGACGCAAACAAAAAAGAACCGAAAATACCAAATGCAACTGCAAAAACTGCGATTATAATCGAAAAGTAAACGATTCTTTTTGTTTCGGCGTTCAAACTGTCGATCAGCGTTTGTGTTGAAAGCTTGAGATAAATCAAACCGTGAACGTAGTTTCCTGTAGTTCCCTTTCTGTATATGACAGGTCTATAAAAGAAATATTCCGTATTTGAACGGTCAAGGTTTTTAGTGTCAAAATGAGGATAAGACCCCGATGCATTTTTTGAATATTCTGAAAGTTTTTCGTCCATCTGATTGCGGAGCTTAGCCGCAATATCGGAGATGCGTTCTGCTTCTTGCGTATCTCTTTGGCGAGAAGATGCATAAAGTGTTGCTGCCTGAGAGTCAAGTTCTTCAATCTTATCCGAAAGTTCTTTTACTCCGGCAGCAATTTCTTTATCTAATTGAGGCATCTTTGAAGTGATTTCCGTAAATACATGTTCATCTGATTCAAGCTCTCCGTAGCCGTAACCTGCCTTTGAAGGATTGAGTTTTGAATCCGGATCGTTAGTTGCCCAGATGTAATCTATTTTTTCCGCACTTGTAGAGTTTTGCTTTTGTCCTAAAATTGTCACATAACTGACTTCCGGCATCGCCTCTTTTTGACCGGGAAGCGCCGAAAGTTCAAGAATCTGGTTTGCAGGGAAAAAGTTTTTTACTCCTGAATGAAGGCTTTCCAAAAGTACATCAGTTCTGTTTTCAAGCCCGGCAGCCATTGTCTGTTCCTGAAGTCTTACAACTTTATAACCGTTTTGAATAGAAACAGACAAAACTACGACGATAATCAGCGAGAAAGTAAAAGCTATCAGCTTCTTCTTGAGGCTAGGCAAACGTTTTGTTTTTTTTGTTGATTCTGACAATGGCATAAAGGCTCCTTTTATGAGGGAATTTATTTGAATCTGCGTTATACGCTTCTCATGAACACTTCCCAAAATTGCAACAAATATGAAAATCACTGTTATTGCACACAACGACAATATTATTAAAGCAAGTAAAAGATTTAATGCTAGTTTGTATTTGTATATTGAAAACACAGGTGTTAAAGTCGATTGCTTTACGTACTCTGATTCGATTTTTACTGTGCCGTTTTGACCGATTCGCAATATTCTGCCTGAAGTATATAATCCGCGGTCTGTGTGTAAAAGAATTATTCTGTATATTCCCTGCTCTAAACTTTCTCCGATGTTCACATTTGAAATGCATGTATCTGACTGAACTTTGTAGTTTTCATTTTGCTTTTTTAAAACAAGATCGTATGGAGTGCTTCCATCGCGGTCAATGTATATTTCGCTGACTGTCCCGTCATAAGTAAAGCCACCGCCGTTTATTGTGAGGATTGTTTCTCCAATTTTTTCTTTTTGCGTTACATCTGTGATATATGTTGAAGGTTTAAATTTATTTAATATATACACGAGTTTTGATGGTTCGCTGACGTTTCCAACTTCATCTATCGCAGAAACAGAAAGCACATATATTCCGTTCGGGCTATTGTAATAGCGGTTTGTAAAAGTATTTTGAGTTTCGATTTTCTGCTGAAAACTGTGCGGTTTAAGTTGCTTTTGTTCATATTTAGAAAGTAAATCATCTATTATTTTTTCAACTTGGTCTTTTTCCATTTTCAGCGGATTATTTTTGGAAACTTGAATAGATTTTGGGATTGAACCTAAGTAGTCGATTTTATAAAAATAACTTGATGTATCCAAAGCATGAGATTTTTGCCAGTGAAGATTGTAGTTATTCGAGTTTAAAAATCCGTATTCATCTACATTTTCTATATCAAAGGTCGGAGCATCCGGTGGCGTAAGGTCAAGATGATAACTTATGCTCGCCGGTTCTGACCAGTTACCTGCATAATCTACAATGCGGGCAGTAAGCACGTACTTTCCGTCTTGTGATGCTTTTAATTTTATCTTGTTTTCTTTTGTAAAGTGCTCAATCTGTTCAGGAGGCACAGAATCAGCCGGCGTTAAACCGTCTTGATTTTGTAGTGCCCACGTATAAGAATAGCCTGCAATATTCGAAGAATCTTCAGGAAAATTTATCTTTATCTCTACATCTTTAGCGCGTGAAGATTTTCCTTTTTTATAAGAAAGAGGCGTAAATGTCGGTGGCAAACAAGTTTTATCGGGTGAAAGAATTGCAATCGAGTTTTTCACAATTTTACCGTTTGTTTTTTGCTGCCAGACATAAGAAAGCACTGATTTTTCATCGCTTTCATGAGTTACAAGCGGATACGCAAACATATTCGCATTGTTGTTTTCTACAAGTCCTGTCTCGCTCCAGTAGTTGCCATTTTTTTTTGCCATGTATATAGATTCACGACCGCGCCGCGTGTCAAACCACGTCAAATAAAGTGAATCTTTATATTCAAAAAAAATCGGGCGGCTAGCGCTTCCTTTTGACGAAATTTCTTCGGCCGTTCCATTTTTAATTCCATTCAAATCAAGCTCTGCAAGCCAAATTGCCGAATTCTGATAATACGCTCGCTCCCACGCAATATAGACATGCCCTTTATGATTGAACAAAAACGCACGCTGATTCTGGTATGAATGAAACTCTCTTGTTGAACTTGGAGGAAGAGACTTTTTATCTGTGATTAAAAAAGCCTGCGTCCATTCACTTGCCCTTCCTCGCTCGTCTACACGACGTGTAGTCATATATAATTGATACGAAAGTCTGTTTGTATCAGCAGAAGTATACTGAATTTGGAATACGACTATATCGTAATCATCTGTGCTTACCATAACAGGAATAAAAGGATTTCTATAATCTTTGGCAGGCTGAAACTGCTCAAATCTGCTCCATTTTTTCCCATCATCTGATTCTGATGTATAAATTGTAAACGAGTTTTCCTCACCGACAGACGTGAACATCTTAAAGTTTTCTGCTGATGTTTTATAAACACGAGGGGCAATCATGATCGATGAGTCCGAAGATTTCATTTTACTTTCTGAAAACGAAACGCCGCCATCTGTCGAAGTATATACCGAAATACTTGAAAGCCCTGTTGAAGCTGCAACAACAATCGTATCTCGATTATTTACGGCAGCTGTGTAGATATCTGGCACTTCTCCGCCGGAATAATCAAACGGACCTGCAAATCTTCTGTTTTCTGTGTAATTTTCGAGGGAATAGTAAGCACGACAAGAAAGATAAATCTGACTATTTTTTGCGTCGATTTCTTCCCAAAAAAGATATGTTTTTTCTTTTCCTAAAACAGTCACCGGGAATCGCGAATCTGTAACAGTGATTGTCGCCGGACGCTCCCAGTAAAAATCTTCGGCAGGCACATCCATAGCGTGCAAAAACAAAATCAAGAGAATAAAAAATAGCTTTGTAAAAAAATGTTTTGTGATTTTTGTTCCGCTGTTTTCCATGTATTTTAACTTCGAGCCTCAATCTTGTTTTTTAATTCTTTTATTTTTTGCGAGCCTGCATTCTGAGATTTTTTCAAAAGCTGTTCAACAATTGCGTTTGCTCCCATTATATTATTGTTCTGAAGACGTTGAATTGCAAGCTGGTAAAGTCGCTCATCTTCTATAGAGAGTACAGTCGATGTGTTTCCGCCGATTTTTGTAATGATTTTATCTTTTAACTTTATTGCAGTTTCATCATATGGCAAAAGCACAATAGCTTTGTCGATTTTTGTAAGCGCATCTTCAAGTTTTTTTCTGTTGTTTCCCGCAGAATCAAAAATAGCCTGTGATTCACGCAAAAGTTTTTGAGCTTTGCTTATGCTGCTGTTATCTACAGGTTTTTGGCGGATTCCAATCTCAATTTCAATTTTATATATAAGTTCTTTAAGTCCCTTATATCCAGGCTCAAGCTGATAGTAATCGAGAAGATTTGCGTATCCTTCCCTGCGGGTTTCAGTGTTTTTGCACATATTTTCTGCAATTTTGATTTTTTGAGAAAGCTCTGAGCGGAATTTTTCAGGATCTTTTAACTTGTTGATTTTCAACGTCAAAATTGACGCTTCTTGATTAAGAGGATAAACGTACTGAAGTTTTTGAACGCTCTCCAATGCAAGGTCTAAATCAGCATAACCGCCGGCTTTATCTCCTGAAGTGATTTTTCTGCTTCCTTCGTCAAAATATTTATTAGCCATGCTCAAAAGTTGAGACATTTCAGGATATTGCGGTGCCGAAGGCAAAATTTCTCGTCCGCTCTGCATTGAAAGAGCCGTGTTTATAAAATTCAAAAGATATCTTATCTCTTCATCTTCTACTAAGTTTGTGACAGCCCACCTCTGTTTTGCCTGAGTCAAAAGCTTTTCCGCATCTTCAAACCTGCCGTTGAAATAAGCATCTTTTGCCTGTGTTTTTAGAATTCTGACTTCATGCACTACGATTTCATTTTCAGCTTTTGCAATTCGTTCGCCCAACGACAAAAGAACTCGGTCTACATAATTGCGCAACTTTTCGTCTTCCTGATTTTCAAGAGATTCGTCGTATTTATAAACGGCAGCCTGAAGCTTTTTGCGCGCTTCGTCAAAATTATTGTTTTTGAGGGCTGTTTCAGCTTCATTGTAGCGGATATCAGCTTCATTTTTTGCAAGCTGCGCCGCATTAAATTTTGCACGAGCAAGTGAAGCCTGTTTTTCTGAATCATTTTTAAGCGAAGCCAGTTTTTCTTTTTGACCATCAAGATATTTTTTTGCATCAAAGATGATTTTTATGACTTTGTCTTCACTCGTCAATTGTTCGTTGCTGTTAAACTTTGTATCAATTTCTTTTTCAAACGTATCGATTTTCTTTATCGCTTGTTCAACTTGCTGTTGAGTATACCCTGCTATTTTTATTGCAAGGTCAGGATAACTGTACCTGATTTCAAAATTCGTCTCTGAGTTTGTATCAAACTTATTTTGATAAGCAACTGATTTTGAAGCGTCGTTGCTGATTTCAGAATATATGTTGCCTGGCATTTTTGTAAAAAAACCTTCACGATATTTATCCGCACTTTCATAATATTCATAGACAGCATCGTAAAGTTTATCAGAGTTGTTTTTATAGTTTTCTGTTATCTCACTCCAGAGTTCGCTCAAGAAAGCTGCGACATTCTCAAAAAGTGTATCGAGATTTTTTGTATACAGCTCAGAAAGCCCGTTCCATTCAGTTCTTCCAAGCAAAAGATAAGGAGCTGCCCAATCATAAGATTCAATCAACAAGTTTTTCTTTACTCCGACAGACTTGCCAATAGCAGCAGCATAATTAAACAGCTTGTCCATAAGAGCAGAATTGGAAGCTACGTCTTTTTGACTTTTAATTTTTGCAATAAATGATTTTTCTTCTCCTTCGATAACTGAAACATTTTTTGCAACTTCCGATATTTCAACCGCACGCAAAGAGATATTTTTTACATAATCTGCAACTGCATAATATTCGCTGAATTTGTTTTCGAGCTTGTACTTGTCATCTCTATCTGAAAGTTTGTATAAATCTAAAACTTTTGTCTGCAAATCAGAGTATTTACCGACATTTTTTGCAAAAGCATCATCAATCGACACTTCATATAATTCATACTGTTTTTTTAGAGCTTCAAAAACTGCATCATTCATTTTTTTTTCCGAATCATTCCAAAAGCAATCAATAGCACCTAAAATCCCGGAATTTTCAATTGAATCAACACCTAAAGTCAGTCGAAACAAAAACGGCATATACGATGCATCTGTCAGATTTTTGTCGAGCGTTTTCATTTTCTCGTAAATCAGTTGGAAGCTTATACCGTCGTCTATAAGCTGATTGCGAAGTTTGCCGTAAGCATTAAAATATTTTCGAACGTCATCAAACTTATGAACCGCATTGTCATACTGCTCGGAGCTTACTGCTTTTATAAAATCGTTTACCGCATTGTTTATTTTTGGCAAAAAGTTTTTATCTTCAAATGCCTTTATGTGAACATCTAAGTTTGAAATACAGTTATTTGCTTCAGAAACTATCTCTGCGTTGTTTTCCCATTTTTCATAAAAATCGTCACAATAAAGCCAAAACCCGCTCTTTGCAGTTTTTACGGCAGCCAAATATTCCCCGCTTTCAGATTGCTTCGCAGTTTGATTTTGAATTTCAAGAAACTGCGCCCTAAAATAGTTAAATTCCGCAGATTTTTTCAAGTCAGCAATAAACTGCAAATTCTGGTCGGAAGGATATTTTTCAAATTTTTCGAGCTGGGCAGTGATTTCGTATATTTCTTTGCTGTTTCCCGGATCAGTCTGAATCAACTTTATCAATCTCTCAGCAAGAATTGAATATTGTTTTTTTGCATTCATTATGCGTTTTATTCTTGCCTGTGCGTTATCAAAATTTTCAGGGTTATGTTTTATATAAATATGCAAAAGCTTTAGAGCGTCGTCGTATTGTGTTTTTTTGATTAAATTATCGATTTCAAAAAGAGACACATCGGCATTATCCTGAGCATACGTGCAGAAATTTAAAAATGAGAACAAAAAAATCAAGCAAAAAAGAATTTTCTTTTTCATCGTTATTATTATATTTTATTTTCGGTAAATTAGATATTATACTTATTGAAAAGAATGAAAATTCCGAAAAGAAAATTAGATATTATGAAATGCCGCCATGTTTTTAAAATCTCAATCGCTCTCTTTTTTTTATCAGTGATATGCCCGAATTTCATAAAAAGCTATTCAACCCTTCATTCTCAGTCATATTCGGAAATCCAATCAAAGCTTTCTGATTTTTTTAATTCTTTTTCAGATTCGAACGAAGGAACTACGACTTTTCGTTCCATGCTGATTCCGTTTGGAGGAAGAACAGAGAGCCTTGGAAACGCTTATGTTGGGCTTTGCGATGATATAAATTATCTGAATTACAATCCGGCTGCCGGATGTGTTCAAAAAGAAACTCAAGCAGCCATTTTCCATAACTCGTGGATTGCAGATTCAAAGCTCGAAACTCTCGCTTTTACAACAAGGTCAAAAAAAATCACTCACCTAAGTTTTGGCTCATATATAACGTGCTTTTATGTGCCTTTTTCTGAATACAATAATTTTGGTGACAGAGTTGCGACAAATTATTATTCAGAAACGACTGCGGCGTTCAATGCTTCTTACAATTTTCTTGCAGGATATGATTTTAAAGGAGCTGCGCTTGGCGGAACCGCAAAAACATCATGGCGAGGGATGCCGAACTACACTGATGACAACACAAACGGAATTATAAAAGGTTCGGGGCTTGAACAGAGCGCTCTTGCCTTTGCTTTTGATTTTGGAGCTTTATTCCAATTCAACTTTTTAAAATATTATTCTTCGAGAGAACCGAATGTCCGCATAGGTTTTTCTGTAAAAAACATCGGTGTTTCCGTAACAGGATTTGGAAATAAATTAAAAATTGACGATCCGCTCCCATCTTATGTTTCCGGTGGAATGTCACTAAAATTTATAAAACCTGTCACGTTGACGTTTGAAGTTCAGCAACCTTTTGTGTTAGCTTCGAGCTCTTACCTTCTGCCGTATTTTAATTTCGGAGTTTCAGTTCAATTTACAAATTTTATTCAGTGGCTTGCAGGTTTTTCACTGCAAGGCTCAAATCCGAGGTTTAGCACAGGATTTGAATTTGAAGTGGCAAAAATAAGGTTTAATTTTAATTACACTCTTGATTTGACGACTTCGTTTGCACCACTAAACAGAATCGGGCTTTCTGTAAAAATCATGTTCGGTGATAAAGGCAGAAGTATAATTCAAAAACAGATAGATGACTATTTCCAGATGGGGCTTGAATTATATTTGCAGTCAAAATGGGAAGAATCAATTGAAATTTGGGAAAAATGTCTGGAGCTCGACAAGAGGTTTGACCCTGCAAAACAAGCGATTCAAACAGCAAAATATCAAATAGATATGATGCAGATGATAAAAGACAGCCTCATGATAGACCGGTCGTGATTTTTCAGCTGTAACTTTTATTTCTTTCTGGAAAAAATTCTGTAGTTCATCCATAAAAATACAGAATCTTTCATTTCAATTTTAGTCAACCATTCTGTGCTGACAGTGTTTGACCCTAGTGAATCGAATACTGTGGTGAACGCTGTTATCGATTCTCTGAAGCGCCTTTCGGCAAATTCAGGGAGTTCATCTTTATCGATCATGTCTGCCAGATTTGAACTTTGAGCAAGCAAAAGCTCTTTCGCACCAAGATTCAAAAGCCTTGTTTTTAGCCCTGTATCGTTAGGAAACCTGTCTGCTAGGTCTACCATTCTTTCACAAGCTTTTTTAATATAACGCGCCATCCAGCAATTTTTGCTTGAAAGAAGATTTTCACCATAGCCTTCTCCGATTCCCGCAGAATAATACGGTTCAATTTTTTCGAGATTGTACTGATCCTCACAAAGATTGCAGCATGTGTCAACTTCAACATCAGTTTTTTCAAAAGCCCTGAAAATATTTTCAAGCCATAAGATGCATTCGTGCCATTGTCTGCTCATTTTTGAAACATCAAACGTGCATATTTCCGCAACAAATTTCTGATTCGGCAAAAGTTCTGCAGCTTTATTTAAAGTTTCTTTTCTGTTTGCAACAAAAGCTTCAGCGTCTTTTTCAACTTGTTTTAGAGCTTCGTTTTTGTCATAAACCGATTTTGATTCGTCTTTGAACCATCTGTTCCAATATTTAAAACCTGTGGAATATCTTGAACTGCCGCTTTCAATAAAAGGAGCAAGTTCTTCGATTGGAAGATCGTATCCAATGTCTCTGTTCTGATTTCTGTAATTGACCGAATAAAGATAGCCGTAATAGCCGTAGAGCTCTTCATCAACTTTGTTGTCGCGACAAAATACAACAAGAGAATTTTCCGTTCTTGATGGATAGAAGATTCCGGTTTCTGGGATTTTTTCTGCAAACAAAATGCTTCGTGCGTCGAGAATTGTATATGTATAGCCGTAAGCGCGAATTAATTTTTCAACACCAGGAGCATACCCAAAATCAGGAAGCCAAAAACCTTCGGGAGCAACCCCAAAATACTGCCTGTATGCATAAAGCCCACATTCAATTTGCGCCGAAAGGACTTCTTTCATATCGATATAATGCGGCATAAAAATTTCAGTTCCGCATGTTCCGAGAATCTCTATCGTTCCGTTTTTCATGTGTTTTGAAAAGACTTCAATAAGATTTTTTTGATATTTTTTTTCAAAATCTTGTTTCAATTCTTCATTTTCATAAATCTCGGATTTGATTATCTGTGTGATTTTTGAATCGTTTTTATTTCGTTCAAGTTCGCTCAGACCAAGTTCATTTTTTTTATTAAGCCAGTCGATATAAAGCGTTTGAATAGAATCGTCGGAAAGCAAGTTACACAAAACAGGAGGAAGGACAACAGCGAATCTGCACGGAATTTTCGCCAGATTGAGTTTATCTATCATCCTGAGCATTGGAATATATACATCGGAGATAGACTCAAAAAGATTGTTCAAAACAGCCGCATTCTTTTTGACATCTTCGCCGGTGTGTCGGATAAACTCCTGATTTGCTTTTATAACGATACAAACTTTTTTCTGCATTTTTTTATCCTGCTGCACTGCAATTTCATGAAAACGAATGCCTGTGATTTTTATACTGCTCAGTCAAAATCAATTTCATTCCTGACAGTTCAACAACCGGAGAAAAATGAACATCGCGACCAGGCTGCAAATCATTGACTAAAGAAGAACCATGTGGAATTGTAACTACAGGTGAAAATGCGAGGATTTCTTTTGTTCCTGCACACTCACAGATAAGATCAACTTTTAAAAATTTTTTGCCTTTTGGAATAAGAACATACTGTTCCTGACTGTCTGTAACTGTCTGCACTTCAAAATCATCGATAACCGACATACTTTTTGAATCTGACAATGAACATATCCTCAATTTTAGAGAGCTGCCAACCGATTTTTTAATTTTTGTAGAATCGTTTTCACTGATGTTCCAGAAAACAAACAACCATGCTGGATTTCGCAAAATACATGAAATTTGAGTTTCGTTGTAGTTGCCGATGAAAACTACAGTGTTTTCACTGCTTCCAT
The DNA here is from genome assembly GCF_014334335.1 of Treponema sp. Marseille-Q3903. Taxonomy (NCBI): domain Bacteria; kingdom Pseudomonadati; phylum Spirochaetota; class Spirochaetia; order Treponematales; family Treponemataceae; genus Treponema; species Treponema sp. Marseille-Q3903. The sequence continues at coordinate 1,765,528 of NZ_JACSEU010000001.1, forward strand.
CATGTGAAATCTTCATTTCTTCAGTATTGCTATTGCTGCCTGACTCTTCAACAAGCTCAAGGAGTTCGGCGATAAGAAAACGCCTGTCCAAATCATCAGGAACGTCTACACCATATTTATCTGCAAGGTTCACCAAGTCAGAAAAAATAAGTGTTTCAAGATATGCACGATTAATTGATTCTCCACTCATATCTACAACATAATCTAAAAAAAATAACTAAAAGTCAATATTGAAATAATAAAAAAAAATTAAATATTTTTCATCATATTTCACAAAAATGCTAAAGTCCTACCATACTCACTACCGATAATAAAAGTGTTGATGATATTTTTCGGGTGGGAAAGACATCCAGACATCTGAAAATTAGAGTCCGTTTTACTAAAATGTTTACTTAAAAAAAAGTTGAAAAGTGTGTGAGACTTTTCAACTTTTTTTTTTGCTTTAAAATCATGTTTTGCAAAGATTATAAACATCAAAGATTATAAACATTTGTTTTTTTGCAATTTTATAGATATCTCTAACATTTGCTCTAAATTTTTACTATAAAATGCCGATAAGTAATAAAGGTTATTTTAAAGATGGTTACGGTTACAACTGCATCACTAAAAAAAGACATGACTTTCTCCGGCGATCTGTTCATAGATAACACATTTTTGCTTTTGCCAAAAACGGCAGAAGTAAATGATGACATGATCAAAGCATTAAACACATGGGGATTTGAAAACCTTTTGTGTGAAGGTTCTTTGAGTCTTGGCGGTGATATTGGTATTGAAGGTTCTACCGATGACGATTTTTCAGAACAGGCTTCAAAAGAAAAAATCAATTTAAATGTCAAAAAAATCATTGAAGATTCAAAGCACTCTGCAACATACAACAACGACATAGACAGAATGAATATGGTCAGAGAAGTTTATAATGAATACATGAATTACATTGAATCTGTGTTCACTCATTTTGTCACCCACAAAGAAATAAACCAGAACGAACTTTCGGAAACTGTTCAGGATTTGGTAATTTTCATCAAGGAACACAAAAGATACATCCTCCGGATAAACCCGACTCTTGACGCAAATAAAAAAAACTTCCTTGTTCTTCACTCGATGAGATGTACAGTTGTTGCACTTGCGATAGGGCTTCAACTTCATCTTCCTCTGTCAAAGATGATTGACCTTGGGGTTACATGCATTATTCACGAAATAGGAATGCTCCGCCTTCCTCCTCAACTTTATATGACTCCAAAGAGGCTTACGGCAAATGAGAGAGCACAAGTTTCAAAACACACTCTTTTTGGATATACAATAACAAAAGATTTGAACTTTCCTCTTTCAATTCAACTTGGCGTTCTTGAACATCACGAAAATGAAAACGGGACAGGATATCCTCGTCACATAACGGGCGATAAAATCACTTCGATTGCAAAAATCATCTCCGTCGCATGTTCATACGAGGCAATATCTTCACCGCGCAGCTACAAAGACGAACGCTCAACGTTTGAAGCTCTTCTTGAAATGCTCCAAAACAAAGAAAAAAAATACGACGATGCGATAATAAAAGCGTTGCTCTATACTGTTTCGCTCTACCCTATCGGAACTTATGTATATCTTTCCGATAAAAAAGTTGCGGAAGTTGTAGATTCAACTCCCGGCGACCCTCGATGTCCGTATGTTCAATATCTTACAGAAAGAGATGAACATGGTGCTCAAAAAGTTATACAGACTGGCGCAAAATCGGGAATTACGGTTTTACGTATTTTGACAAAACAGGAACAGCAAGATGCTATGAGAATTATTGCAGAAAAAAACAAGGCGATTTCCCCGGCAGCTGTGACGGCTGTATCGCAAACAGGAACATCGCAAACAGGAACAGATATAACGCAAACAGAAAAACTTGCACAGCAGAGTGTCAAAAAGTCTCAGACAGAAAATCAATCTGTAAGCGAGCTTGAAGAGATAGACATAAACACATTTAATTGATTTTTTTGATAAAAAGTCGCCCGGAAACTGAATTGAAAGTGCCGTCCGAAATTGCCGCACGTAAATCAAATTGAAAACCGGGCGTTGCGCTCTTTTAAAGCTTTAGCATGCAAAACCTTTAATTAAAAAACATCCTTATTCGCTCTACATCTTCGTGGAATTTTTCGTCGATTACAGGCGGATGTTCGTTAAAGTATAAAATCTGATCCATTTGCGCCGATGTCATAACACCCCAGATAGGAATCACATTTTCAAACTGATGTAAAAATCCGAAAGCGAGCGGAATATTTTCAACAAGTCCGCCGCATAGCGGTTGCATCGCAATAAATCCCACATCGTGTTCTTCACACAGCTTTACAAGTTCAATAGTTTCCTCTGAAGAAATCATACTGAACGGAAACTGAATAGTTTCGTAAAGGTCAGATTCGACTGCATTTTTAGCAGTTTCAAAATTTGTTGTCACAATGCCAAAGTGCTTTATTTTTCCATCTTCTTTAAACTTCCGAAGAGTCGAATAGATTTTATCAGCTCCATCGGGGCGCGGGAGAAAAACCTCTGTTTCAAGCTGATAAAGATCTACGTAATCGCAGTGGAGCGTCATCAGGCTTGTCTCTAAATCTTTACAGATTTCTTCAGATGTTTTGGAAGAAGTTGTTGTAGAAAGGAATACGTTGCGTCTGATGTCATAGAGGGCGTCGCCGAGCAGTTTTTCGCTCTCGGGAGATTTGCGAGAAGTGTCAAAAAAATTTATTCCCGAATCATAAGCTTTGCGGACAATCAGACCGGCGTCTTCATCGCTGCCGGCTTCTGTGAGCCTCATTGCGCCGAACGCTACTCGCGAAACCAATAAATTTGTCTTTCCTAAACGTACGTATTCCATCTATGCATAAAACCTTATCTGTCAGTTCTCACAACATGTTTGTAGTTTTTGATTGCTTTTTGAATAAATGGAATCAAATCATCAAGTGCAACCCGTTCCTGTTCCATAGAGTCGCGGTATCGAACAGTGACAGTATTGTACAATTCATTGTCTTTTGTCTGTTGAATTGTGTCGTAGTCTACAGTTACGCAGAACGGTGTTCCAACTTCGTCCTGGCGGCGGTAACGCTTTCCTACAGTTCCAGAAGTGTCGTAGTCGGTTACAAAATCTTCTTTAAGCAGATGTTGAATTTCTTTTGCTTTTTCGGCAAGCCCATCTTTTTTCATCAGAGGGAGAACTGCGACTGTTATTGGGGCAAGACGAGGGTCAAGATGAAGAACTGTGCGATAATCTTCGTTTCCATCTGTCCCGACATTCTGTTCTTCGTAAGCTTCGCACAAAAACATAAGGAAGTTTCTGTTCAAACCGGCAGAAGTCTCAATCACGTAAGGAATATATTTTTTATTTCCATCCTCTTGGTCGATATAAGACATGTCCTTTTTTGAATACGCTTGATGTTGAGAAAGATCAAAGTCCGTTCTAGAGTGAATTCCTTCTATCTCTTCAAAACCGATTGGGTAATTGTAAGTGATATCGTAAGCGTCTTTAGCGTAATGAGCAAGCTTGTCGTGGTGATGCCACTTGAGCTGTTTTTCAGGAATTCCGTATTTTAGATAGAACTGCCATCTGTCTTTTCTCCAGCGTTCAAAACTCTCATCTTCTGTTCCAGGCTTACAAAAATATTCCATCTCCATCTGCTCAAATTCACAAGTGCGGAAAATAAAATTCTTAAAGATGATTTCGTTGCGGAACGATTTTCCAACCTGCGCAACTCCAAAAGGAACTTTCATCCTGTTTGACTGAACAATATTTTTAAAATCTGTGAAAATACCTTGACACGTTTCCGGACGAAGGTAAATAAGGTGAGTATCGTCGGCGATTGGTCCCTGATAAGTTTTGAACATCAGGTTGAACTCGCGCACTGCCGTATATTTTCTATTTTTTGAACCGCAGACAGGACAGTTGATGTTAGCATTTATAAACACTGACATTTCGTCGTGAGTCATTGTATCAACAGGTTTTTCCAAAGTCACTTCAGGATGCGACTGAACAAAATCTTCGATCAGTTTATCTGCACGATGGCGGGCGTTGCATTCAATACAGTCGACCATAGGATCCGAAAAATGGTCAACGTGTCCGGAAGCTTTCCATGTAGTGTGATGCTGAAAAATAGCCGAATCAAGTCCGACAACATCATCGTGAAGCTGTGTCATGTAGTGCCACCACTCGTTTTGAATGTTTCGTTTAAATTCAACGCCGAGCGGACCGTAATCCCAAGCCCCTGCCTGTCCGCCATAAATTTCCGAAGCTTGGTAAACAAAACCGCGTCTTTTACACAAACTTATGATTTTTTCTAAAGTACATGCGTGTGTATCTGAATTATTTGCCATTTTTTTTACTCCTAACGCAAAGCGTGTCCGCCGTAGACTGATGACGGATTCGTGCCTGTTGATTTCAATTTATTCATTGAGATTAACATAAAAACTGCTTGTATGCAAACAAAAGATTTCTATAAACAAAACAGCGAACGGGCGGGAAACAAAAGCGACGGGAGGGAAACAAAACCTCATCGCACATTATGGGACTTTTTTATAGCGCTCCTCAGGGCATTTTTCAAAAAACGCATTTAACCGATTGCGCAAATCATGATTATCTTTTGCATTTAAAAACGACGTTTTTGCAAAATGAGAAAACATAAAATTATCGCTGTAATAAGCAAAAAATCTCTGCAATCGTGTTTTCCAAAATTCGACAGGCTGATATTTTTCAATATCGCTTATGTAGTCAAGCCCAATTTGGAGCATATCTACATTAAAAGAATCTCCACCGCTAACTTCTCGGAAAATCCAAGGACGCACAACAGCCGCCCTCGAAATCATAATTCCGCTGACATCGGGAGCTTCAAAAAGCGCTTTTTCCATGCTCGCTCTGTCTTTTACGTTTCCATTTAGATAAATTTCAACTCCGCTTCCTTTGTATCTTTCGCAAAGCTTTTGGCAGTAAAAATAGCGCGCATGTCTTGTCAATTTTTCTTTTTTTGTGCGAGGGTGAAGCGTAATCAGCTGAACATTGTTTTTGACAAGCATGTCTGTAAACTCAAAAAACTTTTGCTCAGTAAAATTGTCGTCGCCGAGCCTCAGTTTTACGCTGAATCTTTTTTTACAGTCGGACTTCATCACCTCTGCGACAGCCTTTATCATCTCCTGCGTTTCTTCAAGAGGCTTGAGCATCCAGCCGATTCCAGCTCCATATCGGTAAATATCGGGAGCGGAACATCCCATATTTATGTCAATGCCGATTCCGGGAAGTTTTATGATTTTTTTTGCAGCTTCATACATCTGCTCCGCCGTCCTGCCGGTGAGCTGCCAGACGATTTTTTGCGGGACGGGAGACGGGTCAATATAGTATTTTTCGAACGGTCCGCCTGTCAAAAGAGTGCCCGCATTTATCATCTCCGAAAAATATTCGTCGCAGCCGCCAAATTTTTCAAGAAGAATACGAAAAGCCGGATGCGAAATAGTTGCCATCGGTCCGCAGATTAATTTCATAAAATATATATATCATAAAATGATTGAAATATCATTGCTTTCGCATTAAAATACGGTTATCACAAACAAGAGAGGTTTTTAATGTTTGAACGAAAAAAATACAAGAACTTTGCGGTGCGCCAGCTGAAAGGAAGATGGACAGTTGTTGTTTTGATGACATTGCTTATTGAGATTGTAATGTTTATTTTCGAAATTCCAAATTTTTACAGAATGTTTAACAAAGAGAGTTTTCAAATTCTCATGGAATATACAAGTTTTGATGTAAACGAATTTTATACTTTATACAGCGATGCGACTTCGACTACATGGGCATCGACGCTTATAAGGCTGATTGTCTCATCAATTTTTACAATGGCTGCAATCGGGGTGTACTTAAAAATGTCTCACTCTCCTGAAAAACTGTCTCTAAAAGCGTTTTTTGAAGGATTGAACAACTGGTGGCGTGCAATTTTGACAGGTGTATGGCGGTTTTTGTGGGTTTTTCTCTGGTCGCTTTTGTTCATAATTCCCGGAATCGTAAAATCGCTCGCATATTCTCAGATGTTTTATTTGGTAAACGAATTCAAAGATATGTCTGTCACACGCTCGATGAAAATAAGCAAAATCATAACAAACGGGCACAAAGGCGATTTATTTGTGATGCACTTAAGTTTTATAGGATGGGGAATTCTCGCTACGCTTTCATTCGGAATCGGTTATTTTTGGCTTGTGCCGTATATGAACATGTCTTTTGTGAATGCATACCATTCAATGCTAAAAGAAGCGCTCGATATGGGAAAACTGAAACCTGAGGATTTGCAGACAAATGAGCAAAAAATTTAGAAAAGGCTTTATAACTTTCATCGCGATTTTAATTTTGCTGATAGTTTATATCGCTTTAGACATTTTTCATCCTGTTGACTTTCCAATATTCAAATTCAACAGAAGCAGGATATGGAACAATTCAAACACGACAAATGAATACAACGCTTCACAAAATTTTGACAGAAAAGAAGCAAGCGCTTACAGAAGAGGATCGATTGCGGCTTTATATATAGAAGGAACAATCGGAGTTAAAAATATAGATTATGACCAAGATTGGCTTCTTGAAACGATCGATTATCTGAAAAACGATAAAAAAAATGTGGCACTTGCAGTCTATATAAATTCGCCGGGAGGTGCTGTTTATCAGTCAGATGAAGTTTACATGGCGCTTCAAGACTATAAAACAAGTGGGAAACCGATTTTTGTATATCAAGGACCAATAGCGGCTTCCGGCGGATATTATATTTCATGCGCCGCAGATAAAATCTACGCCAACAGAAACACTTTGACAGGCAGCATCGGCGTGTTGATGGGAACATCTTACGACCTCACAGGATTGTTTGAAAAACTTGGGATAAAATCTACGACAGTACACTCCGGCAGCAATAAAAACATGATGAACTACAATGAGCCTTTTTCCGATGAACAGAAGAAAATCATGCAATCGATGTGCGACGAATGCTACGAACAGTTTGTGTCGATAGTAGCAAACAGCAGAAGCATAAAGTATGAAACTGCAAAAAAACTTTCGGATGGTCGCTTGTACTCGGCAAAGCAGGCGCTGGAAAACGGTTTGATTGACAAAATCGATTCGTGGGAAAATATGCTAGTCGATATGGCTGAAGACGAGCTTTCAAAGCCGGGCATCAAAGTTGTAACTTACAAATACGAAAGAAGACGAAAAAGGCTTATAGACTACATGGTTGAAAAAGCAAATGATTACACAACAGCAAAAACGGCGGCAGCTCTAGGGCTTCCTGAACGGGTTATAAAGGATATGAATCGACAAAAGATGATTCCTATGTACGTGGCTCCATGTTATTGATTATAAAATCCGATTTTATAAACTCCTGCCTTTTTCCCGTTTACAAGAGTGTGAAGGCTTTTTACAATTTTTAAACCGGAATCGGTAACAGCTTTTTCCAGTTCTTCTTTTCTCGCTGAAAGCACGACAACAGTTCCGTTTTCGGCGAGCACTCTTTTAAAACTCTCAAACATTTTGTCATAAAATCCAACGACATCGCCGATATCTTCGTAAAAACCCCACGGCGGATCTGTGATGATAATGTTTACAGATTTATCTTTTATGTGGTTTAGCGAAAATGCGTCAGAGACTCTTATATTGATGTTTTGCGCGTTTTTGAACTGTTTTTTCTCGCCGACAAAATCAATCTTTTTTTTATCAATGTCGCTGATAAAAAGCTTTGAAAAACGGAAATGTTTTACAAGTTGAATTGGAATAGAGCCGAATCCGCAAAAAGGGTCAAGAACGACATCGCCGTCATTTACTCCCGTAAAACAGCAGAGCAAATAAGCGATTTCCGGACGAAGCTCTCCTTTGTTCAGATTTTTTTCGGTGAATTCACGTTTTGAAATAAGCTGCCCGCAAAACGCAAATCCTTCACGTCGAATGCTGTACCATACTTCTGTAGAAGGCGAAACGCGGTCTAGAAAGAGCTTTGAATTGCGGGTGACAGTCTCCTCTGCGCGGCGGGCGATATTCTTGTCGACTTTTGCAAACTGATTTTCTTTGACAAACCGAACACGAAAAGTTCCGCGGCTTATCATATAATTTTTATTTTCGGCACCGACAACTCCCACTAACGAAGGAAAATTCAACCCGTTGCCTTTTACAGTCTTGATGACAAAAAAAGTGTTGTTAAAGTACAATATTTTCTCTAAATCGCGAGAATTTCCTGAATAAGAATAATGCACAAGTCCGTCAAAAACATCGATGATTTTACAGCCTTTAAGACGCGCAGGCAAGTCAGAAGATACGACATCTTGAAAGCCCGTTATAAAAGAAGAAACAAATTCTGCCATGTCTGCAATTCTAGTGATTTACAAAATATTAGTACAGATAAACAGCAAAATAAAACAAAGCGATACGGATTACTCTTCGTATTCAAATGAAATCAAAGCATACTGTCTGCTGCCGTCAAGGTTAAGGCTGAGTAGTTGTCAACTTGCCGTTGGAGCCGACGTACAATTGCGGTGTACTAACCAGCGTTACCTTAAATTTCTTGTAGTTCTGCGCTGTTCCGCTTATTATATCGCGGTCAAGCACCTGCGTGCCAGAACGGTACTTTTCCGGCGTAATGCGTGCGACGAAAGCGGCGCCGGTCAAAGCGCCTTTAATATCAATCATCGTGCCGTCCTTCAAATACACATCGTTTTTGCCGGGCGTGTCTTCATCGCTGCCGGTTGAAGGCACAATACGAGTACTTCCTTCTATCTCAAGTTCTCCTGTAGACACGTATACTGCGCCGCCGCTGCCCGTTCCTGCATTGCCGTTTTCAAGCGTAATATTTTTCAATGTCAAAGGACTTTGCAAATTAAATATGCGGCACTTATTGTCTGCATCGATAACGGCAGAAGAGCCGCCATCTATCGTGAGTACTTTTCTCACAATAATTTCGCCGCTGTCATCGCCGGAAGTTGCTTTAAATATCCCGTTTAGGATCAAGGTTCCGCCGTTGGAAGGCAGGCTTTCTATGGTTTCTTTGAGCGCTTTCCAGTCTCCTGTAGTACCTGAGGCTGTAAGATTAGCACTTGTCCTTTCAAGCGCCAATCTATCGTTATTCACATTTCCGCCAAGACTTTTAGTCAAGTTCCAGCTTCCTTTGGATGCCGGTATATTCGTTAAATGAAAGAGATTGTCTTTCCAGCCTATACCTTCGCCCTTGATCAAATTCTTCTTGTTTTGTTTTATATAGTTTTCGGGTTCAATATTGATGTGAGATGAGTCTGATAAACCGGTAGATGTTGCCGAAACAAAAGCGCTTTCTACAATATTGCTAGGAAGCCTAAGAGAAAAGCCCAAACAGATAGTGTTTGAGTTTGGATCGCTTGTTCCTATCTTCACATCACCTTTGAGCGTAAGGGTCGGCGTTTTATTGACTGTTTTAGAAACATACACGGCAGAACCCTTGCCGTTGTTTACGGTGTTGTCTTGCATCTTTACACCGTCGAGGGTACAAGATGCGCCTCCGGCAACGAAAATGCCGCCGCCATCATCTTGCGCTTCGTTTTGTCTTACATGGCAGTAAAGTATCTCAGCGCTACCGCTACTGTCCGTTATATAAATACCGCCGCCTTTCTTCGCCTTATTCTGCTCGACAATACAATTGTTTTCCATATAAAGCGAACCACTTTTTATGAGGAATGCGCCGCCGTTTTGAGAACTGTTATTCGAAATCTTTGTACCGCCGCTTATCGTACAAACTCCAGAAGTTCCGATATATAAGCCGCCTCCGCCTACATTGGTCGAGCTACCGGAACACATATTGTGATCGATCAAAGTCAGTGTTGCGTTCTTCGGACCGATGGTACATTTTCCCCCTATAATACATATACCCCCACCTGTCGTAGCTTCGTTATAACTTATATCCGTACCCAAAATCGTACAGTTTTCAGAGTCGGTCGTCTTATCGTAGCTGTATATTGCCCCACCGTATGACGTAGCTTCGTTCGGGTTACCGCTTGCGCCTATGTGACAAAGGGACAAACTGAGCGAGCCTTCGTTATAGATTGCGCCTCCGTTTCTCGCTTTGCAGCCATAGATGAACGTATTTGTTATATTCGCCTTACCGCCTTCTTTAATAAGGATTGCACCGCCTTTCCACGTACCTGCATTGCCGTTTTCCAGCTGAATACCGTCAAGAGTCAATTCTCCGCCGTTCTCTACGGTAAAGATGCGGTGAGGCGTTGGAGGACGATCGGTGCCGTTGCTGTTTGCGTTGAGTATGGGAGTTGAAGTTCCGCCCTTTTTTATGGAAATATTTTTTCTTACGGTAATCACACCGCTGTTTCCGGGAGCGCTTGTCGCTTTTATCGTACCCTGTATAATGAATTTATCGCCGTTTTCCACGCTCTCCGCCTCAATCGCCTCTTTCAGAGTCTTCCACGCGTTAGGATCGGTTCCGTCTACTGTTATCGGAACATTAGCTTTTAGTACAAGCGTATTATTGCTGTTATATATGAGCTTCCACGGAACCGTCGAAAGCGGCGATATGATAGTTTGATCTGTTATTTTAAACCTGCCTGCATACTCCGCCAGACTTACGCCGGAAGCGGCGTTTACGGCTGCAACGCCTGCCGTATAATCTTCGGGCGTTATCTTTGCGACGGTGTGCATACCGGTAAGAGGCGCCGTTACGGTCAGCTTTGCGTTTTTGGACGAGTCATACGGCGGATCTTCGTTCTTTTTCAAGTACACGTCGTTGTTTTCGTCTATCTTCGCATCGCCTGCTATATTGAACGTGCCGCCGCTTTGTACATAGATGCCCCCGCCTTTGCCACCCGGCGCAGTGTTACCGGAGATCACGCAGCCTGATCCGACGGTAAGGCTTCCGCCTTCTCTGATATATACCGCACCGCCCAGTATAGGTGCTGCGGTGACAGTACAATTTGTAATATCAGTATCGGTCATTTCTACAGAAGAACCGTTATCGCTTATATAGATACCGCCGCCGTAACCTCCGTCATCATTTTTAGCATTTTGCAGCGTTACATTTTTAAGAATGAGCTTTCCGTTAAATTCTACATTAAATACGCTGCATAAATTTGAAGCATCGAGTATCGAAGAAGTTTTGTTATCTCCTATGACGGTAACCGTTCTGCCCGGATAATCACCCGAATCCTTTTTCCCGCTGACATCTATAGTGCTGTTGTTTACTACAGATGAACCGTCGGGATGTGGAGGATAGCCGATGCTTTCCGCCTTTAATATTCCGCTTATCTTGACGGTGCCTGCCCCGCCTAAGGGGATTTTCTCTATGGCGGCGCCGAGCATATACCACACCGGCAAATTGTTAACCGTTTTTAGTTCCCTTCGTACTTTATAGTACAGAGTGCGCGTTGCACTGTCGTCAAAACCTTCGCCCTTTGCCTGAATGGTAACTTTGTACACTGTCTCACCGCCAGCCTCCGTCGGAGAAGGAAGAGTAACGACAGCGCTTTGTCCCGCCATAAATGATGCAGTACCGGATATAGAAGCGCCTGACACAAGCTCCGCGCTTCCCGTTACGGTAACCCCTGCAGGATAATCTGTTGCCTCATTCTTTTTTATCATCAGTTTTACAGCCTCTCCGTATGCGCTGTAAACCGGAATTGCGTTAGTCGCGGTCGAACCGTTATTAGCACCGCTGCCGTTTAAATCGTTGGAATTTACTTTTGCTGCAGTACCAGATGAAACAATGCTGCTTCCTTCCGTATACACGCCGAAAACGGCTACATTGTCTATATCAGGATGAGCGAATACTTTAGGAGTCGGAAGCGCGCGCTTACCAATAGTCTGTTCCGACAAAGCGGAATAGAGTTTCCCATCAAAAAGCCGAATGCCGTATTTTGCCGTAGCGCCGCCGACTTCAATGTCGGTTTTAAGATAGAGCGTCCACGAAGCGGAAGGAACATTATCAGGCTGTAGGCTGCTTAAAAAAGCTGCAGCTTCCGTAGAAGATAAAGGAGCTACGTCGTCTTTCGCTATAAAGGCAATATTAGAGGGATTCGATATATCAAAGTCGGTATACCCAGAGTTGAGTGTGATAGGATAAGAAATTTCTGCGCCGTCATTTTTACTCACGCACACGCTTTTGATGTCGCCGTACAGAGGAACACCTGAAATCACGTTTTCGCCCGGCATATAGTCTACCTTAAAACACAAAACGTAATAGCGCTTGCCAAGAGAATCGGCTGTTGCCGTTTTAAAAAGCGCTATGTGAAAATCGTCAGAAACTTCGACGGGCGCAGGGTTCGGAGGCGGTGTGTTCGCTTCCAGATTGAACTTATATGTTTGATTGAATTTTCTGCCGTCGGTGCTGTAAAGTTTAATTGCAGCCCCTATGTTTGCACTGCTCCATTCGTAACGCTTTAAAAACGCCTCTTTATACGTGAGCTTTAAACTATCTTGAGCGCTTTGCTCAAGCGTATAATCAGTGCCGTATACGGGCGGATTTGTTTTGGAACTATCGTGTACATCGCTTCCGAACGTTACGATATCAGTCGGCGCTCCTAAAGAATCCGGCATTATAAACGAAAACTTTTTTGGATTGCGAACTGTGAGAGTAAGCTCTACATCACTTGCTGACGGCACGCACTGAAAGCCCTCATCGCTCGGCTGTACCGCAGATGCCGCTCTAAAACCGGTGATGATTGGTTCCGATGCCCAATAAGAAAAATCTTCTTCTATGTCCGAAAACAGCGCTTTGCAAGCGGTTATAGTCAACAATGCCGCTATAAAAGCGACGCCAATAAAGACCGTATTGATTTTACGCATAACAGGACTCCTTTTCTTATTCGAACAAATCTACTACCAATACAAACCTTACGCCTATGCTCACTGCAAGCACATTTTAGCGTATCCTTTAAAACATCCATCCGACCGAAACTTCGGGCTGAATTATATACTTAGGCATACCTTTTCTGAACACAATAAAATGCTCTGCGCCAAGTTCTACATACATTTTTTTAAATACATTTAACAGCTGAAGCGATGTTCCCAAACTGATACCGGGGCCCCAATACCAATACGTTGGACTTTGTACACCGCCGGAATCTTCAAACACAAATCTGCTGTTTATTAAGAAGGCGGCACCACCACCAGCGTGTATGTCGAGGTTTAAGCGGTGTTTTATAATCGGATATATGTACACAGCGTTGAGCTGAGCTGTCATAAATGTTCCGTGCAGCGTGTAATATTCTTGTTTTGAGTCCATCATCGCGGCAGAATAAGTCACGTTAAATCCAAAGCAGCCGTAAGTTCTTTTTATAGGCAGGAGTGAAAAGCGAAACATACCGCATAATGGAGCAACGTTGCGGTCATAATACGTTTTAAAAACACTTTGTCCCACAAAACCTGTAAATGTATAACCGACCGACATATATGCGTCGACAGGCTTTTGAAATCTGAAAGTTACGGTTTTGCTCTTGTCAGTCAAGCCGCTTATATCGCTAACGATAAAGGTATATTCTCCGGGATTGAATTTATTCAAGTTTAATTCAAATTGGGCTTTTTTCCCGTTTTTGGAAAGTTCAACCGGCTCAAGAGGAACAGGAGAGCTGCCCTGTTTGCTCAGTGAAAATACGGTGCGTTGCAAAAAGTTTGCGCCTAAAGCAGCAAAGATGCCGTCAAAAAATTCATCCATGTATATGACTTGCGGCGACACTGATTCGACTTTTGGCTGATGTGCAATCAAAATTTCAAAATTACGGAACGCACTCGCTGCTTCAGCTTGCTCTAGCAAGTTGATGACAGTTATTTTGTAACGATAATTTCCCGGCGGCAACGACACATCTGTAAAGTTTTCTTTCATCTTTTTTTTATCAATTTGATGCCAGTTACCTTTTTCATCCTGTTGTTCAAGCTCGAACTCGTAGCAAAGAATATTGTCAACAGACTGCCACGAAAGCCTCTGGTAGAAAACAGAGCCGCCTTCACCCTCTTCGATAAAACAGTGCGTCGTTTCGCTATTTTTCTCTCGCGCTGATTTTGACGCACCGTTGGAAGCCTGTGCATGAGCTTTTACAGACGGCGAGAACACAAAAACGACAAAAATACATAATGCAGAAAAAAGTCGCCTATCGTCCATAAAGCACTCCCGCATCATCTGTTTCTATCTTTCTTGTTTGCGGCAAATCTATGACAAAGTAGCGCACAGAAGCGTTTCCCTCTTGGAACAAGATTCCGTTATTCAAACGCCGTTGAGCGCGTATATCTACATAGAATGTTCCTCGCGATAATTTTGCAAGTTCTGTAAATACAAATGAGCAATCGTCTGGATTTCCTCCAACAGAAACTTCATTTGCCGCTATTTCGCGTTCAAAAATCTTTTGCTTTTTTGCGCTGTACAGTTTGATTAAATAATGCGTTGCCTCAGCGTTCCTTTTCCAGCGGAACACGATATTGCGGTTTGTCTTGAAAAAGTTTGCGTCAAACGTTTGGTTTTCTGCAGGGAAAGAAACGGTAATTTTTTTAAGAGGCGGAATCGGTAAAACTGTAAAAGTTCCGTCCTTCAAAGACGAAATGTCAAATCCATCTTCTGTTTCGGCGGTAACGCGCCATCGGTATGTTCCTGCATCAAGAGGTGGAAGTTTCTCTGTATAAGCAGGATTCGATTTTGAAATTATGCTGCCTTTTTTACCGACTTTTTCGAGTACGAGACGTGTTTTTACCGGTTTTGCAACAGAGCTCCATTCAAGGTTGCCTGGATTGAGCGCTGCATCTACTCCCGATATACTTGCACCGCGCACAGGAGACAAGAGTTCTACCGGACGCAAGTGATTTAAGTTGAAAGTTTTGTTAGCGGCATAGCTGTAGCGTCTGCTCGATGTAACAGTTGCTGCGGCAAAAGCCTGCACGTGTATGACATACTGCCCCTCGCTTATAGACTGCAAAGGCATTTTTACTTCTGTGCTTGTAATATACAAATTTTCATAAAGAGGAACAGAATCCATGCCGGGTTCTGTGATTTTCACCTGATAATAATCGGCGAGAGGAACAGCCGTCCACGCAAATGTCGTTTTTACATCAGGGCGGACAATGACAGAATCGTCTACTCCTATAAGTTCGGGACGAGGGAGCGCAGAAGCTATTGTCAGCTTTTTTGTCGGCGTATGAAAAGTTTCGTCTTCGTTTTTAAGCACAACGCGCCAATAATAGTCACCTCTGTCTAGCATAATACCTTCAATACCGGAACCTTGCGCTTTTATGTCGATAGCAGGAGATGAAAAATCAGGCGTTGCAGACACTTGGAAGCGCTGTTCACCCTGCAAATTAGTTTTCCACGTAAAGCGTGTATCGAGACACAGAGTGTCGGCCAACACGTAGCTTTCAGGAGGGAAAAGCGAACGAAGAATAACTTCGCTGTCGCGCGTTTTTACAAAAGAAGCCGCACTTGAAGTTAAGCGTTCGCCGTTTTTATCTAGCCCTTCGACAGCCCAATAATAAGTGCCGTTAGGAAGTTCCTTTGCGGCGTTTTTCAGTTCATAATAATTGATGTCTGAAGAGCGCTCCAAAACAGGATTGTTCATATCTTCTGTTTTTGAAACACGCAGGATGTATTTTTTTACTTCGTTTACGTTTTTCCAAGAAAATGTTACGCTTTTACCTTCTGCCGTATCGGCGATTTTTCCGGGCGCAAGCTGTTCGATTGGAGCAAAGTTTTTTTGTTTTTCTATGTAAAAAACAGATATAGGAGTCGGTGTTCTGTTCGCTGCGTCTTCGCTAGCATATATCGGCGTAAGTCTCCAGTACCATGTTCCATCACTTGGAAGAACAAGCGAAATCGATTCACTTCTCACCTGCTTCGCAACTGCATTTTTCATATCCGGATTTGAAGCCGCTTCGAGAAGATATGAAGAACAAACTTCGTTTCCTTTCCACAAAAAGCGCACAACAGGAATGACTTCTTTATATGCATAACGCCTGTCGGGAGCCGGCTCAAGGAGCACAGGCGGAGTTGCCGCCAACACTGTAAATTTTCCTGAATCTGAAGAAACGTCTTTCGGTCCTTTTTCGGCGGAGTACAGTCTCCAATAAACGGTACCGGAACCCTCATCGACAGTCAGTTCTTTTAAGCCGGTAACAGACACTCTGCGCACATTCTGCGAAAAATCGCGGCTGCGGGACGTTTCAAAAATCATCTCGCTGTTGTCGGCAAAAGTGCTGTACCATTTAAACGGAACAGAGACAGCTTTACGTTCGGCGCTTTTGTTCAGTATTTTCGTTCCTGTAGCAGGACTTATAACCGAAACAAAGCGCCTTATCGCACCTTCGTTTTCCGTTTTTCTGTCAGAGGTCATTTCACCCTCATAACCAAAAGTTTCTGTATTCACGACAGTCCCTTCGGTTAATATTTCTCCTTGCGTTGAATAATTTGAACCTGCTGCACCGGCGTTTGTAGAACCGTCATCAATTTTGCTTAGTTCAGCCGTTCCTTTTTCGACGCTCAAACGCAATACGTCGATTGATGAATCGGAATCATGTTCTGCTTCAAGTTTTTGCATGTGCAAAACGGAATCTTTTTCTATATTGACAGACGCATTGTTCGAGTGCACGGTCATAGCCGCTCCTGTCGTCTGTACCGAAATCTTTCCTTCGGCAACCTGCACGTCAGTTTCGTCTTTTTGCTCCGGCTTAAATATTTGAATCATAGTGTTAGCGCCGACGTTTATGACGTTTTGATCGGGAAAGTTGATAGTCGCTTCCGATAAAGGCGCTGTGCGGATAATGTCTCCGTTATACACAGGCGAATATTGCACTGGTCTATCCCACACGGAACGGTCGAGAAATTTTCGCTGTACGCTTTTATATTTATACGAAACTGTTGCAACAGGAATTTTATCGCTGCGCTCAAGAGTTTTGTTCACATCGCGATAAAACAACAGCGCTGTAAATAAAACTGCGGCGAGAGAAAACACAACGACAGCGATATCCTGCAATACGCTTATCGCGCTCGGAGAATCAGGATTGTATTTTGTATTTCTTTTCGTCTTCATTGAGATTTACCTTTGCAAAATCGGGAGTTGGGATTCCGAGTGCTGTCCTTATTTGACTGAGAGATTTTGGTCCTTTCGCACCTGCACAAGGGATGTCGTCTTCGGCAGGCATATTGATGACAGCATACATTTTCAGCGGTTTTTCTTTACCTTTTACGGTGACAGACGGCATTTCTTCAACAAGAACATGCTCGCTCACCAGATTGTACGTATACTCGGTGATAAGGATGTCTGTTCCCATCGGCTTGTTCAAAGCTTCCGTACGAGAAGCAAGGTTTACAGCGTCCCCGATAACAGTGTATTCCATTCGTTTTTCCGAACCGATTTGACCTGCGACTACAGGTCCCGAATTGATACCGCATCCTATGCGGATTATCGGTTTTTTGTCTCCGCCGCGCCCACGATTGAAAGCAAGAAGAGCTGCCCTCATGCGCAAAGCCGCACGGATGCAGTTGAGAGCATCTTCTTTCGGACTTCCGGACGAAGTCGGCGCTCCCCATACGCACATAATAGCATCTCCGATAAATTTATCGACAACACCGTGCGTCATGTTCACGCATTCTACCATCGCCGTCATATATTCGTTCAAAAATTCAACGACTTCCGACGGCTCAAGTTTTTCTGAAATTGCGGTAAACGAGCGGATGTCTGAAAAGAAAATCGTAGTTTCCTTAGTTTCACCGCCTAGCGCAAGTTCTCCGCGCGCTGCAAGCTCCGCAATCTCTTTATTGATAAAGCGTCCGAACGAATCTTTAAGTCTTTCACGTTCGGCAAGCCCTTTACCCATTTTCACAAAGCTCGATGTCAAAAAACCAAGCTCGTCTTTTGTCTTTGGCTTTAAATCAAGTTCGTATTCGCCATGCTCTATTTGTCCTGCGGCATGCGCAAGTGTTTTTACAGGCTTACTTATCGATTTTGAGAAGAACCATATAAACACAACAGAAAGGAACAACACGATAACACTCAAATATACATTGCGCCGCGTCGTATCGGTGACAGGCTCCAAAAGAGCTTCTGCATCCGCTGTCGTTAAAACAGCGAGTTCCCCGAAAGCAAGGCGACGGTATGTACCAAAATATTTTTTACCGTTGTCGTCTGTCACAAGAAGCTGGCGGTTTGTGTCGCCGTTTTCGCGCATCTGTACGAACAGCGAAAAATTGCTGACGTTTGCGCCGTTTTTTACCAAGTTGAAGTCGGGATGGATGAGTACATCTCCGTCATCGTTGACCAAATATGTCGTTTGCAGTGTCCCTGCTCCAAAACTGTCTGCTAATTTTTCGGCAGAAAAAAATACTGCCAACCCTTGATTTAACCCACGTTCAGTGTATGGATAGCACAGCACGAGCATCGGGCTTTCGACCACCGGAGAAGCGTTCAACACGTTCATAACGCCGCGCTCTGTTTCACGGATTTTATCACGCTCACGAGATAAAAAAGTATCTATAAGAGAAGGATCTAATTCATTCGATATAAAAAATGCAGAACTTAAAAGTTTGCGCTCCAAACCGTCTGGTCTGTTCGAATCGGTCACTAAAACAGCTGCAACCGAAGGATTGCGCTCAAAGTAAAAATCAGCTGCCTGTTTTGCAAAAGAGCTTCCGCTTTCCGTCCTGTTTAAAATATCCAAGAGCAAAAAAGCGTTTGCACGCAAAGAAGACAAATCTTTTTCTGCCAATCCTGCAGCTTGTGCGTTTACAGTGCGGTTATTTTCCTCAGCACTGATCCTAACATCCTTGCTTCCAAACCAAGTAACCAAAAGTGTAATAATTCCGAGCGATAGAATCGTCAACACCGAAATAATAAGAACGAGTTTTACTCCAATTGAGAGCTTTACGTATTTCCGAATATCATCTTTTTCCGCTTCTTTCATGGCTTAATCATATAATATGTTTATCAGAAATGCAATTATTTACTATATATAATGATACTAAAAAATATAATAATACTAAAAACAGAATTTACATAAGAAATATGCAGAATTTTGTATATATTCCTAACACATCACAAGCTATTTTTATTATCAACGCTATCTTTCAACAATCTTCAAGTTATTTTATCTAGACACTGAAGACAAAATAAACTATATTATGTAGATACACGCTATATGTTTAAAAATGTGTTTTATCAAACACTAGGAGGATAATTGGCATACGTGAATACAAACAGCAACAATAAGGGACAGCGTATAAACGAGATGATTCGAGTTCGCGAAGTCCGGCTTATTGATGACGAGGGAAATCAGTTGGGCATAGTTTCTACACCGGAAGCCCTCAAAATGGCAAAAGACAAGGATTTAGATCTTGTTGAAGTTTCACCGAATGCTAACCCACCGGTTTGTAAAATACTTGATTATGGCAAGTACAGATTCGAACAGGAAAAGAAGCTCCGAGATTCCAAGAAGAATCAGAAAGTACTTAAGTTGAAAGAAATCCGAATGCAACCGAAAATCGGAACAGGAGATCTTGACACAAAAGCCAAACATATTCAGGAATTTCTTGACGAAGGCGATAAGGTCAAAGTTACAATCCGTTTCCGCGGACGTGAACTTGCCCACACCGAACTTGGTTATGACGTTCTCAATGAGGTTTTAAAGCGACTTACCTCGGCGTACAACATCGAAAAGCCTGCCGCAATGGACGGAAGAAACATGTCGATGACAATCTCAGCAAAAGCCGCAAAATAAGGGGTTAAAAAAATGCCTAAAATGAAGACAAAAAAGTCAGCTGCCAAGAGATATTCTCTCACCGGCACCGGCAAAGTAAAGCACAAGAAACAGAATCTTCGTCATATTTTGACAAAGCGTTCACCAAAAAGAAAGAGACAGCTTCGTGAAACAGGTTATGTTGCAGCAGCTGATGCAAAAAAAATCAGAAAGCAGATGCTTCCATACGGTTGATGAGGTGAATAAATGTCAAGAGCAGTAGACGGAACAAAAAGAAAGAATCGCCGCAATAAAATTTTAAAACTCGCTAAAGGGTTCCGCGGTGACAGAAAATCAAATTACAAGCCAGCTAAAGACGCTGTAACAAAAGCCCTCGATCACGCTTATGTTGATCGCCATGACAAGAAACATGAATTCCGCTCATTGTGGATTGCTCGTATCAATGCGGCAGTTCGCGATGAAGGAATAACATATTCTCAGTTTATAAATGGAATTACAAAAGCGGGTATTAAATTGAACCGAAAGGCTCTATCTAATATGGCTATTGAAGATCCTGCGGCATTCAAGGCAGTTGTTGAAGCTGCAAAAAAAGCTGTAAAAGCTTAAGGAATCTGATATATGATTTCGCTCGATCAGGTAAAACTTCTTGAACAAAAGGTAGAAAGTGCTGTTGCAAAAATACAACAGTTACAGGCAGAAAACGATGCTCTGCGCACGAAAGTTACAGAGCTCACAAATGCGGTTTCAGCCAAATCGGAGCAACTTTCGTCTTTTGAGTCAGAACAAGACCAGATCGAGTCGGGAATCAAAAAAGCGCTTGACCGTTTGAGTTCAATTGAAAACACAGTTCTAAAAACTGCATTCTCAATTGATAAAAACAGCCAAGCCGCTTCAAAACCTGCCTCACAACAAACATCAACAATCGTTACATACAACAATCCTGCAATGCAAACTATAGATGATTTTGACGATCAAGCTGACTTTGACAGCCATAGTGAAAACGGATCTGCTTCGGAAGAAGACAGTCAGGACGGACTTGGATTCGACATTTTCTGATGGGAAAATTAAAGATTAAAATGCTTGGTTCTTCGTTCACTATTCAAGCGAATGAAGACGACGAATATCTTGAAAAACTACTCGGTTATTACAAGCGCATAACAGACGACGTAAAAAAAATAGATTCAGAACAAACTCCAATGCAAATCGCAATTCTCTCAGGGATAATGCTCTGCGATGAGCTTTATAAAGAAAAACAGAAAAAAGTTGCAATGGAAAAAGAAATTTCACCGGTGCAAAACAATTCCGATACAAAGGAAATTGAGCGGCGCACACTTGAGATGATTTCAAAAATCGATAAAGTATTATGATGCCCACAATATGGATAGATGCAGATTCCTGCCCTACTCTTGTGAGAAATCACTGTGTAAAAATGGCTGGAAAACTAGATCTAAAAATTGTTTTTGTAGCAAACAAACATATCAAATCAACAGAAAAATCAGATTTCAAAATGGTAATATGCAGTGATGAAAAAGATGCTGCCGATGACTATATTTTTGCAAATGTTCAAAAATATGATTTAGTTATCACGCGAGATATTTTATTTGCAGAACGGCTTGTGGAAAAAGGAATCTGTGCGATAAACGACAGAGGAACTGTTTTTACAAAAGATAATATAAAAGAACTTGTTTCCCAAAGAAATTACGATTTACAGCTCGCACAAATCGGATTAGTCAAGCATTACAACGAAGGATATGACAAAAAAAAGTTTGCATTGTTCGCAAATTCTTTTGATAAATCAATCTTCCGCCTCATCAGGGAAAGCAAGCTGAATTGAACAAATTCTGCTGCGAACTTGCAAGAATGCTTTTACGACTTCAGGATCAAACTGAGTTCCTGAGTTTTTTTCAATTTCATTGAACGAATCTTCTATTGTCCAAGACTCTTTATAACACCGTTTATGGCTCAAAGCATCAAATACGTCTGCAACGGCAACAATGCGCGCACAAAGAGGAATTTCGGCACCGGAAATCGGTTCAGATTCAGGGACAACACCATCTTTTATACTAAATTGTGAAAGCTCAATTTTTCCCGGATAGCCTGAAGGTCCTCCATCCCACCTGTCATGATGATGAAGAGCTACCTGCAGAGACATTTCGTCAAGCATCGAGTCAGGCGGATTAAAAAGCTGAGCGCCGATGACTGTGTGTCCCTTCATAATATTGCGTTCTTCATCAGTAAAACGAGGAAAAGTTTTTTTGAGAATCATGTCGGATATGCCGATTTTTCCGATATCGTGAAATTTTGCAGCAATTTTCAGATTATCACGATATCGGTGTATTTCTTCTTGAGGGACATTGTGATTAAATGCCCAACGGTCATAAATTTCAAGAGAATAAAAAGAAACACGCTCAACATGAGGATATGTCTCTTTTGGATCACGAAATTCTGCCATTTTTAGCATGCGTTTTATCATATCGGAAGTAAGATATGCATGCTGTAAGGCCTGGACTGCACTTGATGCAAAGTGAGAAATCAAAAGTTCAGCTTCTTTATCAAAAGAAATTAAATTTCCTTTTTTGTCTTTTGCGTTTATAATCTGAAGCACACCAAGCAGTTTGCCATTCGCCATCTTCAGAGGCAAAGTGTACATTGATTTTGTTCTGTAACCTGTTGTAATATCAGAATTTTTATTGAATTTATATGGCTTAGAGGCGTGAATTCTGTAACAATCCTTTATGTTTACAGGAAGCCCTTTAAGCGCAACATAACCACAAATCTGTTGCTCATTTATCGGAAAAGAAAAGCACGTATATGGGAGCTTTTCTCCTGGCGACAATTTCTTCAGGCTTGTATCATTTTGCCCGTATTTAATTTTAAGGTTATTACCTTCTACAACATAAATTGAACCGGCATCTGCATTTACAATCTTTCTTGTCTCAGTAAGAATGCGTTCAAGGAGAACATCGATATCTTGAATTTCTCCAAGTTGACGTTCAATTTTGATAATGCGTTGTAATTTATCACCGCGTTTTTTTATATTCATAGCTGTATCTATTATTGCATTATTTAAAAAAAAATCAATAAGCATACATAGATTTCAATTTATTTAACTTTTTTATGTATCAGTGAAAAATAAATTGGACCGGCACCGACGGCAACATCAGGCATTACAATATATCCATACTGAGTTTTTTCAAACGGAGGAAGTTTTATTTCTTTGCAGAATTGCCTGATTTCATTGATGTCTGGAGATGGGGCAATAATTTCAAATGATTCCGAGTTTTTATTAAATTTTTTATACAATCGCTCAATCATTCCGTCGTTTTCCTGCGGGCACAAAGCACATGTTGAATACAAAAGATATCCGTCATGTTTTAAAAGCCTAAATGCAGATGATAAGAGTGCCCATTGCTCTGTTGTAACTGTTTTTATTCGTGAAAGAGACCACAATTTCAGATATTTTTGGCTTTCAATTACGTGGCGCTCAGAGGAACACGGCGCATCGAGCAATATTCTGTCAAAGCATTGAGTCTGACGCGTACACCATTTTGCACCGTCGCTGCATGAAGTTGTAATTCTCTCAGAAATTTCATCAGGGAGGCATGTCTTGACAACGACAGAAAGCCTGTGTTTTCGCTCGGGAGAACGTTCGTTTGAAGAGAGTTTAGCGTTTTTTGGCATTCGCGATGCAATCACGACTGTTTTTCCTCCCGGTGCAGCGCATAAATCTAAAATGTCTTCGGAATTATCTAACGGCAAACACAATGCAGCGAGCACGCTTGCAGAATCAAGAAAATAGGGACTCTGACTTCCAGGAACGTTATATTCAACAGCCTGATTTTCTCCGGCAAAAGCCTCTTTGATTTTTTCCCATCGCTTCCCAAAAAGGCTACGATAATACTGCTCAAATCCTTCCGCCCCTGAGAGTTTTTCATAATTATTCATATTTTTTTTCATAGAATATCTCCGACATCTATCAAACCTGCGATATCTATCAAACCTGCATTGATTTTATATTTTATGATTCTGAGCGCCGATTTTTCAATTTTTTCTGCAAACAGCAAATCTGTCTTAGCCTTTCTGTACAAAACCGAAGCTTGTTTTCCAAAACGTTTTTCGCTAGTCATTATGCAGTCGATTCCTGCCTCGATCGCCATAATGCAAGCTTTTTCAGGGGGATATCCATTTTTTGCAAGCGCATCCATAAAAATATCGTCAGAAAAAATTATCCCTTCATAACAGCATCTGTTGCGCAAAATATCAGTGACCCAAACAGATGAAAGGCACGCAGGCACACGGCTGTCAACCGCTGATGTTCTTGCATGCGACATTAAAATCGCGCAAGGATTATATTTCAAAATCTCAAAAAATGGGGCTGTCAATTCATCGAGCTTTTCTTGTGTGAGTTTTATCTCCGGTAAACCTGTATGAGGGTCTGTGTTTGCATTTCCTGGAAAATGCTTTATGACAGTTGCGATTCCGTTGTATTCATATCCGTTTACACAGGCGAGAGCGTATTTGTTTACAGTTTCGACATCTCCAAAGCTTCGTTCTCCAAGAAATTCTCGGTTGTCGTCAGTGCACGGTTCAATCACAGGAGCAAGATTCATATTAAATCCAAGCTCAGCCATCTCTTCTGCCTGTTTTGAGTAAAGGATATACGCCTGTTCAACAGTATATTTTTCTGCAACTTCATGATTTGACGGCAACTGACTGTTCAATTTCTTTAGGCGATTCACAAATCCGCCTTCCTGATCGACTGCAAGATAAGGCTGAATAGCGTTATTTTTGTCGCAGTAGTCGCGAACAGATTTTATGTATTTTTTCATTGAATCACGGTCGTCTGCAATATTGTAAAAAAAAAATATATAACCGCCGGCGATAAGCGGAGAATCATCATCAGAATTATTGATTGCCCCGACAGTCTCGTATGAGCGGAACGCTCTATTCCCTTCAAGATTTTCTATAAAAAGCTGCGAAATCTTTTGTTCAAGAGTCAAAGACGCCACAAACTCTGATATTTTTTTTTCATTTTCCGATTTTATATTTTCGATATAATTGTTTAATTCTGAAAGATATTCACGGCGTTTTTTTTCTTTCCAAGCATGCTGAGCTTTACACGATGAAAAATATGATAAAAAGACAAACGATACGAAAAAGATAATAGCGAATGATAAAAAAAGATTTTTTTTTAATTTCATGACATCGACATTATAAAGATTTCGAAGCCTTTTTGAAAGTGACTATCTTTGTTATTTGCTGAACACAGGCTTTTATACTATAATAAAAACGATATGAAAAAAATTGCAATAATTACTGGGGCGAGTTCAGGGCTTGGAAAAGAATTTTCAGAACAAGTCAGCAAAAAGTACGATTTTGACGAAATCTGGATAATCGCCCGCCGCAAAGACAAACTAAAAGAAATCGCAACAAAACTCAACGATGGAAAGCATTTTAAAGTTGTTCATCCTGTCACAATGGATATATCAGGAAAAGAAGGTGTCCAAAGATTTAAACAATATCTTGACTCTAAAGACGCCGAGCTGCGAAAAGTTGAAAGCGGAATCGAAATCTCGCTTTTGATAAACAACGCCGGTTTTGGGACATACGGACCTTTTGCAGAAACTTCTGTAGAGCGTCAGATGGAAATGATTGAATTAAACTGTACAACAGTAACGGGAATTTGCGGAGTCGCACTTCCGTACCTTAAAAGAAATTCTGTCATCATAAATACCGCATCTCTTGCAGCATTTTTGCCGCTTGGAAATTTTGCTGTTTATGGAGCGACAAAAGCTTACGTTTTAAGTTTTTCTGTAGCACTTTCGGCAGAACTTCGCGATAAAGGAATAAAAGTTTGTGCGCTTTGTCCGGGTTCTGTGAGCACTGAATTTGCAGATGTCGCATCTAATGGAGCTAGAAAAGAAGTAAAAGGCGGAATAAAACCTGAAAAAGTTGTTGCACAATGCCTAAAACGGGCATATAAAGGAAAAGTGACAGCCCTCTACAGGCAAAAATGGAGAGTCATAGCTTTTATGAGCAGATTTATCGGCAGATTTTTGTGCGCTTCTTACACTTACAAATACAATAAGCGGCCGCGAAATCCCGACGACGATATGAAAAAGAATGATGGGGAAGTTTCTATCTCGGACTTCATGTGAAAATAGATTAAAAAGGAGTACAATATGATTGAAAGTGCGCTTTTCACTGACTTTTATGAACTTACGATGGCTCAAGGCTATTGGAAAGAAAAAATGAATCAAGAAGTCGTTTTTGACATGTTCTTCCGCAAAAATCCGTTTAACGGTGGATTTTCTATTCTTGCAGGGAACGAAACGCTGATTGACACAATCATGAATTTTCACTTCAGCAAAGATGATATTAGATATCTGGCTGAACAAAAAATATTTGAGCAGGGATTTCTTGATTATTTAATTGACTTTCGTTTTACAGGGGACATTTACTCGATGGACGAAGGAACTGTGATTTTTCCACAGGAACCGCTTTTGCGAATTCATGCAAATCTCATTGAAGCACAGATTCTTGAAGGACTCATATTAAATCACATAAATTTCCAAAGCCTCATCGCGACAAAAACAGCGCGAATCTGGCTGGCAAGCAAAAAAGCGCCAATCATGGAATTTGGACTGCGGCGTGCACAAGGACCAGACGGGGCAATGAGTGCAACACGGGCTTCGTATATCGGCGGCGCTGCAGGAACCTCAAATACTCTTGCCGGAAAAGAATTCGGTATAAAAGTGATGGGAACAATGGCTCACTCATGGATAATGTCTCACAGTTCTGAACTTGAAGCATTCCGAGAGTACGCAAAGATATATCCGACTAATTCGGTATTTTTAATCGATACTTACGACACTTTGAAATCGGGAATAAAAAATGCGATAATCGCCGGCGGGGAACTTGTTGAAAAAGGTTACAATTTTGGTGTTCGGCTTGATTCGGGAGACATCTCCTATCTTTCAAACGAAGTCCGAAAAGAACTCGACAACGCAGGGTATCCGCAAGCAAAAATAAGCGTTTCAAATGAACTGACTGAAGAGATAATCACGACTTTGGTGATGGAAGGTGCTCCTATCGACAGTTGGGGCGTCGGCACTCACATGGTGACAGGAGGAAACGAATCTTCGTTCACAGGCGTATACAAACTTGCTGCACGGCATGACAAGTCAACCGATACAATGATACCTGCAATGAAATTTAGCGACAACCCTGCAAAGACAACGAATCCGGGTATTAAAAACGTGTACCGTTTATATGATGAACAAGGAATGGCATGTGCAGATATCCTTGCACTAGAGAATGAGACAGTTGAAAGCGGTAAAGAATATCACTTTTATCATCCGATGGTTGATTACAGGCAGTTTTCATGCAAAGCTGCAAAAGTTGAATCGTTGCTGAAAAAACGAATTGAAAAAGGTGCAAGAGTTCAGCCTCGTATTCCAGATGCAGAGCAATTAAAAATCAGCCGCAAAAATATGCAAAACGGACTTGAAGCATTTGATGAATCATATAAAAGAATCTTAAATCCGCATGTTTATAAAGTTTCTTTGACCGAAAAGTTAAAAGACCTTAAAAAAGATTTTATTGAAAAAAATATAAACAGATAGAGTAAACATTTTATCTTCATTGTCATTTAAGTGCAATTTCGTTGCCATTTCATGCGGAATATTTTTTATGGTAAATACTGAGGGACAACGTTTTTCAGTGCATTTAGCATCATATATTTTTTTGAATTGCTGCCTTCAGTCAACTGTTCCAAAAGCTTTCTTGCATTTTTGCGTGCAGAATTATCTTGATAATCGCATGTGCATGTGTACCTTGAATATCCTCGTTCAACGGCGTGTTTTATCAACTTTTCTTCACACACATATATCAGTGGGCGGATAATTGTAACCGGAAAATTATCGTACTTGAGGCAAGGTGGCATAGTAGAGATTTCACCTTTACCTAACATGTTCATCAAAAATGTTTCGAGCATATCATCAAGGTGATGACCGAGCGCAATCTTATTGAAGCCGTGTTGAATTGCATAATTAAGCAGCTCTGTTCTCCTCTGAGTCGAACACCACCAGCAGCTCATCTTTTGGTCACTCTTTACTCTCTCTAAAATATTTACATCTAAGACTTCGTACGGCACGTCCCACTTTTTGATTAAACTGTAAATCTCTTTCGGAAATGGGGGAGCAAAATCGCTGTGGATGTGAAGCGCTTTGTATTCAAAATTGAAGTCTGGACGTTTTACTCTGTTTGAAAAATACTCAAGCAGTGCGGTAGAATCTTTACCGCCGCTTACTCCGACCAAAATACGGTCGTTTTTTTCAATCATCTTGTAATCGAATATCGCTTTATCGATTAAACTTGAAAGTCTCGTTTCTTTCTTTTCTTTATTCATATTTTGTCGGTTGATCGACTTTGCAAACAATTTAGATATAACTCTGCTGAACAAAAAATATACCCCGGATTCAGATTTTTGCTCAAAACCCGGGGATATAAACTATTTAAGATTCATTCACATGTTATTTTTTCAAGCCTTCTGCAACAGCAACTGCACAGGCAACAGTACATCCTACCATAGGGTTATTACCCATTCCCATAAATCCCATCATTTCGACGTGAGCTGGGACTGATGAAGAACCTGCGAACTGTGCATCAGAGTGCATTCGTCCGAGTGTATCTGTAAACCCATAAGATGCCGGCCCTGCAGCCATGTTGTCAGGGTGAAGCGTACGACCGGTTCCACCGCCGGAAGCTACAGAGAAATAGTTCTTATCTTCAAGAAGTCTTTCTTTCTTGTAAGTGCCGGCAACAGGGTGTTGGAAACGTGTCGGGTTTGTTGAGTTACCAGTGATAGAAACATCTACATCTTCGTGCCACATGATTGCAACACCTTCGCGAACGTCATCTGCACCGTAACATTTTACAATGAGTCTGTCGGGATTGTTTCCGTATGGAACTTCTTTTACAACTTTAAGTGCTCTGTCCCTTCCTTCCCCGTTGAAATAGTCAAACTGTGTCTGAACGTACGTAAATCCGTTGATGCGAGAAATAATCTGAGCAGCGTCTTTTCCAAGACCGTTCAAGATAACTCGAAGTTTGTTCTTGCGTACTTTGTTTGCGTTTGCAGCAATTTTGATAGCGCCTTCGGCAGCCGCAAAAGATTCGTGTCCAGCCAAAAAAGCAAAGCACTGTGTCTCTTCGGAAAGAAGACGAGCACCTAGATTTCCGTGACCGATTCCAACTTTGCGGTCATCAGCTACAGAGCCGGGCAGACAAAATGCTTGAAGTCCTTTTCCGATGTTAGCAGCAGCCTCAGAACCGGTTTTATCTCCCGATTTCTGAGCTTCTTTAATTGCAATTGCCGAACCTAATACATAAGCCCATTTTGCATCTTCAAAACAAATCTGTTGTGTCGACTGACAAATTTCATACGGATTGAATCCCATAGATTTACAAAGCTCAAGGGCTTCATTCAATCCTTTTTCTCCTTCAGAGAAACCATATTCTTTTAGAGCCTTATTAACTTGTGGAATGCGGCCCTCAAAATCTTCAAATAATGTTGCCATTGATTTTACCTCTTATTAAACTTAACGCTGTGATGCGGTTTGAAAAATCTAGAAACTTACTCTTTACGAGGGTCGATAAGTTTTACCATACCCTGATCTTCTGTTACACGACCGTAATGAGTGCGCGCACCCTTGATAGCTTCTTCAGCAGGTTTTCCGGCTTTCAGAGCGTCCATCAATTTACCGAAGTTGATGCAGTTGTAACCTATGATTTGACCTTCTTTGTCGATTGCACAAGTTTCTACATAACCTTCTGTCATCTCTAGGTAGCGAGGGCCTGTTTTGCGCGTAGCAAACATTGTTCCAACTTGTGAGCGGAGATTTTTTCCAAGGTCTTCCAAAGACGCACCAACTTTAAGTCCGTCTTTAGAGTAAGCAGACTGTGAACGTCCGTATACAATCTGGAGGAACAGTTCTCGCATTGCTGTGTTGATAGCATCACAAACCAAGTCTGTATTCAAAGCTTCGAGCAATGTTTTTCCGATAAGAATCTCGGAAGCCATAGCAGCCGAGTGTGTCATACCGGAACAACCGATTGTTTCAACAAGTGCTTCTTCAATTATACCTTTCTTTATATTTAAAGAAAGTTTGCAAGCTCCCTGTTGTGGTGCACACCAGCCGATACCGTGAGTGAAGCCTGATACGTCTTCAATCTTCTTTACCTGAACCCATTCGCCTTCTTCGGGGATAGGTGCAGGTCCATGATATGCGCCTTTAGCTAAAGGACACATATGTTCCACTTCTGCAGTGTATGTCATATTATGCTCCTATAAATTACCGTGTAATTAGCCTGTCTAACAACACAGCATTATTTAAAATTGACTTTATTATACTATCATTATCAGAGGTGCGTTTCAAGATTATCAAAAAGTTGTTGACAGATTATCAAA
Organism: Treponema sp. Marseille-Q3903; assembly: GCF_014334335.1. Lineage (NCBI taxonomy): Bacteria > Pseudomonadati > Spirochaetota > Spirochaetia > Treponematales > Treponemataceae > Treponema > Treponema sp. Marseille-Q3903. Next base: position 1,795,683 of record NZ_JACSEU010000001.1, read on the forward strand.
ATTATCGAGATTATGGAATGTGTACAAAAACATGACAAAAAATATGCCGCAAAGACGAGGAAACGTAAACAAGAAACATGAGCGGATTGACAAAGCAAAAAAAAAAGCATAAAAAAAATAATATAATATTACGCAAAATTGCATCAGTTGAGCCTGCAATCATATTAAAAAAATAATCGGAGGTATTATTATGATTATTGACAGAATTGAATTAAAGACGGCGGCAAAAAAGCAAATCTCGGGCAACATTCTAACCTACTTCGGGTTGGGAATTATTTTCGGACTTATACTGTCGGTTGCATCTTTTACATTTTTAGGAGAACTGCTACTGATAGGGCCATTGTATCTGGGTGAAACTTTATTTATGCTTGAAGTTGTGCGAAAAGGTAAAGGACAGCTCGAAACAGGTTTTATGGGTTTCAAACAGTTCGGTACATCATTTGTAGCGTCGTTTTTGACAGGAATTTTTGTTTTCCTGTGGAGTTTATTGTTTGTAATCCCGGGAATCATAGCCTCACTTAAGTATTCAATGACTTATTACATCATCGCAGATGAGCCTGAACTGAGCGGATACGAGGCTATGAAAAAATCAAAAAAGATGATGGATGGACACAAAAGTGAATTATTCGTTCTTCTTTTGAGCTTCTTTTGGTGGTACCTCCTTTGCTTTGTAACATGCGGAATTGCCGCAATATATGTAGGTCCTTATATCAAAGCGACGGTGACAAACTTCTACGAAAAGATAAAAAACACCGGTTTCGAACAACAAAAACTTCTGACCGAATAAGATTTATTTGAGGTTTGCTACATTTTTTTATGAAACGCAAAATCTTATGCCGCTGCAAAAGTGATTATTTTATGAGAAGAAAAACGGCGTTTTTACAGCGAAATTTACTCTGTCGGTCTTTTTTTGAGGTTTTTGCTTGAAGCTATCGCCTGCCCTTCTCCGACCTGCTGTTCCATCATAGCGCGAACTTTTATCGGAAGTCCTGCAAGAGTGATGAACCCTTGTGCGTCTTTGTGGTCATACAGTTCGCCGGTTGTAAACGATGCGATTGATTCGTTGTACAATGAATATTTAGAAGCGGCTCCGGCTCCTCTAATTGCCCCTTTAACAACTTTAACTTTTGACCAGCCTGTCACATTTTCTTCTGCTTTATCTACAAAAGCCATGCACGAATCCATCAGCGTTGTAAACCATTTTCCTTCGTAAATTAAATCAGCCATTTTTAGTGAGATGTGCTGTTTGAAGTGGTATGTATCTTTATCAAGGCAGATATGGTCCATCATCCTGTGTGCGTAGTAAAGAATTGAGCCACCGGGAGTTTCGTAAACGCCGCGAGATTTCATTCCTACAAATCTGTTTTCGCATATATCTGCAAGTCCAACGCCGTTGCGTCCGCCTATTTTGTTCAGTTCTTGCAAAAGCTCTAGCGAATCCATCTTTTTTCCATTTAGCCCGACAGGAATGCCTTTTTCCCAATCAATTGTAACGTACTCGCCTTTTTCAGATGCTTCTTCAGGAACAACTGTATTCTGCAACATGTGTTTGTAGTTAGGCTCATTTTCTGTTTTTTCAAGCTCAAGCCCTTCGTGTGAAAGATGCCAGATATTTTCATCGCGTGAGTAAGACTGGTCTTTTTTCATCGGAACTTCAAGTCCGCGGTCTTCAAGAAACTTTATTTCAGCTTCACGGCTGTCCATATTCCACTTATCATCACGCCAAGCTGCGATCACTTTGATATCTGGAGCAAACGCTTTTATTGCAAATTCAAAACGAACCTGATCATTTCCTTTTCCCGTAGCACCATGGCATATTGCGACAGCTTTTTCCTGACGCGCGTATTCGACGAGGATTTTTCCGATTAAAGGGCGAGCAGTAGAAGTTCCCAAAAGATATTCATCTTCGTAGACTGCATTTGCCTTCAACGCAGGCCATACATATTCTTCAATATATTCCTGTTTTGCATCGACGACGTAACAAGCAGCCGCTCCTGTTTTTAAAGCGCGAGATTTTATCGCTTCCCAATCGTCTCCCTGTCCGACATCTATGCAAACTGCAATTACATCATAATCATAGTTTTCTTTAAGCCATGGAATAATTACAGTTGTATCAAGTCCACCCGAATACGCAAGAATTACTTTATCTTTTGACATATAAAACTCCTAAAATGTATAAATATACAATAAATATACATTTTTATGTAAAAATATGCAATAAGATATCAAAGACATATCAAACATCTCTGAACAAAAAATGATGTATTGACCAGATAAATCTTATCTTTTATGTTTTTTGCAATGTTCAAAACAAAAAGGATATCCGAACATGATCATAAAAAAAATAATAAAATATTTTATAAGGTGAGATATGTGCGCCCCGAAAAAATTTAGAACAAACGGAAGACAAGCGTAAAGAAAAGCAAAAATAACTACACCGACAGCCCCACGAATGATTTTTTCTTTTACGCTGACTCCTTCCAATTCAAACTTTACAAAATGACGTTCAAGATACCATCCGATCAAAGTTCCGCAGGAAATTCCACACGCAGTATAACAGTCTGTCAGCATTTTATACGGATCTACAAGAATCTGACCTGAAGGAGAATAGTCAATAGGATATTTTTTTACATTAAGAAAAACAAGAATTGCAATAGAAATAACAACTCCTGCCGACATGACTGCAAAATCGATTTTTGGATGTTTTTCAATCACCAATTTGAATAAATTCACAACGCACAGCGAAACGGCAGCGATGCACACGGCGACAACGACATCCTGCAATGTGTGGGCACCAAGCCAGTTGCGTGAAAAAGCAGTCAGCAATATTAAAAATGACATAAGTACGACAATCAATTTGTTATTTTTTTTCCAGACACTTATTCCTCCGTACAAAGATGCAGCCATCACTGTGTGACCGCTCGGAAATGAATATCCTGTTGCAGTTTTTTCTGCAAGCGGGTCTACGTGAAGTCTCGCATCTTTTATCCAAGGTCTGTAAACACAAGCGATGTTTTTTACAGTCTGATTAAAAGAATAAGCAAATGAATAACTGAGCAAAATCTCTTTTCCTGCCTTTTTATCAATGCACCAGTAGATGAGAGCGACAAAAACTATCAAGAGTTTTGTGAGATATTCAGAGATGAATACAAAAATGTAATTGACAAACTCAGGGAGATTGCTCTTGAGCGTCTGAAGTGCGTATAAATAATCCATAATCAACGTTGACATTTATCGTAAGGGATACCTTCTGCTTTAGGTGCCTTAGATTTTTTAGAGGTAAATGCAAGCACAATCAAAGAGATTATATATGGAAGCATCTTATAAAATTCACCTGAAACAAGATTTACAAGCACATCGTAGCCCATATATGCATCTGCAATAGCACGGAAAAAGCCAAAAAACAGCGCCGACAATGCGATTCTGACAGGGTTCCATTGTCCGAAAATCATTACAGCGAGCGCAAGGAATCCGGCTCCTGCAACGCCGTATATAAAATCCCACTGAGAGTTTGCCGCCGTAATGTATATAATTCCACCTATACCGCCTAAAAATCCTGAAATGAATACACCGCAGTAACGCATTTTGAGTACATCTATCCCTGCGCTCGCAGCAGCTTGAGGATGCTCGCCGCAAGCCATAAGGCGCATTCCAAAACGTGTTCTTTTCAAAATTAAAACAGAAATTGCAAGGATAATCACAGTCAGAACCATGTACCAGTTCAATTCAATGCTTCCGATTTTGAAAAGGAAAACCCTTCTGTTTTGAATGTAATCGAGAATTGCAGAGACGTTATCGCCACCTGAGTTTGCCGAATTGTACGATTTTACAATTACAGTTGCAGCAGCTGTTGCGAGCATGTTCATTGCAGTACCGACGAGAGTCTGGTCAGCTTTAAACTTTATTGCAGCGACAGCGAGCAAGACTGAAAGCAAAATACCAAAAATTGCACTTGCCAAAAGCGTGAGAACGATAATCAACACAGGGTTAGTTCCTGACGGCAGAGCAAACAAAACAAAAGCACCGCCGAGCGCCCCGAACACCATGATACCTTCAAGACCGATGTTTATTATACCGCTTCGTTCGGAAAACATTCCGCCTAGAGCGACAAGTATTAAAACAGAAGCATAAATCAATGTATATTGAATGATCAGCATTATTTAGCCTCCTTTTCAGCATTCGCATTTATATCATCTTTATTTTTGTTGAACTTTGAAAGGATATCTTTGATGAACAAGACGAACGCACAGGCGTAAATGATAATCGAAGAGATCAAATCAGCAATCTGAGGGTTGAAGTAACGCATGTCGATAAAACT